>CAWIUA010000001.1:0-114986 GCA_963839135.1 uncultured Alphaproteobacteria bacterium
CGGTCGCGCCCGCATCCATCCAGACCGCGTCGATGTTGCCGAAGCGGCTGATGTAGTCGTCGACGATCGCCTTCGTCTTCGCGTTATCGCCGTTGGTGAATTCGGCGCCGACGACGTTGACGCCGTTCTCCTTGAAGATGCGGTTGGCGGCGGACCATCGGGTCTCAAGCACGTCGACCCCGGGAAGAATGCGCAGCGCTAGCACCTTCCCGCCTTTCGGCAGCTTGGAGACGATGAAATTCGCCGTCTGGATGCCCCAGCCGTAGCCGCCCACCGGATTGATCAAGGTCACCGGGCACTAAGTCAGGACGCCGCGATCGAACACGATCACCGGCAGCGGCTTGGGCAGGCCGCCTCGACCGCCGGCGTCAACGCCGCCGTCGTATTCGGCGAGACGATCAGCGCATCGCAATTGCCGCTCGAGACGAAGGCGTTGATGTCGGATATCTGCTTGTCGTCCTTGCCCTGAGCGTCCGCGACCGTAAACGACTTGATGTCGGGCTTTCAGCACTTCAACTTGGGCCTGCATGGTGTGTCCAGCCAGCCACCCGCCACGGATTGTCGACGCCGGCGTTCGAAAAGCAGATGCGATAGGGGCCCGGCTTCTTATATTTCGACGTGTCGACTTCCTTTCCCCCGAGATGCTGCTCCCATGGCTTGTCGGCCGGCCTTGGGCGTCATCGCGAAGAGAGTCCTTGGCGGAGTCGAAATCTTTCTGGTCTTGAAGTTTTGCGCCCAGGCGCCCGCGCCGAAACCCACCGCAAGCAAGGCGCCGATGCATCGGACAGCCTTGACGATCTCCTCTTTTCCTTCCTTGTGCAGATCCGGAGCGGCCGAGCCGCCCGGTTACTCCCCACGTCGTCGGCGATATGCGCCCGACGCGACCGCGACGATCAGGATAAGGCCTTGCGCCGTATCCTTCAGTGCCTGCGGCAAGCCGAGGAGGTTCAGCAGCGTGAATAGGGCGAAGAAGCTCAGGGCGCCGGCCACGACGCCCACGACGCTGCCGCGCCCGCCCATGAGCTGGGCGCCACCGACACGCAGGCGGCGATGGCCTGTAGCTCGAGCCCTGGCCAACATCGGTCGACACGCCGCCAAACCCGCCGAGCATGACGCCGGCCGTCACAGCCGCGAGCGCCGAGACCACGAACGCCGCGATCCGCGCGATGCCACCGGGACGCCCGCGAGTTCGGCCGCGCGCGGGTTGTCGCCGACCGCGAAGACGCGTCGGCCAAACACCGTGCCGTGAAGCCCCCACCAGGCTAGCCCCGCGACGGCGGCGAGGATCAGGACCGCAAGCGGCATCGTGCCGGTCACGGGGACGTCCCGGAAAACGAGCCGGCCGAACATGCGGAAATTGGCCGGCAGGTAACCCCGCGGCGAGCCGCCCGACCACATCATGGCCACACCATTCAAGGACAGCAGCATGCCGAGCGTCGCGATGATGGACGGTACCTTGAGGAAGGAGACGACGAGGCCGTTGATCAGGCCAACGGCGAGCCCCAGGCGTAGAGCGCGGCGATCGCGGCCCAGGTCGCGGCGGGATCGCCCCCGGTCATCATCGAGCCGCCGATGACCGTCGAGCGTCACCAGCGAGCCGACGGACAGGTCGAAGCCGCCCGCGACGATCACGAAGACCTGGCCGCAGGCGAGGATCGCGAGCGGCGCGGCGCGGCGCAGGAAATTCAGGAAGCCCGCCGGCTCGATATACGAAGGCTGCTTGATCGCCACGGCCGCGAACAGGACGGCGAAGATCACCACCCCGACGTTGAGCCGCCGGGCGAGGTCGGCGGTGCGGAGACGCGGCAGCGGCGCCTTCAGCGCGACGGTCATGCCACGTGCCCCGCCGTGCGCGCCGAATAGGCCGCGACGGCGGCGATCACGATGGCGCCGCGCAGGACCTGCTTGGGGAAGGCGGGCACGCCCAGCATGTTGAACCCGGCATCCAGCACCGCGAACAGGAGCACGCCCGCGATCGTGCCCCAGACGCCGCCGCGGCCGCCTGCCAGCAGCGTGCCGCCGATCACCACGACCGCGATGGATTCGAGGTCATAGACGCCGTCACGCCCGATCCAGGGCGCACCAGACCGCAGCCGGCTTGCGAGGTAGAGCCCGGTGAGCCCGGCGGAGAGGCTGCACAGGACGTGGGCCTGGACGAGCACGAGGTCGGTGCGGATGCCGGCGAGGCGCGCCCCGGCGGCGTTGCCGCCGACGGCGTATAGATGGGCGCCGAACCGCGTCTCGCGGAGCAGCCAGGCGCTCGCGAGGGCCAGCACGAACAGAGCCAGCACGGACCACGGCACGGGACCGATCGCGCCGTAGGCGACGGCCTCGAACGCCGGCGGGACTGATCCCGCGAAGTCACTGAAGCTGGCCGAGAGCAGCCCTTGCAGGATGAGGCCCGATGCCAGCGTCGCGATGAGCGGGCTGACCTTGAGCCGCGCGATGACGAGGCCGTTGACCGCCCCGACCGCGGCCGAGATCGCCAGCACCGCGAGGACCGCCGGCAGCATCATGCCCGGCTCGCCGCGCATGATGAAGGAGGCCATCACGGCCCCGACGCTGATCAGGCTGCCGACCGACAGGTCAATCGAGCCGGCGAGTATGACGAAGGTCTGGCCGAGCGCCGTCGTGCCGAGCGCCACCATGCGCTGCAGCAGGCCGACGATCCCCCCGAGGTCGAGCTGGTTGAGCGAGCGCGTCCAGAGCGCCACGGCGACGTAGAGCGCCGCCGATCCGAGGAAGAGCAGGAGCGGAACCGGCGCGCCGCGGCGCTGGGATCGCGAGGGGCGGAGTGCCGCGCTCACGACGCCATCCTGATTTCGTCCGCGGCCGGCGGCGTGCGATGGCCGACCGCGAGGGCCATGACCTCCTCCTCGGCGGCGCCGCCGGGGCACTCGCCGACGATGCGGCCTTCGCGCATGACCACGATCCGGTCGCTGACCCCGACCACTTCGGCTAGGTCCGACGAGATCATCAGGATGCCGCGCCCGCGCGCCGCGAGGTCGCGCATGATGGCGTAGATCGCGGCTTTGGCGGCCACGTCTATGCCGCGGGTGGGCTCGGCGAAGACCAGCAGCTTCGGATCGCGCGCGAGCCAGCGCGCGATGATGACCTTCTGCTGGTTGCCCCCGGACAGGAGACCGATCGCGCCGTCGAGCCGAGCGGCCCGCACGTCGAGCGCGCGCAGGTGCGCGTCGAGCGCCGCATCCGCCATGGCGCCTGCCCTGGGCCGCCCGAGCGCGCGGGCGAAGGCGCGCAGGACCAGGGCCGCGTTGTCGCGGACGGATTGCCCCGGCGCGAGTCCCTCGCGCTTGCGGTCGTCCGGCAAGAAGCCGATGCCTTCGACGATGCCCGCCCGCACCGAGCTGGGCAGGAGCGCCCTGCCCTCGAACCGCACCTCGCCGCGGGTGAACGGCCGATCGCCGAAGACCGCTCGGGCGAGCGCCGTCTTGCCCGACCCTTCGAGTCCCGCCACGCCGACGATCTCCCCGCGGCGGACCGTGACGTCGATGTCGGCTAGCTCGGCGTTGCCGCCGCCTCGGATCTCGAGCAGCACGTCACCCGCACCGGTCCCGCGCGGCGGGAAGAAATCGGCGAGGTCGCGCCCGACCATGGCACGCACCAGCCGCTCCGGCGGCATGGCGTCCGTACGGTCCGTGACCACCTTGCGGCCGTCCTTGAGGACCGTGACGCGGTCCGAGATGGCGGCGATCTCCGCCATGCGGTGCGACACGTAGATCACGGCAACACCGCCGTCGCGAAGCTGCCGCACCAGCGTGAGGAGGCGGGCCGCCTCGGTGTCGTCGAGCGCCGCCGTTGGCTCGTCCATCACGAGAATGCGTGGACCGGACGCCAGCGCCTTGGCGATCTCGACGAGCTGCTGCTCGGCGACCGACAGGTCGCCGGCCCGGCGATCCGGGGCGATTGCGCATTGCAGCCTCGCCAGGATCGCTCGTGCGCCCTCCCGCATGGCGGCGCGGTCGAGGATGCCGCGCCGGGTCGGCTCGTCGCCGAGGAAGATGTTCTGCGCCACCGAGCGGTCGGGCAGCAGGCTCAGCTCCTGGTGGATGATGCTGATGCCCGCGCGCCGGGCGGCGACGGGATGGGGAAGAACGGCGGGCGTCCCCGCGATCCGGATCGCGCCGGCGTCGGGCTGGTAGATGCCACCCAGGATCTTGATGAGCGTCGATTTGCCGGCGCCGTTCTCGCCGCAGATGGCGTGGACCTCGCCCGGCGCGCAGTCGAAGCTCACGTCCTGCAGCGCGCGCACGCCGGGGAACGATTTCGAGATGCCGCTCATCTCCAGCGCCAGCCCGCCGCCCGAGCGCGATCTTTCCACGGCGCCCGAGCGGCTCCTATTCCGCCGCGATCCGCTGCGGCCTCGAGAGGCGCGGGCGGGGGTCGCGGTGCATTCGCCCGTCCTTCATGATCATGGCGAGGCGGTCGGGGCCGACCAGGACCGACTGGTCCTGCAGCGGATTGCCCTCGACGAGCAGGAGGTCGGCCAGCGCGCCCTCGCGGACGAGGCCGAGCTCGCCGCCGTAGCCCATCAATTCGCCGCCGACCGCCGTGGCGCACCGCAGCGCCTCGGCCGGCGTGTAGCCGAAGAACTTCACGAAATGGCCGATGTCGCGGGCGTTCTCGCCCATCGGGGTCAGCGTGAAGCCGTAGTCGCCCCCGATCACCACCTTCACGCCGGCCTTGCGAAGCTGCTCATAGACCCGGCAGGTCGCCTCGAGCTTGCGCTGCAGGCCCATGCGCGCCACCGTTGCGGCACTCATGCCGACGCGGTCGTGCTCGAACACCGCGTTGTGGACGAGGCCGAAGGCGGGACCGACGAAGATGCGGTCTTTTGCCGTGACCAGCATCTCGATGGCTTCCTGGTCGGCGAAGTCGCAATGGTAGATGCAGTCCACCTTGTTCCGCACCGCGCGCTTGACGGATTCAGCGGCCCGCGAGTGGCAGGACACGCGCTTGCCCCAGTCGTGCGCGACCTCGACCGCCGCCGCGACCTCGGCCTCGGTCATGGACACCGCCTCGGCGCGCACGTTGGCCGTGAACTCGTCGCCCGAGATGTTGATCTTGATGTTCTCGACGCCCTCGCGGATGCAGAGCCGGACCGCCTTGCGGATCGCGTCCGGCCCGTCGGCGACCAGGCCGAAGCTCTCGGCCACGATGCCCTGGCGGTTCTCGTCACCGAGCCCGCCCGTCACTGTGATCTCGGGGCCGGCGGTCCGGTAGCGCGGGCCCGCGAGGTAGCCGTTCTCGATCTCGTCCTTCACGACGACATCGAGCCGCAGCTTAGCGGAGGCCGCCGAGTAGCAGCTCGTAAATCCGTGGTCGAGGATCTTGGTCGCGTTGCGGCAGGTGCGGAGCAGGTGCTCCTCGACCGGGATCTCGCCCAGTTCCTTGTTCACGCTCACGCCGACGAACGAGAGGTGGCAGTGGCCCTCCACCATGCCGGGCATCAGGAAGAGGCCGTGCGCGTCAATGACCTCCGCCGCGTTCTCGGAGGCAATCTGGTCGCGGCCGCGCGCGACGGACTTGATGCGGTTGCCTTCGACCAGCACCTCGCCGGGGTAGGATTCGTCGTTGAGACCGTCCCACACCGTCGCGTTCCTGAGCAGCATGGCTGCCATGGCCGTCCCCTCGCGCTTGCCGGGCGATGGCCCGATCCTCGTTGACCCGGCGCCGGCAGAGTAAGCCGGGCGCCGCCCGGCAGCCATCGTAAAAATGGGCGCCGAGCGTAGGCATGGTGCAGGCATCAGGCGCTCGGGCGTCAGAGTTCAGCATCCAGTCAGGCACGTAGGCAGTGGCCACACGTCGGTTGCCCGGACATGCGGGCTCACCTCACGCAGACTTACCTAAGGAGCAGCGCGGGCATCTTGCGCCCAAACCTCGGCCGCTGCGGCGAGCGTGGCCGCGATCGCCGTGGCATCGACCCAGACGGTGACGAGATCAAAGCCCGAACGCGCCATCCGCGCCGCGTAGCGCGCGCTGGACGCGTGGATCGCGATCCGTTTGCCCGCCCCGCGGCAGGCCGTCAGGACGTGGGCGAAAATGTCTCGCATCTCGGGTTCCTCGCGGTCCTGTCCGGCCCCGAGGCCGAGCGCGAGGCCGAGGTCTCCGGGACCGATGAACAGGCCATCGAGCCCGTCGACCGCGGCCATCGCCGCGCACCGTTCCAGGCCCTCGCGCGTCTCGATCATGGCGAACACGATCGCGTCCTTTGCCGCTGCGAACGCGTCCGCGCCGGGCCGCAGCCCGGCGCGGGTCGGCCCGTAGGATCGGCGGCCCTCGGGCGGATAGCGGCAGGCCGCGACCAGAGCCTCGACCTGCGCGACGCTCTCGACCTGGGGCGCGATGACGCCCGCCGCGCCCGCATCGAGCAGGTACCCGATTAAGGCAGCGTCCACGTCCGGCAGCCGGATCAGCGGCGCAGCGCCTTGGCCCGCGATGGCACGGATGGCGTGGACGGCCGAGCAGCGGTCGAACAGGCCGTGCTGGAGGTCGAGGGTGACAGCCTCGGCACCGCTGCGAGCGGCGACCGTCTCCGCCAGATAGGCGTCGGGTATGGTCAACCAGGCATTGCGCGCTGCCTGCCCGGCCGCCCACGCCGCGCGCAGCGGCCGCGCCGGGGTGTCAGGTGTGTCGGTCATGGATAGACTCCCTCATGAGATCCCTAGGTTTCGCCACAGCCGGCCGGGACCGGCGCCACGTCGCAGGCGGCGAGCACCGCGCCCTCTTGGGCCGGCTCGATCCAGGGTGATCCGGTCGCGATCGCGTTCCCTCTTCGCGGCTCAGGCCGCCCGTTCCAAGCCTTCTCAGCTCAGATAGACGCGCTGCAGGTCGGCCTCGTTCACGTCGGCGGACCCGGCGTGCATGGCGACGCGGCCACGGGACAGGACGTACACGTCAGTCGCGATCTTGAGCAGGCGCGGGACGGTCTGCTCGGCGACGACGACGGTCATCCCGAGCTCGCTGTGCATACGCTCGACCACGTCGAACACCGCCTGCACCATCACGGGCGAGAGGCCAAGGCTCGGCTCGTCCAGCAGCAGCAGCTTGGGATTGCCCATCAGCGCCATGCCGATCACCAGCATCTGCAACTGGCCGCCGGACAGGAAGCCGGCCCGGCGCTGCTGCATCTCCTGTAGGAACGGGAAGTAGCCGAACACCATCTCCCGCCGCGTCGCCGCTCCCTTCGAGTGCACGAAGGACGCGGCCTTCAGATTCTCCTCGACGGTAAGCTCACGGAAGCACTGCCGCCCGTCCTGGACGAGCGCGATGCCGCGCCGGGCGATGGCGGCGGGGTGCGCGCCGAGCAGGTCGGTGCCCGTCGAACCGGATGCTGCCCTCCGTCACCTCGCCCAGCTCGAAGGGCAACATGCCGGCGATCGCCTTCAGCAGCGTGGTCTTGCCCGCGCCGTTCGGCCCGAGCAGGGCGACGACGCCGCCCGGCTGGACGGTGAAGTCCAGGCCCTGCAACGCGACGATGGCCGAGTTGTAGTGGACGGACACGCCGCTGACCTGGAGCATCGCCGCCCCTCCCGCCCCCGCGTCCGCGTGGGCCAGGGCGCTAGCGCGCATCGATCCAATCGCTGGCAGCAACGTATTTGCCGCCCTTGATCTCGGCGATGCGCGCCTGGGTGGAACCTTGGTGGTTGGCGAAGTCGAGCGGCGGCGTGATGCCGCCGTCGCCGAGATCGCGCAGCGCCTCCATTGCGTCGCGGACCTGCTTGCGGAACGCCTTGAGGTCGGCGGGAACCTGCCCGCCGTTCTTCTTGATCGCGCTCTCGATCGCGGCCGCCATGGCGGTGCCCTGGAGCCAGCCCTTCATGTAGTAGATGTCCTGCTTCTCGACCTTGTTCTTCTGGCGGAACTCGTCGATCTGCTTCATGGCGGGGATGTCGGCGCCGTACTGCTGATAGATCTGGACGGCGCGGAAGCCCTCGGCTGCCTGCCCGAGCTGCTCCGGGATCGTCGGGCTGATGGTGTAGATGTTGCCGATGAAGAGCTTGGCCGGCAGCCCCACCTTGGCCGCGTCGCGCAAGGTCACGAGCGCCTGCGGCGCGGAGCTCTGGATATACACCAGGTCGGGGTTGCGCGACTTGATGCGCAGGAGCTGGGCGGTGACGTCCTGGGCGTCGTAGCGGAACTCGACGGTGTCCACCAGCTCGAGCCCGAGCTTCTCGATGATGCCGGACTTCCGCAGCGACGTTGACCGGGCCGCGGCCGTACTCGTTGTCCGCGTGCATCAGCACGACGCGCTTGCCGCCCTTGTGGGCGAGGTCGCGCAGCGCGATGATCATCTGCTGCTCATAGGTCGGGCCCGCCATGAAGATGAAGGGCAGCTTGACCGGATCGAGCACCTGGCTCGCGAAGGAGTCGGTCATGAACGGCACGCCGTCCTCGTTGATCTGGTCCTTGAGCGCGTTGACGGCGCCCGTGGACCAGCCGTTGACGTAAGCCGCGTTGTCCTCGTCCACGCAGCGGCGATAGATCTTGAGCTCCTCGTCGAGCTTGTAGCGGCCGTCGAGCAGCAGCGTGCTGACCTTGTTGCCGGCGATCCCGCCCTTCGCTTGATTCAGGTACTCGAAATAGTCGCGCGTCCCGTAGGCCATGCCGTTGACCAGCGCGTCCGGCCCGGTGATCGTTCCCCACACGCAGACGTTCAGGCCCGTCGCCCTGGCGGCCGGCGCTGCAAGCGCGGCGGCGAGCGCGAGCAAGGCGAGCAGCGCACCGGTGTTGGCGTATCTCTTCATGGAAGCCTCCCTTCGGCAGCTATGGTCATCGTCCGTGCCTCACTCGCCCGGCACCGCGGCGGTTCGGCTGCCGGGCGGCCGCGGCCGCAGCCGGGGCAGCAGCGCCGCCAGCCCGCGCGGCTCGAAGATCAAGAACAGGATGATCAGGAGGCCGAACGCCATCTCGCGCAGGGCGGATAGCACATCGGCGATGTTCAGGGTCTCGCCGACGCGCTGGATCGCCTCGGGCAGCAGGACAACGAAGGCGGCGCCGATGATCGGGCCGGCCCAGGACCCCAAGCCCCCAACGATGATCATCGCGATGTAGTCCGCCGAGAGATCCAGCGTGAAGGCCTCCGGGCTGGCCAGCCGGTTCGTGAAGCCGATCAGTCCGCCGGCGACGCCGGCGAGGAAGCCGCTGAGGACGAATGCCCAGGCCTTCGTCCGTGCGACGTCGATGCCCATGCCCTTTGCAACGATCTCGCTCTCGCGGACGACGAGGAAGGCGCGGCCGAGATTCGTGCGCATCAGGCGCATGACCCCGAGCCACGCAGCCAGCATCACCGCCACGGAGAGGGCGGCGTAAGCCTGGTCCGAGGCGATCGGGGCGCCGAGCAGGGTGGGCGACCGGATGACCAGCCCCGAGACGCCGCCGGTCAGCGGCTCGACCATCTTGAACAGGTACTCGAGGATCGCCTGCGCCGCGAGCGTCGCGATGGCGAAGTAGAGACCGCGCAGGCGTAGCGCCGGTAGGCCGATGAGGGCACTCACGACCGCCGCGGCGACGCCAGCGCCGAGCAGGGCAAGCAGGATGCCCGATCCCGAGTTGCCGAGATTGCCAGCCGCGTAGGCGCCTACTCCCAGCAGCGCGCCCTGGGCGAAGCTGATCTGCCCGCAGTAGCCGATGAGCAGGTTGAGCGACAGCGCGCCGATGCCGGCGATCGCCACGGCGCGGATGAGGTAGGCCCCGAAGCGGCCGAGGGTCAAGCCGAGAGCCGCGAGGACGACGGCTACGGCGCAGGCGGTGAGGATGCGGCGGCGCTGCGTGGTCACCGCGTCAGACCCTCTCCGTGCCGCGCCGGCCGAACAGGCCTTGCGGGCGCACGAGCAGCATCAGGACGAGCAGCCCGTAGGGCACCACCTGCTGCAGCGCGCCGACCGAGTAGATGCTCGTGTTGGCGCGCAGGAAGTCTTCCAGCGCGGGCGTGAGCAGCCCGTCCGTGAAGGATTGCAGCATTCCCAGCAGCAGACCGGCGACCAGCGCCCCTTCGAGGCTGGACAGGCCGCCCACAACAATGACGGGGAAGGCGAGCATCCCGATATCGGATAGTCCTAGCGACAGCCCGCTCAGCGTGGCGAGCAGCGTGCCAGCAAGGCCGGCCAGCGCCGCGGACATCGCCCAGGCGGCGGAGATCTGGTTGCTGACGTGGATGCCGATCGCGAGCGCGGCCCTGCTGTTGTCCGCCGCGCAGCGCTGCATCAGGCCCATCGGGGTGAAGCGGTAGAAGGCGAGGAAGCCGAGGCTCAGCACCGCCGCGAGCAGCCCGGCGGCGACGTAGTTGTAAGTCACGAAGATGCCGCCGAGCTGGACGGCGCCCTCCGGGAAGATCGGGGGAAAGGCGATCTGATCCGGTCCCCAGACCAGGAGGCACGCGGCGCGAGCGAAGATCAGCAGGCCGAGAGTCACCATCATCACGGCAACGAGCGGCGCCTTCAGCATAGGGCGCAGGACGAGGCGCTCGGTGAGCGCGCCGAGGCCCGCCATGATCACCATGCCGGCGATCACCGCCGCCAGCGCAGGCAGTCCGGCGCCGCGGAGCAGGACGTAGGTCACATACGCCCCAACCATGGCGTAGGCGCCCTGCGCGAAGTTGACCACGCCCGAGCACTTGTAGATCAGCACGATGCCGATCGCGATCAGCGCATAGATGCTGCCGGTCGCCAGGCCCGCGACGGCGAGCTGCAGGACCAGCGTCATGGCCTCGCCCTCACGGTTCCCCCAAATAGACGCGCCGCACCTCGGCGTCCGACTGCACCTCGTCCGGCCCGCCCTCGAAGATCTTGGCCCCGGCGGCCATGACCGCGACGCGGTCGCAGGTGCTCATCACGACGTCCATCTTGTGCTCGACCATCACGACGGCGCAGCCGTAGCGGTCGCGCACGTCGCGGATCACGGCGGCCATTGCAGTGCCTTCCTGCGCGGTGAGGCCCGCAACGGGCTCGTCGAGCAGCAGGAGCTGCGGGTGCGCGGCCAGCGCGCGCGCCAGGTCAACCGCCTTGCGACGGCCGTAAGACAGGGTCTGGATGGGGTCGAACGCGAAATCCGCGAGCTTCAGCGGCTTCAGCAGCGTCTCGGTGAGTTCCTTCTCCAGCGCCCCCTCCGAGCCGAAGAAGCCGGGAGCGGACCCGTTGCCACCCCGGCGCGTGCCCGCCCCGAGCTTAGCCATATCGAGGACTGTGAGATCGTGGAGGGACGCGACATTCTGGAAGGTGCGGGCGACACCCCGGCGCAAGAGCGCGGACGGCGGGAGGCCGAGCAGCTCCCGCCCCTGCCAGAGCGCGGTCCCGGACTCGGGACGGTATGTTCCGGAGATGCAGTTGATGAACGTCGTCTTGCCGGCGCCGTTCGGTCCGATCAGGCCCACGATCTCCCCAGGAGCGACGTCCAGCGCCATCGCGTTGACGGCCACCACGCCGCCGAAGCGGATCGTCACGTCCCTGGCCGTCAGCGCCATTTAACCGCACCGGCGCCGCGCAGGTCGGCGATGATGACGTTGATGCGTTCGCCCGCGAAGGCGGCGACCTTGCCGTCCAGCCTCATTCCGCCTCCTCCACAGGGGGCCGACTTGCCGCCGTCCTTGCCCGTGCTGCCCAATATCGAGCGATCTTTCGGTGGCAGCAACACTTGCAGCTCCGACTGTAGCTAACGGGCTATCTGTCTGGTGACGATAGGCTCCCCCGGAAGGGAGTTCGTGATGCGTCGGGCTACGCCTCGGCGGGGGGCACGTTGAAGACATCGAGCGTGGTGCGGCCGCTCATCAGCTCGCGCTCCCAGCCGTGCTCGGCCTCGACCCGCGCCAGGGCGGCCTTGAGCCGCGCCTCGGCATCCTCGCGCGGGATCACGACCAGCCCGTCGTCGTCACCAAGGATGAGGTCGCCTGGGGCAATTCGCGCCCCGGCGAAGGAAATGACCTCGTTGACGACGCCTTGGTCCATGGAGGAGGGGCCGCGCGGATTGACGTGGCGCGCGAACACCGGGAAATCGTCCCATTGGCGCAGGCGCGCGCTGTCCCGCACCGCGCCGTTGACGATCACGCCCGCCACCTGCTTCAGCCGCGCGGCACCGCTCAGGAGCTCGCCGATCACCGCCGGACTGGCGCGGCCGCCGGCCTCGACAGCGATGACGTCGCCCGCCTCGGCGACGGCGATCGCGTGGTGCACCGCGCCGTAATCCGCGGCGGTGCACAGCGCCGTCACCGCGCTGCCGAGCAGGCGCTGGCCGGCGGCGAACGGGCGCAGGGGGCGGATCGCCGGGTCGATCAAGGTCGCGCCTGCAAAGATGTCCGCGGCCACGCTCGCGGGCACCTCCGACCAGCGGCGGATGAGCTCCTGAGGCAGCTTGGCGGTGCCGGGGCGATGGACGCGAGTGGGCATGGCGTGATCCTCACCGTGGGGTTGTTGGAACTTGCGCGCTATTCGAGCCTGAGCGGCGGAGCGACGTCGGCCTCCGCGGCGGACGCGCCGAGCGGAGCCGCCGCGGCCACCATCGTAACCAAGGCCGCTGACAGCATAAGCCCCGAAAGCATTTCATGGGGCTTCGCCCCAAACCCCACTGGGGCCGGCGGCCCCAGACCCCAATTCCTGAAATAAATGGATTTCAAAGGCTCTGCCTTTGATGGGGTCCAGGGGCAAAGCCCCTGGCCTGCGGCACCGTCGCCTGCCCGCTCTCCGCCGCCGCATAAGCGGCCTCGGCGACGGCGAACGTCTTGAGGTTATCGGCCCCGCTCGTGTCCGCGTCGCGGCCGGCGCGCCAGGCCCCGATGATGGCGCGTTGCGTGAGCAGCACGCTCTCCTGGGCGATATGCCAGGGTTCCTGCGTCCAGGACAGCAGCGGCGACCCGGCGTAGCGCTCGCTGACTTCGCCGCCGCTCGTCACGACCATGCGGAAATCCTCATGCAGCTTGATCGATCCCCTCTCGCCCTCGATCACGATCAAGGTCTGCGGGAACGGGTCAGGGCGCTGGCGCGCCTCGTACGTCGTCTCGGCGAGGCTGACAGCGCCTGAATCGTGGCGCAGCAGCATCGTGGCGGTGTCCTCTCCCGCGTTCTGCGGGTTGCGGCGCTGCGTCTCGCAGGACACGCGCGCGACCTCGCCCATGAAGAAACGGGCGAGATCGAGGACATGGACGCCCGTATCGAGGATGGCGAGCCGCGTCTCGTGGTGGAAGTAGGGCTGCGTTTTGTACACGTCGAAGCCTGTGCGGAAGGCGAAGCGGCCCCAGCTCGGCTGCCCGATCACGCCCGAATCGAGCGTCTCGCGCAGGATGCGCATGGGCGTTTGATAGCGGAAGTTCTCGTGCACGGCGAGCGGCACACCGGCCGCCTCGGCGGCCTCGACCATGGCGACGCAGGACTGCCAATCGGGGGCGAAGGGCTTCTGCACGATAGTGCGGACGCCGCGGGACACGGCGAGCAGTACCAGGTTTTTGTGGGTCTCCATGCGGGTCGCGATATCGACGAAATCGAGCGGCTCGGCCGACATGAGTTCACCCGCGTCAGTGTAATGGCGGGGAATGCCGAAGGACTGCGCCGCCGCCTGCGCCTTGGCGGGGTCGATGTCGCACACGGCCACAAGCTCGACGCCGTCCGCTCGCATGTCTTGCCAGGCATGCAGATGGTTCTGGGCGAAGAACCCGCATCCGATCAGCGCCCCACGCATGCTCGCCTCCCTCATTCAGGTGCTCGCAGCCGGGACTCGATGGCGTTCCCGGTCGGCGCGTAACCGAAGAACTCGCCTTGGTGGGTTCCGCGGAACTGCAGGCACACCAGCACCTTGCCGCTATCCTCCATGACATCGTGGATTGGCAGGTTCAGGTCCGGAACGCCCCTCAGCAGCACATCGTGATGATGCTGCAGGCCTGCCGGTCCGATCACCTCATAGGGCAGGCCGGGATCGTGCCGCTTGAAAGCGGGCGAGACATTAGCGTCCCACCACGCCTTGTCGCCGGCGACGAAGGCTTTGAAATACTCAAGCGCGACGCGCTTGTTGTGCTCGCGGTTGGACATAGGCTCCTCCGTGCTTCTCACGTCCAGCTGCCCTCGGCCGCGAAGCGCCGGGTCGCCGCGGTCAAGATCACGACGTTGTTGTCGAGACGAGACATGGCGCGCCTCATAGGAAGCCGAAGTAATCGCGCAGCCGTGCTGCGACTGCGACGGCGATAAGCGTTGCCACCCCAGATCGCGAGGGTGAGGAATTGACTGAAGTTGAGGAGGTTGAAGGCCGTCGAGATGAGCTGAAGGATGATGAGGGCGAAGACCAGGCCCGCGACCTTGCCGAAGCCGCCTTCGGGCGAGACGCCCCCGAGCACGGCGGCGAGGATGGTGACGAGCAGGTAGCTCTCGCCGTACGCTGCGTTCGCCGAGTTGAACCGTGCCATCATGACGATGCCGGCGATGGCGGCGAGCAGGCTCGACGTGATATACACCTTGACGAGCATCCGTCGCGTATCAATGCCCGAGTAGCGCGTCGCCGCTTCGTTTGAGCCGAGCATGTGGAGGATCTGGCCGAACGGCGTCCGGTTCAGGATCAGCGTCATGACCGCCGCCACGGCGATGAAGATCAGCACCACGACGGGAACGCCAACGAAGGAGCCGTTACCGATGAACACGATCGGCGACGGGAAGCCAGACAGCACGCCGCCGTGCGTGAGACCGATGCTGATGCCCTTGATCAGCGTCATGGCGCCGAGCGTGGTCAAGATCGGCGACACTTCGAGATAGGCGATGATGACGCCGTTGGCGGCGCCGATCACTACGGCTACGGCGAGGCCGGCCGCTACGGCAACGACCTGCGCGGCGGCCCAAGAGACGCCGGGGCTGGCCGGGACCAGCGCCTGGAAAAGGAACGCGATGGTCAGCGCCACGAGGTTCGCGGTCGCGATGATGGACAAGTCAAGGCCGCCCGAGAGCAGCGGCACCATCATGGCGAGCGACAGGATGCCGAGCTCGGGCAGTTGATAAGCCATCGAACGCAGGGACGCGCCACTGAACAGCCGCTCGCCGAGCAGCAGGCCGAATACGGCTAGCAGCGCCAGGAGCAGCAGGATCAGGCGCTGGTTCACCGGATCGATCCGCGCTGCTGTGCGCCGCAGCGAGGGAGCGGCGGCGCTCATGCCGCCGCTCCGATCAGGCGCCGTCTCGCGCGATGCTGGCGCCGGCGCTCCCACGAGATCGTGGCAACCGCCGCGAGGAACACGATGCCCGTGAAGCACTGGGTCCAGAACGAGGAAACGCCGAGCAGGATCAGTCCGTCCTGCAGGAGAGCCAAGAGTGCCAAGCCCAGGATGGTGCCGAGCACGGTGCCGACGCCGCCCGTGAGGCTGGCGCCCCCGAGGACCACGGCGGCCAGCACGTCGAGCTCGCGGCCAACCAGCATGTTGGGCACGACCGAGCCGGCGACTTGCGCCTGCACCAGGGAGGCGAGGCCGGCCGAGAACCCCATGTAGCCGTAGGAAACCATATTGAGCCGCAGCACATTGAAGCCGACCCGCTTGGCGGCTTCCGAGTTGCCGCCGAGTGCCCTGAGCTGCCGTCCGACGCTGGTGCGGTTGAGCAGCACCCAGCTCAGCACGAAGCTCAGGATGAGCCCGAGCATCTGCATGTTGACAATATACGGGTTGCCGTGGGCATCAGTGCCGACCACCCAGGAAAGTCCGTCGAGATACCAGTCAGGCAACGTATTGATCGGGTTGCCGCCGCTCAGGAACATGAGGGCGCCGTAATAGACGTTGAGCATCGCGATCGTGACGATGATGGTGGAAATGCGCAGCCACGTCACCAGGACAGCGTTTACGAGACCAAGGAGAGTACCGACGCCGAGCGCTATCGCGAACAAGCCGATCCAGCCGATTGAGTAGTGGCTCGCTGCCGAGACGGCCAGATATTGCGCGATGGAGGCGACGGCGGTGAAGGAGATGTCGAGGCCGCCGGCCACCAGCACCACCACGAGACCGGCCGCGAGCATCCCCGAGAAAGCGTTCGAGGTGAGCAGGTCGATGCCGTTCTGCAGCGAGAAGAAGTTCTTGGTGGCGACGGACAGGAACACGAACAGCGCGGCCGTGACGGCAAGCAGACGCGCTTCATGTGTGCCCGCGAAGCGGCGCAGGGCCTCAGGCATCGATTGCCTCCCGGAGCGTCGCTTCCGAGATCTTAACCGGCTCGTACTCGCCGACGATCCGCCCCTCGCGCATCACCAAAACCCGGTGCGCGTTGCAGAACACCTCCGGGACCTCGTCGGAGATCATGATCACGGCCAGCCCGTCCGCGGCGAGCTGGCGGACGATGCGATAGATGCCGTCCTTGGCGGCGATATCGACGCCGACGGTGGGGCTGTCGAGGATGAGAAGGCGCGGCTTCGTGGCGAGCCACTTGGCGAGAACCACGCGCTGCTGATTGCCGCCCGAGAGCGTCCCAACCGCGTTTTCCGGGTCGCCTGCCTTTATTCCGAGGTCGTCGATCCACTGCCGCACGACGTCCTGGCGGCGGTCGCGCTCGACGAGGCCGAAGCGATCGGCCAGGCTCGCGAGTACGGTCAGCGCGATGTTGGACGAGATCGGCTGGGGCATCACAAGCCCGAGCGACAGCCGGTCCTCCGACACGTAGGCGATGCCGTTCTCGATCGCTTGGCGATTCGAGCGGAGCTGCACCGGGCGTCCGTTCATGCGGACCTCGCCGGAATCGGCCGGGCTCATGCCGAACAGCGACAGCGCGAACTCCGTGCGCCCCGAGCCGAGCCGGCCGGTGATGCCGAGGATCTCACCCTGCCGCACCGAGAGGGACACATCCCCGAACTCGCCGGCGCGCGACAGGTTCTCGACCTCAAGGACGACCGGCGCGGCGCCGAGAGGTGCATCAATGCGGCGGTGCTCGAAGGTTTTGCCGGTCATCAGCTTGCCGAGGCGGCGGTCGGTCATGCCCGCCGCCTCGAATGTGCCGCGTTTCTCGCCGTTGCGAAGGACAGTGACGCGTTCGGCGATCTCGAGCACCTCGTCGAGCCGGTGGCTGACGAACACGACTGAGACCGAGCGGCGCTTCAGCTCGAGCGTGAGCGCCAGCAGCGCATCGACCTCGTGCCGGGTGAGCGAGGCGGTCGGCTCGTCCATGATGACGAGGCGCGCGTCGTTGGCGATCGCCCGGCAGATCGCGACGAGCTGGCGCTGCGCGATCGAGAGGTCGCCCACGTAGGACGCCGGGTCGAGCGACACGCCGATCCGCGCCAGGGCGGCTTCCGCCGTGCGCCGGATCGCGCCCCAGCGCAGGAGATGCAGCCCGTGATGGTGCTCGACGGCGATGTTCTCGGCCACCGTCAGGTTTGGGAATAAGGACAGGTCCTGATAGATGACCTGGATGCCGCGGCGGATGCTTTCGGCCGGGTCTAGGCCGACGCATTCCTCGCCGCCGATCACGATGCGCCCGCCCGCCTCCGGCGCCTGCACGCCGGAGATGATCTTGATCAGGGTCGATTTACCCGAGCCGTTCTCGCCGGCGAGGCAATGCACCTCGCCGGCGGCCACGTCCATGTCGATGCCGTTGAGCGCGCGGACGCCGCCGAACTGCTTCGAGATGCCTCGCAGTTCGAGAAAGTTCGGCATGCCGTGCGCCCTCGTCGAGGATACGCTCAGATGCCGAGCTTCAAGAGCTCGGGCAGCGTGGACTTGTTGAGGACCAACATGCGCGACACGCTGATGATCCGCTTGTCCGGGTCCACGTTCGCCTTACCGATGCCGGGGATATCCATGCCGGTCTTGAAGTCGGCTTTCTTGAGGGTGAGGCTGGCCACCGCGACCAGGGCCTCGCCGACCTCCTTGGGGCTCCAGAGGAAAACCTCCTTGAGGGCGCCGTCCTCGATCAGGGGCTTCGCCTGCGACGGGAGCGCGAAGCCGGTGACGGACAGCTTGTTCTGAAGGTGGCGCTGGCGGACCACGTTGCCGGCGCCGATCGGCCCGTTCGAGCCGAAGCCGATCACGCCGCGCAGGTCCGGATAGGCCTGGAGCGCGCTGCGGACGACCTGCTCCGTCGTGTCGATCTCGTCGGCCCCAGGGAAGCGGTCGGCGGCGAGCTTCATGTTGGGGTAGTTCTTTTTCTGGTAGGCGATAGCGGCATCGCACCAGAGATTGTGCAGCGGCGTCGTGAGCGTGCCGACGATGCAGATATACTCGCCCTTCTCGCCAATCTGCCGCGCGAGCGATTTCATCATCGCCTCGCCGAAGGCGGTGCTGTCAACCATCTCGACATCCCAGGTGCGGCCTTCCATGTCGGGGCCTTCCTGCGTGATCACGATGATCCCGGCGTCGCGGGCGCGCTTCACGACGGGCGCCAGCACCTTCACGTCGAGCGGGATCAGGCCGAGCACATCGACCTTCTTGGCGATGGTGTCCTCGACGAGCCGGACCTGCTGCGCCGGATCGACGTGGGCTGGGCCGATCATGGTGGAGGCGATGCCGAACTGCTTGCCCGCCGCGACGAGACCGGTCTGCAGCAGCGAGAAATACGGAACGCCGACGATCTTGCAGACAGTGGTCATAGTCGGCTCTGCGGCGAACGCCGGGCGAATGAGCCCCATGCTGCCCACGGCGGCGAGAGCGGTGGCGGATGTCAGGATTTCACGACGCTTCATTGGTGTTCCTTCCTACGTGTTCTCACGCGGTTGGCGCTGACAGCTTGGTCATCCAAGGCCGAGCTTCGGCTGATGCAGCTTCAGCCCGGCGCAGGGAACCGGCACGGCCTCGACCTGGCCCTTGCCGACCTCAGTCACGAGCAGCGTCGTGCCGGTGAGCGCGAAGGCGCAGTTCGTCGGGCACGGCCCGTCCAGCGCCAGCCGCTCGGCCACCGCTCCGGTGGCGTCGAGCACGGTGACGTTCTGCTGGCCGTAAACAGTGCAGTAGAGGCGGCCGTCGGCGCCGAACTTCATGCCGTCCGGGCCCTTGAACCCGGCCTGTTCATCGGGTTGCAGCACGTTGCCGAACCGCTCGCGCCTCGGCGTACCCGCGCCGAAGACGTCGTAGCGGTACACGTCGCCCGGAAAGGAGGCATTGGCGTAAAGGACGTTGTTCGCGTCGAAGGCGATCCCGTTGGTGAAGCGCAGACCGCTGTCGAGCTTGCGGACCACCTTCCCGGCTTTTGGGTCGATCTCGTAAACGCGGCCGTCCCAGTCAAGATCCAGGTAATTCGGCACGAACGCCTGGCCGTTGATGAAGTCGTCCGCGACCATGCCTGAATCCGTCATGTAGAGATGCCCGTCGGGACCGAAGGCCACATCGTTGGGGAACAGGAAGGGGCCGCCCTCGTCACCTTCGATGCGCAGGACCTCGCGGCCGTCCGGCGTCATGCATATCACGCAGCGCAGCAGCGCCTCGGCAATCCAGAGCAAGCCGTCGCCATCGGCCGCGAGCCCGTTCGGCCGGCCGCCAGTCTTCTTGACGACCGTGCGCCTTCCGTCCCGGTCGAGTTTGGTCACGCAGCTCGTCGCCGCCGACATCTCGGTGATGTACATAGTCCCGTCCGCCAGGCTGACCGGCCCCTCAGGCGCGCCAACCTCGGTCGCGAACATAGGATGCGCCATATGTCTCCTCCCCATCGAGGTGCCGGCCCTATTCGCCGTTAAGTGCTTTGTAGGAACGGATCACCTGGCTGTCGTCGGCTGATCCGTCGCCGCGGCCGCTCGTCGCGAGAAACAGCTGATGTGCCACGGCCGCGAGCGGCAGCGCCGCCTTGGCCTCGCGTCCGGCTTCGAGCACGATGCCGAGATCCTTGACAAAGATATCGACGGCGCTGAAAACGGCTGGGTCGGCCTGCATCATGCGCGGGCCGCGGTCCCGCAGCATCCAGCTCGAGGCGGCCGAGCCGCCGAGGATCTCGAGGGCGATCTTGGGATCGACGCCGACCTTCGCCGCGAGCGAGAGGCCCTCGGCCGCAGCCGCGATATGGATGCCGCAGAGAAGCTGGTTCACCGTCTTGACCACGGCGCCCTGGCCGGGAACCGTGCCGACGTGGAACACCTTGTCGCCCATCGCCTGCAGGACGGGCCGCACGAGGTCCAGCGTGGCCTCGTCGCCGGCCGCCATGATGGTGAGGGTCGCGGCGTCGGCACCCGCCGTCCCGCCCGACACCGGCGCATCAATGAAGCCGCGGCCGGTGTCACCCACCCTCTTGGCAAGCGCCTGAACGCTGCCCGGCGCGCAGGTGGCCATGAGCACGACGACTCCCGACGGCTTCAAGGCATCGAGCGCCCCCGCATCGAACAGCACCGCCTCGGCCTGCGCCGCGTTGACCACCATGAGGATGAGCGCGTCGGCCCCCGCGGCGGCCTCGGCGGCGGACGCGGCGGGGCGGCCGCCGCAGTCTCGCAGGGCGGCGAGGCCCTGCGGATTGGTATCGTAGCCCGCTACCAGGAATCCGACCTTGACGAGGTTGCGTGCCATCGGCGTGCCCATCGAGCCGAGACCGACGAAGGCGATGTTCATGAGAAGCCTTTCATCATGAGGGTTCAGGACCGCGGCAGGTCGCGCCGGACATAGGCGACTATCGTGCCGAGGATCAGCAGGCCGAGGATGATGTCCCTGCCTTCCTGCGCGATCTTCACGAACTGCTGCTCGTGCAAGGTAAGAGCCCCGACCCGCAGCCCGGCCGCGCGCTCAGCGAAGGCGCGGTCGACGAGGGCGAGCGCGCGCAGCAGGAACACCCACTCTGCCAGGTCCGGAGCCGCCACCTGCGCCATGAGCTACTTTCCTCCCGATCCTCGCTGAGCCGATCAGCCGGAGAGCCATTCCTTGATGGAGCTTGCGATGGCTGTGGCCGAGATGCCGTAGCGGTCGTGCAGGGTGGGCAGCGCGCCGGCGGCGAGGAAGGCGTCCGGGAGTGCCACCTGCCGGAAGCTCGCCGGGTGCACACCCGCGCGCAGCAGTAGCCCGGCCACGGCCTCGCCCAGGCCGCCCACCTGCGAGTGGTTTTCCGCCACGATCACCATGCGCCCGGTGCGCGACGCTTCCCGGAGGATCGCGGCCTCATCCAGCGGCTTGATGGTCGGCACGTGCAGCACGGCGACCTTGACGCGGTCCGCTTCCAGCGCCGTGGCCGCTTCGAGTGCCCGCATGGTCATGAAGCCGGATGAGATCACCAGCGCGTCCGCACCGTCGCGCAGCAGCGCCGCCCGGCCCAGCTCGAAGCGGTAGTCATACTCGTCCAAGACGAGCGGCACGTTGCCGCGCAGCAGGCGCATGTAGACCGGCCCGCGGTGGGCGGCGATGGCCGGCACCGCCTGCTCGATGTCCAGCGCGTCGCACGGATCGACAATGACCAGGTTCGGCATGCCACGGAAGATCGCGACGTCCTCGGTCGCCTGGTGGCTCGGCCCGTAGCCGGTGGTCAGCCCAGGCAGCGCGCAGACGATCTTGACGTCGAGGTTCTCCTCGGCGATCGCGAGGCAGATGAAGTCATACGCCCGGCGCGCGGCGAACACCGCATACGTCGTCGCGAATGGCAGGAAGCCTTCCCGCGCCAGGCCGGCCGAGGCGGCCATCAGCAGCTGCTCGGCCATGCCCATCTGGTAGAAGCGGTCCGGGTGCGCCTGGGCGAAGATGTGCAGGTCGGTGTATTTGCCCAGATCCGCCGTCAGCCCGACGATCTCCGGCCGAGTCTCGGCCAGGGCGGCGAGCGCGTGGCCAAATGGCGCCGGCTTGGTGCGCTGGCCCTCGGCGGCGAGCGAGGCGATCATCGCCGAGGTGGTCAGCCGCTTCTTCGGTACGGCCTGACTCATGCATTCCTCCCCGTCCCCTGTGCGTCCGCCGCGAGCGCGTCCAGCGCGAGGCTCCACTCGTGGGCGTCAACGCGCAGGAAGTGGTTGCGCTCGCGCGCCTCCAGGAACGCCACCCCCTTGCCCATGCGGGTGTCGCAGACGATAACCCGCGGGCGCGGCTCGCCCAGCTCGCGCGCCGCATCGAGGGCGGCGACCACGGCGTCGAGGTCATTGCCGTCCACGCGCTGGGCGTGCCAGCCGAACGCTTCCCACTTCGCGGCCAGCGGCTCGAAGTTCAGCACGCCCTTGGAGGCGCCGTCCGCCTGCTGACCGTTGACGTCCACCAGCGCGATCAAGTTGTCGAGCTTCCAGTGCCCGGCGGACATCGCCGCCTCCCAGGTGTGGCCCTCGTCCAGCTCGCCGTCAGAGAGCAGGGTATAGACGAACGACTCCGATCCCTTGCGCTTCAGCCCCAGGCCCATGCCCACGGCGATGCCCAGGCCATGGCCGAGCGAGCCGCCCGAGATCTCCATCCCTGGCGTGTAGGAGGCCATGGCCGACATCGGCAGGCGGCTGTCGTCGGTGCCGTAGGTCTCCAGCTCGTCTTCGGGGATCACGCCCGCCTCGATCAGGGCTGCGTAGAGCGCGATCGCGTAGTGGCCGATCGAGAGCAAGAAGCGGTCGCGTCCCTCCCACGCCGGGTCCTCGGGCCGGTAGCGCAGGGCGTGGAAGTAGGCGGCGGCCAGCACGTCGGCGATACCGAGCGCCTGGGCAATGTAGCCCTGCCCCTGCACCTCACCCATGCGCAGCGCGTGGCGGCGGATGCGAAAGGCGCGCTCGTGCAGGCTGATCGCGTTCGGCAGAGAAGCTGGCGTGTGCAACCTGGTTCCTCCCTCGCTGGCGTGCCGGTCAGTGGATCAGCATGCCGCCGTTGACGTCGATCACCGCGCCGGTGACGTAGGCGGACAGGTCCGAGGCGAGGAACAGGAACGCCCCCGCCACGTCCTCGGCCTGGCCCAGCCGGTCCAGCGGAATGCCCTTCAGGATCTCCGCCTGCATGGCCTCGCTCAGCTTGCCGGCGGTGATGTCGGTCTGGATCAGGCCAGGGGTGACGCAGTTCACCCGGATGCCGTCCGGCCCGAGCTCGCGCGCCATGGCTTTGGCGAGGCCGAGCACGCCGGCCTTGGCCGCCGAGTAATGCGGGCCGCCGAACACCCCGCCGCCGCGCTGCGCGGAGACCGAGGACATGCAGGCGATGCTGCCGCGCTTGCGTTCACGCATGTGCGGCACGAAGGCCTGGCTCAGGTGCAGCACGCCGCCGAGATTGACGTCGAGGATGCGGCGCCAGTCCGGCTCGCTGATCTCCATCAGCTTGACCGGCTGGGTGATACCGGCGTTGTTGATCAGGATGTCGGCCTGCCCGAAGGCGTCCAGCACGCGCCGGGCGGCCTCATGGCAGCGCGCCGGGTCGGCCACGTCGCAGGCGAAGCCCCGGTGCTCCGAACCGAGCGCCGCGGCAGCCTCGCGGGAGGCGTCCTCGTCGAGGTCGAGGATGGCGACGCGCGCGCCGTGCTGGGCGAACAGGCGGGCCGTGGCGCGCCCGATGCCGCGCGCGCTGGCCGCCCCCGAGATCACCGCCACCTTGCCGGTGAGCAGCATCCGCTCCCTCCATCGTTCTTGCTGTCTTCTTGCCGCGGCTTGTCGCAAGCCGCGCCACACGAGACAAACGCGAAATTTGCACCAATTAGTGAATAAGGCTCATGCTTCACGCTGCGATGTCGCGCCTCACGCCCCGGCGTGTTATCACCTGATGCAGTCGCTGCGCGGCACCTGAAGGTTGCGCGCCCCGAGGTTCGCAGTTTCGAATTGGCGCACTACCCGGACGTCACGCCGTTCCCGCCAGCACAGCGACAGCGTAGGCGTCGAGCGTGATCCGGCCCGGCGCCGGACGCGGCGGCGCCTGGTCGAAGGCGTCCGGCGTGCGGCCGGCGGCGCCCAACCACGCCGCATCCAGCCTGCGCAGGCCCGCCGCGGCGAACTCCGGCGGTACATCCACCGCAAGCGGCTCGGCGGTAAGGTTGGCGAGCCAGAGTGCCGGGCCGGCTGATAGCGCGAGCACGTGCCGGTCCGCCGTGGTCGGCGACGCACGCAGCGCCTCGCCCCCGAGACCGGCCAGGCCGCGCAGGACGTAGAAGACCGGGTGCACGGCACCGGAGGCGTCCGCGATGCCGAAATCCCCGACCGGTCCTGAAAGGGCGATGCGCGATGCGCCGCCAGATGCGAAGCGGGCGGCGTAGCCGAGCGTCCAGGCCGCGTTCAGCAGCCCGGCCTGGCGCGGGTCCGGCCCGCTCATGGCCTGGCGAACGCCGCGCGGGTTGGGCAGGCCGGCCGGCCCGTATGGGTTGTCCCTCATGCCGATGGCACTCGGCCCGACGGCGTAGGGAAGCCCACCCGCGATGGCGCGCGCGGACTCGGCGACGTAGGGCAGCGCCTCCAGCGTCTCCATCACCGAGCGGTCGTCGGCCGCGTGGACGATGGGACAGGTCGAGAAGGTGAGAAAGTCGAGCAGGCTTGGCGGCGGGCGTTTGCGGTTCAACTCAGTGAAGTAGCTGAACATGCCTCCGCCCAGCCTCACGCCGGGGAAGGCGCGCCGGGCGGCGCGATAGATCGCGTCGAGCGACGGGCAAGCTGGCCAGGGCTGGCCCGGCGTCGTGCTCTTCAGGTCGGGAGTCGGAGAGACCATCAGCGCGGCCAGGTCGAGCCCCGCCGTCCGGACGGCGTCCGCCGTTGCCTCGATCTCGGCCTCGAACCGGTCCAGCGATGTCACGACGAGCTGCAGCTCCACCGCGGCACCGGCTTGCGCGGCCAGGCGGCGGTAGGCGTCGAGCGCGGCAGCGTCGTGGCCCCGCCCAGGGTCGAGCCGGCACACGAGCCGGCGCACCCCCGAGGCGGGGAGGAGATCGGGCTGGGCGAGTGCCAACTCGGCCTCGTCCGGCGTGCAGCCGAGCGCGATCTCGGGCATCTTGCCGATGCGCGGCCCCAGCGCGACCTGGATCGCCTTATCCCCGGCTTGCACGGCGGGAGCGGCCGGGCCGGCGCAGGTCAGCGTCACCGCCTGGCGCAGCACCTCGCCCGCCTGCAGGGTGAACGGCCAGGGTTTCGAGAGCGGCCGGACGTAGGTCTTGTAGGAGGCGTCGGTCCAGTTGCGCTGGTCCTCCATCTCGAACGCCTCGCCCTCCATCCGGCACGTCACGCGCACCCCGCCCGGCGTCTCGTGGGTCAGCGCGCGCAGGTCGAACATGGGCTGGATCGGGTCTATCAGCTGGGGAAAGCTGCCCTGCCTGCGTGTGCCGTCCACGTGCTCGATCTCCGCCGGTCGGCCAGCGACACCCTCCAGCGGATGCAAGACGACGAAGCCGGTGCGGCAGGTGACGAAGTCGGTCTCCGCCCGGGCCGCGGCCTCGAATACGAGCGTCCCGTCGGCGCGCCCGGCGATCCGGGCCGTGTAGTCGAGGCGCTGACCGCGATCCTCGACCGTGGCGCCGTATGATACGTCGAACCCGTCCGGCCGCTCCTCGATGCGCAGGTCGTGCAGGACCGGGATGCAGGTGGCCCACTGGCGATCGCGCACGAGGAAGGAGATCGCCCGGATCACCTCCTGGCCGCCGAAGCAGATGTAGCGCAAATTGCCGCCCTCGAGCTCCGCCGAGAGCGGCCCGGCCCGCAGCAGGCGCGGTTCCGCGATTGGCTCCTCCGTGCCGTAGAGCAGGAGCGCACGCGACGAAGCGTCGGCGGCGTCAGGCGGCACGGTCGGCAATCTCCCGCCAGTGCGGCGCCGCGAGCACGGCCTTGTTGACCAGCCCGCCCGGCACCCGCCCTTCCGCCACGTCGAGCACGGACCGCACCGCCGAGGCGCCAATGCCCGCGAAGCACTGGTCGGTCCAGCACAGGGCGTGGGGTGCTAGGATCACGTTGTCCAGGCGCAGCAGCTTGTCCGCCGGGTCGGGCGGCTCCTGCTCCTGTACGTCCAGCCCGGCGCCCGCAATGCGGCGGTCCACGAGCGCCTGCGTTAGCGCCGCCTGGTCCACGATCGGCCCGCGCGCCGTATTGATGAGGTAAGCCGTCGGCTTCATGAGCGCGATGCGCCCGGCATCCACCAAGTGATTCGTCGCAGGCGATAGCGGGCAGTTGACCGTGACGAAGTCGCCTTCCCGGAACACGGTTTCCAGGTCGGTCAGGGTCACGCCGAGGTCGGCGGCCACGACCGGGTCGGCATAGGGATCGTGCGCGATAAATCGCATCCCGAGGGGTGCGGCGACGCGGAACATCTCGGCGCCGATGTTGCCGACCCCCACGGAGGCGAGCGTCCGTCCGATCAGCCCCATGCCCATGTAATCGTTGCGTCTCGCGTAGCCCTGAGGGCCTTGGCGGGTCAGCCGGTCCTTGTCCATCAGCTTGCCGGCGAGCGCCAGGATCAGCGTCAGGATCGCGACCGCGACCGGGCGCCGCACGCCGGACGGCGTGATCGTCAGCGCGATCCCGGCGTCCGTGCAGGCTTCCACGTCCACCGTGTCGTAGCCGACGCCGAACCGCGCGATGAGGCGCAGCCGCCCATCCTTCGGCGCGCTGGCGCGGGTGAAGCGCGTGCCCAGCAAGATGAGTGCGTCGAAGCCCTCGAGCGCCTCCGGCACGCACTCCGCGCCGAGCTGCACGAACTGCACGTCCACGCCAGGCGTGTCGCGCAGCGGCTCCAGGTCGAAATCCGGATAGGCGGGTGTCCCGTCCGGCTTGACGAAGGCCCCGTCTATCGCCACGCGGAAGGCGCCCATGGTCTCTCTCCCCCTCTCTAGCCGCGCACCGCCCCGAGCGTCAGCCCGCGCACGAGGTGCCGCTGCACCAACATGCCGAGCACGATGGAGGGGACGAGCGAGGTGATTGCGAGCGCGCTAGACTCGCCGTATTGCGCGCCTTGGAAACCGATGAAGGACCGGAAAACGGTTGGCAGCGTGAAGGCGTGGCGGCTGGTGAGGATCAGCGCGAAGAAGAACTCGGTCCATACTGCGATGAAGGCGAATACCGCGGCCGAGGCGATCCCCGGCACCGCGAGCGGCACCGCGATGCGGACGAACACCTGCCACCAGCCGCACCCGTCAACACGCGCCGCTTCCTCCAGCTCGCGGGGGAGCTGCCGGAAGTAAGCGAGCATCATCCAGGCCGTGAGCGGCAGCGTCATCATCGTGTAGGCGAGCACGAGGCCGAGCTGCGTGTCGTAGAGACCGTAGGAGCGGTAGAGCAGGAAAAGGGGCAGCGCCACCGCGATCGGCGGCAGAAAGCGTTGGGAGAGCACCCACATCGCAAGCTGCCCGCCCCCGAGATTGAATCGCGCCAGGCTGTAGCCGAGCGGCGTGCCCAGCAGCACCGAGAGCAGGGTGGCGCCGGTCGCGACGATCAGGCTGTTCACCAGGCCAGCGAGGCCGCGATAGGCGAACAGCGCGGCCTCGTAGTGGACGAGGGTCGGGTGGGCGGGGAACCAGACCGGCGGCACGGCAAGATAGTCGTCGGCCGGCTTGATTGACGTGATCGCCACCCAGTACAGCGGTGCCACGACGAACAGGACCGCTAGGGCGACGCCGATCAGCCGAGCGAGGCGCCACGCGCGGCGGTGCCAGCGATGCCGGGTCGCGATCAAACCGTCTCTCCCGCGCGGAGCAGCCGGCGCACCAGCATGCTGATCGCTGCCGCCGTGAGGATCAGGAAAATCCAGCTTCCCGCCGTCGCCTCCGAGAGGTGGAAGTGCTGGAAGCCCATCTCATAGAGGAAGAAGGATGCCGTGTAGGTGCTTGTGCCGGGTCCGCCCCCAGTCATCATGAAGATGATGTCGAACAGCTTGACCGCGTCCAGCAGCCGGAACGTGATGGCGAGCAGGATCATGGGGACGAGCTGGGGCAGCGTGATGTAGCGAAACGCCTGCCAGCCGTTCACGCCGTCGATCAGCGCCGCCTCATACGGCTCGGCTGGGAGCGCCGTCAGCCCGGCGAGCAGGATGACGAACATGAACGGCGTCCACTGCCACACGTCGGCGAGGATGAGCGCCACGAAGTTCCAGGGAAACTCGCTGAGCCAGTTGATGGTCACGGGGTGGCCGAGGAGCTGGCTAAGCAGGTAGTCCACCGGCCCGAACGGGCGTTGCAGCAGCAGCGCCCAGAACTGGCCGACGATCACCGGGCTGATGAACAGCGGGATGATCAGCACCGACGTCACGAGGCCCCGCCCGGCGAGCGGACGCTCTAGGAGCAGCGCAAGGCCGAGGCCGAGCGCGAACTCGATGGCTACGTCCGCCACCGAGAGCACGACCGTGGTGAGCAGCGCGGCTGCGCGCGATGGGGTCGGCGATGACCTGGGTGAAGTTCCGGAATCCCACGAAGGCGTGGCCCGGCACCAGGAAGTCGTAGTTCACGAACGACACCCAGAGCGAGTAGCCCAGCGGGTAGAGCGTGAGCGCCAGGATCAGCAGCACGGCGGGTGCGGCCAGCAGCCATCCGACGTGGCGCTCCGCCCACGCGGACAGCGCCGACGGCCGGGCGAACCCGTCCCGCGTCGCCATGGCGGCGCCGGCGCCCGGCACGGGCACCAGCGAGGCCGTGGATCCGTATCCGCGCCGGACCATCCAGCCGACGCGCTCAGGTCATGTGAACGGCGCGGCCGAGGGCCTCGACCGTGTGGTCCGCGTAGCAACCCGGCAGCTTCTTGAACTGCTCATAGGCCGCCCGCTGCGCATCGACTCCGATCTTGTCAGTGATCGCGTCCCACTCGGCCGCGGCCTTCTGGAGCGCGGCCTGCGGGTCGGCGCCGGCCCAGACCGAGTACACATCTGGTCCAGGCTGAGCGCGTAGTCCTGCGAGCCGGGCATAACGATGTCCACCACGCCGCCGTTCGCGGCGTTGGACAGGGTGACGAGGTAGTCCTTCGCCGCGGGCCATAGCGCGCGATACTGTGGCGAGCTGTAGTGGGACAAGCGATACGGATCGCGCAACGTGTAGGGCAGCATGACGCGGACAAGGGAGACCGGCGGGCTCGTGACCCACTGCATGAACAGGTAGGCCGCCTCCGCGTGCTCGGAATCTGCGGCCAGTGCCTTCACGTAGCCGGACGCCATCTCGCCGTGGCCGCCGGGCATCGACAGCGTAGCCGACCTTACCGGCGACGTCGGAATGCGGCACGAAGTTCACGGCCTTGGCCCGCTGCGAGTAGTTCTCGCTCATGCGCCCCGTGGGCGGCCAGGAGTAGAGCATGGCGGCCTTGCCCTGCAGCCACGCGACCCAGGCCGCGACCGCGTCGAGGTCGTCGTTGCCGGGGACGGACGCCTTGTTGGCGGCCACCATCTGCCGGAGCGTGGTGACGCCCGCTGGGGTCGCGAGCTGGGCGCGCATGGTCTTGTCGTCGAAGAACACGCCGCCGTTGGCGCGGAACTCCTGCAGGAAGGCGAACTGGTTGCCTGGGCTGCCCGCCTTGCGGAAATGCACGGCGCCGTAGAGCTTGGGCGCCATCTGGTCGGTGATGAACTGCGCGGTCTCGGCATACTCGTCCCACGTCCTGGGCACGGCCAGGTCGCGCTTGAACTTGGCCTGGTAGGCTTGACGCAGCTTCGGGTCCTCGAACACGTCGCGCCGGTAGTAGAGGGCGAACTGGTCGCCGTCGTCGAAGAAGCCCCAGCGCTTGCCCTTGTAGGTCGGCAAGTCCTTGTAGAGCGGGTGATAGTCCTCCAGGTCCGCCTTGTTCATAGTATTTGTTGGCGTAGTCGTCGATCGGCGCGATCACGCCGCCGTCCGCGAGCGACGGGATCCAGGCCGGCTCGATCTCAAGGATGTCGTATGCGCCGCTCTGCGCGATGTGCTCGGCGATCGGCTTGGAATACTGGTCGGGGTGGGACAGCTCGATCACGTTGTAGCCCACGCCCGTGAGCTGTTGCCACAGCGGGCCGGAGAAGTTGCGCGGCTCCAGCGCCTGCAGGCCGGACTTGTAGGTCATGCCGAGCGCGACACCCTTGAACCGCTTGGCCGCGTCGGCGGCGCGGAAGGCGGAGCCGTCCTTCGGCCCTTCCGTGGAGGCGCGCACCGCGTCGGCCTGAACCTTGCCCAGCGGGGTGTCGGGAGAGGCTAGTTCGGCGTCCGCGAGCTGGAGCAGCGCGTCGCGCGTCCGCGGCGGCAGGGTGTGGCTCGTCGCCGCCCGCGCGCTTCCGGCCCAGGCGCCGAAGGCCGCGGCGTAGCCGCCGGCTACGAGCAGGTCCCGCAGGGCAGCGCGACGCGACCGATCGCCCCGCAACCAGGCATCCAGCTCGGCAGCAAGCTGCGGGTCGGTTAATGGCCGGTGCTCTTCGCTCATGGACGTGTCCCCCTTTATCGGCCTCTGGCGGGCCTTGCTCAGCTGAGTAGGCTGTGTCTCAAGCGCCCACGCGCGCGTGCTCCTTCGAAGCCGGCGTGCCTGCTCGGGGCGCATCGGCCGCGGCGTCCCGCATGGCGCCCAGTCCCTGGGACAGCGCCCGCTGATACAGCAGGCTGTCCAGCCCGTACGCCATCATGCGGAAGCCGTGACGGATGTAGTCGCGCGCCCAGGTCTCGTCCGTCGCCATGAAACCCGCGACCTTGCCGTGGCGCTCGGCTGCGGCGACGATGCCGCGCACCGCCTCCAGGTAGCGCGGATGCTCGAACTGGGCCGGGATTCCCATGAAGCTGGTCAGGTCGAAATGGCCAAGCCAGAGCACATCTACCCCGTCCACGGCCGCGATCTCGTCCGCTGCCTCGGCGCCGCGCGCGGTCTCGATCTGGGCGATCACCTGGGTGCGGGCGCGCGCCGTCGCGATCTTGTCGGCGACGGGACCGGCCTCGTAGTCGTCGTGCGCCACGCCGAACGCCGCGCCGCGCACGCCTTGGGGCGGATAGCGGGTGAAGCTCACGATGTCCCGCGCCTGCGCCGCCGACTCCACCATCGGCACCATGACGCTCATGGCGCCAGCGTCGAGGCAGCGTGCGATGAAGTGATACTGCGTCGCGGGCACGCGCACGCCCGGCACGATGCCGATGCCGCGGCAGGCGGCGAGCTGGGCCTTGATCGTCTCGATCCCGGCGCCGCTGTGCTCCATATCGAAGATCACGAACTCCGCCCCGGCCGCGCGGATGATCTGCGGCATCCCGGGCGAGAAGAACTCGAAGGTCATGGCGCCGAAGGCGTGGCCGCCTTGGGTCAGGTGTTGCTTCACCGGGTTGTCCCGCATCACATCCTTCCTCTCAGCCGCGCTTGGCATGCTCACTCAACCCGAGCCGGCGGACCGATCGGCCGCTGACCAGAGCCTTGGTTGCTTCATCGAACGCTCGGAAATGCGGCGTGCGCAGGTGCGCGTCGAAAGCCGCTGGGCTGTCATAGATCTCGTAGAGGACGATGCGCGGCGCGCCGTCCGTGGTCTCGCCCTCGGGAACGAGCACGTCGAAGCGCCGGCAGCCTGGCTCGTCGCGCACCGAGGCGCCGGCGTTGTCGCCGACGTGGCGGAGGAATTCCGTTATCGCGCCCGGGCGGAGATCGAACTCCGCGAGAATGACGAACCCGTCCATCAGGCCGCGCCCTTCCGTCCCTTGGTCCGCCAGTAAGTTCGGGCCACCTCCTGCAGGTGCGCCCGCATCTCCCGCTCGGCGCGGTCGGGGTCGCGGGCGACGACCGCCTCGAAGATGCGGCGGTGGCTCTCGGCGGCCAGGGCCTCGGCACCCGGCTCGCGCAGCGTCACGCTGCGCTGCTCGGTCAGCCAGCCGACCATGGCCTGGTGCAAGGCGGTAAAGATCGGGTTGCGCGGGATCTGCGCGAATACGTAGTGGAAAGCGACGTCCGTCCGCTCGAAGCGGGCGAGGTCGCCGCGAGCCGCCTCGTTCTCGGCCAGGGCGTGGCGAAGCGTCGCGATGTCCTCCTCGTCGGCCTCCTCGGCAGCCTGGCGCGCCAGTGCTGCTTCGAGCAGCTCCCGGGCACCTTGCAGGGCGCGGATGCCGTCCGGATCTCCGAGCCAGTGACGCACGGACGCGTCGAGTCCCGCGACCATGCCCGCCGCGGTCGGCCGGGCGACGCGGGCCCGCTCGCCGCCGCTCGTGGTGATCAGGCCGGCGCGTTCCAGCATGAGCATCGCCTCGCGCACCGCCGGGCGCCCGACGCCGTAGCGTTCCATCAAGCTGCGTTCCGACGGAAGCGGATCGCCTACCTGAAGCGCACCCGAAAGGATGAGGCTCTGCAGCCGGTCGGCCACCTCCTGGTACAGCCTGCGGCGCTGGATGGTTTCACTCACGTCAGTTGCCACGTAGTCATGCAGTTAGTCTATCATACCAGTTGGTGGTGTCCATCCTTTCGCTCGACCTGATCCTCCGGGCAGCGTAGGGCGCCGCGGCGCCCAATCTCGGAGACGTGGTCGATGGAGCCGATAAAGCCTTTGAAGCCGATGGAACCCTTGTCCGCCGGCGAGGCGTGGTGGCCCAGCGACCTCGGCCAGCCGTCATCGAGCGGAGCGCAGGGCGGGGTGCGATACGCCTTCTTCCCGGACGCGCGTCGCCTTCTGGTCGAGAGAGACGGGCACGTGACTGCCTATGATAGCGGCGATCATCGCATCAGCGGCGTGTCGCAGGGTGACAGCCAGGGACCGTCGCTCGCGTTCACGAGCCAGAACGGCTCGGTGATGCTGGACACGTTGCGCAGGATCGGCTGAGTCCATAACCGCGTCGTTGCGAGGTATCCATGCTGCTCTACGAGCACTCGCTCTCGTCATACGCCCAGAAGGTGAAGATCGCGCTGCGGGTGCAGGCGGCGCGGCAGACGAGGGCGCTTCAGGAGTGGCTCGCCGGGCGGTTGGGCGAGGCGGCCTGGTTTGGGGGCGCGGCCTTCGGCTGGGCGGACGCGGCAGCGGCACCCATGGTCAACCGCTCCGTCCACTACGGCCTGGGGCCGCCGCCCGGCAGCCCGCTCGCCCGCTGGCACGAGCGCATACGCGAGCGGCCGTCCGTCGCCGCGACGTTCGCCGAGTTCGATGCCGCGGCGGCGTGCATGGCGGAGGCGGCCGACCTCTACACCACGGGCGGGCGGCGGCGAGAGTATCGCGACCACCGGCTCGAGTGGATGGTCAAATCAGGCGGGATCGACGTGGTCCTGGCTGGCCTGCGCGACGGAAACATCCGGTTCTCCTGGCCGGACGCGTCGTAGCGGTGCTGCGGCTCAGCCCTCGCCGCCCCGCTCGGGCACAGGGACGTCGAAGCCGTTCAGGGTCACGGAAACCATGCAGTAGAGGCCGACCAGGTAGATCAGCTCGGCCACGCCATGCGTGCCGAACGCCTTCTCCGCAAGCTCGTAGCTCAGCGTCGGCAGCACGCCGCCGCTGCACAGCGCCGCGGCGGTATCATAGGCGATGGCCTGGTCCCGCGGCAGGTCGGCGGGACGCTGCCCGGCGACGATCGTGGCAATGGTCGCGTCCGACAACCCGTCCTTCTGCGCGACAGCCACGTGGGCGTAGATCTCATACCCGGCGTGGAAATGCGCTCCCGTCACCAGGATAGCGACTTGGCGGCAGGGGTCTGGCAGCGTCGCCTTCGCGGATAGTGCTTTCGTCAGTTCCCAGACGGCGCGGCCGATCGTCGGCTCGTGCAGCCAAGGATTCCACGGTCCCATCAGAGCGCCGTCATCCCGCTGCGTGGCGAAGCCGCGGAACCCGCGCTCGATCCCGGCGCGCATGTCGTCGTAGAGCGGGCGCTGCTCATCCGTCAGGTCCGCGGGAGCGATCAAGGGGAGGCGCATGGCGAGAGCTCCGAGCTGTGTCGCCGCCCTCTACGGCGCGGCACGGGTGGGGTTGCCCACGCCATCATCAATCGACGTTAAACCTTCGGCTCCCGTCAACGTTGCGCCGTCTGGTCAGTCAGGAGATGTATTGTGAAGGGATCGAGAAGGCTGGTGGTCATGGGGCTGCTTGGGCTGGGCATCGGCCTGGCGGGCTGCGCGCCCTCGTCGCCGGCGGCGGGTGACAACGAGGCGCAGGCGGTCGTGGACGGGGCTGTCGCGGCGATCCAACAGATGCGGGCATCGACCAGCTTCGCCAGCTCCGGCCTCCTGCAACGGGCGAAGGCGGTGGTCATCGTGCCACGCTCGCTCAAGATCGCGGCCCTGGTCGGCGGCGCCGGCGGTCATGCGGTGCTGCTGCAACGCACCGCCCATGGCTGGAGCGGTCCTGCCTTCTACACAGTGTCGAGCGGGTCTCTCGGCCCGCAGATCGGCGTGCGGGAATCCACGATCGTGCTGCTGCTCATGACGGATCGGGCGCTGGACGCCTTCCTGCATAGCAGCAACGTGACGGTCGGCGCGTCGGCGAACCTCACCGTGGCGCAATACAACGCGTCCGGCGCTGCCGCGATCGGGAGCCAGGACGTTGTGCTCTGGACGGATTCCCAAGGCCTATTCGCCGGCGGCTCGCTCGGCGTGCAGGGCTTCTCGCAGGACGCCACCCTCGACGAGGCCTATTACGGATTCTCCGGCCAGAACATGACGGCGACCGAGATCCTCGCGGGCGCCGCTCACAACCCGGGGGCCGACCGCCTCAAGGCGGTTCTCTGAACCCTTGCCGAGCGATGGGCCGTCATAACCCCATCGCCCGGCGCATGAAGAAGCGCTTAAGGCCCGGCGCGCGGTCCACGGCCGCGATGCCCACGTCGCGGGCGAGGCGCAGCGCCGGGTTGTTCGTGCTGAACAGGCGGTCGAGCGCGTCGGTCGCGGCGAGCATGGCGAGGCTGTCCGGGCGCCGCGCACGTTGGTAGGCCGCAAGCATAGCGGGGCTGCCTGGGTCGCCCCCGTGCTCCAGCGTCTCCAGCACCCGGTCCGCGAGCGCGATGGCGTCGCGGAAGCCGAGGTTGAGGCCCTGGCCCGCGATGGGGTGGATGGCGTGCGCCGCGTCGCCCACGAGGGCCAGGCGCTGGTCCACGTATCGCTCCGCGTGCATCGCCCCGAGCGGGTAAAGCCAGCGCCGGCCGATGGGACGCACAGCGCCGAGATGGTCGCCGAGGCGCCGGGCGATCTCGCGGGCGAACGGCTCCGGCGGCAGTGCGTAGAGGCGCTCGGCGAGGCCGGCGCGGTCCGTCCAGACGATAGCGGACGCGTTCGGCGCGCCCGAAGTCCCGCCTAGGGGAAGCTGAGCGAATGGGCCGCCGGGCAGGAAATGCTCCAGCGCCACGCCGCGGTGCGGCCGCTCGTGCGCGACGGCGCAGACCAGCCCGCGCTGCTTGTAAGGGACGCGCGTCACGCCGATCCCCGCCGCCCGGCGCAGCGGCGATTCCCGTCCCTCGGCCGCGACCACCAGGCGGCACGCCAGCTCCGGCCCGCCCTCGACCTGTACGCGAACCGCGCCCCCGTCACGGGTGACTGTGGCGCGAGCCGGGGCGAAGACCTGCGCGGCCGGCTCCGCGGCGAGGCGTGCGTTGAGCGCGACGCGCAGGGACCGCGCCTCCACCATCCAGCCGAACGCGCCGCTTTCCGCCTCGCCCCCCCTCCTTGCCTCAAGATAACTGAAATGCAGGTGCAGCGGCGACGCCCGGCGCCCGACGGCGCCGTCGGACACGCGGATGTCCAGGATCGGGCAGGGCGGGATGGGCAGCGCGTCCCAAATGCTGGCTCCCTGCAACAGGGATCGCGATCCGGCGGCGATAGCGTAGGCGCGGCCATCGAAATCGGGATTCTCCATGGGAGGCAGCGGCGCAGCATCGACCACCGCCACGGATACGCCTGCGTGCGCGAGCCGGAGTGCGAGCGTCGCGCCGACCGGCCCGGCGCCGACAACGCAGACCTCAACCTGGTTGCTCACCTATTCTGCCTCTTCTCTGTGCATCTCACCGTGGCGAGCGGGCAACGCGAACGCTGCGCCTGTGCCCAAGGCGTGAGCACAACGGTTGCGGAAGGGGATGGATAGCTCACGGCACCGTGCGGCACGGTTCTTGAAGGGGGTGTGCGGCACGGCCTCCCGGATGTGGGGCGCGGCCCTGCATTGGGGAAGAGGAAGCGGCGATGAAGCTGATCATGGCCATCATCAAGCCCTTCAAGCTCGACGACGTGCGCGAGGCACTGACGCCGCTTGGCGTCCAGGGGCTCACGGTGAGCGAGGTGAAGGGATTCGGCCGACAGAAGGGGCAGACCGAGATCTATCGAGGCGCGGAGTATCAGGTGAACTTCCTGCCGAAGGTGAAGATCGAGGTCGCGGTGGCGGCCGAGCTGGCTGACCAAGTCGTCGAGGCGATCATGCGGTCCGCGCAGACCGGCAAGATCGGCGACGGGAAGATCTTCGTTCTCGACATCGATCGTGCCCTGCGGATCCGCACGGGCGAGCTCGACGTCGCAGCGCTGTGAGAGGGGGACCAACACAGATGTCACGCTTGCTCGCGGCGCTCCGGCCCGCGCTCCTGCCCATGTTTCTATGGGCTCTGCTCGCCTTCGCTCCTGCCTTCGCGCAGAACACGACCGCGGGCGCGGCGCCGGGCGCGGCGGCAACGGCGCCCGCGACACCGCCGGCAGCCGCGCCGGCAGCACCGGCAGCCTCGGATCCGGTAGCAACAGCCCCGACTCCGACTCCCCCGAACGCGGCCGCCCCGGCGGCTGCAGCGTCGCCGGCCCCCGCGGCACCGCCCAAGCTCGACAGCGGCGACACCGCCTGGATGCTCAGCAGCACGGCCCTCGTGCTGCTGATGACGGTTCCCGGCCTGGCGCTCTTCTACGCCGGCATGGTGCGTAAAAAGAACATACTCGCTACTATGATGCAGAGTTTCACGATCTGCTGCCTCGTGACCGTGCTCTGGTTCGTGATCGGCTACAGCCTCGCCTTCACCAACGGGCCGAGCGACCAGCTCGCCCCTTACGTGGGCGGCCTCTCGCGCCTGTTCCTGAACGGCATGGGTGATAACTGGGACAAGGCGTTCATTCTCGGGGCAGGCACTGACGGCGCGAGCCCGCAGACCATTCCCGAAACCGTCTATATGATGTTCCAGATGACGTTCGCGATCATCACCCCGGCGCTGATCGCGGGCGCGTTCGCCGATCGCATGAAGTTCTCGGCGATGATGGTGTTCATGGGTCTGTGGTCGGTGATCGTCTATTCGCCGATCGCGCACTGGGTCTGGGCGCCGCAGGGCTGGATCAACGCGCTAGGCGTCGCCGACTTCGCCGGCGGCACGGTGGTTCACATCAACGCCGGCATCGCCGGGCTGATGTGTGCGCTCGTCCTGGGCAAGCGCGTCGGCTACGGGCACGACAACTTCGCGCCCTTCAACCTGGCCTACGCGGTGATCGGCGCGAGCCTGCTCTGGGTCGGCTGGTTCGGGTTCAACGCCGGCTCAGCCACGAGCGCGGGCGGCCGCGCCGGCATGGCGATGACGGTGACGCAGATCGCCACGGCGGCAGCAGCGCTGGCCTGGGCCTTCGCCGAGTGGATCACGAAGGGCAAGCCTAGCGTGCTCGGCGCGGTCTCGGGCGCGGTGGCCGGCCTGGTCGCGATCACGCCGGCGAGCGGCTTCGTGCTCCCAGGGCCGGCGCTCATCATCGGCATCGTCGCCGGCGTCGGGTGCTTCTGGGCGGCGACCGCTCTCAAGCACGCGCTCGGCTACGACGACAGCCTGGATGCCTTCGGGGTGCACGGCATCGGCGGCATCATTGGGGCGCTGCTCACCGGAGTGTTCGCCTACGGGCCGCTCACCGCCACGTCGGACCATCCGCAAGGCATCAACATCGGCGGCATCCATCAGTTCGAGGTGCAGTGCATCGCGGTCGCCACGACGCTCGTCTATAGCGGCGTGATGACCCTCATCCTGCTCAAGATCGTGGACGTGTTCGTCGGCCTGCGGGTGACCGCGGACGAGGAGCGCGAGGGCCTCGACCTGGCGCTACACGGCGAACAGGTCTTCTGACCCTGCCCGGCCCCGGGGACTGTACATCCTGGGGCCGGATCTTGCCGGCCAGCAAACCGAAGCACGGCCTGGCGACGCGCACTGCACCCAAGCCTCCCGTCCGGCAGAGGGCGCGTTAGCCGTAACCGCGATCAGACGCTTTACGCACCCGCCGCTTCCATCCGCAGCGGGCGAGGTTGGGTCTGTCGCCGGTCCGGGCTGCTCCAGCGATCGCGTCACCAGGGCAGCTTGGGGCCGATCATCGCGCTCGGTCGCGACGATCCCACGACACCGCGAAGCCTTTATGGTCCCCTACACGCGGTCTGCTTGAATCCTGCCGATAGGGCACCCGCCCGGCGCTCGCTCCGAGGTCGGTCTCGCTGCCCATTTCCGATACGAAAAGCCGAGGTCCCAGTGACAGTCCGCCAGATTTGCATAGCTCACGCGACCCCAATCAGCGATTCTTCCCCTTGACTAAGTTGGAAATGGTCCGGAAAGTCTGCACCGGCATCCAAAGATTGTGGGCCTCCGACAAGCGCCGATCATCCGTACCCAGCCGCTTCCGTAAAGGACCCTTGCGCCGCCCTCAATCAGCGACAGATCGGGCATCGATAGATCGGGGAGCACGGTGATTGGCGAGAAGATTGACAACACCTGAAGCGATCCGGCCCTTCAGGGGAAGCTGTATCGGGGAGCAAGGCGAGGTGGGGATATGGATGACGCTCGTGTCGAACGCCCACCATATGCCCGCGACGAGACCAGTTCGCTTCGATTAACCTTCTTACTTCCCCTCGGGCAGTTCATATTCCGATATCGCAATGCGATGTTCCCGATCATTCTCGTAGTGCTGTTTTTAGGCTTGAGGCCCCGGGTATACCTGAGCGGTTATTGGGAGTTAGTCTTCGATTTGATGGGGCTGCTGGTCGCCGGATTCGGACAGGCGCTGCATGTCGCGGTTCTTGGGACAACCCAGATAAAGCGCGGTGGGTTGAACAAGCGCGTGTATGCTGATAGACTAGAGACGGATGGCTGCTTCGCGCACTGCCGCAATCCAATCTACGTTGGTAATCTCCTGATATTAACTGGCCTACTGATAGTATTCAACAACGTCTTGGCTTTCGTTTTCGCAGGGATTTTTTTCATTACCGCCTACAGTGCGATCATTGTCGCTGAAGAGGCTTTTCTTCTCCGTCAATTCGGGCAAGGATATCGATCATATTGTGAGCAAGTACCTCGTTGGTGGCCCACCTTCAAGGGGTTGCGATCGACACTGCGGTGTACCTCGCTGAACTGCCGTTTGGCAGTCTCGAAGACTTATTCAAGCACTTACGCTTGGATGGCTGTCGGTCTCCTCGTGCTTGGTTACAGGGCATGGCTTTCCCGTGGTCTTGGCCAGACGGGTGAGTGGGTCGGTCTTGGGATCGCGTTCGTTGTTTTCACAGGCTTGTTCCTGCTGGCGCGTTATATGAGGAAGAACGGTCTTCTGAATCGTTAGCGCCTGCTCTGCCGTGGCTGCCTGCGGTTCTCGCCCCGGGGCGCGGCGCGTTGCAGTCCACCGCTAGCCGGGCGATCTTGCACTCAAACCGGGAATGTAGTCATTTCCAGTCTTCTTCAATCTACCTCACAGAGGCAACGCCTTGGCAGCCTCGCCATGAAAGGCCTCAGGTAGCGCCCGTGGACTCGAGCTTCACCCTTTCCACCCCGAGCGGCCGGCGTAGTGCCTGGTTGGACGCGCTCTTCGCCGACCACGCTGTGTTCCGCTTGGTCTGGGACAATTGGGCAGTGGTCCGGCCGGGCGTGCTCTACCGCTGCAATCATCCTACGCCCGGCCGACTGGCCGCGATGAGCCGGCGGCATGGTTTGAAGACGCTTATCAGCCTGCGCGGCCCGCAAGTAAGGAACGGGTCGGACGCGCTGACCCGCGAAGCTGTGGCTCGGCTCGGGCTCACTCTCATCGACATGCCGCTGCGGGGGCGTCGCGCGCCCACCCGCTCGGACATCGTGAGACTCGCCGAGGTTTTCCGGACGATGCAGGTCCCGGCGCTGATCCATTGCAAGTCCGGTGCGGACCGCACCGGCCTCGCCGCCGGCGTGTTCATCCTGCTCAACGGCGGCAGCGTGCAAGAGGCGTCGCGCCATTTGTCGTTCCGCTTCGGCCATCTGAAACGGTTCAGAGCCGGCGTGCTCGATGCCTTCCTCCTTCGCTTCATGGTCGAAGCCGAGGGCCGGACGCCGTTCCTCGACTGGGTACGGCAGGACTACGACGAAGCCGCGCTGCGCCGCGACTTCCAGGCGCACGGCCTCGCCGGCCTCGTGAACGACGGCATCCTGCGCCGGGAGTAAATCGCCGCACCAGAACAGCGGTTCGTCGGGTAGCTCACGAGAAGACGGCGGGTGACCGGGGCAGATTCCCGGGCAGTGAGGTTGCGTCGGGAGCGCGGCGGATTCGCGCTCTGGAAATCGCTGCCAAATGCTGCGTCGCAGGAGGGCCTCTCGAAAGCTGAGGTGTCACACGCCGCCGGGCCGGCCCAAGGGCGTGAGCACGCTCGCGATCCGCCCCGCGCTGCGCTACGACCGGGCGCTGAACGGCACTCATCTCTACGGCGACGACCGCGACGGGCAGTTCACGCTGCCAGCGGACGTGATCTTGGGCTTCTAAGTCCCTCACGTAGCGGTTATCCTGGGCCGACCGAATCGCCCAGGAACACTTCATGGCCGCGAGCGCCCAATCCAGCCGGCAGCCCAGCAGACACCTCGTCTCCCCCGAGATACGCAAGCTCTTCCGGCAGCGCCTCGGGCAGATCGCAGCGCTTGCGCTGGCCCTCGGCGCCGCCGTGCTGCTCGTGGCGCTCGCCACCTACAACCCGCACGACCCCTCGCTCGACACCGCGACCTCGCGGCCGGCGACGAACCTTGCCGGGCCGCTCGGGGCCGTCGTTGCAGACGTGCTGCTGCAGAGCTTCGGCGTTGCGGCCATCCTGCCCGTTCTCGCGATGGTGGCCTGGGCTTGGCGCGCGGCCTCGGGCCGTGGCGTCGGCGGGCCGGCGGTGCGGCTCGTGGCGCTGCTGCTAGCCCTCCCCGTCGTCGGCGCCGCGCTCGCGCCGTTCTCGGCGCTGCTGGCGGCAGGGCAGATGACGCCCTGGGCGCAGCATCTCGGCGCGCCGTTGCTGTCGCGCCTCGCGTCATGGCCTACGGCGTCGGGCCCGGCCGGCGTTGCCGGCACGCTCCTCGGGGACTGGCTGCTCACCGCCGGGCGGACGGTGCTTGGGCCGATCGGGAGCACGGTCGCTTGGGGGCTGCTTGCCGTGCTCGCCGCGCTGCTCATCCTGTTGGCGCTAGGGCTGCAAGGGCGCGACTATCGGGTGGCTGGCCGGAGCGCGACGTTGGGCGCCATGGGTGCGGCACGGCTCGGCGTCCGGCACGGGCGAACCGCCGCCGGCCTCGCCCGGCGTCTCGGCGGCCGCGGCGCCCGGCTCGCCGCACTGCTGCGCCCAGCGCACCGCGAGCCGCCGAGCCCTCTCTACGAGCCGCGGCCCGAGCCGGTCGTTCCCGCCGCGCCGGAGTCGCGGGCGGAGCCGCTCCCGGCGCCCAAGGCCGAGTCCTCTCCATCGCCTCGCGCCATCCCCACCCCGCCCCCGCGCAAGCCGGTTGTTCCGACCCCGCAGCCGGTCCTGCCGCTCGAAGGCGGCTGGCAATTCCCGCCGCTGTCGCTGCTGCGGACCGCCCCCAACCTTGCACTCTCTGGCCGCGCCAGCGCAGGGCGGCCGAGCGAGGAGGCGCTGCAAGCGAACGCGCGGCTGCTCGAAGGCGTACTTGCCGATTACGGCGTGCAGGGAACGATCCGCGACATCCGCCCCGGCCCGGTCGTCACCCTCTACGAGCTGGAACCCGCACCCGGCATCCGCAGCGCCCGCGTGATCGGTCTTGCCGACGACGTGGCCCGCAGCCTGTCCGTCACCGCCGTGCGCATCGCGACGGTGCCGGGGCGCAACGTCATCGGCATCGAGGTGCCGAACGCGACGCGGGAGACGGTGTTCCTCTCCGAGCTGCTCGGCTCGGAGGATTACCAGAAGAATCCCTCGCGGCTCGCCCTCGCCCTCGGCAAGACCATCGAGGGCCGCCCGATCGTCGCCGACCTTTCCCGGATGCCGCACCTGCTCATCGCCGGCACGACAGGTTCGGGCAAGTCGGTCGGCATCAACGCCATGATCCTGAGCCTGCTCTACCGGCTCTCGCCCGACCAGTGCCGGCTCATCATGATCGACCCGAAGATGCTGGAGCTGTCGGTCTACGAGGGCATCCCGCACCTGCTCGCCCCCGTGGTCACGGAGCCGGCCAAGGCGGTCACGGCGCTCAAGTGGACCGTGCGCCAGATGGAGAAGCGCTACCGCGCCATGAGCCAGCTCGGCGTGCGCAACATCGGCGGTTACAACGAGCGCGTCGCGGAGGCACGGGCGAAGGGCGAGGTGGTCACGCGCCGGGTGCAGACCGGGTTCGACGCGGAGACGGGCAAGCCCACCTTCGAGGAGCAGAAGCTGCCGCTCGAGACGCTGCCCTTCATCGTGGTCGTCATCGACGAGATGGCGGACCTGATGATGGTGGCCGGCAAAGAGATCGAGGTCACGGTGCAGCGCCTCGCGCAGATGGCGCGGGCGGCTGGCATCCACGTCATCATGGCGACGCAGCGGCCGAGCGTCGATGTCATCACCGGCACGATCAAGGCCAACTTTCCGACGCGCATCTCCTTCCAGGTGATCAGCAAGTTCGACAGCCGCACGATCCTGGGCGAGCAAGGCGCGGAGCAGCTCCTCGGCCAGGGCGACCTGCTCTACATGCAAGGCGGCGGCCGGATCGGGCGCGTCCACGGCCCGTTCGTGGAGGATCGCGAGGTCGAGGAGATCGTGGCCTTCCTGCGTGCCCAAGGAGAGCCTTTCTACATCGAGGAGGTCACCGAGGCGGATGAGTCCGCCGACGACGGCGCCAACCCGGCGCTCAGCGGCATCGCGGCGGCAGGCGACGGCGAGAAGGGCCTGTTCGACCAGGCCGTGGCGCTCGTCTCGCGTGAGGGCAAGGCCTCAACCAGCTTCATCCAGCGCCACCTCAACATCGGCTACAACCGCGCTGCGAAGCTGATCGAGCAGATGGAGAAGGAAGGCATCGTGAGCCCCGCCAACCACGTCGGCAAGCGCGAGGTCTTGACCCGGCGGACGGTGGAGGACGAGGATTGACGGGCGAGGGTCCCACCCTCAAAGACTAGCTCTCTGGCAGTCCCGCGGCGCGTAGATCGGCGAGCCATTCCTGCTTCCAAGGCTGCCTGATGGGCTCCAATGCCAACCGGGCAATCGAGACGTTCGGGAACGACTTCAGCCAGGACGTGATCGCTGCGCGCGCCTCGGCGATGCGGCCCAGGCGGACGTAAACGGCCGCGAGCTGCGGCAGGTATTCCGTGCCGACCTCCGCGAGCGTGGCGGCCGCCTCCTCATGCCGGCCGGCCAGGTAGTAGGCCCAGGCGAGGCTGCATCCGAAGCCGTGGCGCTGGTTGTGGCGGATCGCCCACCTTGCCCATTCGATCGCTTGTTCGAGCCGACCAGCATTGGCGAGGTAGAAGGACAGGTGCGACCGCGCGCGCACGTGGTAGGGAGCCATCCGAACCGTCAGCCTGGCAAGGGCGATGGAGCGGTCGAAGTCCTCCCCGTGCCACTGGCACAGAGCCGCCATCAGCCAGCTGTGCAGCATCGAAACGAAAGGCGATAGGCTCGCGGCGTGCTCGGCTTCGGCGGCAAGGTCCCAGGCACGCCGCACGTCCGCCTTCGGATCTTGGCTCAGAAGCACCTCCACCTCGTTCATGTAGCTGAGGGCAAGGGCTGTCCTGAGCAGCGCGGAGCCAGGGAACCGCGCCAGGCCTTCCCGCCACGTCTCCCTCAGCAGGGCGTAGTCTTCGCGGGCGCGCCGGAAGCGCAGCGCTTGGCCGCGCGTGTAGTAGTCGTATTCGCTCAGCTCGGACGAGGGCTTGCGCCAGGCACGCCGGCCTTCCTCGTTGATCACGATGCCTTCCGAGCCCGCGAGCGCGTAGGCGATGCTTTCGGCGATGTGCGACCGCCGGGTGGCGACCGCGTCGCCGCCGTCATCGCCGTAGCGCCGGGCCCAGACCTGCTCGCGGGATACAGCATCCGTCAGCTGCGCCATGACGCGCGGCCGCGCTCCCTCCTCGGTTACGCCGCCCGTCAGCACGTAGCGCGCGCCCGGTGCCGGCTCGGCGCCGCGGTCCGCCGCCGCGATCACCCGGACGGTGAGCGGCGCGCAGCGGGCGTACCGGTTTCGGGCGCCGGAATTGCAACCCACCACTGCATCATAGCAGTTTATGTTAGTTCACACGCAGCGACACCGGGTCGTGGCAGAGGTCCACCTTGCGCTTCTCGAAGGTGCTGTCGTCGGAATAGACGAAGCGGATGTCATAGATGCACTTGCCTTCGCCGGGCAGGTTGATGGTCTTCGTCACGTCGTGCTCGATGATGCCTTGGTCGCCGAGGCGGTCACGGCCCCAGTTGTCCACGCCCGCCGGTGTCGCGAACACGCTGCTTATCGTGATCTTGGACAGGTTCGTGATGGTGAACGACAGGCCGTGCTGCGCGACGTCTCCGTTGTCCTGGCCGCCGGCGGCGGCGCTATTACTCCCGCTGAAGACCACGTCGTTCACGCTGCAGGTATCGAGACCGCGCTTCTCTTCGGCCCGGCCGTTTGCATAGACGACGCGCAAATCGTAGGTGCATTGACCTTTGGGCAGGCGCACGGGGAAGCTGCCGCCGGGCGCGACCGTAGTGTCGGTCAGCCTATCCTTGCCCCAGGTATCCTGGTCTTTCGGGGTCGCATACACCTCGTTGATGGGAACCTGGGCGCGATTCACCAGGTTGAAGGACGGGTTGCTATCCTGCTGCGCCGCGCCCGGCCCGGCGAGCGCGGCGAGGCCCAGCACGGGCAAGCAGGCGAGAGCGAGGCGGCGCATGCTCGGCGTCTCCAGAGAGCGTCCTATACGCCACAGAATACCAGGATCGGGGTGCCCGGTGCCAGCGCAACGTTTGACCGGTGGTGTCTTAGTTTGAAGTCCAGTCTCACCCACCCCTCATGCCCGGACTTGACTGGGGCATACACGCGGTCCGGCCCGCCCCGGCCGCGCACGCCTGAACGCTGTCCTCGCGATCGCACATAGCAACCTATTGTAGCTTTGAACATGCGCGCAGGGTATCGTTTCTCCTTCGCGTAGAGACCCGTCGCATAGCTACCCTGGAGGGCAGGGGATGGACGAGGGCCCAAGTTTCCTCGACCGCGCTGAGGGGCTTCGCCGAGAGTTCGGCAAGCTCCGCGAGCGCGTCGGCACGCCTCTCGCGATCCTGGCCGCGCTCGTCATCGGCGGCGCCCTAGCGTGGTGGCGGTGGGAGGATATCGCGACGAAGCCGGGCGTTGCGGAAATCGTAGCTTGGTTCGAACAAAAGCCGATTGCTCGGTCGAAGCCGGGCCGCCTCACCATCGCCATCGCGCATTTGGAGGACGACAAGAACCGGGAACACGAGAAGCTGCTGCGCGATGCACTCGAGAACGACTTCGAAGGGGCTGAAACCGAGCCTGTCGATCGCACGATAACGCCACCCGATGCCGAGACCGGCCAGGCCGCCATAGCGAAGGCCAAAGACGAGGCAAGTCACCTGCTGAGGCGCTCCGGAGCGGATGTTCTGCTGTGGGGCAAGGTGGTGACACTCAACGGCAAGAGCGAGATGCGTCTCTACTGGACAACTGGTGGAGACCTAGAGGGTGTCAAACCGAATGGACTTTATCCGGACTCGAGAGAGACTATAGCCATTCCGCCATTGTTCTGGGACGACCTCAAGCAGGTGCTCGGGGTGCTTGTGCAATCCCGGATCGCCGCGATCACACGGGAGCTCACTGGCCATTACTCAGCGGACCGGCTCACTCCGCTCATCGCTCAAGTGCGCAAGCTGCTGCAAGCCCGCCAGGGAGACTGGACCCCGGAAACCGAGGCCGCCGTGCGCTTCGCGCTTGCTGGCGCTCTGGGGGGCTATGGCGACCAGACTGGCAATAGCGACGCGTTAGGAGAGAGTATTGAGATTTATCGGCAAGTACTGGCGACCTGGACGCGCGAGCGGGTGCCGCTCGACCGGGCGCGGACGCAGAACAACCTCGGCACCGCGCTCACGACGCTCGGCGAGCGCGAGAACGGCGCGGCTGCAGGAGGCGGTGGCAGCTTACAATGCTGCGTTGACGGTTTTCGTCACAGCGCGAGCGAATTACTACATAGATGTCTGTCGCAAAAATCTGGACAGGGCGCGGGCGCTTCTGGCCGAGAGAAAGGGTTAGTTCCGAGTGTGGAGCGTTTTGCAAATACCAAGCAGAGCGTGTGAAAACTCGGAAGCGCTGGGCCGGCGCACAACCTGAGGCTTCGAGACGTAGCTACGACAGCCTCTTGTGGATCGGATCGACCCAGGCCACCGCTTCCGGCTTCTCCACCGGCTCGATGTCCAGGTTGACCACCACCGCCTCGTTGTCGCTCCGCACCAGCACGCATTCCAGCGTCTCGTCCGCGCTCGCGTTAATCTCCTGGTGCGGCACATACGGCGGCACGTAGATGAAATCACCCGGCCCGGCCTCCGCCACGTATTCCAGCCGCTCCCCCCAGCGCATCCGCGCCCGCCCGCGCAGCACGTAGATCACGCTCTCCAGCGCCCCATGGTGATGCGCGCCGGTCTTGGCGTCGGGGTGGATGCTCACCGTCCCTGCCCAGATCTTCTGCGCGCCCACGCGGGCGAAGTTGATCGCTGCCGCCCGGTTCATGCCCGGCGTCTGCGGCGTGTTCGTGTCCAGGCCTGTCGCCCGGGATCACGCGGACGCCGTTATGCTTCCAATCCACCGGCTCGCCGCCCACCATCTCAGGCCGCGGCTCCCTGGCGGCGGCGCGGCTCCGGGACGGGCAGCGCGTCCTCGGGCTGCGCCGAGGCAAGCGCGGCCAGCAGCGCCTCGCGGAGTGCTGACAGCTTGCGCTCGTTCTCCACCTTCAGGCCGAACACGTCCTTGACGTAGAACACGTCCACCGCCCGTACCCCGTAGGTCGTCACGTGCGCCGACGCGATCTGCAGCCCTTGGTCGCTGATCGCCGCCGTCACGTCATGCAGCAGCCCCGGCCGGTCGCGGCCGTTCACTTCAAGCACCGTGTGCGTGTTGCTCGCCCGATTGTCCACGAGCACACGCGGCGGCACGTGAATCGCCCGCATCCGCCGCCCGAGCACCGCCTCCGACGCCCGGCGTATCTCGTCGGCAAGGTGCAGCCGGCCCGACAGCGCCTGCTCGATCAGCACGTAGAGCTTGGCCAGGCGATGCGGCGCCTCAAACGCACCCCCGGCCGCGTCCTGGATCCAGAACGTGTCGAGCGCGCAGCCGTTGGTCAGCGTGTGGATGCGCGCATCGACGATAGAGGCACCGGCAACCGCCAGCGCACCCGCGATCTTGCTGAACAGCCCGGCGTGGTCCGCCGTATAGACCGTCACCTCCGTCACGGCGCGGGAAGGCAGCGGCTGCGTGTCAACCGTCAATGGCGCGCCGCGGGCATCGGCATCGCGCACCAGGCGCGCGTGGCGCGCGTGCGTCTCCGGGTCGAAGGCGAGCCAGTAGCCTGGGTAGCCCAGCGACAGGAATCGCCGGACGTCCGCCTCGGGCCAGTCGCCGAGCAGCGTCGCCATCGCTTCCTTGGCGCGGCTCACCCGAACGTCGCGCTCGGTGGTGGCCAGCCCCCCCGCCAGCACGTCGCCCACGCGGTGGTAGAGCTCGCGCAGCAGCGTCGCCTTCCAGCCGTTCCACACCTTGGCGTTGACCGCGCGCATGTCGCAGACGGTGAGCACGAGCAGCAGGCGCAGCCGCTCCGGCGACTGGATCGTGTCGGCGAGGTCCAGGATGGTCTTGGGGTCGTCGATGTCGCGCTTGAACGCGGTCTGGCTGAGCAGGAGGTGGTGCAGGACGAGCCAGCTCGCGGTCTCGGTCTCCTCCGGATCGAGGCCGATCATCGGCCCCACCTGCAGCGCGATCTCGGCGCCCATCTCGCTGTGGTCGCCGCCGCGTCCCTTGGCGATGTCGTGCAGAAGGGTGGAGGCGTAGAGCGCGCGCCGGCTCTGCAGATCCTCGACGATCTCGGAGGCGACCGGAGCGATCTCCGCCAGCTCGCCGCGCTCGAGCGCGTTCAGCACCCCCACCGCCTCGATCGTGTGCTGGTCCACGGTGAAGATGTGATAGGTGTCGAACTGCATCTGCCCGACGATGCGCGCCCAATCCGGCAGCAGCCGGCCGAGCACGCCGCTCTCGTTGAGCACGCTGAGCCAGTGCGCGCCATCGACCCGGCGGTGATCGGCCTTGCCGCAGAGCAGGTCCAGGAACGCCGCAGCACCGGCCGGGTCGCCGCGGAGCGCTACCGCCCGGCGCTCGTAGCGGATCAGGTTGCGTATAGCGAGCGGGTGCAGCTCCAGCCCCCTGTCGCGCGCGACCTGCAGGATGCGCAGCATGAGGATCGGCTCGTCCTCAAAGCAGCGGCCGGGCGCCACGAGCAGCTTGCCCTCGGCGAGCACGAAGCCCTGGGCGAGCAGCCCGGCATCCGTCTCGCGCGCGAGCGCAGGCGGCCCGAGCGCCGCCCGCACCAGCACCGGCTCCAGCACGGCAGTGATGCGCACGGTGTCGCGCATGGTCAGGAACAAGTGCCGCATGAAGCGCTCGACGCCGTCCTGCTTGCCGTGCCGCGTGTAGCCCATGCGCGCCCCGACGACAGGCTGCAGGTCGAAGGTCAGCCGGTCCTCGGCGCGCCCGGCGACCAGGTGCATGTGGAAGCGGACGGTCCAGAGGAAGTCCCACGACCGCCGAGCGCGCCGGGCCTCCTCCTCGGTGAGCAGGCCGCCGCCGGGACTGCCAGGGCCGACCAAGTCGCCCATCACCTGCGTGCCGAACTCGTAGCGGCTCATCCAGTAGAGGGTCTGCAAATCGCGCAGCCCCCCCTTGCCCTCCTTGATGTTCGGCTCGACCAGGAACGGACTCTCGCCGTAGCGGTGGTGGCGGGCGTCGCGCTCGGCCTGCTTTGCGGTGATGAAGCTCGCCGAGCCCACGGCTTTGCAGTCCGCGAGGAAGCGCTCCCGGAACACGGTGTAGGTCGCCAGGTCACCGCTGAGGCGCCGCGCGTCGATCAGGCTCGTGCGCACCGTCACGTCGCGTCTTGCCTCGGCGAGGCATTCTTCGACCGAGCGCGTCGCGTGGCCGACCTTCAGGCCCAAGTCCCACAGGAAGTAGAGCACGAACTCGACGACGGCCCGGGCCCTCTCCCCTGGCGGCTCGGGCGACACGAAGAGCAGGTCTATGTCGCTGAAGGGCGCCAGCACGCCGCGGCCGTAACCGCCCGTCGCGACGAGTGCTGTCTCGCGAGGCTCGGAGCCGCGGTCGTCCGGTGCGACGACGATGGCGCGCTTCAGCGCGTAGCCGTGCAGTTCCTGGATCAGCCCGTCCATGAGCCGCCCCAGGAGCCGCCCCGCCTGCAAGCCGCACAGGCCGTCCTCGAACTGCTCGCGAACGCCCTGCTGGATGCGCGCGAGGTGGCGGCGGAACACGCCCAGCACCTGGTCGCGCGGCGGCGTCGCACCCAGCCCGGCGAGCGCCTCGGCGAGCTGCGCCGTGGCCTCCTCGGGTTGCGCAGGCAAGGGAAGCGGTTGCAGCATTCCGACGAAGGTATCCTCAAGGACAGGTCAAAGTCACGCGAGCAGACTCACGACGTCGTCTCAGATGCGAGGGCGCGCAGCCTGTAGAGCGCGTCCAGGGCCTCGCGCGGCGACATCCGGTCCGGGTCCAGGGTCGCGAGAGCTTCCTGGACGGGATCCGGCGCCGCCGGTTGGTTGCTACATATGGGAGCCACGGCGAACAGCGGGAGGTCTCCCAGCCCACCCCGGTCGAGCGCCGTGAGCAGCAACTCCGCCCGGCGCACCACCGGCCCTGGCACGCCTGCCAGCTTGGCCACGTGCACGCCCCAGCTCCGCCCAGCCGCTCCCTCGGCAACCTCGTGCAGGAAAACCACGCCGCCCTTCCACTCCCGCACGCGCATCGTGTGCGGGCACATCTGGGACAGCTTCCCTGCCAATCCCGCCAGTTCGTGGAAATGTGTCGCGAACAGCGCCCGGCAGCGCACGCCGTCGTGCAGCGCTTCCAGCACCGCCCACGCGATCGCCAGCCCGTCCCGCGTCCCCGTGCCGCGCCCGATCTCGTCCACCACGACGAAGCTGCGCGGCCCCGCCTGGTTCAGGATCGCGGCTGTCTCCAGCATCTCCGCCATGAACGTGCTCTGCCCGCGCGCGAGATCGTCCGCGGCTCCGACGCGGCTGAACAAGCGGTCCACGACGCCCAGCTCCGCGCTCTCCGCCGGCACTGGCAGCCCCGCCTGCGCGAGCACCACGATCAGCGCGTTCTGCCGCAGGAACGTGCTCTTGCCCGCCATGTTCGGTCCCGTGAGCAGCAGCACGCGCCGCTCCGGCGACAGGTCGCACCCGTTCGCCACGAACGCCGCAGCCCCCGGCAGCGCCGCCTCGACGACCGGGTGGCGCCCGGCGACGACGCGATATCCCGTCCCCTCCCCTACGCGCGCGGCGCACCAGCGCCCGTCCTCCGCGAGCCGGGCGCAGGCTTGCAGCACGTCGAGCAGCGCGAGCGCGTCCGCGCAAGCCGCGAGCGGGTCGCCCACCCGCAGCGCCGCAGCGCAGAGCGTGCCCCAAACCGCCCGCTCGCGCGCGGCGGCGCGGTCGGCTCCCTCGGCGATACGCCGGTCCATGTCCGCGAGCTCCGGCGTCGAGAACCGCCCGCCGTTCGCCGTCGCCTGGCGCAGGACAATTCCGGGCTGGGCGCGCAGGCGCTCCACGGCCGCGGCGGGCGCTTCCAGCACGTAGCCGAGCTGGGCGTGGTGCTTGATCTTGAGCGAGGCGACGCCGAGGTTTTGCGCGAGATCGAGTGCGAGCGCGGGCAGCGCCTGCCGCCCGCCATCGCGCAGCGCGCGCTCCGCGTCCAACTCGCCGTCGAAGCCGGGTGCAACGACGCCGCCATCCTCGAGCCGCGCGGGCAAGGGATCGGCGAGCGCGCGGTCGAGCAGCTTGCCGAGGCCGGCTTCGTCTCCCAGCGCCGCGCGCGCCGCCCCGAGCAGGCCAGGCGCCCCGTCGAGCGCCGCCGCGGCCCGCCCGGCGGCGGCCAGTCCATCGCGCAACGCGGCAAGATCGCGTGGAGCACCGCGACCGAGGCTGATCCGCCCCAGCGCCCGCGCCATGTCGGGGGCGCCCTTGAGCGCCGCGCGCAACCCCGCGAGCGCGCCCGGCTCTGCGAGCAGCCAGGTCCAAGCATCCTGGCGCGCCGCTATCCCGCCCGGATCGAGCAGCGGCGCCCCGAGCCACGCCGCCAGCAGCCGGGCGCCGGGCGCGGTCAGCGTCTTATCCACAGTGGCAAGCAGGCTGTGCGGCCCGCCGTCGCGGGCGCGGAGGATCTCCAGGCTTGCCCGTGTCGCCGCGTCCATCTGCAGCGCGCCGCCCCCGCCGCGCTGCGGGTGCGCGAGCCGCGGCAGCCGTCCGGCGGCGGCCTGGCGCGCGTAGGCGAGCGCCACGCTCGCTGCGACGCTCTCCGCGTCCGTGAGGCCGAACGCGGCGGCGTCCGCGACCTCGAACGCCTCGGCGACGCGGTGACGCGCGGCGAGCGGCGGCGGCGCGGGCTGCTCCGGACCGCGCCTCCCCTCCCAGTCGCCGAGCGGGATGGCGGGGGCGGCGATGATCTCCGCCGGGTCGAGCCTAGCGAGCAGGCCGGGGAGTGCCGCCGGGCGCAGCTCCTCGACCTCGAACAGCCCGCTCGACACGTCGAGCCACGCCGCTCCCAACCAGTCGTCCAGCCTGGCTACAGCGAGCAGCAGGTTCGACCGCCCGGCATCGAGCAGCGCGTCCTCGGTCAGCGTGCCGGGTGTCACCACTCGCACGACCGCGCGCTTGAGCGGCGCCTTCCCCTGCTTCGTCTTCGGGTCCTCCGCCTGCTCGACGACGGCGACGCGCCAGCCGCGGCGGATCAGCCGGGCGAGATAGGATTCGGCAGCGTGCGCCGGCACCCCGCACATCGGAACCGGCGCGCCGCGGTGCTCGCCGCGCGCCGTGAGCTGCAAGCCGAGCGCGGGCGCGGCGGCCTCGGCATCGGCGAAGAACATCTCGTAGAAATCGCCGAGCCGGAAGAACACCAGCGCGTCGGGATGCGCGCGCTTCGCCTCGAACCACTGCGCCAACGCGGGAGAGGCGCCCTCGGCGCTCGGGAGGTTCATGCCGACAATATTACAGCCGCATGGCGCGCCTGCGAAGCGGGCGGGTTCACAGATTGCCCTAGACGGCGCGTAATGGCGGCAACGAGCGGAGGAGCGGACCATGGCCGACGGCGACATCGAGCAGCGGACGGCGCGTGTCTCGGCCGAGGAGGCGCTCGCACTTCATGCTGCTGGCAGGCCCGGCAAGCTGGAGACGCGCATCAGCAAGCCGCTGCTGACCGCCCGCGACCTCAGCCTCGCCTACTCGCCCGGCGTTGCCGAGCCGTGCCTGCACATCCACCGCGACCCGGCGCTCGCCTACGACTACACCACACGCGGCAACATGGTCGCCGTCATCAGCAACGGCACTGCCGTCCTCGGCCTCGGCAACCTCGGGGCGCTGGCCAGCAAGCCGGTCATGGAAGGCAAGGTCGCCCTGTTCAAGCGGTTCGCCGACGTGGACGGCATAGACCTCGAGGTCTCGACCGATGATGTGGACGAGTTCGTCAACTGCGTCCGCTTCCTGGGTGCGTCGTTCGGCGGCATCAACCTGGAGGACATCAAGGCGCCGGAGTGCTTCGTCATCGAGGACCGCCTGCGCGAGCTGATGGACATCCCCGTCTTCCACGACGACCAGCATGGCACCGCCATCGTCGCCGCTGCCGGCCTCATCAACGCCTGCCACCTCACCGGCCGCTCCCTCGCGGACACGAAGCTCGTCGTCAACGGCGCGGGTGCTGCCGCCATCGCCTGCGTGGAGCTGCTCAAGGCCATGGGCATGGCGCCGGGCAACGTCACGCTCTGCGATACCAAGGGCGTCGTCTATCGCGGCCGAGCCGAGGGCATGAACCAATGGAAGAGCGGGCACGCGGTCGAGACGAGCAAGCGCACCCTCGCCGAGGCGCTGGAGGGCGCGGACGCTTTCTTCGGCCTCTCCATCGCCGGCGCCGTGACGCAAGCGATGGTGCGCTCGATGGCGGGCAAGCCCATCCTGTTTGCCATGGCCAACCCTGACCCTGAGATCACGCCCGAGGCCGCCCGCGCCGCAGTGCCTGACGCCATCGTCGCTACCGGGCGCAGCGACTACCCCAACCAAGTCAACAACGTGCTCGGCTTCCCCTACATCTTCCGCGGCGCGCTCGACGTGCGCGCGAGTACCGATCAACGACGCGATGAAGATCGCCGCCGCGGAGGCGCTCGCCGCCCTCGCCCGCGAGGACGTGCCCGACGAGGTCCACCGCGCCTCCGCGCGCCAGCTCCGCTTCGGCCCCGATTACATCATCCCCAACGCCTTCGACCCGCGCCTCATCTCCCACGTGCCGCCCGCGGTCGCGAAGGCCGCCATGGACAGCGGCGTCGCCCGGCGCCCGCTCCACGATACGCGCCGCTACGCCCGCGCGCTGTCGGGCCGTCTCGATCCCACCGCCAACGCCCTCGACCGCATCGCCGAGCAGGTGCGCGCCCAGCCCAAGCGCGTCGTCTTCGCCGAGGGCGAGGAGCAGACTGCTGTCCGCGCCGCCGTCGCCTTCCAGCGCGCCGGCTACGGCACGCCCGTGCTGATCGGCCGCGACGACCGGGTGCGCGCAACCTTCGCCGCCCTCGGCTTCGGCGGCGTGGACGGCATCGAGATCCACAATGCCCGGCTCTCAAGCGCCAACGCGCGCTACGTGGACTATCTCTACGCCCGCCAGCAGCGCCGCGGCGCCCTCGTCCGCGACTGCCAGCGCCTCGTCAACCAGGACCGCAACGTGTTCGCCGCCCTCATGGTCGCCACCGGCGACGCCGACGCGATGGTGACCGGCCTGACCCGCTCGACCGCCGTCTGCCTCGACGCCATCGAGCAGGTGCTCGACCCGCTGCCCGGCCGCGTTGCGTTCGGCCTCACGCTCATGGTCGGCGAGCGCGGCACCCTGTTCGTCGCGGACACCTTGATCCACGAGCGGCCTACGCCGCAGCAGCTCTGCCAGATCGCCCAAGGCTCCGCCGTCGCCGCCCGGCACCTCGGCCAGGAGCCGCGCGTGGCGCTGCTATCGCACTCCACCTTCGGCAACCCGATGCACAACACGGTCCACGGCCTGCGCGAGGCCGTGGCGCTGCTCGACGCGCGGAACGTGGATTTCGAGTATGACGGCGACATGAGCCCGGACGTTGCGCTCGACCCGGCCGTGCGCGCGCTTTACCCGTTCTGCCGTCTGCAGGGGAACGCGAACGTTCTGGTGATGCCCGGCCTGCATGCGGCGCACATCGCCTCGCGCTTGGCACCCCGGCTCGGCGGCGGCACGCTGATCGGCCCGCTGCTGCTCGGCATGGAGAAGCCGGCGCAGGTCGTTCCCTTGGACGCGAGCGTGTCGCAGCTCGTCGATATGGCGTGCCTGGCAGCGTATCAGGCGGTCGATAGGTAGTGCCGCCGATCTCTGCACACGCCTCCCGTCTCGCGACCAGCGCGACTGCGCCCGCCGCGGCGCTCCGGGCGGAGCGACAAGATTGGCCTCGAGCCGGATCGTTGCACGACCCTGCCGCACGCCGCAGCCCTCCCATTTTGCTATCGGAATTCGCTTGTTTCTCTTGCGCAGTGCTCGCATGATGGGCGATATCGGTCGGCATGGGCCGACAGGTCCCGGCCGAGCGTTGTCGCGAACAAATATCGGGGGGAACACATCATGCGAACGGTGAAGGTCGCCGCTGCTTCTTTTGCGATGACCATGGCGGCCGTCGCGGCCGCTGGTCCGTGCATCGCTCAGCCGGTAGACACGGCGCGCATCGAGGCCGCTACGCCGGGTGACTGGCTAACTTATCACGGCTCCTACCGGTCGTGGCATTATAGCCCGCTCGATCAGATCAACACTGACAACGTGAAGGATCTGCAGGTCGCGTGGATGCACGTGCCTGGCAAGTCAACGCGCGGGCTGCAATCCATGCCGCTCGCGGCGGACGGAGTGCTATACTATACTGGCTCCTACAGCCGGGTCTTCGCGCTGGATGGCGCTACCGGCAAAGTGCTCTGGTCATACACGCCCGAGTTGGACGAGGCGCTGGTCGCGCGGCAGACCCACTCGCCTTACAACCGCGGTCTCGCGATGGGTGAGGGCAAGGTGTTCGTCGGCACGGTCGATGGCCGGCTGATCGCGCTCGACATGAAGACAGGCAAGCCCGTCTGGGACACCAAGCTGGTGAACAGCCAGAAGCTCACGGTCAGGATTCACGGGCGCGCCGCTCTACGCCAAGGGCGTCGTGGTGATCGGCAGCCAGGGCGGCGAGTGGCCGAATCGCGGGCCCATCTTCGGCGTGGACGCCGCGACTGGCCAGAAGAAGTGGGAGTTCCTTACCGCGGGCGGCACAGACGACGCCAAGAAAACCTGGGGCAACGATGCCTGGCGCACCGGCGGCGGCGGCGGCTGGATGCCCGGCACGTATGACAGCGCGAGCAATACGATCTGGTGGGGTACGGCGAACCCGGCGCCGCTTTACGACTGGTCCGGCGGCGACTACCAGGAAAGTGGCGCTCGGCCCGGTGATAACCTCTACACGACCTCCGTTCTTGGGCTGGACGTGGACAGCGGCAAGCTCAAGTTCTACCACCAGGAACTGCCGCACGACACGTGGGACTTCGACAGCGCCGTCGGCGAGTTCGTAATGCTCGATCGTGACGGAAAGCAATACGTCGTGCATCCGAACAAGAGCGGCTACATCTTCGTTTATGATCGCAGTGCCAACGTGCAGAACGTCTGGAATCTTGTCCATAACAGCAATTTCGTGAAGAGCATCGATCCCAAGACAGGCGCGCTGGTCGGTCGGCGCGACTTCGCGGCCGGGAAGGTGTCAGAGCCGCTCTGCCCGCACATCTCGGGCGGCGTGAGCTGGAACTCGGGCTCCTACGACCCGAAGACGGGCCTCTACTACAAGCTCGGCCAAGAGTGGTGCATGACGCTCGAGGTGGTCAAAACCACGCCTGTCACGGAGCCGGTAACGCAGCTCAACATCGGTGCCAACTTCAAGATCGCGCCGCCGCCAAGCGGCGAGATTTACGGCCACCTCGACGCGCGCGACCCGATCACAGGAGCGAAGAAGTGGGAGGTGCGCTTCCCCGAACCGCCGCTCGCCAGCGTGATGTCCACCGGTGGCGGTCTCGTCTTCGTGCCGGACTCGCGCGGCACTGTGCACGCGTACGATGCGAATACTGGCGCCGAGCTGTGGAATCATGGCGACGGCCTCGGCCACCAGGGCGGCATCATCAGCTACAGCGCGAACGGCAAGCAGTATATCGCCGTCGTCGCCGGCTTCGGCGGCATGGCGAGCGACGACTACGCGCCGACCTTCGGCGAGCCGTACAAGAGCATGCCGCGCGACGAGGGTGTGCTCGTCGTGTACTCGCTCAAGTAGCGCCCAGGTTTCTGCTGCGCGGAGGGTGTGCCCGACCACCCTCCGCGCGTGTCTCTCACCGTCTGCGATGGTTGCCAACCTTGAATGCTGTAAAACAGATGCCGCGGGGAGCGGCGCATTCCGCGGTGCTCGGCGCTTTGTTGCTGGTCATCGCGATGCCCGCTTCGGCGCAACAGGCCCAAGACGCCCACCCGTCCACGCTCAACGTCAACCAGCTCTTCGCGACGACCTGCGGCTGGTGCCACAGCGATGCTGGGCGCTCGGCTGGAAAGGGACCGCAGCTCATGAATACGAAACGATCCGACGACTTCATCCGCTACCGCATCAAGCACGGCAAGGAGGGAGCGATGCCCGCGTTCGGCAGCGCCCTGTCGGACGCGGACATCGACGCGATCATACTCTACATCCGCAACTTGAAGCCGGATCAGTCATGATCCGCGCGACACGCTCTGGCTTAGGTTGCCTAGGCATATCGTTCGGATTGGCCGCCGCGTTCTGGGCTGGAGCGGCGCAACCCCGATCGCTCGACGCGATCCGCGCCAGCGGCGCAATCGCGTTGTGCGCCCACCCGAACTCGCTGCCTTACGCGAGCAAGTCCAACGACCCGGCCGGCTTTCAGGTCGAGCTCGGCCAGGCGCTCGCCGCACAGCTCGGCGTCGCATTCGCGACGGACTGGATCGTCGCACCAGTGCAGATCCCCCGCGCCAACTGCGACATCGTGCTCGACACGATTGCGGATCAGGAGGCGCAGTCGGAGACGGGCCTCAGGATATCGAAGCCCTATTATCGCTCCGGCGTCATCCTCGCCGTGCGCCAGGGCAGCCCGATCACGGGGTTTGCCGCACTCAACGGGCGCACGAAAGTGGGAGTGATGACGGGATCTGTCGCCGCGATGCTGCTCGACGGGCGTGGCGTGGCGATCTCGATGTTCGGCTTCGAGGAGGACATGCTCCAAGCCCTGGCGGATGGCGAGATCGATGCCGCGGCAGCGACCCCGCAGTTTGCCGGGTGGTTCCAGAAGAGCCACTCCGCACAGCCGATCACGATCCTGCAGCCCGGCAGCAGCGAGCAAGCGCTGACCTGGAACGTCGCCGTCGGCATGCGCCGGCCGGATGACAAGTTGCGCCAGGCGATCGACGCTGCGCTCGACAAGCTCGGTCGCGACGGGACGATCAAGGCAATCTACGCCCGGTATGGGATCACCCTGCAAACCCCGCCGTAGAAAGGGTGCTGGCGGCGCTCACGCCCACTGTCGGCTATCTTGGCCTCGCCCTATCAGCACCTGCATGCTGCCGATGCATGCTGCCGACGGCTCAGGTCAGCGGCGTCATATCGTCGCGCCCGAGAAACCGGTCCTCCCGCGCGAGGACCCGCTCGCGCCGCGGCGCGCCGACGGCGCCGCCGATCCAGCCCGCAATCGCGCCGATGACGAGGGCCACGAAGCCGTAGATGCCCGCCTGCGCGACGCCTGAGCGCGCCGCCTGCGCCGCCTTGGCTGCTTGCTGCTTCACTTGGTCGAGCGTCTGCTGATATTGCTGCGCGGCCTGCTGGATGCGGGTCTTGGCCTCGTCCTGGCTGACGTTGGCCACCCGCGCGAGGTCGTTCACCGCCCGATCCTGCGCCGCGGTTGCCGCCTGCTGGTTACCGCTCACGCTCGCGCGGATGTAGCTGGCGATGTCACTCTCGACGCTCTGCGCGTCGTTGGGGTTTACGAGCCGGCGCACCTGCGCCTGCAGCGCGTCCCCGCCCGTGCCACTCTGCGCTGCGCCGTTCGCGGCCCCGGAGGCCGCTCCCGAGATGGAGGAAGCCGCGGTCTTGCCGAAGCCGCTCAACGTGGCGCCGAGCGCGCTGAACGTCCCGCCAAGAAGTCCGCCCGCAACCGTCGCGAGCAGGTAGGCAACGGCCAACGTGGTGGCGGCCCAGGTCACGAAGCCGTGCCATGCCGCCGTGCTGCGGCTGCCAGCCCCGCACAGCCGGCCAGCGACGATCCCGCCGACAAAAGACGCGATTATGCCCGAGATCACCCACCAGATCGACGCGTCGATCGAGAAGCCGCCCGCGGACGGGTTCTGCGCCGTGTTCAGCACGCTGAGCGACGAGGCCCCGACGCCGACGCCCAGGATGTAGAGGAGGAGATCGATGGCGAGCGCCGAGGCGATGCCGGCGAAAATCGCGCCCCAGGAGACCCGATTGCGCAGCAGCGTGCGACGGTCGTCGGGCAGCATGATATCTCCGGTCATGCGGTAGGCGGAAGGTTCGGCCACGATGGAGTCCTCCTCAAGCCCGGCGGATCAGCCCGGAGAGCAGATAGCCAGAGCGCATAGCCGATGCCGGCCTCCGCCAGCAAGGTCGCGGCCCGCCGCCGCACCGTGTCGCCCTGCCCGGCAGGCACTGGCATGTGAACGCCTCTAACGTGTATCCGCGCGATAGTTTCACGGCTGCTGTCACCTGCGGCGCGGGTCTGCGAGGATGGTGTCATGGCAACACACGACCAGCGGGAACACGACACTCGGGGAGGGCGCGGCAGCTATCATCACGGCAACCTACGCGAGGCGCTGGTTCGGGCGGCGCTCGACATGATCGCCGAGCGCGGCCTGGCCGGCTTTGCCGTCGCGGAGCTGGCCCGTGCGGTCGGCGTCAGCCCAGCAGCGCCGTACCGCCACTTCCGCGACCGCAACGCGCTGCTCGCCGAGGTAGCGCGCCGCGGCTTTGAGCAACTCGCCGCCGCGATGGAGGCGGCCTGGGACGGGGGACGCCCCGATCCGGTCGGCGCCATCGAGCGCTGCGGACGGGCCTATCTCGACTTCGCGCGGCGCGAGCCGGCTGCCTTCGCGGCGATGTTCGGCGACGGCACCTCTAATGCCGCGGCGGGCCGCGCCGATCGAGACGTACTCGCGGAGGATGCCGGGGTCCGGCGCGCATCGGACGCGGCGCTCGCCGTGCTCCGCCGCGCGGCGGAGGCGGCTTGCGCAGCCGGGACAGCCAGGCGGCGCCCGCCCGCGCTGATGGTGGCACTCCACGTCTGGTCGCTTGCCCACGGTGTCGCAGCCTTGTTCGTCGGCGGAGACCAAGCCTTGCGCCGCAAGCTGCCGATGACACCGGAGGAGCTGCTGGAGGCCGGGCTACTGCTCTACCTGCAATCGCTCGGCCTCGTCGCAGCCGAGCCCGCGCCCGAGACGCGCCAGGACACATAATCGTGTCCGACCTTTCCGCCAGGCGGGTTCGATGCTAGTGTAAATAGCACTAACATTTACGCGGAGGTTCCAATGGTGCTCGCGAAGCTGGACGCGATGGGCAAGCTGGCCTGGCTCGGAGTGATCCTCATCGCCTTCTGGACAGCATGGCCGCTCGGCCTTGCCGTCCTCGCCTACCTTGTTGGCAGCGGCCGGTTGCGGACCTGGTTCGAGTCGCCCGGCACCTGGTGCAACATGCGGAGTGACGGGCAGGGCGGCTCGGGCGCGCTAGGCAGGCGCCGCCGCACGGTCCCGAGCGGCAACCAGGCGTTCGACGATTACCGCGAGGAGACGCTTCGCCGCCTGGAGGAAGAGCAGCGCGAGTTCCAGACCTACCTGGAGCGCCTGCGCCGCGCCCGCGACAAGGCCGAGTTCGATGGCTTCATGGCCGAGCGGCGGCGGAGCGCAGGGCCGATTGAGCCGATGGGCGGCGCGGAGCCGGCATAGCTCGTCCGAGAGCAGCGCGTGGCAGGGCCAGCCAGGCGGGCTGGCCCTGCCGAACACGAAGTCGTGCGGCACTTGCAACACTTGCTGATCTGCCGCGCTGTTTCAGGAGGAAACGTCAGGTGCGACGGCGATGCGTCGGGAGCGCCTTCGCCCGCGTCTGATGGATCCCGCAGCCAAAGCGCGCTCTTCAACGAGAGATGGAGACCCAAGATGACGACTCGAACTGTCACCGCCATGTTCAACTCGCGCGCCGAGGCCGACCGTGCGGCGCAGCAGCTCGCGAGCGATCTGCGCGTCGATCGGGCGGCCGTGCGCGTCCTGCCCGAGGCCAGCGCGACCGACGTTGGCTACGATCCGGCGCGGCCGTACCAGGAAACCGGCTTCTTCGCTGCGCTCAAGAACCTATTCCTGCCCGACGACGACCGTTACGGTTATGCAGAGGGCATGCGCCGCGGCGGCATCATCGTCGCGGCTACGGTAAACGAGAGCCAGGTGGATCGGGCCTCCGATATCTTGGAGCACGCCGGCGCCCTCGATCTCGACGCGCGCGAGGCGTCCTGGCGCCAGTCCGGCTGGACCGGCTATGACGCCACCGCGCATGGCTCAGCACGACCCGCCGCCACTGCCACGGGTGCCGTCGCCGGCGCGGCCAGCGGTGCCGCTGCCGCGGTCGGGAATGCTGCGTCGCGCGCCACGAGCGCCGTGACCGGTACCCCGGCCCGGCCGGCCACCCAAACCCCGGCAGCGGCTTCGACGGCGACCGCGACGGGCGCCACAGCAGCCGGGCGTGATGAGATGATCCCGATCATCGAGGAGCGTCTCGTGGTCGGCAAGCGCGAGGTGGACCGTGGCCGGGTGCGGGTGCGGTCCTACGTGGTCGAGCGTCCCGTCGAGGAGCAGGTTCGCCTGCACGAGGAGCGGGTGACCATTGAGCGCCACCGGGTGGACCGCGCGCTGACCGACGCGGACCGGGACGTCTTCAAGGAGCGCACCATCGAGGCAACCGCGACCGCTGAAGAGGCTGTGGTAAGCAAGGAGGCGCGCATCGTCGAGGAACTCGCGGTCCACAAGGAGGTCGCCGACCGCACCGAGACCGTGCGCGATACCGTTCGCCGCACCGAGGTCGAGGTTGACGATCAGACGGCGGCCGCCCGCACGGGCGCCGCAGCGAGCAACCCGCCGGGCACGGCAGCGAGCCGGGCCGTGGACAATACGCTCGGCACCAACATCAGCGGCGCCAACCCGACGCGGAAGCCCTGACCTAAACGCTCGAGGGGAGGGCTTGCGGCCCTCCCCTCTGCGCCCTTCACGGCCCTTATAAACGATAGCTGAGGAAACGGCCCATGAACTCACTACCGCTCGCCGTCGCCGCGGCCTTCATCGCGACGGCCGCCGCTGCCCAGAGCACGAACCAGGGCAGCACGAACGCGAATCCGCCGCAGCCGCCCGCCCCGACGCCGGGCATGAACAATCCCACGAACAGCGTCATGGCGCCGGGCGCGACCGTTACGCCTACGCCCGGCCCGGTGAACGGCAACAACGGGACCGCCGCGGCCGGCGGCAACAGCAACCAAGCAGTCGCGACCACCGGCGCGAACGCGGGCCGCCCGGCGCACGGCGCCAACTCATTCAGCCGCGGTCAAGCGCGCACGCGCATCGCCAACCACGGCTTCCAGAACGTCTCCGACCTGCGCAAGGACAGCAACGGCGTCTGGCGAGGCAAGGCCATGAAGGACGGCCAGCAGGTTGGCGTGTGGCTCGACTATAAGGGCAACGTCGGCCAGCAATAGCGGCCCAGCCCGCCGAGCAAGCCCGCAACGAGCATCAGGAGGCCACGATGGCCACGCGCACCTTCACCCGGCTCTACGATCACCACGATGACGCCGTTCACGTCGTGCAGGCCCTGGAGGCGAACGGTATCCCGCACGCCGATATCAGCCTTGTCGCGAACAATGCGGACAGCCGGCATGACACAACAGGCGCCTACGACACGACAGGCACGGCCGTCGCGGACGACGCGGGCACTGGTGCGGAGAGCACCGGTGCCGGCGCGGGCGCCACGGTGGGCACAGTGCTCGGGGGCGGCGCCGGGCTGTTGGCCGGCATCGGTGCGCTTGCGATTCCTGGCGTTGGCCCGATCGTGGCGGCGGGTTGGCTGATCGCGACCATAACCGGCGCAGGCATCGGCGCGGCGGGCGGCGGCATCCTCGGCTCACTGGTCGGCGCGGGAGTTCCCGAGGAGCACGCCCACGTCTATGCCGAGGGCGTGCGCCGCGGCGGCACGCTGGTCACAGTGCGGGCAGACGAGAGCCAAGCCGGCCAGATCGACGCGATCCTGGACCAGCGCGAGCCCGTCAACCCTTCCGTGCGCCAGGCCGACTACCAGCAGGCCGGCTGGACGGGCTTCGACCCCGCGGCCCCTGCCTTAACCGCGGACGAGGTGGTCACGGAGCGTCAGCGTCGCGTACGGGTGTCCTGAGGCGCGGAGCTCGCGAGGAGGGCGCGGGGGAGATATCGCCCGGAAGGAACCGGTATCATGTCCGTCATCGCTTGGCTGATCCTTGGCCTGATCGCAGGGTTCATCGCTAGCAGGCTCTACGCGGGCACTGGCCAGGGCATCGCGCTCGACATTGTCCTCGGGATCGTCGGCGCGGTTGTCGGCGGCTGGATCTTCAGCTTCTTCGGCAATCAAGGCGTGAACGGCCTCAACCTCTACAGTCTAATCGTCGCGATCGCCGGCGCAATCGTCGTTCTTTGGATATACCACGCGCTGACGGGGCGCCGAACGCGGTATTGAAGCCGTCTTATCCCGCCTCGCCGCGCACGAAGGTCACCAACTCGGTCCCCTCCTCCACCATCTCGTCCACCGCCGGGCGGACCGCCTCGACCGTGCCGGCGACCGGCGACGAGAGAGTCAGCTCCATCTTCATGGCTTCCAAGACCAAGAGCGGCGCCCCCTTCCGCACGGCATCCCCTGGCTTGACCAGCACGCGGGACACGCGCGCCGGGATAGGAGCGGCTACCCGGTCATCGCCCGCGCTCTCCTGACGCGGAGGGGCGAGCGGGTCGAGCTGGCGCAGCACGTGGTTGCGGCCGGCGAGGATGACGACCAGTTCCTCGTGTTCATCGATTTTGCGCGGCTCGCCGCCATGCCGCAGCCCGCGCGGCTCGCCGCCGCGACGCCGCACCACGCGCAGCTTGTGCAGCGCACCTTCCACCCGCAGCGCCATGCCGGCTTCGTCTTCCGCCGCCCCCGCGTCTATCGAGCCGGCAGGGAGGTCCAGCCGGAACGTGCCGTCCGCCCGCGGGTGGGCACGCAGCGTGATCGTCTCGCCGCCGCGGCGAAGCATGAGATCCTGGTAGCCGTCGCCGTTCATGCGCCAGGCATCCGCCAGGCTCCATGGCGACCAAGGGTCTCCGGATGCCGCTGCCTGCGTCGCCTCGGCCGAGCGCTGGTCCGCGAGCACGGCCATCGCGGCAGCCACCCAGACGGCGGTGTCCGCCGCCTTGGGGAGCGTAGCCGGCACGGTTAGATCGTCCGCGTGCCGGGTGATGAAACCGGTGTCGAGGTCAGCGGCGGCGAAGGCGGGGCTGGCGGCGATGGCACGGAGCAGGCCGAGGTTGGTCTGCACGCCGACGACCTCATATTCGGCGAGCGCACCGGCGAGACGCTGGACGGCGGCAGCGCGGTCCTCGCCCCAGACGATCAACTTGGCGATCATCGGGTCGTAGTTCGGCGTGATTGCATCGCCCTGGCGCACGCCGGTGTCCACCCGGACGTGCGCGTTCTCGCGCGGCTGGCGCAAATGCGCGAGCGTGCCGGTCGAGGGGAGGAAGTCGCGCGCCGGGTCCTCGGCATAGATGCGGGCCTCGATGGCGTGGCCACGAGGCGCGCCCGGCGGCTCCGGCAACGGCTCGCCCGCGGCCACATGGAGCTGCCACTCCACGAGGTCGAGGCCGGTGATCATCTCGGTCACGGGATGCTCCACCTGAAGCCGGGTGTTCATCTCCATAAAGTAGAAGCGCTCGTCCTCGGCTATGAATTCCACCGTGCCCGCGCCCACGTAGCCGATCGCGCGTGCAGCAGCGCACGCCGCATCGCCCATCGTCCAGCGCCGCACCGGGTCCATGCCCGGCGCCGGCGCTTCCTCAATCACCTTCTGATGCCGCCGCTGGATCGAGCAGTCACGCTCGAACAAGCTCACGACCTTCCCATGCGCATCGGCGAACACCTGGATCTCGATGTGCCGCGGCCGGGTCAGATACCGCTCGATGAGCACGCGATCGTCCCCGAATGACGCGAGCGCCTCGCGCTTAGCGCCGCCGACGGCTTCCTCCAGGTCCGCCGCCCGCTCCACGATCCTCATCCCTTTGCCGCCGCCGCCGGCGCTGGCCTTAACCAGGACGGGGTAGCCAATGCGGGCCGCGGCGGCGGCGAGCGTCGCGAGGTCCTGCTCTTCGCCGTGGTAACCGGGGACCAGCGGCACCCCCGCATCCTCCATCAGCGCCTTGGCCGCCGCCTTCGACCCCATGGCACGGATTGCGGCCGGCGGCGGACCGACGAACGCGATTCCCGCCGCCGCGCAGGCATCGGCGAACTCGGCATTCTCCGAGAGGAAGCCGTACCCGGGATGGATAGCGTCCGCCCCGGATCGACGGGCCGCATCGAGAACCTTCCCGATGTCCAGGTAGCTTTGGCGCGCGGGCGCTGGGCCGATTAGCCAGGCCTCGTCGGCGAGGCTCACATGGAGGGCATGGGCGTCGGCGCTGGAATAGACGGCGACGGTCGCGATGCCGAGGCGCCCGGCGGTGCGGATCACCCGGCAGGCGATCTCGCCGCGGTTGGCGATCAGGAGCTTCTTGAACATGCAGCCCTCACATCCTGAACAGGCCGAAGCGGGTCTGCTCCACGGGCGCGTTCAGGCTCGCGGACAGGGCGAGACCGAGAACCCGGCGCGTATCTTCCGGCGCGATCACGCCGTCATCCCAGAGCCGCGCCGTGGCGTAATAGGGATGGCCCTGGCTCTCATACTGCTCGCGGATCGGCGCCTTGAACGCCTCTTCCTCCGCTTCCGGCCAGGTCTGCCCCCGTGCCTCTAGTCCATCGCGGCGCACTTGGGCGAGCACGCTCGCCGCCTGCTCGCCGCCCATCACGCTGATGCGCGCGTTCGGCCACATCCAGAGGAAGCGCGGCGAGTAGGCCCGGCCGCACATGCCGTAGTTGCCGGCGCCGAAGCTGCCGCCGATGATGACCGTGAATTTCGGGACGGCCGCGGTCGCCACCGCCGTGACCATCTTGGCACCATCTTTGGCGATGCCTCCGGCCTCATACTTGCGGCCGACCATGAAGCCCGTGATGTTCTGCAGGAACACGAGTGGGATGCCGCGCTGGGCGCACAGCTCGATGAAGTGCGCGCCCTTCTGCGCGGATTCCGAGAACAGGATGCCGTTGTTGGCGACGACCCCGACGGGATAGCCCCAGAGATGGGCGAAGCCGGTGACCAAGGTCGGGCCGTAGAGGCGCTTGAACTCGTCGAACTCGGAGCCGTCCACGAGGCGGGCGATCACCTCGCGCGCGTCGTAGGGCTTGCGGCGGTCGGCCGGGACCACGCCGCCGATCTCGGTGGGGTCGAGGCGCGGCGCGGACGGCTCGCGCAGGGCGACGCCGGGCTGCTTGCGCGTGTTCAGGCCGGCGACGATGCGCCGGGCGATGCCGAGGGCGTGCTGATCGTTCTCGGCGAGGTGGTCGGCCACACCCGAGGTGCGGCTGTGCAAATCGCCGCCGCCCAACTCCTCGGCCGTGACGACCTCGCCCGTGGCGGCCTTCACGAGCGGCGGGCCGCCGAGGAAGATGGTGCCTTGGTTGCGCACGATGATGCTCTCGTCCGACATCGCCGGCACGTAGGCGCCGCCCGCGGTGCAGGACCCCATCACCACGGCGATCTGCGGGATGCCGGCGGCCGACATCTGCGCCTGGTTGTAGAAGATCCGGCCGAAATGCTCGCGGTCGGGGAAAACCTCGTCCTGGTTGGGCAGGTTGGCGCCGCCGCTGTCCACGAGGTAGAGGCAGGGAAGGCGGTTCTGGAGCGCGATCTCCTGGGCGCGCAGGTGCTTCTTGACCGTGACCGGGTAGTAGGTGCCGCCCTTCACCGTCGCGTCGTTGGCGACGATCATGCATTCGCGCCCCGAGACCCGGCCGACGCCCGTGATGATCCCGGCGGACGGCACCTCGCCGCCGTACATGCCGTGCGCCGCGAGTTGCCCCACTTCCAGGAACGGCGAGACCGGGTCTATCAGCGCGCGCACCCGGTCGCGCGGCAGGAGCTTGCCGCGGGCGAGGTGGCGCTGCCGGGCGGCCTCACCGCCGCCCTGGCGGACGCGGTCGGCGGTCCGCCGCAGATCGTCCACCAGCGCCTGCATCGCCGCCGCGTTCGCCTGGAACTCGGGGGAGCGCGTGTCGAGGGCGGATTCGAGGACCGGCATCTCAGGCGCTCTCGTCGAACAGCTCGCGGCCGATGAGCATGCGGCGGATCTCGCTCGTCCCCGCCCCGATCTCGTAGAGCTTGGCGTCGCGCAGCAGGCGGCCCGTGGGATACTCGCTGGTGTAGCCGTTGCCGCCCAGGGCCTGGATCGCCTCTAGGGCCATCCAGGTCGCGCGCTCAGCGGCGTAGAGGATGGCGCCGGCCGCGTCTTTTCGCGTTGTCTGGCCGCGGTCGCAGGCCTTCGCCACCGTGTAAACGTACGCCTTGGCCGCGTTCATCGTCGTATGCATGTCGGCGAGCTTGGCCTGCATGATCTGGAACTCGCCGATCGGCTGCCCGAATTGCTTGCGCTCGTGGACGTAGGGCAGCACCACGTCCATGCAGGCCTGCATGATCCCGAGGGGACCCGCCGCGAGCACGGCGCGCTCGTAGTCCAAGCCGCTCATCAGAACGTTGACGCCCCTTCCCACGGTGCCGAGCACGTTCTCCTCCGGCACCTCGCAGTCCTGGAACACCAGCTCGCACGTGTTCGACCCGCGCATCCCGAGCTTGTCCAGCTTCTGCGCCGTCGAGAACCCCTTGAAACCTTTCTCAATCAGGAACGCCGTGATGCCGCGCGGCCCGGCAGCCGGGTCGGTCTTGGCATAGACGACCAGCACGTCGGCGTCCGGACCGTTGGTGATCCACATCTTGGAGCCGTTCAGCACGTAGCGGTCGCCGCGCTTGTCGGCCCGCGTGCGCATCCCCACCACGTCCGACCCGGCGCCAGGCTCGCTCATCGCGAGGGCGCCGACGTGCTCGCCGCTGACCAGCTTGGGGAGATACCGGCGCTTCTGCTCGTCCGAGCCGTTACGGCGGACCTGGTTCACGCAGAGATTGCTGTGTGCGCCGTAGGAGAGGCCCACCGAGGCCGACGCCCGGCTGATCTCCTCCATGGCGACGCAATGCTCCAGGTAGCCCATCCCCGCGCCGCCCCACTCCTCCTCGACGGTGATCCCGAGGACGCCGAGATCCCCCATCTTGCGCCAGAGGTCGGCAGGGAAGTCGTTGCTGCGGTCAATCTCCGCGGCCCGTGGCGCGATCTCGTCGGCGGCGAAGGCCTCCACGGTGACGCGCAGCATGTCCGCGGCCTCGCCGAGATCGAAGTCCAGGGCACGCATCGTGTTGCTCATCGCGAGTTCCCTTCCCTTGCCAGGCTCGCCATCGTCGCGCCGGCCGCCATTCGAGCCACTTCCACGCGGCGAGGGCCGGCACGCCGGGCGCCATCTCCCGCAGCTTCTGGATCAGCGGCAGAGCTATCGCAGCGTCGGAGGCCCTCTGCACTCCCCACGTTATATGACATTGTGGCCGGGGCCATAACAGCTTCGGCCTTCGGGAATGAGGGCGCCTACGGCTGTGGCGTAGGCAACCGGCACATTCAGGCGAGCCATGCGGGTCGGCCCTATCTCCGCGCTAAGGGCTGTGCCAGGAAGAGCGCGTGAGCCATGACACAGAAGTCCACCGTGCCGCCCGCTTGGCGGTCCGGGTGGTAACGAAGACTGCTGTCGCGCCGCTTCAGCCAGCACGGCCCACACCCTGATGCGCGCTCTCACTCCCTGGATACTCTTGCGCGGGAAGGTCATGCGCGCTGGGGCACACTGGCACAAGGGCAGCCCGGTCAGTTGAGCGACGTCGCAGCACCTGTCCGCAACTACCGCGTCACCGCCCTGATCGTCGCCAGCGCCATGTTCATGGAGCAGGTGGACGGCACGGTGCTGTCAACCGCGCTGCCGGCGATGGCGCGCAGCTTCGGCACGGACGCGGTGCGGCTGAACGTGGCGCTCACCTCCTACCTTCTCAGCCTCGCGGTGTTCATCCCGGCCAGCGGCAAGATCGCCGACCGCTTCGGCTCGCGCACCGTGTTCCGCGCCGCCATCGCCCTGTTCACGGTCGGCTCGGTGCTGTGCGGCCGGGCGAACGGGCTGCCCTTCCTAGTGGCATCGCGCATCTTGCAAGGCATCGGGGGCGCGATGATGGTGCCGGTCGGGCGGCTGGTGCTGCTGCGCACCACGCCGAAGGCGGACCTGGTCTCGGCCATGGCCTGGCTGCTGGTGCCGGCGACGCTCGGTCCCGTGGTGGGGCCGCCCCTCGGCGGATTTCTCGTCACCTACCTGTCCTGGCGGTGGATCTTCGACATCAACGTGCCGATCGGGCTGCTCGGTATCCTGCTCGCCACCTTGTTCATCGACGAGATCAAGGAGCCAGACGCCGGGCCGCTCGACGGGATCGGCATGGCGCTGTCGGGCGCAGCACTCGCTTGCCTCATGTTCGGCCTGGAGATCGCGGCGCGCGGTACCGGGTCGGGCGCGCTCGCCGCGGTGCTGGTTCTGGCCGGAGTCCTGGCGGGAGCGCTCTACTGGCGCCACGCCCGGCGGCAGCGAAGCCCGGTGCTCGACTTCCGGTTGATGCGCATTCCCACCTTCGGCATCTCGGTGCTCAGCGGCTCGCTGTTCCGGATCGCTATCGGCGCGGTGCCGTTCCTGCTGCCCCTGATGCTGCAGCTCGGATTCGGCATGTCTGCGGCGGCGAGCGGCGCCATCACCTTCTCCAGCTCCGCCGGCTCGCTCCTGATGCGCGCTTGCGCCAAGCCGCTGCTGCACCGCTTCGGCTTCCGCCGGGTGCTCGTCTGGAACGGCGCTCTGTCGATGGTGCTACTCGGGAGCTACGCCCTGTTCCGTCCCTCCTGGCCGCTGCCCGCCATCTACGCGCTGCTGCTTGTGGGCGGCTTCTTTCAGTCCCTTCAGTTCACCGCTTACAACACCGTCGCCTATGCCGACCTCGCGCCGAGCCGCATGAGCGCCGGGACCAGCTTCTACAGCACGTTCCAGCAGCTCTCGCTGTCGCTCGGCATCACCATCTCGGCCGCAGTGCTGGGCGGCTTGGTCCGGCTTGCCGGGCACGCGCGGCCGTCGCTCGACGATTTCTCGATCGCGTTCGTGGCCATCGCGGCTATCGGCCTGCTGGCCTCGCCGGCCGGACTCGGTCTGCGCCCCAATGCCGGGGAGGAACTGAGCGGTCATCGCGAGCCGGCGGAGGCAGACTGAGCCTGACGGTGGCGCGCGCTACGGGAATGTGCTCGGAATGTAGCAGTCGGGAAAACCGGCGCTGAACGGGGGGATAGCGCGATGACGGCGTATTATTCGCAGGAGAACCACGGCCCGTTCCACCTTTTCGAGATGGAGAGCTTCGACCTGGAGGAAGGCGGGCGCCTGCGCAACTGCACGCTCGCCTACGCCACGCACGGCACGCTGTCGCCCGCGAAAGACAACGTCGTGCTGATGCCTACGTGGTATTCCGGCACGAGCAAGATCATGGAGCAGCTTTTCATCGGGCCGGGCCGGGCGCTCGACCCGGCACGCTGGTTCATTGTGGTGGTGAACCAGATTGGCAGCGGCCTGGGCAGCTCGCCGCACAACACGCCGGCGCCGTTCAACGGGCCGCGCTTCCCGCACATTCGGATCGGCGACGACGTTGTGGCGCAGCGGCGCCTGCTCAGAGAAAAGTTCGGCGTGGAGGAGATCGCCCTGGTTTGCGGCGGCTCGATGGGCGCGCAGCAGACCTACGAGTGGGCGGTGCGCTTCCCCGATATGGTGCGCCGGGCGGCTCCGATCGCGGGTACGGCACGCAACACGCCGCACGACTTCATCTACGGCGCCATGGTGGGCGACACGATCAGGTCCGACCCGGCCTGGAACGGCGGCTGGTATCGGGACGCTTCGGACGTTCACGTGGGGCTGCGGCGCCAAGCGCAGCTCTGGAGCCTGATGGGGCTCTGCCCCGAATTTTACAAGCGCGAGATCTGGCGCAGCATGGGGTTCTCCTCCGTAGAGGACTTCACCGTCGGCTTCATCGAGGGATATTTTCTGCCAATGGACCCAAACGACCTGCTCTGCCAGGCGTGGAAGTGGCAGCGCGGCGACGTGGCCCGGCACACGCGCGGCGATCTCAAGGCGGCGCTCGGCCAGATCAAGGCGAAGACCTTCGTCATGCCGATCAGCAGCGACATGTTCTTCCCCGTCCAGGATTGCGCGGACGAGCAGGCGCTCATCGCTGGCAGCGAGCTGCGGGTGATCGAGAGCCACGGCGGCCATTTCGGCCTGTTCGCCTTCGAGCCAGGCTACACGGAGCAGCTGGACCGGCATCTGCGGGACCTGCTGGCGGACTGACAAGCCGCGTGCGTCACATTGAGCAGAGGAGAGAAAGCCATGGCCGACACCGTGATCACCATCCGCAGGAACGGTCCTTACATCGTGAGCGGGACAGTCGAGCTGCGGGATGCCGACGGGAAGCGCTATGAGGCCCAGGAGACGATGGCGCTCTGCCGCTGCGGCGCCTCAACCAAGAAGCCGTTCTGCGACGGCACGCACTCCAAAGTCGGCTTCCAGGCGGCGGAGCAGGCCGTCCCAGGGTCGGCCGAAACATAAATCCCGCCCGCACGGTCGCGACCCGTGTCGCTGGTCAGCAACGGCGGAGGTGAAGAGCAGGTGGAGACGGCAGAGGTGAAGCTCTTGCAGCCGCGCCCGGCGAGGGACGGCGAAGATTCGCTGTGGGCGGTGGTAGCCTGGCTCGGACCCCAACGGCGCGTCGCCGAGGTGTTCACGAGCCGGGCGCGCGCTATTGCCGACCGGGACTGGCGCGAGCGGGAAGTCAACGCCTACGCGCACCTGCTGCGCGGCACAAGGCAGCCGGTGCCGCGCTACAGCGTCGTTCCGGTCCGGCGCTCCGATTTGCCGCGCCGCTGGAAACCCTTGCCCGCGCTCGGCTTCCTGCGCGGGCAGTTCATCTGAGGGTCAAGCCGGCGCCGCACCTGTGGCTTTGTAGCCACAGCCGCACATCGTCACTCGATGCGATCAAGAGTTTGTGAGAATAGCGGTTGAATGAGTCACGAGCTTGTGATCGAGTTCCTGATAGCTACGGCGCATCCCGCGCGCGGCGACCGGGAACCCTGGGATACATCATGGAACACGAATACGGCGTTGAAAGCACGAGGGGCTTCACCACCGGATTGTTCCCGTTACCTGGCCGTCACGACGCTCAAGCCGCGCCGCGCGGCACGCTCGCAGGCGCCGTTTTGACCATCACTGTCCTGCTCCTCAGCTATGTCGGAGTGGGGTTCGCCCGGCTGCTGTTCTGACCAGCCTCGGCTTACTACCGGGGACGCAGCCGAACCGGTCCACCCCTGCGGATGCTCTCGTCCGCAGCGAGCACGATGCGCAGGCTCTCTACGGCTGCGTCCACGCTCCCCGTAAGGTCGCGGTCGTGCAGGATGGCGTCGAGAAAATGGGCCTGCTCGCGGTCGCACAGGGTCTGATGGCCCGGCTCGTCGTCCATGTGGATCACCTCGTCTGGCCAGGCGAACCGGCCCTGCGCGTCCACGTCCGCGCGGTGATGCAGCAGGGCGCGCGTGCTGGTGTGCGTCTCCATGTCGTCGGAGCGCCCGGCGCCCTCGACCCCGGTGATGCTGACGCTGCCGCGCGGGCCGATCACGTCCTTCACGAAGAATGCGGTCTGGCTCATCATCGGCCCCCATCCGGCCTCATACCAGCCGACCGACCCGTCCTCGAAGACGATTTGGAGCTGGCCATAGTTATACATGCCGGGCGGAATGCCATCCGCGAGGCGCGCGCCGATGCCCTGCACCTGCACGGCGCGGGCGCCCGTCATCAAGCCCATGATGTCCACGTAATGCACGCCGCAATCCACGATCGGCGACGCGAACTCCAGCAGCCGCCGGTGCCATGCCCAGCTCTCCCCCACGCTCTGCTGGTTGAGGTTCATGCGCATCACGAGCGGCTTGCCCAGCCCCTGCGCGATCTCGACCAGGCGCATCCACGACGGGTGGTGCCGCAGGGATGTAGCCCACCGCGAGCTTGCGCCCCGTGCGCCGGGCCGCCTCGGCGACCTGCTCCGCCGCGGCTACGGTCGGCGCGAGCGGCTTCTCCACGAACACGTGCGCCCCCGCCTCCATCGCCGCGATGGCATACTCCGCATGCATATCCGGCCAGGTATTGATCGAGACAGCATCCGGCCGCGTCTGGGCGAGCACTTCGTAGAAGTCACTGAACCGCGGCGGCGCGCTCAGCGCGACCGGTAGCGCCAGGGCCTGGATGCCGCGGCTGCAAAGCCCGACGATGGCGAAGCCGGGGTTCGCGGCGTAGGCGAGCGCGTGCGACAGGCCCATGTGGCCGAGTCCCACGACGAGCACGCGCACCGGCGTCACGCCTGCACCGCCATGCCGTCCGCGCCGAACAGGTAATCTCGGAGAAGGCAACCTTGCGCAGCGAAGCCTCCCGATCTCTCGTCCCGCGAGCCTAGCAGGGTTCCGGTCCGGCACCACCGCCGGCCGCCGGTCAGCCCTGATAATCCCGCCACTCCGGCTCGTTCCGGAAGACCCAGTCGTAATACTCAAGCTGCGCGAGATCGGCGGCAGCTTCCTCGTCCACCACGACTTTGCAGTTGGGGTGGAGCTGCAGTGCCGACGCACTTATCATGGCGGTGATCGGACCTTCGACGGCCTTGGCTAGGATCGCGGCCTTGGCGCGGCCGGTCGCAAGCAGGATCAGTTCGCGCGCCTCTAGGATCGTGCCGACGCCCATGGTCAGCGCCCGCGCCGGCACCTGGTCCGCGTCGCCGCCGAACATGGAAGCGTTCTGCTGCCGGGTCACGGGGGTGAGCGCCTTCTCGCGGGTGCGCGACATCAGCGCTGACAGGGGCTCGTTGAACCCGATATGGCCGGCCTCCCCGATGCCGAGGAGCTGCAGGTCTATCCCGCCGGCCTCCTGGATCAGCCGCTCGTAGCGGTCGGCTTCCGCCCGCAGGTCCACCGCCATGCCGTTAGGGATTTGGGTGTTGGCAGGCACGATATTGACCCGGCTGAACAGGTGGCGATCCATGTAGTGCCGATAGGAGTGCTCGTCCTCGGTCGGGAAGGCCGATATACTCATCGAGGTTGAAGGTGCGGCAGCGCGAGAAATCGAGGCCGGTGTCCCGATGCATCGCCGCGAGGTGGTCATAGACGCGCTCCATCGTGCGGCCAGTGGCGAGGCCCAGCACGAGGTCAGGCTTGGCACGCACGCGAGCGGCGATGAGCCGTGCCACGAGTTGGGCGCCGCTGCGCCGGCGTCGGAGCGGATGACGACCTCCATCGCTGCTGATCCTCCGTGAGAGCGAGGAAGAGGTCAGGCGCTCGCCTGATCGAGCCTCTCGATTGCCTGCCGGTCGAGCGTCAACTGCGCCGCCTTCACCAGATCCTGCAACTGCTCCACGCTCGTGGCGCTGGCGATCGGCGCGGTCACGCTCGGCCGGGCGATGAGCCAGGCGAGCGCGACCTGGGCCGGCGTCGCGGCGTAGTGGGCGGCCAACTCGTCCAGCGACCTGCGAGGACGCGCTGCCCACGATCGTCGAGATACTTCTTCACGGCGGCGCCGCGCGGGCTCTTCGAGAGATCCGCCTCGGAGCGGTATTTGCCGGTCAGGAACCCTGAGGCGAGCGACGAAGTAGTTGATGACGCCCAGCCCTTCCGCCCGGCATACCTCCTCCAGCTCGCCCTCGAACTGGGCGCGCTCGACGAGGTTATAGTGCGGCTGCAGCGTCTCATAGCGCGGCACGCCTAACTGCTCGCTGGTCCGCAACGCCTCGCGCAGCCGCGGGGCCGTGTAGTTGGACGCGCCGATGGCCGTGACCTTGCCCTGCTGGATCAGGTCCGCGAACGCCTGGAGCGTCTCTTCGAGCGGCACGCTCTCGTCGTCGCGATGCGCCTGGTAGAGGTCGATGTAGTCGGTCCGCAGCCGTCTCAGCGAGTCCTCGGCGGCCTGCATGATCCAGGCCTTGGATAGCCCCTTGCCGCCTGAGCCCATCTCCATGCCGACCTTGGTGGCGATCACCACGTCGCCGCGGCCGCCGCGGCGGTGCAGCCAGTCGCCGATCACCGTCTCTAACTCGCCGCCCTGGTGGCTCGGCACCCAGGCCGAATACACGTCCGCCGTATCGATGGCGTTCAAGCCGGCCGCTAGCAAGGCGTCAAGGAGCCGAAACGAAGTCGGCTGGTCCGCAGTCCAGCCGAGCACGTTGCCGCCGAACATCAGCGGCGGGATCCTGATGCCGGACTTGCCAAGTTGGCGCTTCTCCATGCGAGCCTCCTCCATACCAGGGCGTCCGCAAGTTGAACGCGGCGTCCGCGGCGCATTTCCCGGCCAACGCGGAAATCGCAGGATCACGCGACTTCCACGAGTGGCCGCAATGAAGAATCCCCTTGACTCGTTAATGCGTCCGTCCCCACAGTCGCGCACTGTTGAGACGGACCTCTGGGTTCGCGTGCAGGATCATCAACGGCGCTGATCCTGCAAGACTCCCGGCCCAGGGCAGCCTGGTCAGCACTGACCTTTTCCCATCGCAGGTGGCGGAGGCACCTCATTCGAGGGTCGCCCTCCGGCAGAGCAGGCGCGTCCTCTGGGACGGCCCTCGGCGAGCGAGTTTCAGGAGGGGGTTCCAGCCGGCCGATGAGCGCTTCCATGGAGGAGAGACTTAAGCGCCGCAAGCTCGACGCCCTCAAGCGCGGCGTCCACCGCGCCAGCAGTGACGAGGCGCTTCCGGTCGCGACCCACGTCGTCGGAATCGGACGAGCCGGCGCCGGCGCCATCGCCGAGGTCCTGCGCAACCTTGAGCCAGGCGCACCGCGGATCACCGCGCTCGCCATCGACATCGGCGACCAGGACCTGGCCGAACTGCGCGCGCTTGCGTCTAGCCTGCCGCCTGAGCGCGCCGAGGTCACGACCGTGGCGCTCGAAGTGCCGCCGCGCGAGGCTTTGTTCGACGCGCTGCACCGGTATCGCGAGTTCCTGACGCTCGAGTATCCCCTCTACCGCTGGAAGCCGGACGACAGCGCCTGGCTGCCGCCGACGGTTGAGCTGCCCGAGGCCGGCGAGCCATTTCGAGCGCGCCGTCGCCAAGGCGCTTTATGGACACGCCTACTACAGCGGGCCGCGCCCGCTCGAGCGGGCGCTGCGCCGCTTCGCCGCAGGGATCGAGGCGGAGCGGGCCCAGGCCGTGGTCGCGGTCGTGTTCGGGCTGGGCGGCGGGACAGGCAGCGGCATCGCCGTTGATCTTGCGCGCCACCTGTCGGCCGGCTTGTTCGGCCGCCGGGTGCTGGTCGCGGGCATCGGGATCGCGCCGTGCGCGGGTGATGAACCCGAGCATCGGGACGGGCGCTTGTTCGCCATCCTCAACGAGCTCGATTGCCTGGGCGACGAGACCAAGAACCGCGGCGTCGTCATGTCCTGCGGCGACCTCTACAAGAACCCGTTCACGGCCGGGTTCATCTTGGTGCCGCAGCAGCATGTTTGGGCCGCGACCAAGAACCTCGCCGAGACGCAACGCCGCGGCAACCAGGAGATCGCCGCGCTGTTGGCGCGCCGGGGTGGGACCAATCTTTGGGAGATGCTGCGCCTGCTGAACTGGGTCGCGGCACCCTCCACCCAGCATTCCGCGGCACGAACGCCTTGGGGTCCCCACTGGATCCACATGCTCGGGTTCGCCGACGCGGGCGACGGGCCGGTCAGCATCGGGCCGGAACTGCCGAAGCAGCTAGGATTGCTGCCGGGCTACGCGCCGGAGTTCATCGAAATGCGCGTGGCGAACGCCGCCGACCCGGCCGCGGCCGCACTGGCCAGCGGCCTGGAGACGGCGTTCGCGCCGGAGGTGCCGCCGCAGGTCGTGGACGGGGGGCGGGACGGCTCCGTGCAGTTCGTCCTGCCGCGCCTCAGCAAGGCGGACCTCAGCCTATTCCCCGAGGCGCGCGCCGCCTACGATTCCGAGCCGCCAGAGCAGAAGCTGCTCGACCACTCGCTGCTGCTGGACCAAGGCGTGCTGCTGTCCGAGCCTTCGACGCGCCTCGAAGGCATGGCCGGGGCGAGCTTGGCGGGCGGCGAGAGCTGGGTCGCGGTGCCGCTCGCGGCGCTGCGGGGAGAGGTGGCGCGCCATGCCGCTTGATTGGGCGAAAGTAGTTGAACGCTACGGCAACGGCGCGCAAGTCCCAACCGTTACCGGTGGGAAATTCCTGAACGTCGCGCGGGCCGACGACAAGGCGATCTACATCGAATCGCCGATATGGAGCGCCACGCTGGACCGGAGCAACCTCGAGAAGGGTGTCAGGCTGATCGAGGAAGGAACGATCTCCCGCGATCCGGGCCTCTTCGTCGAGGATTACATGCTCTACGTGGCGAACCAGCGTGCGACCTCGGTCGCCCACATCCTACGGGACCTCGGTTTTCTCGACCCGACCGAGACGTTTTCTATTCGATGCTGAACGTCGGGAGATCGGCATCGGGGCAGGAAGGACAACGGACACGCACGTCACGGCAATGACTTGAGTTCTCGAAAGGAGATCAGGAATGTCTGCATCGTTGTATCACAGCGCGACCGGCACCCAGGCGCCGCACTGCATGCATGTCATCGGGATCGGCCGCACCGGGGCAGTCTATGTCGAGGCGCTCCTGCGCACCGGGGAAATCGAGGATCAACTCATGGATCCCCGCGCGCGCTTCGCCGCCATGGTCGTGGACATCGGCGACCAGGACATGGAGGTCGTCAAGGATTACGCGGCATCGTTCGTCAAGCGCCTGGAGTTCGAGAGGCATCCCGGCCGAGCGGTTCCAGTTCCAGGCCATAGCACTCCCGGTTCCCGAGAAGGAGGAGTTCTTCGAGGGGCTGAACCGGACGCGTGAGTTCCTGAAGCTCGAATACCCGCGCTACTACTGGAACCCGAACTTCGAATCCTACGTGCCGCACAGCTACAAGATGCCGAAGGCCGGCGAGCACATCCCGCGCATCGTCGCCAAGGGAATCTACGCGAACGCCTATTACGCCGGCGAGCGCCCGCTCGACGTGGCGCTGCGCAACTTCGTGCGCCAGATCGACGAGGCCACCCTCCCCTCGATGGTGACGGTGTGCTTCAGCATGGCGGGCGGCACCGGCAGCGGCATGGTCGTGGACCTCGCCCGGCACCTCTCGAACGTCAAGCTCGGGCGGCGCATCCCGGTGATCGGCGTCGGGCAGCTGCCGCACTCCGGCGATCCCGAGATCTATCAGAACAACCCGGGCCTCTACACGACGCTCAACGAAATCGACTGCATGTTGGACGACGACAAGAACGCCGGCGTCACCGCGGTCTGGGGCGACCTCTACCGCAGCCCGTTCACGGGCGGCTTCTTCATCGTGAACCCGGAGCAAAGCTGGCAGCGCCTGACCGCCTACACCACCACGGGCGAGCAGCACATCCGACACGGCTTCAAGGAGACCGTGACCAACCGGTTCGTCGCCAACTCGTTCATGCGCTTCGCGGTCGTGGACAACGGGCGCGACCTGTTCCGCGCCCTGCGGCCGTCCGGGATGACCGGCGCGCCGCACGAGACGATCAGCGCCAAGGCCCGCAATTGGACGATGTTCGACATCGCCAAGCTGACCCACCCCGGCGTGCAGGTGCTTCCGGGCGAGGCGCCGTCGAAGTGGGATTCGGTCATCAGCCAGTGGATCGACTTCACGCCGAAGTATAGCGGCCTGAAGGACGGGTTCAAGACCGACTACGCCGAAGCCTTCGTTTATGGGTCGCGCAACATGGGGCACGACGACATGAACAAGGGCTTCAAGAAGATGATCACGGAGAACTTCCTGCTGGATTCGGAGTCAACGCTCCAAGTCTTCAACCATGAGTTCTTCGACGCTCTGACGGCCTACGCGAACATCATCCTGCCCGGCGTGGCGAAGACCGACCTGACCGCATTCTGGGAGAGCCAGAAGAACTACGACAAGCTCTCCTGGGAAGACAAGCTGATGGAGCACGCCTGGCTCATCGACATCGGGCCGATGCTGTCCGAGCCGGCGATCCGGTTCCAGGGCATGGCGGGCGAGTGCATCTGGGGCTGCGCCTGCTGGGTGGTGGTGCCCTACGACGAACTGCGCGGCGAGAAGCTGCCGCCGCCGAACCGCAAGGTCATCGTGGAGCAGGGCATCGCGATGATGACCAAGACGGTCGTGCCGACGCCGGGCGGCGAGCCTGGGAAGAAGGCGAAGACGCGGGAGATGGCCCCCGCGAAGTAGGGCGGCCCGAAGAGGGCAGCCTCTTGGAGCGCGGGGCTGGGCGCTTGCCGTCCGGCCCCGCCATCCGCCCGTGGCTGACACTGGATTCGAAAGGCGGCTCCATGCCCATCGCCCAAGATGATCGCCGCATCCCCGCGACGGTCGTGACCGGATTCCTCGGGTCGGGCAAAACGACGCTCATCAACCGCATCCTGCGCGAGCAGCACGGCCGCAAGCTCGCGGTCATCGTCAACGAGTTCGGCGAGATCAGCATCGACGGGCAGCTCGTCATCCACGACGAGGAGGCCCAGCTCGTCGAGTTCAACAACGGCTGCCTCTGCTGCACGGTGCGCGGCGACCTCGTGGAGACCCTCGGCCGCCTGCAGGCGCGCGCCGGCACGCTCGACGGCATCCTGATCGAGACCACCGGCCTCGCCGACCCGGCGCCCGTTGCCTCGACCTTCTTCGCCGCCGACGAGGTGAAGGCAGGCATCCGCCTCGACGCTTTCGTCACCGTCGTGGACGCGGTGAACCTGGAGCGCAACCTCGCCCAGAGCAATGAGGCGATGGAGCAGGTCGCGTTCAGCGACATCATCCTCATCAACAAGCGGGATCTCGTCTCGTCCGAGCAGATGGACGCGGTCGAGCGGCGCGTCCGCCAGCTCAACCCGATGGCGAGGATCTACCACACGGCGAACGCCGAGATTGACCTCGCCGACGTCCTGAACGTGGACGCCTTCGACCTCGTGCAGAAGCTGGAAGTGGATCCCGAGTTCCTGGGCGACCACGAGCACGAGCACGACCCGGCGATCGGTTCGTTCGTGCTGGAGGAGCGGCGCCCGATAGACGTGAACCGGCTCATGATCTGGATGAACGGGGTGGCGCAGGAGCGCGGGGAGGACCTCTATCGCACCAAGGGCATCTTCTACGCGAACGGCTTCCCGGATCGCCTGGTGTTCCAGAGCGTGCGGATGCTGACGACGTTGCGCCGCGACCGGCCCTGGGCGCCCGGCGAGGACAAGATCACGCAGTTCGTCGTCATCGGAAAGAACCTGGATCGGGAGGAATTCGCGGCCGGTCTCGCTGGATGCGTGTTCAAAGCGAGCTGAGGCCCGGCGCCGGTGGCGACGCCCGAGCCGCTCTACCGGGTGCACGTGTTCTGCTGCACGAACGAGCGCCCGGAGACCCATCGCCGCGGCTGCTGCGCGAGCAAGGGCAGCCGCGCGCTGTGCGACTACATGTGCCGCCGGGCGATGGTGCTCGGCGTGCGGCGCATCCGCATCAATCACGCCGGCTGCCTCAACGTCTGCGAGCACGGACCGACCATGGTGATCTACCCGGACGGCGTCTGGTATCGCTACGAGACCGAGGCCGACGTTGAAGAGATCCTGCTCAGCCACGTCGTGCGTGGCCGGCTGGTGGAACGCTTGATGCTCGATATTGATCCGAGCACGGTGCACGGGATCTGAGGGCCGCTCATGACGACCGGACTTCCATCTCTGGCGGGGAGAACATCATGGCCGCGTTGCTGAGGCGCCTGCTCGGTGGAGATGCATCCGAGGTGCAGCGGCGCACCATCGGTCTCTATGCCTTGCTGATCGTGGGGAACTTCGGGGCCTGGGCATGGGCGCTGGCGGTGTTCCGCCACCAGCCCCTCCTGCTAGGCACGGCGCTGATCGCCTACGGCTTCGGCCTGCGCCACGCGGTTGACCCGGACCACATCGCCGCCATCGACAACGTCACGCGCAAGCTGCTGCAGCAGAACAAGCGCCCGGTTAGCGTCGGCTTCTGGTTCGCGATCGGGCACTCGGCCGTGGTCGTCCTGGTGGCCGCCATCATCGCCGCCACGTCGGCAGCACTGCAGGGTCGCTTCGAGAGCTACAAGGACATCGGCGGCGTGATCTCGACGAGCGTGTCCGCCGCCTTCCTCTTCGTGATCGCCGCGGTCAACCTCGTGGTGATGGTGTCCATCTGGCGCGCATTCCGCAACGTCCGCCGCGGGGGCGCCTACGCGGACGAGGATTTCGACATGCTGCTGAACTCGCGCGGCGTACTCGCGCGCCTGTTCCGGCCGATGTTCCGCTTGATCACCCGGAGCTGGCACATGCTGCCGCTCGGCTTCCTGTTCGGCCTGGGGTTCGACACGGCGACGGAGGTGAGCCTGCTCGGTATCTCGGCGGCCGAGGCGGCCAAGGGCACCTCGTTCTCCGTCATCATGGTGTTCCCCGCCCTGTTCGCGGCGGGGATGTCGCTCGTGGACACGACCGACGGCGTGCTGATGCTGCACGCCTACAACTGGGCGTTCGTGAAGCCGATGCGCAAGCTCTACTACAATCTCACGATCACCTTCGTGTCCGTGATCGTCGCCGTCGTCATCGGGGGCATCGAGCTGCTCGGCCTGATCGGCGACAAGATGCAGCTCTCGGGCGCATTCTGGGACGGCATCGGCGCGCTGAACGACAATTTCAACACGCTCGGCTTCATCATCATCGGCGTGTTCGTGGCGAGCTGGGTCCTCTCCGTCGCGATCTACCGCTGGCGCGGCTTCGACCAGATGGAGATCAAGCGGGCGGGAGAGCCGAGTTGACTTCCCCGCGAGTTGGTCGCCTGCTTGAACCCTCCGACCTGTCAAGGGACAACAACCCATGCCGCTTGGAACCCTGAAGCTCCCGACCGTTGACGAGTTGCGCGCGGTCGCCGCCGACCTCGGCATGACCATGAGCGACGAGGACCTCGCGCAGCAGCGCGACTGCCTGGTGGGCGCGTTCGCCGCTTACAACGCGGTCGATCAGATGCCGGACGAGCTGCCGCCGGTGCGCTACCCGCGCACGCCCGGCACCCGTCCCTCGGCAGAGGAGAACGAGCACGGCGCCTGGTATGTGAAGACGGAGATCGAGGGCGCCCCGTCCGGCAAGCTCAAGGGCAAGCGGATCGGGATCAAGGACAATATTTGTGTCGCGGGCGTGCCGATGATGAACGGCGCCTCCACCTTGAAGGGCTACGTGCCCGACGTGGACGCCACCGTCGTGACCCGGATCCTGGACGCGGGCGGCACCATCGTCGGCAAGACGGTGTGCGAGTATTTCTGCTTCTCCGGCGGCAGCCACACCAGCGCGACCGGGCCGGTGCACAACCCGCACCGTCGAGGCTACTCTGCGGGCGGCTCGTCCTCAGGCAGCGGCGCGGTCGTCGCGTCGGGTGAGGTGCCGATGACGCTGGGCGGCGACCAAGGCGGATCGGTGCGCATGCCGGCCGCGTTCTGCGGCATCTACGGCATGAAGCCCACGCACGGCCTCGTGCCCTACACCGGCATCATGCCCATCGAGACCACGCTCGACCACACCGGGCCGATGACCGCGACCGTCGAGGACAACGCCCTGCTCCTGGAGGTGCTTGCCGGCCCCGACGGGCTGGACCCGCGGCAATATGGCGGGCAGGCGAAGCCCTACCGCGAGGCGCTGAGCCGGGGCGCCAAGGGCCTGCGCATCGCCGTGGTGGAGGAGGGCTTCGGCCATCCGAACTCGGTGGCGGCGAGCGACGAGCTGGTGCGCGCGGCGGCCGACCGCTTCAAGGGCCTCGGCAGCACGGTCGAGAAGGTCTCGATCCCCATGCACAGCCTGGGTCTCGCGATCTGGCTGCCGGTCGCCGCCGAGGGCGCTACGATGCAGATGATGCTGGGCAACGGCTTCGGCTTCAACTGGCAGGGCCTCTACGTCACTTCCATGCTCGATTATCACAGCCACTGGCGGGAGCGCGCGGACGAGCTGTCGGATACGCTGAAGAACACCATGCTGCTCGGCCACTACATGGTCACCAACCACCGCGGCCACTACTACGCCAAGGCGCAGAACCTGGTCCGCCGCCTGCGCGCCGCCTACGACGCCGTGCTCGCCGACTACGACCTGCTGCTGATGCCGACCTTGCCGATCGTCGCGACTAAGCTGCCGGCCGCCGACGCCTCGACCAAGGAGATCATCGAGCGCGGCCTGGAGATGATCACCAACACGGCGCCGTTCGACTGCACCCACCACCCGGCGATGAGCATCCCCTGCGGCATGGTGGACGGTCTCCCGGTCGGCGCGATGCTGATCGGCAAGATGTATGACGAGGAGACGATCTACGGCGCCGCCGCCGCCTTCGAAGGCAACGTCGATTGGAAGACCATGCACTAGGAGGACGCACCATGGACCACGCGGGACACAACGCGCCGCCCTCGGACACGGCGCTCCGGGTCAAGGCCATCGAGTCCCTCCTCGTCGAGAAGGGGCTGGTGGATCCCAAGGCGCTTGACGCGATCGTCGAGACCTACGAGACCAAGATCGGGCCGCACAACGGCGCGCGCGTCGTGGCGAAGGCGTGGACGGACCCGGCGTATAAGGCGCGGCTCCTGAAGGACTCCACCGCCGCCATCGCCGAGCTGGGCTACAGCGGCGTGCAGGGCGAGGACATGGTCGTCGTCGAGAACACGCCGGGCGTTCACAACATGGTCGTGTGCACGCTCTGCTCCTGCTACCCGTGGCCGACGCTCGGGCTGCCGCCGAACTGGTATAAGTCCGCGCCGTATCGGTCCCGCGCGGTGATCGACCCGCGCGGCGTGCTGCGGGAGTTCGGCGTCGAGCTGCCGGAGAGCACGGAGATCCGCGTCTGGGACAGCAACGCCGAGCTGCGCTACCTCGTGCTCCCGATGCGCCCGGCCGGCACTGAGTCGCTCGCGGAGGACGCGCTCGCCGCGCTCGTGACGCGGGACTCGATGATCGGCACGGGGCTGCCGAATTCTCCTAGCTAGGAGGCTCGCATGAACGGGATGCACGATCTGGGCGGCATGCACGGCTTGGGGCCGATCAATCCCGAGGCGAACGAGCCGGTGTTCCACGAGGACTGGGAGCGCCGGGTGTTCGGCCTGTTCATCACCACCTTCGCCGGCGGCCACTTCAACGTGGACGAATTCCGCTACGGGATCGAGCGCATGGCGCCGGCAGACTACCTCGAATCCTCGTATTACGAGCACTGGCTGCACGCCATGGAGAGCTTGCTCGTCGAGAAGGGCGCGCTCAGCCGCGAGGAGATCGACGCCCGCATGACTGCGCTCGCAAAGAAGGAGGCTGCGTGATGCCCGCCCTTCCCGTCGAGCAGGTGGACGGCCTGCTCAAGACCGGCGCCTCGACCCGGCTCGATGCCGAGGCCAAGCCGCGCTTCCGGCCCGGCGACCGCGTGTCCGTCCGCAACATCAACCCGCCGACGCACACGCGGCTGCCGCGCTACGTCCGCGGCAAGCAGGGGATCGTCGAGCTGGACCACGGCGTCTTCTGCTTCAACGACACCAACGCCCACGGCCAGGGCCACAAGCCGCAGCACGTCTATAACATCCGCTTCCCCATGCGCTCACTCTGGGGCGACCAGGCCTCGGAGCGGGACAGCCTCTACCTCGACCTCTTCGAGGACTACCTCGACCCGGCATCGGCCTGAGCACCGCGCATGGTCGAGATCCCCGCCACGAGGGCATGCCGCCGCTGCCGCTCGACGCCGAGGGTCCCGTCTTCAAGGAGCCCTGGGAGGCGCAAGCCTTCGCGATCGTGCTCACGCTCTACCAGCGCAAGCACTTCACCTGGCCGGAATGGGTCGAGGCCCTGAGCGGCGAGATCAAGAGCGCCGAGCATCAGGGTCATCCTGGGTCAGGCTCAGCGTATTATGAGCACTGGCTGGCGGCGCTGGAGAAGCTGCTGGTCGCGAAGGACCTGGCCCGGCAGGCTGAGCTGCGCGCGCGGAAGGCCGAGCTGGAGGCGAACCCGCCCGACCGTCACGACCATGTGGCGCGGCGCGATCCGATCTGCATAGGGTAGGTTGTCCGAGGCAGGCGCTCGTACCCTCATTCCGAGACCTGCTACGAGCAATCTGCGCCGTCGGATGTGCGATTTTTGTTGCAATACTGGCTTGGCCAGCTCACCCTCAGGGCAGGATCGGAGGCGATCGCGAAGGCCCGGTCGATCAGTGGCCGCACCGAGCGCGAGCGTGCCTACATTGAGGCCATCGGCGCGTTCTACGATCACAGCGACACGGTTCCGCATCGGGCGCGCAGCCTCGCCTACATGAACGCCATGCAGGAGCTTTACACGCGCTATCCCGATGACCGCGAGGCGGCAGTCTTCTACGCCTTGGCGCTGAACGCGACCGCGTTGCCGACCGACAAGACGCTCGCTCCTCAGAAGGCGGCAGCGCAGATTCTGCAGAGGGTCTTGGCGGAGCAGCCGAACCACCCCGGGGTCGCGCACTACCTGATCCACAGCTATGACTTGCCCCAACTAGTGGTTTGAGTTAGAAATTCCTCATCACCCGCCCCATATGGGTCCAAATCCCCCGGTGTCCGGGGACATGGCTCACGGATGAGGAACGATGGCAGGTTCGCGGGCGGTCTCGCTCACGGTGTCAAAGGCGGATCGCGATACGTTGGAGAGCTGGACGCGGCGCGGCAAGACGGCGCAGTCCTTGGCTCGGCGGGCACGGATCGTGCTGGCCTGTGCCGAGCCGGGTGCGACGAACATCGACGTGGCCGCGCAGCTTGGTATCAGCCGGCTAACAGTGGCGCTGTGGCGCCGGCGCTTCGCCGAACACGGCGTGGACGGCTTGCTCGATGACCCCCGGCCCGGCGCGCCGCGCACGATCACGGACGCGCAGGTCGAGCGGGCGGTGGTGACCACCCTGGAAGGCGAGCCGCCGAATGCGACGCATTGGAGCACGCGCTCGTTGGCCGAGGCGGTGGGGCTGAGCCAATCAGCGGTGGTTCGGATCTGGCACGCCTTCGCCTTGCAGCCGCACCGGAGCGAGACGTTCAAGCTCTCGCGCGATCCGCTGTTCATCGCCAAGGTCCGCGACATCGTCGGCCTCTACCTCAATCCGCCTGACCGAGCGCTGGTGCTGTGCGTGGACGAGAAGCCTTCAATCCAGGCACTCGAGCGCACCGCGCCGGTGCTGCCAATGCGCCCGGGGCAGGTCGAGCGCCGCACGCACGACTACGTCCGCCATGGCACCACGGACCTGTTCGCCGCCCTGGACATCCAGAGCGGCAAGGTGATCGACGCCACGCAGGCTCGGCATCGTGCCCAGGAGTTCCGGACCTTTCTCGACCTGATCGAGCAGAACGTGCCGGCGGCATTGGACATCCACCTCGTGCTCGACAACGCCTCGATCCACAAGACGCCTTTGATCCACGCCTGGCTGGCTAAGCGACCGCGCTATCACCTGCACTTCACGCCGACCTCGGCGTCCTGGATCAACATGGTCGAGGGATGGTTCGCGCTGCTGACCCGCCGCCAGTTCCAGCGCGGGGCCTTCCGCAGCACCGCTGACCTGGAAGCCGCAATCCATCGCTACATCGCGACTAACAACACCAGCCCGCACCCCTTCACCTGGACCAAGTCCGCCGATGCCATCCTCGACAGCATCAAGCGCTTCTGTCAGCGCCACGCCCTTACAGAGTCTTGATAAGAAACTTACAACTCACACCACTAGCCGAGTTGGGGATACCGGCTGCGATCTGCTACTCGAAGATCGCGCCATCCGCGCCGCATGCGCTGCACATGCCATCCCACATCTTCACGCGGCTCGGGAAATGGCAGGACTCGGCTGACTCCAACTCGGCGGCGATGAAGGCCGGGCAGGACTACGCGCTTCGGCAGTACGGCGAAGGGGGCGCCTGGGATCAATCCCTGCATGCTATGGACTATCTCGTCTATGCCCGGTTGCAGCTTGCCCAGGATGACGCGGCAAAGCTCGTAGTGGAGCAAGTCGCCGCGTTCCAGAGAGCAACGCCCGGGTCGATGGCAGCCGCCTATGCGCTTGCGGCGATTCCGGCCCGCTAGGCCGTGGAGCGTCGTGATTGGAATCGAGCCGCCGCGCTATCGCTTCCCTCGCTGCCATCGTTCCCCTGGGATCGGTATCCCTGGACGTCGGCCATGGTCGTCTATGCCCGCGCGCTCGGACTGGCCCGAACAGGGGACATCAGCGGCGCGCAGGCTGAGATCGACCGGCTGCGCGCGGCACGTGAAGCCCCACTTCCGTTAAGCAAATATTGGGCCGATCAGATCGAGGTTCAGCGCTTGGCCGCCACGGCGATGATCGCACGCGCCCAAGGCCGGGACGGCGATGCCATAACCGCTTTGCAGGCCGCCGCCGACATGGATGCCTCGATGGACAAAAACAACGTAACGCCCGGCGCGATCGCGCCGACGAGAGAGTTATTAGGCGACTTGCTATTGGAACTGGGCAAGCGGAAGGATGCTCTAGGCGCCTACGAAACTTCGCTCGTCGCCGACCCGAACCGGTTCCGCAGCCTCTACGGCGCGGCAAGGGCCGCGGATCGCGCTGGAGATGCTGTGAAGGCCAAGGTCTACTACACGCAAATCGTGGCCCTCGGAAGTCACGCGGACACCCCGCGTCCCGAACTCGCTGAAGCGAGAGCCTATCTGGAGCATTAAGAGGTACTGCAACATTTATTGGCGCCTCGCACTGCGAGGCTGATGGCGCCGTCCCCTCCGCTCAGAATCCCGGATGCCGATAGGTGTGTGGTGACGCCGTGGCGACTCTCGGGATCAGCAACGCCCCTGGTCCTTCGGTCCCGATAGCGGCAAGATCAGCCCCCGGACTCTAGGAATGTCGGCGTAGTGAAGCAGGTACACGAGATCATCGCCGCCGCGCGGCGCGCCACGCCGGTCCTCTACGCTTTGCTCCTTCTCTGCGCCGGACACGCGCGGGCGGAGCCGGACCCGAACCGGCTTGCATTGGTGATCGGCAACAGCGCCTACACCGCGATTCCCGCTCTTCCAGCCTGCGTTGCGTCCGCTCACGCCGTCACCGCGGCTCTTCAACAGCGCGGCTTTAACGTGTTGGAGCGCGACGACACCTCGAACGGCGAGCTGCGCGCCGCCCTCGGCACCTACGAGCGGCGCCTCATCGCCGCCGACAGCCCTACCTCGGTCGTCTATATCTGCGGCTACGGGACTGGGTATGACGGCCGCCCCTTCCTGCTACCGGTTTCAGCCAGCCTGGCGCGGGACACCGACATCCTCACTGAGGGCTTGATCGCCAGCTTCGTGACCGAATTATCGGCCCGCGCCGCCCCTCGCCTCGCCGTGATCTTGCTGGACGTGTTCCCGCGACCCGGCTTCCCTTCGCCACCACTGGCCGGCCTTCTCGCCCAGCCAGCGAAGGGTCCGGCGGTCACGCTCGCGGCCATCGAGCCGTCGTCCGCCCAGGCGCCGACGCCATTCGCAGAGGCGCTTGTCGAGGAGCTCGCCTCCCCTCCCGCCCGCGTCCGCGACTTGGCCGCTACCGCCCAGCGCGCCCTGCAGTCGAAGGGCGGATCGCTGCTAGCCTCTGCGACGCTTCCCGCGGACGACGCCATCACACCGGCACCCAGCCCTCACGCGTCAGCGCCTGCCTCATCCCCGCCCCCCGCCGCCGCACGCCCGGCGGCGGCTCCGCCGGCGGCGCAGAGCCAGTCACAGTCCCCGCCCGCGACGCTGCCAGCGCTCCAGTTGGACGAGGATCGGCTCAGCGATGCGGAGCGGCGCCAGTTGCAGGCGCAGCTCAAGCGCCTCGGCTATTATCCGGGCCAGATTGACGGCGTGTTCGGCCCTGACACTCGCGCAGCGATCCGGCGCTTCCAGTTCGAGCTCGGCGCGGACATGAGTGGCCGTCTCACGCCAGCAGAGATCGCACGCCTGCTGGCGCACACCGGCACAACTCAGGCGCACTGACCGGCGGCACCGGCCAGCGCGCTGATAAACGGGGGAACGCATGGGACTGAAAGCAAAATTCAACTTGGCGATGCTGGCCGCTTTCCTCGCCGGCCTCGGCCTCGCCGCCGCTTTCTCCTATACGATCGTCCAGCAGGACGCGCGCGATGAGGTGCTGCAGAACGCACGCCTGATGATGACCGAGGCGCTGGCGATCCGCGACTACACCGCGAAGGAGATCGAGCCCCTGCTCGCCGATCAGAGCAAGGTCCGGTTCCTGCCCCATACCGTCCCGGCCTGGGCGGCTCAGACCAACTTCCGCGCGGTGCAGGCGCACATGCCCAACTACTCCTACAAGGAGCCGACGCTGAACCCGACCAACCCGGCGGACCGGCCCACTGACTGGCAGGCCGACATCATCAACGTCTTCCGCCAGAACCCCGATCTTAAGGAACTCGTCACCGAGCGCGACACGCCCACGGGCCGCACGCTCAACCTGTCCCGCCCCTTCCACCTGACCGACAAGGATTGCCTCGAATGCCATTCCACGCCGGGCGCAGCACCTGCCTCGATGGTCGCCCTCTACGGCACCGCGAACGGTTTCGGCTGGAAGCTGGGCGACGTGCAGGGCGCACAGGTTGTCACCGTGCCGGAGAGCGTCGCAATGCAGACGGCGAACCGCACCTTCCTGCTGTTTCTGGGCGGTCTCACGTTGATCTTCGCCGCGATGCTCGTGCTGCTGAACATCTTGCTGCAGCGGACCGTCGTTCGCCGCGTGCGCGTGATCTCCCGCACAGCGGAGGAAGTGAGCCTCGGCAATATGGACGCGCCGGAGCTGCCGGTGCGCGGACGCGACGAGATCACCTCGCTCGTCGAATCCTTCAACCGCATGCGGCGCAGCCTCGCGAATGCCTTGCACCTACTGGATGCGGATTGATTTCACTCCGATGAGAGCGCCGTGCCGGACGTGACCAAGCTCCCCGAGCGGATTGGCCGCTACCGGGTCGAGCGCCTGCTCGGGCGCGGCGCCATGGGGCTGGTATGCCGGGCGCATGACCCGGAGATCGACCGTCCCGTCGCGATCAAGCTGATCCTGGCCGACCTGCTCGCGGGCGCGGACCGGGACGCCTGGCTCGCACGCTTCCGCCGCGAGGCAAAGGCCGCTGGGCGTTGCATGCACCCGAACATCGTCGCCGTGTATGATGTGTCCGTCCACGAGGGCAATCCGTTCCTCGTGCTGGAATACGTCGAGGGCGCCAGCCTGCGGGACGCGCTCGATCAAGGCAGGCGCGTGTCGTCCGGCAAGGCGATCGCCATCATGGGACAGGTGCTCGACGCCCTTGTCAGCGCGCACGGGCTGGGCATCGTGCACCAGGATATCAAGCCGGCGAACATCCTGCTGCTGCTGGACGGCAGGGTTAAGGTCGCCGATTTCGGCATTGCGCGCCTGCGCGGCGATGCCGAGGACGAAGTCGTGCTCGGCACGCCGGCTTACATGTCGCCGGAGCAGTGCCGCGGCCGGGCGCTCGACCACCGCACGGACCTGTTCTCCGCGGGTGCGGTGCTCTACGAGCTGCTCTCCGGCCGGCGCGCCTTCCCTGGGCGGAGCTACACGGAGATCGCGCATCGCCTGACGCAGGAGGACATGCCCCGCCTGCGGGACGCGCTGCCCGGCGCTCCGCCCGCTCTCTGCGCCGTGGTGGATCGCGCCCTGGCCCGCGAGCCTGCCGAGCGCTTCCCCGACGCGGGCGCGATGGCCGCCGCCCTGCGTGCCGCGTCGGTCGGCGCCGCGAATGCCGCGCCGGCCGAGGACGGGACGGTGGTGCTGGCCGCGAGCAAAACAAACGCGTCCGCCTTCGGCGCGGACGCGATCAGCACGATCGAGCGCAAGCTGGCGCAGGAGGTGGGTCCGATCGCCAAGGTTCTGGTGAGCAGCGCCGCCCGGACCGCTCCCTCGCTGGAAGCGCTCTGCCAAACCCTGGCGCACAACATCTCCTCGCCGACGGCGCGGGAGCGGTTCATGGCCGACGCGCTTGCCGGAACGGGACGCGGGGGCGGCACAAGCAGCCCGCAGGCGCGACCCCCACCTCCGGCTCCAGCGCCCGGAGGCTTCGGCAGCACCACCTCCGCGCTCGACGAGCGCGATACCGAGCAGGCACGCCAGGAGCTGGCACGCTACCTGGGCCCGATCGCCAAGGTCCTGGTTCGCCGCGAGGCCGCTTCCGCGCGATCCGTGGCGGCCCTGTGGGACCGGCTCGCCACCCACATCGAGCGCCCGGCCGACCGCACCGCCTTCCTCGCGCGACGGCCACGCGGATGAGCCAACTTTCCCTCTTCCGCGCGATCAGTGGATTGATTACAATCCCGATGCGGGACTTTGGCTTGTGGTTCGACGACGAAGACTAATGGCGTTCCAGTGATGGTCGCGGATTTTCAGACTCACGCAACACGATTTGCTCGCCCTCTATCGTCGCGCGAGCGTTCAGGAAAAGTGATGACGATGCGCAAGAATCTTCCCATTTCCACTCTCGCTGCCCTGCTCGTGCTCGCCGCCGCGCCGGCGTGTGTATGGGCCCAAGGTAACCCGTCCGCGGATCAGATCATCAACTCGCTGCGTCCGACCGCCGGCATGGCTGGCTCGACCCGCGGCATCCGCCCCGCCATGCCTGCCCTGTCGCCCGCGCCGACCGAGGCGCCCGCTGAGCAGTCGCCGGGCGCCACACAGGCTGCGATGCCGTCTCATCCGTCCGCCGCGCGCAACGCGGCCAAGCGTGCCGCCATTCGACGCGCGCCAGCGACGATACCGGCCGCGGCCGGCGAGGCACCGTCGGTCAACCTGAACGTGCAGTTCCGCACCAACTCAGCCGAGCTGACGCCGGCGGCGACGCGCACGCTCGATCAGCTCGGCCGCGCGCTCTCCAGCGAGGCGCTCTCCACCTATCATTTCCGCATCGAGGGCCACACCGACACGGTCGGCAGCCCCGAGGCCAACAAGGCCCTCTCCGAGCGCCGGGCGCAAAGCGTAGTCGAGTATCTCACCTCGAAATATGGCGTGGACCCCAGCCGCTTGCAGGCCGTCGGGATGGGCGAGGACGGGCTTCTCGTGCCGACGCCGGAGCAGACGCCCGAGATCCGCAACCGCCGCGTCCAAGTCGTCAACGTCGGCGCCTGACCCCAGCCGCGCGGTGGCAGCTTCGCCGGGCGAGCCGGACGACACCGTTGTCCTGCGCCCCTCCCGCCGCGCACGCCCGGCGCCGCGCCGCCGTGGACCTCTGCTAGCACTCGTCGCGGCAATGCTCGCCGCCTCCGCCGCCGGCGCAGGCTGGATCGTACTCAGGCCGCCCGACCGAGCACCTGCGCCGCCGCTGCTCGTCGTACCGGGAGAAGACATCCGCACGGGGTCGGAAGCCGCGATCCTCGCCAACGATCCCGAGCACCTGACCGTCTTCCGCTTCGCGCCCAATCCAGGAATACTCGTGCTCGACTTCCCGGACCTGGCGCAACAAGGACAGATGCTGAACCGCGTGGCTGCTTTCGTCGAGAAGGCCGGACTGCCCCACGACCGCGTGCTCACCGACGCCGAGCTCGACGCCGCCATCCGCACTAGCGGCGAGACGCCGTCCACCTACTACTACGGGCACGACTACCGCGCCGCCGACCTTGTCCGCTTTTTCGCGCTCGCGGACGTCGATGGCGTGGCGCTGACGCCGGAGGAGGAACGGCTGCGCCGCCTGCTGCGCCAGGTTGGCTGGACGAACACCAACGCGGCCGGTGCCCTGATCTCCATCCCCAGGACCGGCGCGGACCCGCTCGTGGACCTTACAGCCCGCGGCACCATCCTGCACCACGAGCTGTCACACGGCGAATACTTCACCAACCGCGCCTACGCCGCCTACGTCGCCACGTTCTGGCGCGACGAGATGCAGGACACAGATCGCGCGGCGTTCCGCCGCTTCCTCGCCGCAGACGGCTATGATCCCGCGATCGAGGACTTGATGATGAACGAGATGCAGGCCTACCTGATGCACACGCGCGACCCGCGCTTCTTCAACCCGGCCAATTTCGGGATCGCGCCGGCGCGGCTCGCAGACTTGCAAGCCACGTTCCTGCTGGGAATGCCGCCCGGCTGGCTGCGCGACTGCACGCCAGGACCGGCGGCCCCCGCGCCGGCACGCGCCCCGCGGCGGCGCACCACCGCGAGGCGCCGTCAGCGACGCGGCGCTGTTTCCAGGACCAAGGCGCTGGCGACCACGCGCTCGTGCCGCCGCTGCGCCGCTGCAATCGCCGCGGATAAGTCTTTCAAGTAGCTGGCAGTCCGCTCCGTCTCGGGCTGCTTCTGCGCGAACAGCGGCCGGGCGGAGGCGATGGCGAGTATCATGTCCGTCCCATACGGCTCGCTCACTGCGAAGGGGATGGGACCGCCCGGCTTCGGATCGCCTATGCCGACGATGGCGCCCGGCGGGAATGGATGAGACGGAGAAGCGGTGGGCCGCTGGATGTGCACGACCGTGCCGTCGCTCTGCAGGTAGTCCACCTGCAAATTCGCCTCGAAATCCGGCATTTCCACCCGCACGATGAGGGCGTCGCCGTCGTGCAGTTGCGTGCGGCCGTCTTTCAGGCTGGCGGAGAAGCTGGGCTGCACGCCGAACCGGCTCGCAGTGACCGGCTTGATCGTGTCCAAGGCCTGACAGAACGCGGCATTGTCGAACCCGGCAACGCGCCAATCCACGGCGGCGCCGGGCGCCGCCTCCGCGACCGCGTCGTGCAGCCGCGCCTGCGGCGCCCCTTGGCCAGCCAGTCCGCCCAGCACGACCGCTCGGCCCGGCTCCGCGACATTCCCCGACACGAGCGTGCAGGGCAACTGCGCCGTCGCGGCGGCGATTGCGGCGCGCAGGTGCGCCGGGCTGCTCACCATCGCGAGCTGCTGCGTGGGCGTGGGCGTGGGCGCAGGCGCGGGAGCGGGTGTGGGCGGAGGTGCAGCAGCGGGAGCCGGGGCCGGCGGCGCAGGCGGTGCCGGCGGCCCAGCGGATGCCGGCACGGCATCAGCCGGCGGCGCGGGCGCGGTTGGGGCCAGAGCGGCAGCCTGAGCCGGCGGAGCCGCTGCGACGACTGGGGGCGGCTGCGGCGGCGCGGCAGCCTGCGCGGTCGGCGCGGATGGCGCCTGGGCCGGCACCGTTGCCGGCGGTGCGGGCGCGGGCGCCGCGTCCTGTGGCTTCAAATCGAGCGACGCGCTCTGCTGTGGCGAGGACGTGGCCTGGTGCGGCGGCCCACGCGACAGCACGAGCCACGCGCCGCCGCCGAGAATCGCGAGCAGCACGACGCCGGCCGCAGCCGCGACGGGCAGACGCGACGCCCGAGCTGGCGGATCGGCGGGCGCGGCCTGTGCCGGCGGCGCCGTACGCGGCGGCGCGGCGACGACCGTCGCATCCGCTGCCGGCGTTTCCACGGCAGCAGCAGCCGGTGTTGGGCCTGTTGCGGCGGCGTCGGTCAGGGCATGCGCGAACTCGGCGGCGCTCGCGAAGCGGTCCTCCGGGCGGCGCGCCATCGCGCGCTCCACGACCGCATCCATCCCGGGCGGCACTGTCACCGCGAGGTCGGACGGCTTCGGCGGGCGCGTATGCAGCACCTTGTGCATGATCGAGGTCAGGCTGCCCTCGAACGGCCGCTCTCCCGTGAGCATCTGGTAGAGCACGACACCGGCCGAGTAGAGGTCCGAGCGCGCCGTCACGACCTGGCCCATGAACTGCTCAGGCGACATGTAGGCGGGCGTGCCCAACACGGTCCCGGCCTGGGTCATGCTGCTGCTCTCAATGCGGGCGATGCCGAAATCCGCGATCTTCGCCCGCCCGTCGCTGGCCAGGATAAGGTTGGCCGGCTTGATGTCGCGGTGCACGACGCCGTGCTCGTGGCTGTAGCGCAGCCCCCCGAGCACGTCCTGCATCACCCGCACTGTGTCAGGCAGGGCGAAGCGCTCCTGCTTGTCGAGCACCGACTTCAGCGTGCGCCCGTCCACGAACTCCATAACGATGTAGGCGAGCTCCGCCGTCTCGCCGTAATCGAACACGCCGACGATGTTGGGATGGTTCAGCCGCCCGGCCGCCTGCGCCTCGCGGCGGAAGCGGGCCAGCTCTTCCTGCGCCTCGGCGTCGCTCGCATCGGGGATGCGCACCGTCTTGATCGCGACCTTGCGGGCGATGGCCGGGTCCCAGCCCTCATAGACGGTGCCCATCGCGCCGCGGCCCAGCGTGCCGCGGATCTCATATTTGCCGAGCGAGACGAGCTTGGCGTCGTCCATGGCGCCACTATAGCCCGGCAAGGCGCGCGTGCGCACCGCCCGACCCCCTCCCCTCTCCGATCAAGGAGAAGGACGCCCAGTAGAACGGGTGCGCGAGGTCGGCCGGCATGGTCTTGCCGGCGGCGTCCAGCAACCCGAGCTGCGCCAGCCGCAGCGCCCCCGCCACACCGCCGCCTTCGCCTTTGCGCAGCCGGTTCAGCGTGTCCGCGACGAGGAAGGCCGTGGCCTGATCGTTCACCGACCATTGCGTCACCATGAGCGAGCGCGCCCCGGCGTAGAAGAAGGCCCGCGCCAGTCCCGACAAACTCTCGCCGCCCGTGCCGCCGGGTCCCCCGGTGTTGCACGCCGAGAGGATCACCAGGTCCGCGTCGAGGTCGAGCCCCGTCACCTGCGACGCCGTCAGCCGCGCCCCGTTTGCGTCCGAGGCACTCGCAGGGGTGGACGCGATGATCGTCGGCTCCGCCTCACAGGGCAGCTCGTTCGGCAGCAGCGCGTGCGAGGCGAAGTGCAGCACGCGATAGTTCTTCAGCGCCGCCCCGCGCACCGCCGGAGCCGTGTAGGCGGCGCCGAGCAGCTCGTCGCCCGGCGTTCCGCCGAGGATCGCCTGCGCTGCCCCCAGCTCCCGTTGCGCGAACGGCAGCGGCGGCAGCGAGGCAAGCAGGCGCGCGCTTTGCATGCAGGCAGGTTCTGGGAAGCTGCGCTCCGCTTGCGCCAGCGTCGGCGGCCGGAAGTCGCCGAGGCCGAACCACGGCCGCGACGCGCGCGAGGTCGCCGCGACCCGGCGCAGCGAGACGAAATTTGCCGCCGCCGGCACCTGCGCGATGGCGAACCGCCGCAGCAGCCACGGCGCCTGGCCGAGGCTCGCCGGATCGGCCGGGCCGGTCAGCAGCACCGCGAACGGGATGGACAGCAGCGGTCCCGTCGGCGCCACGACCAGATCGCTCGCCTGGGCGAGACGCGGCTCGAGCCGGCCCAGCGTCTCCGTGTAGAGCTTCGCCGCCGCCTCGGTATCGAACCGCGGCACGCCCGCGCTCGTCGGCTCGATCCCCGCCCGCAGCCGCTTCACGAGCGCAGCCATCCCTGCCGCGTCCACGGCGGAGCGCGCGACCGAGATGGCGCCGTCACGAAGCAGAAAGGTCCAGGTCCCGTCATCCGCGAGCACGATGGCGGCGAACGCCTCGCCCGGCGCCAGCGCGTGAAGCACGTCCGCCGCGGGCACGACCTCCTGCACGAGCTGGCCGTAGTTCGGCGCCGCCGCCTGCAGCGCCGCATCCGCGTCGGCGAGCTGCGCCTCAGTGTCGTGGATGCGCTTGTCTAGCGTCGCCCGGTCCTGCAAAGGCGTGGGGTCGGCAGTGACCTGGCCGGCCTCACGCTCGGCGAGCGCCTCGCGCTGCCGATAGAGGGCAGCGAGCGCAGCACTCGTGTCCTCGCCGCGGCGGATCGCGGTGCCGACGCGCGGGTCGCGGGCGTTCGCGCCGAGGCGGGCCGTGGCCAGGGCGATCTCCCGGCTGGTCGTGCTGCCCTGGGCGAGCTGCGCGGCCTCGAACATCTCGGCGAAGAGGGATTGCCGCTCCGCAGGCGCACGGTCCGCCGCGGAGGCATAGACCTGCAGGCAGGGGTTCAGCAGCGTCGCCGACGTGCCGGATTTGAGGCTGCGCAGCAGCGCCGACGCCTTGCGGCAGGCGGCGAGCGCGTCCTCGGCGCGGTCGTTCTGATAGAGCCGGGCGGCGCGCAGCAGCTCCGTCTGCGCGATCGGCCGCGTGCCGGGCAGCGCCTCGGTGAAGTCGGCGACGGAGCGTGCGAGGCCGGCGATGGCGGTATCCGTGCGGCCCTGCGCGCCGCTTGTGATAGCGGCTGTGCGGTAGAGGCGGGCAGTTAGGATAGGCTGGCGCAACCCGTCCGTGCTCGCCAGCGCCTCGGCGGACTGTATCGCCGCCTGCGCCTCCGCCTTGTGCCCCAGCTCGCGCTCCGCGATGGCCTGGTAGCGGCGCGTCTCGAGCACGCCGATCAGCGCGGTCTGCTCCGCCGGGTCGAGTACGCTGGGCACGCCTCCGGCAGAGAGGGCGGCGGCGCCCTTGCCCGCGTCCAAGCTGCGCGGCCGTGCCGCCAGAGCTTCCGGCGGCAGCAGCGCGGCGTAGGCAGCCTCGGCACGGTGCAGCAACGGCAGCGCCTCGGCGAAACGTCCCTGGTTGACCAGGTTCAATGCCTGGTAGTCGAGCACGCGCGCGGTCGCGGCGCGGTCGGCGGCGCGCGGCGCCAGCCTCGCCGCCTCGCTCAGCAGCGCATCCGCCTCGGGATACCGGCCGAGGTTTGAGACCTGGAGCGCGAGGTAGGTCAGCGGCGTCGCCGCGTTCGGATCGGTCGCGCCCAGCGCCTTGCGCTGCAGCGCGAGCGCGGCGCGAAAGGCTTGCTCGGCCTCGGCGTAGGATTCGGCCAGGTTGGCGCGGGTCCCGGCCTGGATCAGCGCGTCATATTGGCCGACGTCGCCCGCGCTGAACGACTGGGCGGCGAGCCGCGCGGCGAACAGCCCGTCCGCACCCCCCTTCGGAACGCTCGGCGCATCGGCCCGAACGCGCCCCGACAGCACACCGATGGAGCGTTGCAGCACCGGCAGGGTCGGCAGGATGCCGTCCGCGTAGTAGATCTTACCCTCGACCGAGGCCACGAGCGCCACCTGCGGCCAGCTTCCGACCCGGCGCGTGCAGGAGAGCGCCTCGGCCGGCACGGCGCCGAGGATGGTCGTGGCCACCGGGTCGCCGCAGAGGTAGCGGTCGTCCAGCCCAACCCGCCAAGGGCTGGCCGTGGCAAGCTCCGCCAAGCTCGCCGAGGAGCCGGCGGAGCCGGCGCGCACATGCCCGGCGGGACGCTTCCAGTTCCCGCAGAAAATGTCGGCTCCCCCGCCCAGCGCCTGCTGCGTGCAGGCTTCGCCGGCCGTATCGCGCCCGACGCCGACCGCCTCGCCCGATGCCTGCGGGCTGCCGCCCCAATAGGCGTCCGGCGGCGGTGAGGCGCAGGCGGCGAGGGCAGCGAGCAGCACGAGGATGAGAGCGCGCATCGCTAGTAATCCCGGTCGGAAACGTTGGGTAGCAGGAAGTCGGGGTCGTCCAGGTCCTGCACCACGCCCAGCGTGAGCGGGAATGGATCGAGCGTCAGCGGCTCCGGGCCTAGTCGGTTCTTCGTCGGCAGGATCAAGCTACCGCCCGTATTTTCCTCCTGCAGGTTCACGGGGGTGGGCGTCGGGGTTGGGGTTGGTGTCGGGGTTGGCAGGCAGGACGTGGCCTCGATGGGGCAGCCATTGAGCTGGTAGCGCACGTCGAACTGCCCGATGCGCGAGACCTCGGCGGCCAAGGACCCGCCCTGGCCCTGCACCGTGCCGGACAGGCTGGCGCTGCCGCCCTGGCCGATCACCAGCAGGTTGTTGGCGTGGAGGGTTCCGGTCACGGTGCCACCGGTTCCCGTGGCCAGGACGATATCGGCGCCGCTCGCTTCCAGGTCGTTCAGCGTCATCGTGCCGCCGATCCCGGGCAGGGCGAGACGCAGCGTGGCCGTGCCTGCGCCGAGCGGCAGCACCTGCGTCGTGCCAGTCTGGGCGAGCGTGGCCGTACCGCCCGACCCGCCGAGAACCTGAATGACGCTGCTGGGTGCAGTCGGGACGGACGGGCTGCCCGTGGAGATCGTGCCGCCAGCGAGGGTGATGCTGCCCGGCGCGCTGATGGAGAGGGTGGCCGCGGAGAGCGGCCCGGCGATCGTCAGCGGCTGCTCGTCCATCAAGTCGAAGGTGCCGTTCGCGACGGTGAAGGGGCCGAGGGAGGCGACGCTCGCCGCGGCAGGGCCGATACCGAACGCGGCGAGGCGGGCGGCGCTGCCGGTGAGGGTCCCAGCCGCAACGCTGCCAGCGCCAATCTCGCTGAGCGTGCCCGAGGCGGTCAGGGTCAGCGTTCCCGGCGTGGATACAGAGCCGGGGATCGTCAGGTCGCCCGCCGCGGCCAGTCCGGCGTCGCCCCCGGCCGTCACCGGCCCAAACACCTGCAGGCTGAGCGCGTCGGACAACGCGAAGGCACCGATGGTGCTGAACCGGCCGAGCGTGGCAATCCTGTTGGGACCGTTCAACGATGCCGAGCCGGCTCTGCCGGTGAGGGTGCCGACCGCGACCGCACCCGCTCCGGTCTCGGTGACGGCGCCGCCGCTCTCCAGGTCGAGCGTGCCGATCTTTCCGAGATCGAAGGCACCCGCGATGGTGATCGGCCCGGTCGTGGGATCGCCGATCTGCAGCGTGTTCGCCGTGATCGGTGCCGTGATCCCGAGCACGCCGCCACGGGCGAACACGAGCGCGTCGCCCGGCGTCACCGGCCGCGCCACGATCGTTCCGCCCAGGGCGGTGAGCGAGCCGCCCGGCGCAAGTGTCGGCGCGTCGTCGGCGATGGTCAGTGTCGGCGCGCTGCCGCCGGCGCTGACCGCCCCCGCGACCGTGAGCGGCACGCTGTCGGCGATCAGGAAATCGCCCGCACTCTTGAACGCACCGAGCGCCGTGACCGCGTTGCTCGCCTGGCCGAACGACGCGGACGCCGCCGAGCCCGTCAGCGTTCCCGTCTTGATCCGCCCGGCCGGCTGAGTGATCGCCCCCGAGGCCGTGAGACTCACGCCCGGCGCCGAGAGCACCCCGGAGAGCACCAGGTCACCCATCACGTTCAGCGTGATGCCGGGCGGGTCCGTGACGGCGCCCGTCACCGCGAGGCTGCGCGCGTCGGTGAGCGCGAAGTCCCCGCCGCTGCTGAAGTTGCCTAGAGTCGCGACCTGGTTCGATGACCCGGCAAGCGACACCGCTCCGGACGCGCTCCCCGAGAGCAGGCCCGTCGCCAAGCTCCCGCCGCTCTGCACGATATCGCCGGCACCGAACCGCCCGGCCGCCGCTGTCAGCGCGATAGCCGGCGCCGAGAGATTGCCGGAGAGGGTGAGCGTGCCGGGCGCAGAAAGGGTAAGTCCCGGTGCCGGCGTTGAGTGGGCCGGAGACGCTCAGCGGGCCGGAGTTCGGCAAGGACGAAGCTGCCGGCCGTCGTGAAAGCGCCCAGCGTGCCGACGGCCGTTCCGGGACTGCCGAGCGAGACCGATGCAGCGCTGCCGCTGAGCGTACCCGCTGAGAGGTCCCCGGGATCGCTGATCGCACCCGTGGCGTTCAGGACTACGGAGCCGGGGCCGGATAGCGCGCCGGGAACGGTGAGGTCGCCCGCCACGTCCAGCGTCAGCGTTCCGCTTCCGCCTGCCGTGACAGCGCCTGCGACCGTGAGCGCGCGGCCATCCGTCAGCGCAAGGTTGCCGCCCGACGTGAGCGCGCCGGCTGCAGCGACCGCGTTGCCGGGCTGGGTGAGCGCGAAGCTCGCCGCGCTGCCGGCGAGCGTGCCGGCGGCGATGCTGCCGCTTGGCTGCGTTACCGCGCCCGTGGCGTTGAGCGTCAGCGTGCCGGGCGTGGATAGGCTGCCGGCAAGTGCCAAGTCGCCGGTGACATTGAGCGCGGCCGAGGTGGCGTCCGCGAACGGGCCGGTCACGGCCAGCGCCTGCCCGTTCCGCAGCGAGAACCCGCGCTGGGTCGTGAAGCCGGCCAGCGTCCCGATCCGGTTGTCGCCGCCCAGCGACGCGGATTGCGCAGTCCCGGCGAGCGTGCCGACCGCGAGCGCCCCCGGCTCGGTGATCGCGCCGCCGCTGAGCAGATCGAGCGTGCCGACGTTCGCGAGCGTGATCGTGTAGCCGGAATTGCCCACCGTGATCGGCCCGGCGCTGGCCGAGCCGATCTGCAGCGTGCCGGCCGTGATCTCGCCGAGATCGCTCTGCTGCAGCGAGAGCGCGGCCCGGCTCTGGCTCCCGCTAGCGATCAGCTCTACGGGACGTCCGGCCGTGAGTGGCGCGAGGGCGACCGTGCCGCCGGGCGCGGTGAGCGGATCCGCTAGCGCGATCTGGTCCGCTACGAGCGCGATGGTCTGGCCGCTCGGGACGGCGATGCTCGCTAAGCCGTCATTGGGGCCGACCGTGAGCGCGGCCCCGTCGGTGAGCGCGAACCCGCCGCTCGCCGTGTTGAAGGATACGATGGAACCGACCTGGTTCGCCGTGCTCGTGAGCGCGGCAGACGCGGCGTTGCCGGACAGTGCGGGTGTGATGATGCTGCTGCCCTGTGCCTGGGTGATCGCGCCGCCGGCAGCCAGCGCGATCTGGGTGTCGCTGGAGAGGACGCTCGTCGCCGCCAGGGCAAGGTTGCCGCCGCTGCTGACCGAGACAACCGAGGACGGCCCTGCGGAGAGCGTCCCGCTGACGGTGAGCGGCTGCGGTCCATTGTTGAGGGTGAGATTGCCATTGGACGCGATGCTGCCGACGCGATTGATCGCGTTCGTGGTGCTGGTCAGCGCGATGTCGCTGGCGGTCGTGGCGACGAGCGTCCCAGCCGTGACCGCGCCGGCGCTCTGCGTGATGGCGCCGAGATTGCCGAGGGTCTGAGGGCCATTGCCGGAGCCGTTCGGCGGCGGCGCGCCCGCGGTGACGTACTGGTTCGTCGCCAAGGTGAGCGTGCCCGACGCGGTCACGTTCGCGGCCAGACCGAGATCGCCGTAGGTTGTCAGGCTGACGTTCGCGCCCGAGACCGGACCGGCGACCTGCATCGGCTGGCCGCTCGTCACGGTGATGTCGCCGCTCGCCGCGGCGCCGCCGAGCGTCCCGATACTGTTGTTCGCAGACGGCAGATTGATCGTGGGGGCGCTGGCGATGAGCGTGCCGACGCTGAAATCGCCCGTCTGGCTGATGCTGGCGCCGCTCTGCAGCGACAGTGTGCTCGGGATATTGTAGATGTATCCGCCGTCCGCGCCGACGGTGAGCGGGCCGGCGCTGGCGGACCCGAGCACCAGCGTGCTGGCGTTGATCCCGAAGAGGTCCTGCGTTGACAGCGAGAGCGCGCCCGGCGTCTTCGTCTGGTACACGAGTTCGACGGGGCGCCCGGCGGTGAACGGAGCGATGCTGACGGTTCCGTTCGCGGCATCGAGCGGCGGCGTGGCCGAGCCGGCGGTGGCGGCCGTGATCCCGTCCGTGACGAGAGCGATTGTCTGCCCCGACGGAACCGAGATACCGTTGCCCTGAAAATCGGTACCGACCCCGAGGTTCGTGCTCGCGGTGGTCAGGTTGAAATCCCCGGCCGTGACAACGAAGGGGCCGCCCCCAACGGTGTCGTTTCCCTGGCCCACGCCCGCGACTTGGTTCAACCGGCTCGTGAGCGCGAGGGATCCGGCATTGCCCCAGATATTCGTCGCGGTCACGGCGCTGGCCGGACCCTGGGTCACAGCCCCGGTGGTCCCGAAGTCGATCGTGCCCGTGTTCAGCGACCCCAGCAGCTGGATGCCGCCGGCGCCGGAGGTAAGCCTGATCGAGCCCGGCGCCCCGACCGTCCCAGGCACGGTGATCGTGGTGCCGTCGTTGAGGACGATCCGGTTCTGCGCGTCGAGCCAGAGCGCAGGCTGCGCGCTCGTGAAGGTCACGGAGGCAGCGACCGTGATCGTGTCGCTGGCCTGCAGGTGAACGAGGCCTTGCAAGGATTGCAGCGCCGTCGGTGTGACGACTGCGTCGGCAGGCGGGTCAGAGGCGGCGATGTTGGGATCGCCGGTGCCGGGCGTGATGTTGCCGCCCGAGGCCGCGATGGTCAGGTCCGTAGGATCGAGCAGGATCGTGCCCTGGTTTCCCTTCGGCGCCGCGGTCGTGATCGTGCCTGTCAGGCCCAGCGTGCCGCCGGAGACTTCAACGGCACCGCCATCGCCGCCTTGCCGGCCGCCGCGCGCGGCAATCTTGCCCGCGAGACTTGTCTGCCCTGTGCTCAGGACCGTAACCCGGCCGCCATTGCCACGCCGGCGCGCGTTCGCCGCGATCCGCGCCCCACGCTGCACGACCGTGCTCGCGGCGGTGGGCTGGCCGGTGACGCCGGCACCGCCGGTGGCGCGGGCGAGCGTCGTGCCCACGGCGACCGTGCCGCCGCCCGCCATGCCCGACGCGCTGATCCGCGCGCCGGAGGCCACCGTCACCGCGCCGGTAGCGTTCACGACGACCGTGCCCCCGCTCTCGCCGGGCGCCGTTCCGTCCGCCGACACGCGCCCGGAGACACGCACCGAGCCGCCGGTCCCTGCAATGATCACGCTGCCGGGCTGCCCACCCGCCGCGTTCGCCCTGATGCGTCCGCCTGCGCTCACCAGGTCCTGCACGATTCCGTCGGCCGCCGCCGCGGTCAGCGTGACCGTGCCGCCGTCGGCGATCACCGTCCCGGTGTTCGTCACCAGCGCCGTGACCGGCTTGCCGTCCGGTCCCCGCGGCAGCTGGCGCACCTCGCCGGTCACGTCGAGCGACACGAGCCCGTCCCCGTAGAGGTCAAGTGTGTGAGTCTGCGCTCCCGCCAGCACGACGTGCCCCATGTGCGCGGTGATCGTGCCCGAGTTAGCGACCTGTGGCGCCACCAGCGCGGCGAGGCCCGCTTGCTTCACTGTGATCGAGCCTTGGTTCACCACGCGCGCGTTGGGCTGCGCCGGGCGGTCGAAGACCATGCGCCCGGCCATGAAGTTCCGGTTGCTGATGCCGGCCGCGCTGACGACGACGCCCTGCGCATTCACCTCCGCGCCGGGATAGAACACGACGCCGTTCTGGTTCGTGATGATGATCTGCCCGTTGGCGCTGACTTTTCCGGCGATCGCCGACGGGTCGGTCCCGCCCGTGACGCGGTTCAGCGTGATTGCGGAGGCGGATGGCTGCTGGAACGTCACGCTTTGGTTGCGGCCGACGTCGAAGCTGTTCCAGTTGACCGCGGCACGCTGGGACGACTGGTTGATCGTGGTCGCCGCCGCGGTCTGCGCAATGCTGGCGGCACCGGCAACGACACGGCCGCCCTGCGGCTGCGCGCCCGGCGCCGGTTGCGCCGCGGCCGGAACGGCGAGGACGAGGAGAGATACTGCCTGCAACGCCGTTCCACGGAGCAGTTCGCCGCGCCAGCCTGTCATGCCCCCCACCATCCAAATCCCCGCCTAGAAGCGCGTCAGCACGCGCCAATACGCCGCGTCCGCCTTCAGCGGCTCCACCATGCCCGGAATCCCTTGCAACAGGCGTGTGTTGCGGATCACACCCTCGACGTCGAACTCGGTGTACCGGGTAAGGAAGAGGCGCGCCCCGATCCCCTCCGACGACAAGGACGTGCTCGCCACTCCCTTCTGGTTCTGCCACGCCTCGCCACCGTCGTAGAACCCGTAGAACTGAGTGCTCACGGTCCAGACCCGCTGCAGGAACGGCACCTCGAACCCGGCGTTGAGATCAAGCTCGACCGTCCAGGACAGGGCGTTGTCGCTCGTCACCTCGCCCGCATAGAATCCGCGGTTGAACTCCGGCCCGCCGAAGAAAAATTGCTCGGCGGGCGGCAGGATGTCCCCGGTCACCTGCCCCTGCAGACGTCCCCGCAACGCCACCGTCGCGCCCGGCCAAGGCTCGAACAGTGTCTGCGTCCGCGACAGGTCGAAGCTGAACTTGGTGAAGTCCGCCCGCTCCCCCTGCCGGCCCGGCGTGGGGTTGTCGTTCCCCGTCCCGCCGAGGCCGGGGAAGCCATGCGAGATCCGCCCGCTGGCCAGGTTCACGGCGCTCCGGTCGCCGCCGAGCAGCAAGTCATTCAGCGCCCATTCGCCACCGATCCGGCCGACCCGCAGCGAGTCGCGGCTGACGCGAGCGAGCTGTCCTTCCGGTCCGGAATCGTCGCGCACCTCGGTCTCGATCACGTCGAAGTAGGCGGCGAGGTTCAACGCCTGCTGCCGTGTCCTGATTAGGGGATACGTCGCGGAGGTCCCGATGACGGTGGTGAATCCCTGGTAGCCGATGTCGCGCAGCGGGGAGGACGGGTTCGCCTGCCCGTAGCCGCCATAGACGCGCACCTTCAGGCCCGAGCCGCCGACGAAGAACTCCTCCGCCGCCTGGCCGAAATTCTGCGTGTTCCCGTTGGTATGGTAGATCGAGACTTCCGTTCGCTCTCCGAGCTGGGTGAAGCTGTTGGCGTCCAGCACGCCCAGCACCTCCTGCGGCCCGGTCAGCGGGAAAGCGCGGTTGTCCGCGGTGAGCAGGCCGTTGAAGACCTGCCGGCTCACCTGGGCGATCAGCGTCAGCGCGCCGGGATCCTCGGCCGAGGGCCGCAGCACGGCGCGCACCGTGACGCCCGGCACGTCCTGCGCCAGCAGCAGCCAGCGCTCCAGCGTCGCAGTGTCGATGGGCCGCACCTCGGTGAGGTGGCGCAGGAAGCGCAGCACCTGCACCCCTGCTGGGCCGATGTCGCCCTCTAGCTTCACGTCCGCGATCCGTCCCTCGATGACCGTGAACCGGAGCTGACCGGCGGCATCCAGCGACGCGTTGACCGTCGTCAGCGCGTAACCGTCGCCGCGATAGAGGGTCAGGATGGCGAGCCGCGCTGCCTCGATCCGGGCGAGCGGGACGGCAGGGCCGACCAGCCCGGCGGTGCGCTGGGCGAGCTGCGACTGCGGGAACGCGGTCGCGCCCTCCACGGTAACGGAGCGCACAGCGACCGGCTGGCCCTCACCCCGCAGCGCCGGCGCTGTCGGCTGCGGCACGGCGAGACCCGGGCCCACACTCGGAGGTTTTGGCGGCAGGATTCGCGGGATCGGCGAGCCTTGCGGTACCGCGTTCCCAGTGATGGGCGCCAGCGTGCTCTGCGCCGCGGCCCGGCCGCCTGGCATTGCCAGCAGCGACACGAGCGCGATAGGCAACGCGACAGCACGCCAGGCTTCCCTTCGGCGCCGCGCCTCGCCGAACGCACTCCCCCAAGATGCCCGCACCCCCCGGCCCCACGAATCGTAATTACAGCAGTAGAGCAGAAATGCCATGCGGCTTCTACATCTCTGGCGTTCTTTCGTTGGCACGTTCGGGCCGCTATGCCCTGTGGCTCACGGTGGATGCACCTGTATCGTCTGTTCCATCGCGTCCTCTGCCAGCTCCACCGCGACGGCAGTGACGTTGTCCGTCGCCTGGCACGCGAGAGCCGCGAGCAGGAGGCGCTCGGCCGGCAAATCCTCGTCGGAGCCGAGCATGGCAGCGACGTCGCTCTCCGGCAGCGCCTTGAACAGCCCGTCACTGCACAGCAGCAGGCGGTCTCCCGGCAGCAGCCGCTCCGTCACCTTATCCAGCTCCAGCGCTGCCTCGTCCGCGCCGACCGCGCGGGTGATGACGTTGGCATGGGGATGTCCTTCCGCCGCGTCCGCAGCGAGCACGCCGCTATCCACCAGCTCCTGCACCAGGCTGTGGTCGCGCGTGACCTGCCGTAACTCGCCGCCGCGCAGCAGGTAGGCCCGGCTGTCCCCGGCCCAGAGGCACGCGAAGTGCTCCTCCCGCGCCAGCAGGACAACGATCGTTGATGCGATGATCGCGCCGCCGCCGAGGCTCCCCGCCCGCTCGCGCAGCCGCGCGTGCGCATCGAGGACGCGCGCCCGCACCTCGGCCAGGATCTCCGCCGCACCTAGCTCGGCCGGGATGCCGCTCAGCACCTCGGCGATCAGGCGCGACGCTGTGCCGCCCTCGCTGTGCCCGCCAGCTCCGTCCGCCACCGCCCATAAGCCGAGGTCGGGGCGGTTGACGAAGTCATCCTCGTTTCGCTTCCTTACGGAACCTGGGTGCGTCGCCGCCCATGAGCGGAACCGCCCGGCGCTCATCACGCTGCGCCGCCATCCCTCCTCCTCGCTCATGACCCCCCATGCATGATGCGCGCGACGACCCCGGATTCGCGGCGCTAGCATGAGCATGAACATGGCCCCGGTGCAACGTTCTCGACGCGGCCGCCATGGACGCAGCGGCCCGAAGCTGCAAGAGAGGCTTGATGCAGCACGACATCGCGCCCGCGCACGGCACCGCCGCCGCAAGCCCCGACCCGGCCCCGGACTCCAGCGCCCTCCACCAGATCGTGGTGGTCGGTGGCGGCGCTGCCGGGCTGGAGCTCGCCACCAAGCTCGGCGATACGCTGGGCCGCCGCCACCGCGCATCCATCGCGCTGATCGAGCGCGCCCGCACCCATCTGTGGAAACCGCTCCTGCACTCGGTTGCGGCCGGCAGCATGGATCCCGGCGTGCACGAGACGAACTACCTCGCCCACGCCCACCGCCACCATTTCCGCTACCAATTCGGCGAGATGACCGGCCTCGACCGCGCCCGGAAGCTGGTCCACCTCGCCGCGACCCACGACGACGAGGGCCGCGAGATCACGCCCCAGCGCTCGTTCCGCTACGACACGCTGGTGATCGCGGTCGGCAGCGTCACCAACGACTTCGGGACGCTGGGCGCTGCGCGATACGCCGTGCCGTTGGAGACTCCGGAGCAGGCGGCGCGCTTCAACCGCCGGCTCGTCAACGGCTTCATCCGCGCCCACGCCCAGCAGGGCGGAGTGCGGCCTGGCCAGCTTCACGTCGCCATCATCGGCGCCGGCGCCACGGGCACCGAGCTGGCCGCCGAGCTGCACCATACAGTGCGCGAGGTTGTGGCCTACGGGCTGGACCGGGTGGACCCCGAGCGCGACATCCGCATCGTCCTGATCGAGGCCGCCGACCGCATCCTCCCCGCGCTGCCCGAGCGCATCTCGGACGCGACCGAGCGGCTGCTGACGAGGCTGGGCGTCGAGGTTCGCACCAAGGCGCGAGTGAGCGAGGTCCGGGCGGACGGAGTATGCCTCGCCGACGGGCAGTTCGTCCCGGCGGAGCTGGTCGTTTGGGCCGCGGGCGTGAAGGGGCCGGATGTCCTGCGCGACCTGGACGGGCTGGAGGTGAACCGCAACGTCCAGCTCGTCGTCACGCAGACCCTGCAAACCACGCGCGACCCGGACATCTTCGCCATCGGCGACTGCGCCTCCGCGCCCCGCGAGGGCCATCCCAGCCCCGTGCCGCCGCGGGCGCAGGCAGCGCACCAGCAGGCGAGCTTCATGGTGAGCCAGCTCCGCCGCCGCATGCAGGGCCGCCCGCTACGCGCGTTCCGCTACCGCGACTTCGGCTCGCTCGTCTCGCTGGGCAAGTATGAGACGGTCGGGAACCTGATGGGCGGCCTCGCGGGTAAGAACATGTTCATAGAGGGTATCCTCGCCCGGCTGATGTACCGCTCGCTTTACAAGATGCACGAGCACGCCCTGTACGGCAGCCGCAAGGTGGTCCTCGACACGCTCGCCCGCAGCCTATCCCGCCGCACCACGCCGCAGGTGAAGCTGCACTAAGCGTCAGGGTAGTGAAGCCGAAAAGCTGTCGGTGGTGTGGTTGTATCGGTTGGCGACGCGGCAGCTGCTCTTCGGACAGTTGATAAAGCGCTATGGAAGACCGTCCCATGCACGCTCACTTCGTCCTCGCCCATCCGGAGCCGAGTTCCTTTAATGCCCACCTCGTCCGCTCGGGCGTGGAAGCGCTGAAAGCGGCGGGCTGGACTGCGACCGTCTCCGACCTCTACGCCATGAGCTTCGACCCTTGCGAGCGGTGCGAGCACTTCCGGGATCCGCTTAACCCGGACCGCTTCGATATCCAGGCTGAACAGCGCCATGCCTCGGAGAACGGCACGCTGCCAGCGCATGTCATTAACGAACTGGAGCGCATGGACCGCGCCGATCTTCTGGTGCTGCAGTATCCGATGTGGTGGCACCTGCCGCCGGCCATGCTGAAGGGCTGGTTCGACCGCGTTTGGGCCTACGGCGCGGCCTATACAAGCACCAAGCGCTTCGAGAGCGGACGTTTCGCCGGCAAGCGCGCCATGCTCTCGGTCACGGTGGGCACGAGCCGCGAGACCTACATGCACGACGGCCGCAGCGGCGACATCGACCTCATGCTGTGGCCCGTGAACTTCAACCTCGCCTATGCCGGCTACACGGTGCTGGAGCACTTCGTCGCCTACGGCGTGGAGGCGGGGCTGCGCTACTCCGACCCTTCCCTCGTCGAGGCGCGCTTGAAAGGCATCTTCGAGGAGTTCCGCGAGACGCTCCAGAACCTAGGCCAGCGGCCAATCATCCCGTTCAATCGCAAGGCCGAGTGGGGCACAGACGGCCGGATCGTGCCGGGTGCTCCGGTCTACTCTCCCTTCATCCGGCGAAAGCGACAGCTCGACTTGGAGTGAAACGGCCGCCAATCAGGCGAACCGCCCGTGGCAGTGCTTGTACTTCTTGCCTGAGCCGCAGGGGCACGGCGCATTGCGCGGCGTGCTCCGCCAGGTGGCCGGGTCCGCCGGGTCCGCGGCGACGGCGGGCTTCGGCCGCTCCATCTCCAGCACGTCCGCGTCCGCGTAAGGCGCGGAGGCAGCGATCTCGCCGTAGTTCTCCTGATACGGGACCTGCATCGGCCGCGCCTCGGCCGGGGCCGGCTCCGCCGTGCCTACCTCGACGCGGGCGAGCATCCCCGTGACACGCTCCTTTAGCTCGTCGAGCATTGCGTTGAACAAGGCGAACGCCTCGTTCTTGTATTCATTCAGCGGGTCGCGCTGGCCGTAGGCGCGCAGCCCGATGCCCTGGCGCAAATGGTCCAGCGCCAGCAGGTGCTCCTTCCAGACGTGGTCCAGCACCTGCAGCAGGATACTCTTCTCGATATAGCGCATCAGCTCGGGGCCGATATTGGCGGCCTTGGCGGCGATAGCTTGGGCGGAGGCCTGCTCGATGCGCTCGCGGATGCCAGTCTCGTCCATCCCCTCCTCGCGGCCCCAGTCCTGAACGGGCAGGTCGAGGTTGAGGACGCGCTGCACGTCCTGGGCGAGCGCCTCCGTGTCCCACTGCTCGGCATACGCCTTCTCGGGGATGCGCAGCGCCACGTTCTGTGCAATCCACTCCTGGCGCATGTCGGCGACGGTGTCGGCAACGCTCTCGGCGCGCATGAACTCGCGGCGCTGCGCATAGACCTCGCGCCGCTGGTCGTTCATCACGTCGTCGTACTTCAGCACGTTCTTGCGGGTGTCGAAGTTGCGCGCCTCGACCTTCTTCTGCGCCTTCTCCAGCGCCTTGTTGATCCAGGGATGGACGATGGCCTCGCCCTCCTTGAGACCGAGCTTCTGCAGCATCCCGCCCATGCGGTCGCTGCCGAAGATGCGCATCAGGTCGTCCTCGAGGCTGAGGAAGAAGCGGCTGCGCCCCGGGTCGCCCTGGCGGCCGGAGCGGCCGCGGAGCTGGTTGTCGATGCGCCGGCTCTCGTGGCGCTCCGTGCCGATGACGAACAGGCCGCCAGCTTCCTTGACCTTCTCATGCCCGACGGCGACCTCGGCCGTGATCTCGGCGGCGCGCGCCTCGTCGGCCTCCTCCAGCTTCACGCGCATCTCGGTGTTGCCGCCGAGCTTGATGTCGGTGCCGCGCCCGGCCATGTTGGTCGCGATGGTGATGGCGCCCGGCGCACCGGCCTGCGCGACGATGGTCGCCTCCTGCTCGTGGAAGCGCGCGTTGAGCACCTGGTGGGGCACGCGCTTCTTCGTGAGCAGCTCACTGATCGTCTCGCTCTTCTCAATGCTGGTCGTGCCCACGAGCACGGGCTGGCCGCGCTCCCGCGCCTCCTCGATGAGCTTGGCGACTGCCTCGTATTTCTCGGCCGCCGAGCGATAGACCTCATCGTCCTCGTCGTCGCGGTTGACGGCGACGTTGGTGGGGATCTCGACGACCTCGAGCTTGTAGATCTCCGCGAACTCGTCCGCCTCGGTCATCGCGGTGCCGGTCATGCCCGCGAGCTTGGGGAACAGGCGGAAGTAGTTCTGGAAGGTGATGGAGGCGAGCGTCTGGTTCTCGGGCTGGACAGTGACGTGTTCTTTCGCCTCCAGCGCCTGGTGCAGCCCCTCGGAGAAGCGCCTCCCCTCCATCATGCGGCCGGTGAACTCGTCTATGAGCACGACCATGTCCTTGCGCACGATGTAGTCCACGTCGCGATGGAACAGCACGTGGGCGCGCAGGCTCTGCTGGGCGTGATGCAGGATCGAGATGTTGAAGACGTCGTAGAGGCTGCCTTCGGTGAGGATACCGGCCTCCTTGAGCATGTCCTCGACCCGCTGGCTCCCCTCTTCCGTCAATGTGGCGGTGCGGAACTTCTCGTCCTTCTCGTAGGTCTCCGGGTCCTCGACGAGGACGCGCACCACGGCGTCCACCTGGCGGTAGAGGTCGCTGCTGTCCTCGGCAGGGCCCGAGATGATGAGCGGCGTGCGCGCCTCGTCGATGAGGATGCTGTCCACCTCGTCCACGATGGCGTAGCTGAAGTCGCGCTGGGACATATCCTCCAGACGGTACTTCATGTTGTCGCGCAGGTAGTCGAAGCCGAACTCGTTGTTGGTGCCGTAGGTGATGTCGGCGTTGTAGGCCAGGCGGCGCTCCAGGTCATCGAGGCCGTGGACGATGACGCCCACGGTCATGCCGAGGGCGCTGTAAACGCGGCCCATCCACTCGGCGTCGCGCCGGGCGAGGTAGTCGTTGACGGTGACGACGTGGACGCCCTTCGCCCCGAGCGCGTTGAGATAGACGGGAAGCGTGGCGACGAGGGTCTTGCCCTCGCCGGTCTTCATTTCGGCGATCTTGCCCTCGTGCAGCACCATGCCGCCGATGAGCTGCACGTCGAAGTGGCGCAAGCCGAGCGTGCGCCTCGACGCCTCCCGGACGGCGGCGAAGGCCTCCGGCAGGAGGTCGTCGAGTGATGCTCCGTCGGCGAGGCGGGCGCGGAACTCGGCGGTCTTGGCCCGCAGCTCGTCGTCGCTGAGCACCTGCATCGCGGGCTCCAGCGCGTTGACCTGCGGCACCCGGCGCTGATACGCCTTGAGCGAACGGTCATTGGCTGTGCCGAAGATGGCGCGGGCGAGACTGCTCAGCATGGATGGCTCCCAAGGGCGATCCAGGCAGCGATCCCCCACGGCCAGGAGATAGGACCCGGCCAGTGCCGGGTCAACGGAAGCCCTGCGGGAAGCAGCTGCGGGGCGCTTGCTTGGCCGGGTGGGTGGAGGCATTGTCCGGCCAAATCTTGAGAGACCCCAGCCATGCGCCTCCATCTCCTCGCCACAGCCGCCCTGGTCGCCTTGATCGGGTCTGCCTATGCGCAGCAACCCGCCGGCCAATTGCCCCCTGGGCATCCGCCCGTACCGGCCTCGCCGCCTGGGCAATCCCCCGCGTCGCCCGGCGTGCGAACCGAGCCGCCGGCGCTGTCCAACGTCGCCCCGGGTGCTGCCGTGCCGAACCCGGTCGTCGCGCGGGTCGGCGATATGGAGATCCACCAGAGCGATCTCGCCGCCGCCGCCGCAGGGCTGCCCGAGCAGTTCCGCGGCCTGCCGCCGCAGGTGCTCTTTCCCATGCTGCTCGACCAGGTGATCGATCGCGATGCGCTCGTCGTCGCCGCCCGCAAGCAGGGGCTTGAGAAGGACCCGAAGGTGCAGGAGCAGATGCGGGCTGCCGACGACCGCGTGCTGCAGAACGCCCTGCTCGCGCGCGATGTCGGCCCGACGCTCACGGAAGCGGCGGTCCGTGCCCGCTACGACCAGGAGTATGCTGGCAAGTCTGGCCAGGAGGAGGTGCATGCCGAGCACATCCTCGTCCCCACCAAGGAGGAGGCCGAGAAGATCATCGCGCAGCTGAAGGGCGGCGCGGACTTCGCGGACTTGGCCAAGAAGAACAGCAAGGACCCAGGTGCTGCGAACGGCGGCGACCTCGGCTGGTTCAAGAAGGGCGACATGGTGCCCGCCTTCGCCGACGCCGCGTTCTCGCTCAAGCCTGGCGAGACTGATCCCAACCCCGTGCAGACGCAGTTCGGCTGGCACGTGATCAAGGTGCTCGATAAGCGCCAGGCCCCGCCGCCGACGCTGGAGCAGGTGCAGGAGCAGATTCGCCAGCAGCTCATCCGCGAGGGCGTCCAGAAGACCGTCGCCGAGGCCAAGAAGGGCGTGCAGATCGTGAAGTATAATCCGGACGGCACCGTGGCGCCGCCGTCCGCGGACGCGACGCCGGCGCCGCAAGGCGGCCCGGCGCCAGCCCCGCCCGCAGCGCCGCCGGCCGCCCCGCCGGCGCATTAGAGGCCGGGATGGCGCACCCGGTCTCACCGCTGGCGGTGCCACTGCCGGAGATGCCGCCGCTCGCCGGGGTACGGCTCGGCGTCGCCGAGGCTGGCATCCGCTACGTGGGACGGGCGGACCTGACAGCGATGGTGGTGCCGGCTGGCAGCACGGCCGCGGGAGCGTTCACCCGCAACAAATGCCCCGGCGCCCCCGTGGATTGGTGCCGAGCGGCGCTTGACGAGACGGGGGGCCAGGCGCGCGCGGTCGTCGTGAACGCGGGCAACGCCAACGTGTTCACCGGGCGCGCCGGGTGGGAGGCTACCGAGGCGACGGCGCGGGCAGCGGCGGCGCTCGCCGGGTGCGCGCCGGCCGAGGTGCTGCTCGCCAGCACGGGCACGATCGGCGAGAAGCTGCCCTTCGAGCGCATCACGGCGGCGCTGCCGGGCCTGTTCGCCCATCTTCGCGACGATGCCTGGGCAGACGCCGCGCGCGGCATCATGACGACCGACACCTTTCCCAAGGCCGCGACGCGCACCGCGCGCATCGGCGACGCCGAGGTGCGGATCAGCGGCATCGCCAAGGGCAGCGGCATGATCGCCCCCGATATGGCGACCATGCTCTGCTTCGCCTTCACCGACGCCGCGATCCCGGCACCGCTGCTCACGCGGGCGCTGGCGCGCGGCGTCAAGCGCAGCTTCAACCGCGTCACCGTGGACAGCGACACGAGCACGAGCGACACCGTGCTCCTGATCGCAACCGGCCAGGCCGAGCACGAGCGGCTGCACCCGCATGACCGCAAGGCGCTGCGCGACTTCCGCCGGGCGCTGGAGAGCTTACTGCTCGACCTTGCGCTGCAGGTCGTGCGCGACGGCGAGGGCGCGCAGAAGCTGATCCGCGTCGATGTGCGCGGCGCCGTGTCGCGCAAGAGCGCGCACCGGGTCGCGATGAGCATCGCCAACTCGCCGCTGGTCAAGACCGCCATCGCCGGCTCGGACGCGAACTGGGGCCGCATCGTGATGGCCGTGGGCAAGGCGGGCGAGCCCGCAGACCGGGACCGGCTGGGCGTCGCGGTCGGCGGCATCTTGATCGCGCGCGACGGCGACCAGGTGCCCCACTACGACGAGGCGCCGGTGGCCGAGCACATGCGCGGGCGCGAGATTCACGTGGAGGTGGAGCTGGGCCTGGGCGAAGGGGACGCCACTGCCTGGACCTGCGATCTCACGCACGGCTACATCGAGATCAACGGCAGTTACCGGAGCTAGCTTCCTGGCCGCACTGGACGATACGCTCTCCACCGAGCGCCTCACGCTGCGCCCGCCCCGGCCCGGCGACGCCGAGGCGCTGCACCGGCTCGTCAACGATTGGTGGGTGGTGCGGATGCTGCAGCGCCTGCCCTTCCCCTACCCGCGCGAGTTCATGGACGAGTGGATCGCCGCCGTGGCCCGGCAGCGCGCGGACGGTACGGCGCACCACTTCGTTATCGCCGGCGAGGAGGGCGGCGAGGAGATGGTGATCGGCTGCGTGGGCCTGCGCCTCGACCTCGCGCCGCGGACGGGGAACCTGGGCTACTGGGTAGGGCGGCGGTTCTGGGGGCACGGGGTCGCAACCGAGGCGGCGGGTCGCGTCGCACGCTGGACGCTCGCGAACCTCGACGTGGACCGGCTGGAAGCGTTCGTCGCCGAGGACAACCCGGCGAGTGCTGCCGTGCTGCGCCGGATCGGCTTCCGCGAGGCTGGGCGCGGCGTCGAGCGCTTTCTCGCCCGTGACTGCGAGGCGCCGGGCCTACGCTTCGAGGCGACGCGGGAAGCCTTGTTCGGCGGCTTCGAGCCGGCGCCGGCCGAAGTGCCCAAGAGCGTTGCCGCCGTGGGGGACGAGGCCAAGCTGGTCCTGCTCGTCGCCGCCTGCGCGCTGATCGACGTGGACGGCAGGGTGCTGCTCGCCCGGCGGCCGGAAGGCAAGCCGATGGCGGGGCTATGGGAGTTCCCCGGCGGCAAGCTGCTGCCGGGCGAGACGCCGGAAGCGGCGTTGATCCGCGAGCTGCGCGAGGAGCTGGGCGTGGACGTGGCTGCGGCCTGCCTCGCCCCGTTCGCCTTCGCCTCGCACGCCTACGAGCGGTTCCACCTGCTCATGCCGCTCTACGTTTGCCGGCGATGGCAAGGGCGGCCGGAAGGCCGGGAGGGCCAGGCGCTGGCGTGGGTGCGGCCATCGCGGCTCGGCGAGTACTCAATGCCGCCCGCGGACAAGCCGCTGGTCGCGATGC
>CAWIUA010000002.1:0-116608 GCA_963839135.1 uncultured Alphaproteobacteria bacterium
CGCCTTCTCGCCGAAGATGGCGCGGAGCAGCTTCTCCTCCGGAGTCATCGGGCTCTCGCCCTTGGGTGTCACCTTGCCAACGAGGATGTCGCCGGGGTTCACCTCGGCGCCGACATACACGATGCCCGCCTCATCGAGGTTGCGCAGCGCCTCCTCGCCGACGTTGGGGATGTCGCGGGTGATCTCCTCCTGGCCGAGCTTGGTGTCGCGCGCCATGACCTCGAACTCCTCGATGTGGATCGAGGTGAACACGTCGTCGCGCGCGATGCGCTCGCTGATGAGGATGGAGTCCTCAAAGTTATAGCCGTTCCAGGGCATGAACGCGCAGAGGACGTTGCGGCCGAGGGCAAGCTCGCCCAGCTCGGTGCTCGGGCCGTCGGCGATGATGTCGCCCTCGGCGACGCGGTCACCCACGCGGACGAGCGGGCGCTGGTTGATGCAGGTGCTCTGGTTGGAGCGCATATACTTGCGCAAGCGGTAGATATCGACGCCGCGGGTCGTGCCGTCCTCGCCAGTCGCGCGCACGACGATGCGGGCGCCGTCGATGGAGTCCACGACGCCGGCACGCCGGGCGACGATGGTGGCGCCCGAGTTGCGCGCGACCGCGGCCTCCATCCCGGTGCCGACGAGCGGCGCGTCGGACTGGATCAAGGGCACGGCCTGGCGCTGCATGTTGCTGCCCATGAGCGCGCGGTTCGCGTCGTCGTTCTCGAGGAACGGGATGAGTGCTGCCGCGACCGAGACGAGCTGCTTGGGGCTCACGTCCACGGCCGTGACCTCGTCCGGGCGCACAAGGCGGAAATCGCCCTGGCGGCGGACCGAGACCAGCTCGTCCGTGAAGTTCCCCTCGGTGTCCGTGGGCGCGTCGGCCTGCGCCACCACGAGGCGCTCCTCCTCCATGGCGGAGAGATACTTCCAGCCGTCCTGGACCTGCCCGTCCTTCACGAGGCGATACGGCGTCTCGATGAAGCCGTACTTGTTCACCTTGGCGTAGGTGGCGAGCGAGTTGATGAGGCCGATATTCGGCCCTTCCGGCGTTTCGATTGGGCAGATGCGGCCGTAATGCGTCGGGTGCACGTCGCGCACCTCGAATCCGGCCCGCTCGCGCGTCAGGCCGCCCGGACCGAGCGCCGAGAGGCGGCGCTTGTGCGTCACCTCGGAGAGCGGGTTGGTCTGGTCCATGAACTGGCTGAGCTGGGAGGAGCCGAAGAACTCGCGCACCGCCGCCGCCGCCGGCTTCGCGTTGATGAGGTCGTGCGGCATCACGGTATCGATATCGACGCTGCCCATGCGCTCGCGGATCGCCCGCTCCATGCGCAGCAGGCCGACGCGATACTGGTTCTCCATCAGCTCGCCGACCGAGCGCACCCGGCGGTTGCCGAGGTTGTCGATGTCGTCGATCGTGCCGCGCCCGTCCTTCAGCTCGCACATGATCTTGATGGTGCGCAGGATGTCCTCCTTGCGCAGCACACGCATGGTGTCGGGGGCGTCCACCCCGAGGCGCATGTTCATCTTCACGCGGCCGACGGCCGAGAGGTCGTAGCGGTCGGCGTCGAAGAACAAGCCGCGGAACAGGGTCTCCGCCGTTTCCGGCGTCGGCGGCTCGCCGGGGCGCATCACGCGGTAGATGTCGATCAGCGCGTCGTCGCGGTTGCTGTTCTTGTCCACCGCGAGGGTGTTGCGGATCCAGGGGCCGTTCTGCTGGTCCACCGCGAGCGTCGGCAGCCGGTCAAACCCGGCGTCCTCGAACACCGTGAGACGCGGCTCCGTCAGCTCGTCGCCGGCCTCGCCATAGATCTCGCCCGTCTCCAGATTGACCTGGTCCTCGGCGAGGAAGCGGCCGAGCAGGTCGGCGCGGCCGACCAGCACGGTCTTGGTCTTCTCGGCGATGCGCCGGGCGGTGCGCGCGGTGAGCTTCGTGCCGGTCTCGGCAACCGTCTCGCCCGTGTCCGCATCGACGAGCGGCTCGGCGAGCGTGAGGCCGCGGTAGGCATCCGCGTCGAACGGCCGCGCCCAACCCTTCGGCGTGCGCTGATAGATCACCTGGCCGTAGAAGTAGGCGAGGATCTCCTCAGCATCCATGCCGCGCAGGTCCGCAAGGTCGAGCGTCTCGCCCCGTGCCTCGCGCTCCGCGCGCAGCGCCCCGGTCGCCTGGCTCTCGAGCGCGTAGAGCAGCGTCGTCGCCGGCAGCTTCCGCTTGCGGTCGATGCGTACGTAAACCAGGTCCTTGCTGTCGAACTCGAAGTCGAGCCAGGAGCCGCGGTAGGGGATCACGCGCGCCGCGAAGAGATACTTGCCGCTAGAGTGGGTCTTGCCCTTGTCATGGTCGAAGAACACGCCGGGGGAGCGGTGCATCTGGCTGACGATGACGCGCTCGGTGCCGTTGATGATGAAGGTGCCGTTGTCCGTCATGAGCGGCATGTCGCCCATGTAAACCGGCTGCTCCTTGATATCGCGGATGCTGCGGGCGCCGGTGTCCTCGTCGAGGTCCCAGACGATCAGGCGCAGCACGACCTTCAGCGGCGCTGCATAGGTCATGCCGCGCTGGATGCACTCCTCGACGTCGTACTTGGGCTCCTCCAGCTCGTAGTACACGAACTCGAGCCGCCCGCGGCCGGCGAAGTCGTCGATCGGGAAGACCGACTTGAACACCTCCTGCAGCCCGGTGTTCGTCCGGCTGTCGGGCACGACGTTCATCTGCAGGAACGCCTCGTAGGAGGAGCGCTGCACATCTATGAGGTTGGGCATGGGCGCGACCTCGGGGATCCGCCCGAAGTTCTTGCGGATGCGCTTCTGCCCAGTGAACGACTTGCTGAGAGCGTTCATGCCTATCCTTGACCCCCGCTCGCGAGGGCGCCAATATGGCGCCCACCCTCTCGCGGCCGCGCTACCCCCCGGCCGCCCAGGTGACGCAGGCTGCGCGCTGCCGCGCGGCCTGAAGCGCAGGAACGGGAAAGCGGGCGGCGGCCGGACCCAGCCCCACCCACTTGCCGTTCCTCAGTTGCCTGGCTCTCGGCCAGGCTGTGCCTTACTTGATCTCGACAGCGGCGCCCTGCTCCTCAAGCTGCTTCCGGAGCTTGTCAGCCTCGTCCTTGTTCACGCCTTCCTTGACGGTCTTGGGCGCGCCCTCGACGAGATCCTTGGCCTCCTTGAGGCCGAGGCCCGTGATGGTACGGATCTCCTTGATGACGTTGATCTTCTTGTCGCCAACCTTGGCGAGGATGACGGTGAACTCCGTCTGCTCCTCGGCCGGCGCGGCAGCGGCGCCGCCACCCGCGGGCGCGGCTGCAGCCGCGGCGACAGGCGCCGCGGCGGACACGCCCCACTTCTCTTCCAGCATCTTGCTGAGCTCGGCAGCCTCAAGCACCGTGAGGCCGGACAGCTCGTCCACCAGTCTCGACAAATCGGCCATTTTCGTAGTCCCCTAATCTAGTCCTTGGTTGGTTCCGTTCAAGCCCGAGAAATGCTTCTCAGGCCGCCTCCGCCTCATCCTTCCTGGCATAGGCCCCGAGGACCCGCGCGAGCTGGCCGCCCGGCGCCTGAAGCACGCCGGCGATCCGCGTGGCGGGGGTTTGCAGCATCCCCACCAGCTTCGCGCGCAGCGCGTCGAGCGACGGCAATTCGGCGAGCGCCTGCACCCCGGCCGCGTCGAGCGTCTGGGTGCCGAGCGCGCCGCCGATGACGACGAGCTTCTCGTTGGTCCTGGCGAACTCGACGGCCGTCTTTGCCACCGCCACCGGATCGGCCGACCACGCGAGCGCGGTCGGTCCCGTCAGCATGGGCTTGATGCCGCCGAATCGGGTCCCATCCAGGGCGAGGACGGCGAGGCGGTTCTTCGCGACCTTGTAGCTCACCCCTGCCGCTCGCATCCGGCGCCGCAGGTCCGAGACCTCGGCCACGGTCAGCCCGGCATTGCGGGTGACCACGACCATGCTCGTTTCCTGGAACACCTGGCCGAGAGCAGCGACGAACTCCCGCTTCTCCGTTCGGTCCACGTCCCGTCTCCTAGGGCCCGGCAATGCCGGGCCGGGTTGCCCAAGGGCGGAGGCTCACGCCGCCGCCCGGTTCGCCTGTCCTCGCCCCAAAGAAAGGTCCCAAGGGACGGCAAGCCGGAACCACCAAGGCGCGGGCATGACCCCGAGTCCCTGGCTCTCCCGTCTCCCGCGCGCGGGCCGGAGCCCTTTAGTGCCGCCCTCCCCGAAGGCTTGGCGGCAACGTGCGGTCTCGGACAGGTTCGGAGGGGTCGCCCCCTCCTGCCCGCCGCTCTCCAGCCCAGCGAAGGTTAGGAAGCGGCGTATCTCAGCGAGCTTCAGCTCGTCAGCGAGGCCACGTCCACGTGCACGCCGGGCCCCATGGTGCTGCTCAAGGCGGCCTTCTGCACGTAGGTGCCCTTGGCGCCCGTGGGCTTCGCCTTCTGGATCGCGTCGGCGAACGCGCGTGCATTCTCCAGGAGCCGCTCCTCGTCGAAGCTCACCTTGCCGATGCCGGCGTGGACGATCCCCGCCTTCTCGGCGCGGAACTCGACCTGCCCGCTCTTCGCCGCCTGCACGGCGCCGCGCACGTCCATCGTCACCGTGCCCAGCTTGGGGTTCGGCATCAGGCCGCGCGGGCCGAGGATCTTACCCAAGCGCCCGACCAGGGCCATCATGTCCGGCGTAGCGATCGCGCGGTCGAACTGGATGTCGCCGCCCTGCACGCGCTCGGCGAGGTCCTCGGCGCCGACCACGTCCGCCCCTGCTGCCTGCGCCTCTTCCGCCTTGGGACCGCGAGCGAACACCGCGACGCGCAGCGTCTTGCCTGTGCCGTTCGGGAGCGACACGAGGCCGCGCACCATCTGGTCCGCGTGGCGCGGGTCAATGCCGAGGTTCATGCTCAACTCGACGGTCTCGTCGAACTTCGCCTTCGCGTTCTCCTTCACGACGCGGAGCGCCTCGGCGAGCGGGTAGGAGCGGGCCCGGTCAACGGCGTCGTAGGCGGCGCGGAGACGCTTGCCGTGCTTCATGGCCGTCAGCCCTCCACCACTTGAATGCCCATCGAGCGCGCGCTGCCGGCGAGCATGCGCACCGCGGCGTCCACCTCGTTGGCGTTCATGTCCTTCATCTTCTGCTCGGCGATCTCACGGAGCTGCGCCGTCGTCACCCGGCCAACGGAAGCGCCCTTGCCGGGCGTCGTCGTGCCCTTGTCGATGCCCGCCGCCTTCTTGAGGAAGTAAGTGTTGGGCGGGGTCTTCATGATGAAGGTGAAGGTGCGGTCCGCGTAGGCCGTAATGACCACGGGGATCGGCATCCCCGGCTCCATGCCCTGCGTCGCCGCGTTGAACTCCTTGACGAACGCCATGATGTTCAGCCCGCGCTGGCCGAGCGCGGGGCCGACCGGGGGCGAGGGGTTTGCCTTGCCCGCCGGAATTTGCAGCTTGATGTAGCCAACGATCTTCTTCGCCACCCCTGCCTCCTCGTGGCAGGACCGCGGTACAACCGGCCGGGCGCTACGCGCGCGCCCAGCCTCCCGCGTTCCAGGTAAGCGGCGGCGTCTAGCTCAGCCTGTGGGCGATGTCCAGTCCTTTCCGCATGACCGCCGCCGCTCCTAGCCTGACACGGGCGGCTGCTGCGCGGCGATCAGCGCGTCGTCGATCTCCCGCGCGCGCAACGCGGCCGGCCGCGCGCTGATGCGACCCCAGTAGCGCTCGAACGCCGGACGCTTCTCGATCGTGCCGAACGCGAGTCCCCAGCCGATCTGTGACCCGAGATAGACGTCAGCGGCGGTGAAGCTGGAGCCTACGACGTAGTCGCCTCCTGAGACCGCGCTTTCGAGCGCGTTCATCGTGTCGGCGAAGCTGCCGTATCCCGCCATCCGCTCCCGGCCTTGCGGCACCTCGAACCCGAGTGCCTTGTTGGTCACGGCCGCTTCGACCGGGCCGGCGGCGAAGAACAGCCAACGGTAGTATGGGCCGCGCAGCGGATGGCCCGTGGGCGGAGCGAGGCCGGCCTGCGGGAACGCGTCGGCGAGGTAGGCGCAGATTGCCGCCCCTTCCGTGACGGTCACCTCGCCGTGGCGGAGGGCAGGCACTTTGCCCATCGGGTTGACGGCGAGATAGCCAGGCGCCTTCATCGTTGTGCCGTAATCGAGCACCTCCGTGCGATAGGGCTGTCCGACCTCCTCCAGCATCCAGCGCACGATCCGTCCGCGCGACATCGGGTTGGTATAGAAGGTGATGTCGTCGGCCACGCGATGTCCCCCTTTGCTGAAGTTACCGGCACGGTGGCCGGAGTCCGCCTCTAGATTACCAGCTCGATCAGGAACGGGCCCGGCCGGGCATTGGCCTGGCTGAACAGGTCCGCGAACGTCTCCATCGTCTCCGCCCGCGCCGCCTCGACGCCCATGCCCGCGGCGATCGCGATCCAGTCGAGGTCGGGGTTGCCGAGGTCCAGCATATCCATCGCCGTCCGGCCAGGGTTCGCGCCCACGCCGCGGTATTCCCCGAGCAGGATGGCATACTGGCGGTTCGACAGAATCACCGTGGTGACGTCGAGCCGTTCCCGCGCCTGCGTCCACAGGGCCTGGACCGTGTAGAGGGCCGATCCGTCCGCTTCGAGCGTGACGACCCGGCGTCCCGGCGCTCCCAAGGCGGCGCCGGTCGCGAGCGGCAGGCCGCAGCCGATGGCGCCGCCCGTGAGCTGCAGCCAGTCGTGCGGCGCGGCGCCCGACGTGCCGGGATAGAAGGCGCGGCCGAAGCTGATGCTCTCGTCCACGACGATCGCATTTTCCGGCAGCAGTGCGGCGATCGTCTGTGCCACGGCCTCGCTCGTCACGGCGCCGCGTGCCGGGCCGGCGGATGGGTCCTGGTCCGGCAGCGGCGCATCCGCCGCGCCGAGCGCGTCGGCGAGCCGGGCGAGCGCGTCCGGCCCGTCCTGCTCTGGGCGGGCCAGCACGTGGACCTCGCAGTCCTCGGGCCACATCCGGTTGGGCTTTCCAGGATAGGCGAAGAAGCTCACGGGCGGGGCCGCGCCGACGAGGATCAGGTGCTTGGTTCCTGCGAGCGCGGCCAGTGCTCGGTCCACCGGGTAGGGCATGCGCTCGACACGGACGCGCCCCCTGCCCCGCTCGATGCGCGCGTTGCTCTGCTCGGCGATTAGTCGGGCGCCGGTCGCGGCGGCGACGCGGTAGGCTGCCCGCAGCGGCGCCTCGCGCAAGGCCCGGCCCGCGAGCAGCAGCACGGCCCCGCCGTCCCGCGCCGCGCGCGCCGCCTCCTCGACCTGGCTCGGTGCGGCCGGCGGCGCTGGGGGGATCGGCAGCGGCTCGGCGACCAGGCCACCCTCATCCCAGCAGGTGTCGCTCGGCAGGATCAGCGTGGCGCTCCCGCCCGGCGCCGCCTGCGCGGCCTGGACCGCCGCCGCGGCGTCCCTGCCTACGGACACGGCCTCAGTCGCCGTTCGGACCCAGGCGGATACGGGACGCGCGAACCCTTCGGTGTCGGCGGTGAGCGGCGGGTCGAGCGGACGGTGATAGGTGGCCTGGTCGCCGACGAGGTTGACGATCGGCGTTCGGGCGCGCCGGGCGTTGTGCAGGTTGCATAAGCCGTTGGCGAGGCCGGGGCCGCAGTGGAGCAGCGTGGCCGCCGGGCGGTCCTGCATCCGGCCGTAGCCGTCCGCCGCAGCCGTGACCACGCCTTCGAACAAACCGAGCACGCACTTCATGCCCGGCACGCGGTCGAGCGCCGCGACGAAGTGCATCTCGCTCGTGCCGGGGTTGGCGAAGCAGGTATCGACTCCGCAGGCCAGCAGCGTGCGGACCAGGCTCTCGGCACCGTTCATGTATGTTCCTTCCGTCGGGCCGCCTTTCTGCGCGCGGGACGGGCGGCTGGCAACGGGTTGCGGTCTGGCGCGCCCCAACACAGGATCGCGCCATGACGACCGTTCTCTATCCCGAGGCCATGTATCCCGACGACAGCGTCGAGCGGAAAATCTTCGGCGAGCATGTGCAGATCCTGCGCCGCGACGTGGCGCGCCTCGCGGATCTCGATCCCGCCGACTGCGCAGTCACGGACGGGCTCATGATCTTCCGCCACTGGCTCACCGCCGAGGATGCCGCGCGGTTCCCCCGGCTCCGGGCGGTCGTGCGCATGGGGGTCGGCTACGACCGGCTCGACCGGGCAGCCTTGGCCGCGCGCGGCGTGATCGTCTGCAACGTGCCGGACTACGGCACGACGGAGGTCGCGGATCACGCCGTGGCGCTCGCGCTCGCCCTGCGCCGCGGACTGCTTCTCCACCACGATCAGCAGCGGGCCGACCCACCCGCGCCCTGGAAGGCCGAGCTGCACCCGCTGATCCGCCGCACGAGCGCGCAGCGCTTCGGCGTCGTCGGCCTCGGACGGATCGGAACGGCGGCGGCGCTCCGCGCGAAGGCGCTCGGCTTCCAGGTCGCGTTCTTCGACCCCAACCTGCCGAACGGCGTCGAGCTGGCGCTCGGCCTCGTGCGGGCGCCAAGCCTTGAAGCGCTGCTACGCGAGACAGACACGCTCTCCCTGCATGTGCCGCTCACGCCGGAGACGCGCGGGATGATCGGCGCGCACGAGCTCGCCCTGCTGCCGCCCGGCGCCGTCGTGGTCAATACCGCGCGAGGACCGGTGCTGGACCTCGATGCGCTAGAGGCGGCGCTGCGCGGCGGCCACTTGGCCGGCGCCGGGCTCGACGTGCTGCCGGTCGAGCCGCCGCCGGAGCCGGTGCCGGGCCTGCTCCGCGCTTACCGCGCGCACGAGCCTTGGCTGCTCGGCCGGCTGATCGTGACACCGCACTCTGCCTATCTAAGCCCGGAGGCGCACGGGGACATCCGCGTCAAGAGCGCGGAGACGATGCGCGCGGCATTGCTTACGAATCGGCCGCAGAACGTGATTCCGCCGGGCGAAATCGCCTGAACGGAGACGGTGCGAGGCGCTTCGCGTTAACTGGATTCTCACGTCCACCAGGCACGCTGCCGTCTCCACACGGGCAGAGAGGCCGCGGATGGATGGGTTGGCAGGCGGAGTGTTGGTCGCGGAAGCAGGCGCTGCCCTAAACGCAGGACGCGGTGATCTCGCGCGCGCCGTCGTTGAGCAGCTAAGCCAGGGCATCATCGTCTTCGACCGGCAGCTTCGCCTCGCGCTCTGCAACGAACGGGCGCGCCACCTGCTCATGCTCGGCCCCGGTGCAGTTGGCGCGATGCTGGGCGAGGTGCTGCCGGAGCCGGCGTTCTCGGAATGCCGTCGGGCGCTGTCGCGCGGTGAGGAAGAGGTCGCGGCGCGAATCAGCGTGCCGGACGGCCGTGTGCTCCGCTGGCGCACGCGGCGGCTCGGCGTCGAGTCCTGGGTGGCAACGCTCGACGAGGCAAGACGCGACGCGGACACCGATAGCCGGATCCTGATCGACCCGCTGACAGGCCTCGAGACCCGCCAGGGGTTCACCGAGCACCTTACGGGAGCGACCCTGCCCGGTGCGGCCCTGGTCATGCTCGATCTCGATCGCTTCAAGGTCGTCAACGACTCGCTGGGCCACCCGGCCGGCGACGCGCTCCTGCGCCTCGTCGGTCAGCGGATCGCGAGCGCCGTGCGCGCCGAGGACGCTGCGTTCCGACTCGGCGGTGACGAGTTCGCGGTCGTGCTCCGGGACGGCGCCGGCGCGCACGCATTCGCTGAACGCCTCATATACCTGCTGAGCCGCCCCTACCTCGTGCACGGCCTCGTCGCGACCGTGGGAGCGAGCGCCGGCATCGCTTTCGTGCCCGACCACGGGCGGGACCCGGACTCGCTCGTGCATTGCGCAGACATGGCGCTCTACGCCGCGAAGGCGGATGGGCGCGGCGTCGTACGCCCGTTTCGCCCGGAGATGGCCCGGCGCGCCGCGGCGCGGTACTCCCTGGAGCAGGATCTGCGCGCCGCCATCGCGCGGGGCCAGCTCGAGCTCTTCTATCAGCCTCAGGCCAACCTGGCCACGCGATCGCTCGTCGGCTTTGAGGCGCTGCTGCGCTGGCGCCATCCGGAGCGGGGCCTTGTCTCGCCGGCCGATTTCATTCCGCTCGCCGAAGAGACGCGGCTGATCATGCAGATCGGCGAATGGACGCTACGGACGGCCTGCCTTGATGCAAAAGGCTGGCCGGCGCCGCTTCCGGTCGCCGTCAACGTCTCGGCGGTGCAGCTGACCGAGCCGGGGCGGCTATGCCGGGCGGTTGAGGCGGCGCTGGCAACTGCGCGGCTCGATCCGGCGCGGCTTGAGCTGGAGATCACGGAAAGCGCCCTCGTGCGCGAGCCGGACGCGGCCTTGAGTGCGCTGCGGGCCTTGCGGGGAATGGGCGTGAGCATCGCGATGGACGATTTCGGGACGGGCTACTCGTCGCTGAGTCAGCTCCGCAGCTTCCCATTCGACAAGCTCAAGATAGATCGCAGCTTCGTGCGCGACCTGGGCGGCAGCGCCGAGGCGGTCGCCGTCGTGCGCGCCATCGCGGCGCTCGGAACGTCGCTCGGGATGCGGACAACGGCCGAAGGCGTCGAGACCGGCGAGCAGGCCGACCGGGTGCAGTCGGAAGGCTGCACGGACATGCAGGGTTACTTGCTCAGCCACCCCCTGCCCGCCGGAAACATCGCGGCACTGATCGAGCAGTTCAAGCAAGGCTTCAACGGAGACGCATGATGGACGCGACCATCTACCAACTCGTGTATTGCAGCCGGAACACGATCAGCGACTGCAAAGTGGCCGATATGGATGCGGAGATCCTGCGCATCCTCGATGCGTCCCGCCGCAACAACGTGCGTGACAAGGTGACCGGCGCGCTGCTGTTCAGCGCTGGCAGCTTTGCGCAGGTGCTGGAAGGAACTCTTCCCGCGGTCGAGAGAGTATTCGAGCGCATCCAGCGCGACCCGCGGCACGCGGACGTGATCGTGCTGCACGTTCTCCGGAGCCGGCAGCGGGATTTTGCAAACTGGTCCATGGCCTACGCGGGCAAGCTGGCCACGCCGGGCAAGGGTGATACGACCTTGTCCCAGGTTCTTGCGCAGCCGGGGCAGGCCGGTGCGGAGGCGGTGCTCGCGATGCTGCGCGACCTCGTCGGGCGCGAGGCGGAATGGGCCGTCGCAGCCGATTGAGCCGCACGGCGATCCCGTTTCTCACGCACTCCAGCAACACCGGAGTGTAGGCGCTCGCGGCGATCAGGCGACTAGCAGAGAGCTCACATACCGGCCGATGCCAGGGCTGAGTGCGACAAAAGGCGGCGAGAGCCAGAGCGCGTCGCGAGACGCTGGTTGAAATACAGGTCGGCGCGAGGAACGGAACCCATGCCCCGGTTTCGAGCGTATAGGCTCGTGCATGGGATGTAACCTGCATCTCTCTCGTTCTCGGAATCAACGCGGAACAGCTTCCCTCATGCAGCTCGGGCCGAACGTGCTGCGCAGAGGGCAACGTTCCTGGCCACCGCACCCGTGCGATGGTCACGCGGTACAACAAATTCGAGCCACATAAGCGTTCGTGCGAACGGCCACAGGTCGATTGAACTAGGCTAGGCAACGGTTCGCCGCCGCCAATTGACACCCGCCGGAGCCGCGCTCACCTTCCGCCGCCTCAGGCGGGGAGGCAGGCGATGGCGGACGGGACGAGCGAAGGACCGAGGCTGCGCAGCCGTCGCTGGTTCGACGATCCAACCAATCCAGGAATGACGGCGCTCTACCTCGAGCGCTACATGAATTTCGGCCTGACGCGCGAGGAGCTTCAGGGCGGCAAGCCGATCATCGGCATCGCGCAGACCGGCAGCGACCTCGCGCCGTGCAACCGTCACCTTGTCGCGCTCGCCGACAGGGTGCGCGCCGGGATCAGGGATTCGGGCGGCATCCCGCTGGAGTTCCCGATCCACCCGATCCAGGAGACCGGCAAGCGCCCGACCGCGGCGCTGGACCGCAACCTCGCGTATCTCAGCCTTGTCGAGGTCCTGCACGGATACCCGCTCGACGGCGTGGTGCTCACCGCCGGCTGCGATAAGACGGTTCCGGCCGTGCTGATGGGCGCGGCGACCGTCAACATCCCGGCGATCCTGCTCTCCGGCGGGCCGATGCTGGACGGCTGGTATAAGGGCCGGCTCGCCGGGTCGGGGACGATCGTTTGGGAGGCCCGCAAGCTGCTCGCCGAGGAGCGCATCACCTACGAGCAATTCATCGAGATGGTGGCGGCGAGCGCCAGCAGCGCCGGGCACTGCAACACGATGGGCACGGCGCTCAGCATGAACTCGCTCGCCGAGACGCTGGGCATGTCGCTGCCCGGTTGTGCTGCGATCCCCGGGCCGCACAAGGAGCGGGGCTGGATGGCCTACCGGACGGGGCGGCGCATCGTTGAGATGGTGCGCGAGAACCTGCGCCCCTCGGACATCATGACCAAGGCCGCGTTCGAGAACGCGGTCGTGGCCGCGGCGGCGCTGGGCGCCTCCAGCAACTGCCCGATCAGCATGATTGCCATCGCCCGGCACATGGGCGTGGATCACACGCTGAAGGACTGGCAGCGCCTCGGGCCGGACGTCCCGCTGCTCGTGGATGTGCAGCCGGCCGGGCGCTTCCTGGGCGAGGGCTTCTTCCGGGCAGGCGGCGTGCCGGCCGTGCTGCGGGAGCTGCTCGCCGCGGGCAAACTGCACGGCGAGACGATGACCTGCACGGGCAAGACGCTCGCGGAGAACCTGGCGCAGCCGGTGGACGTGGACCGTGAGGTGATCCGCCCCTACGCCGAGCCGCTCAAGGAGCGGGCCGGCTACATGGTGCTGAGCGGCAACCTGTTCGATTCGGCGGTGATGAAGATCTCGGTCATCGATCCCGAGTTCCGCGGCCGCTTCCTCTCCGACCCGGAGCACCCCAACGTGTTCGAGGGCAAGGCCGTCGTGTTCGAGGGGCCGGAGGACTACCACCACCGCATCGAGGACCCGGCGCTCGACGTGGACGAGCACACGGTGATGGTCATCCGCAACTGCGGCCCCGTCGGCTATCCCGGCAGCGCCGAGGTCGTGAACATGCAGCCTCCGGCGGCGCTGCTGAAGCACGGCGTCAACGCCCTCCCGACGATGGGGGACGGGCGGCAGAGCGGCACATCTGGGAGCCCGAGCATCCTCAACGTCTCGCCCGAGGCGGCCGTCGGCGGCGGCCTCGCGCTCCTGCACACGGGCGATCGGGTGCGGATAGACCTCAACGAGCGCAAGGTGGACGTGCTCATCCCCGAAGCGGAACTGGCGGCGCGGCGGCGGGCTTGGAGGGCGCCCGAGCTGGAGAACCAGACCCCCTGGGAGCAGATATTCCGCAGCATGGTCGGCCAGATGGGCACGGGCGCCTGCCTGGAGCCGGCCACGCTTTATCTCAACATCCTTGAGACGCGCGGCGAGAGCCGCAACAGCCACTAGGGGAGGCGGCGATGTCCGGCAGGCTCGCGGGCAAGCGCGCGTTCGTCACGGCGGCGGCCCAGGGGATCGGCCAGGCTGTGGCGCTCGCCTTCGCGGACGAGGGAGCGGAGGTCGTCGCTACCGATCTCGACGAGGGAAAGGTCGTGCTGGTCGCCGGCCCGCGCGTGCGCACGGCGCGGCTCGACGCGACGGACGGGGACGCGATCGCACGGGCGGTCGCTGATGCCGGGCCGTTGGACGTCCTGTTCAACTGCGCGGGCTTCGTTCACCAGGGCACGATCCTGGACGCGACCGAGGCGGAGTGGGACTTCGCGTTCACGCTGAACGTGCGCAGCCAGTTCCGCACGATCCGGGCCGCGCTGCCGGCGATGCTGGAGCGCGGTGGCGGGAGCATCATCAACATTGCGTCCGCCGCCGGCAGCATCAAGGGTGCGCCAAACCGCTTCGTCTATGGCACGACGAAGGCGGCGGTGATCGGCCTGACGAAGAGCGTCGCGGCCGACTACGTGAAGCAGGGCATCCGCTGCAACGCGATCTGCCCCGGCACCGTGCAGTCGCCGAGCCTTGATGACCGCATCGCCGCGAACGCCGCCGTGGCGGGCGGGCTGGATGCGGCGCGGACGGCCTTCATCGCCCGGCAGGCAATGGGCCGGCTCGGCACGCCCGAGGAGATCGCAGCCCTTGCTGTCTATCTCGCCTCGGATGAGAGCCAGTTCATGACCGGCCAGGCCATCGTCATAGACGGCGGCTGGACGCTGTAGGAGGAATGCTCGTGGAGAATTGGGGATGAAGCTGCTGCGCGTGGGCGCCCCTGGCGCCGAGAAGCCTGCCGTGCTCGGGCCGGACGGAGTGGTGCGCGACCTCTCCGGGCAGGTGCGCGAGTTCGACGCCGAGGCGCTCTCGGCGAACGGAATCGCGCGCCTTGCCAAGGTCGATCCCGCGAGCCTTCCCGCCGTCCAGGGCAGCTTCCGCATCGGCCCGCCAGTCCCGCGGCCGGTCAACTTCGTCTGCATCGGCCTCAATTACGCCGACCACGCGGCCGAGACCGGCTCGCCCATTCCCAAGGAGCCGATCGTGTTCCTGAAGGCGCTCGGAGCCTTCCAGGGGCCGAACGACGAGGTGCGCATCCCGCGCGGCAGCACGAAGACGGACTGGGAGGTGGAACTGGGCGTGGTGATCGGCACGAAGGCGAGCTATGTGCCTGAGCACGAGGCCATGGACTTTGTAGCCGGCTACTGCGTCGTCAACGACGTGAGCGAGCGTGAGTATCAGATCGAGCGCGGCGGCACGTGGGACAAGGGCAAGGGCTGCGACACGTTCGGCCCGGTCGGGCCCTGGCTGGTGACGCGCGACGAGGTGCCGGACCCGCAGGCGCTCGACCTCTGGCTGGAGGTGGACGGCCAGCGTATGCAGGACGGCAACACGCGCACGATGATCTTCGACGTGCGCAAGCTCGTCTCCTACGTGAGCCATTTCTTGACGCTCTACCCCGGCGACATCATCAGCACGGGCACGCCGCCCGGCGTCGGCATGGGGATCAAGCCGGAGCCTGTATTCCTTAAGCCGGGCCAGACGGTGCGGCTCGGGATCCAGGGCCTGGGGATGCAGGAGCAGCACGTCGGCGGCGGCTGAGACGAAGCGGGCGGCGAAGTCAGGACGTTGGAAGCCAGATCTCGAACGAGCCCGGCGGTCGCCGGGTTCGCGGCGGCGGCATGGCCCGCGTGTGCCACTCGCCGGACGCGGGCTGGCCGAGGAGAGTGGCCAGGTCCTGCGCCGAGGCGGCATCCTCAGGATGGAAATAGAGGATGGCGGGCAGGTGCGGGACGGCATTGGCCTGCCACATGCTCACGCGCTCGGTAAGCGGCGCCAATTGAGCTGTTAGCCGCGCCGCCTCCGCCTCAGCCGCCTGCGAGCCGGAATGGTAGTAGATGTCGACCTGCCAGTCTTTACGGGCCGGTGCTGCAGGGGAACTTGGCGTGGCGGCTTCGGCCGTCGGGGGGAGCGCGGCAGGCGCAGGCGCCGGAGCCGGTGCGGCGTCAGAATTGGGTGCTGGTGCAGCAGGTTCGGCGCTTGCCGGCGCTGGGGCGGGCGCCGGCTCAGCAGCCGGCGATTCCGGGGCGGTATTCGCGGCAGCCTTCTCATCGGGAGTGCTCGGCGTCGGCTCGGGGGCTCGCGGCTCCGAGGGGGTGGTTGAGGGAGTTGAGGTCAGCGGCTCAGCATCGGGCGTCGCGGCCGCAGCTGACGGCGGGGTTAACGCTGGCGCAGGTGCAGGTTGTGCAGGCGCGGCCTCCGCAGGACCGGGTGCGGGCGTCGCAGGTGCGCTCGCGGGAGGCGACGCGGGCGCCGCCGACGCGGGGGTCTCGGGCGTGTGAGTCTCCGACGCGAGCGGCTGCGGGGCGGCTGGCGCTGGCTCGGGCGCGGCCGCTCCAGGAGCTGCTGCCCGCGGTTCGGCTTGCGATGCAGGCGCGGCGGCGGGCGGGAGCGGAGCTGTTTTGGACGCAAGTTCGGACGCAGGCGCTTCGACAGGCGGAGAGGACCGTGCCTTGGAGGCAAAAAGCCGCGGCATGGCCGTGTGCGCGACCGAGTCCAAGCGCGCGCGCTCGACCCAAAGGACGGCAACGCACGCTGCGACTAGGAGAAGCGCGGCCCAAGGCCACACGCGCACTCTCCGCGGCGTCACGGCGACGCCGGGCGTTGGATCGACGGGCGAGAGTATTCCCGCATCAACCGGAGGCACGCTGGCGGACGAGTACGGCGCAGGTGATGGCGGCTCGGGACTCGCGGCGGGTCTCGCCGCGGCCTCGGCGCGAGGCTTCGGGACAACCGGGGCGGGCGGCAAAACCAGCATAGGCGAGCGGGGCGGCTCCGGGATAGGCTGCGGCCCCGTCAGGGGGGGCGGATCGTCGGATCCGACGCCGGCCCGTGCCTCGGCAGCTGACCCCGGCAGAGGCACAATGGGATGATAGAGCTCAGCCGCCTCGATGAACGACCGACGCTTCCGACTGCCGTCCCCGGCGCTGGCCTCGTCGTTCAAGGTTTGGGCCTCCACCGGGTCAGCTGCGCACGCATCGCCGTTCTCTCGTCCCTACCTACACCTTTTGCCGCGGCGCTGTCGCAATCAAGCGCCCGCTACGCGAAGCACCCGGCACGGCAACTCGGCATCGCACAATGCCAGTGATCAGTATGGCGCAAAAAGGTCGTCGCAAACCAGCTTTCGAGATGGTTGTGTACCGGCGGCGAGCCGTCGCCCAAGATTGAGGCGGCGCAGGACCGCATTTGGTCGCGACTTCCTTCTCCTGGCGCGCTCGGACGCAACTCACGTTGCGAAGGTGGAATCGGGTGCAGACGAGAGCAGCATCGCGCAGCACGGGACGGCATTGCTGTCAGCGGGAGCTGACCCGTATCACTCCTCCGTGACGATACAGCCGGGCTGCGCGGATTTCTACGCACGCGGCAGCCGGCTACGGTGTAGGGTCAGGTCCATGGCGGGTCGCAGCCTCTCGTGACTGACGGCCGGCACGGCCGTATTGCGACGACGCAAGGTTCGCGGCCATCGAACAAACGGTTCGGGAGGAGCGAACATGGCCATTCAAAGCCCCATCGAGTGGGGGTGGGAGCGGTTCAGGCTCACGGCATCGACGGTCGGCTCGACCAGCCCAGACGAATACTGGTCTGAGGCGGGCGCCCGTCCGGGGCTGCCAGTCGTTCGCCGAATCAGTGTAGCCGACCTCAAGAACGCCCTGGCCAAGGGCTTCGACGATTTCGGGGCCAATCGGACCGACATCATCTTCCTCTGCGTCATCTACCCGGTCGTCGGCCTCATCCTTGCGCGGCTCGTGTTCGGGTATGAGATGCTACACTTCATCTTCCCTCTCGCGTCCGGCTTCGCACTGATCGGCCCGGTTGCCGCGATCGGCCTCAACGAGATGAGCCGGCGGCGCGAGCAGGGCATCAACTCCAGCTGGGCGGCTGCATTCGGCGTGTTTCGCTCCCCCGCGATCGGCAGCATCATGCTCCTCAGCGGGATACTGTTCGCCATTTTCCTGCTCTGGCTGGCTGCGGCCTACGCGGTCTACCGGTTCACTCTCGGCCCCGTGCCACCTGCCACGGTCGCGTCGTTCATTCATGACGTGTTCGCGACTGGCCCAGGCTTGGCGTTGATCGGCGTTGGTGTCTGCGTGGGCTTCCTCTTCGCGGTCGTGGTCCTGGCGATCAGCGTCGTCTCGTTCCCGCTCCTGCTAGACCGAAACGTCGGAGTGGGGACCGCGATCGAGACATCAATCCGCGCGGTTCGCATGAACCCTGTCACGATGGCGGTTTGGGGATTGATTATCGCGTGCGGCCTCATCATCGGCTCGGTGCCCTTCCTCCTCGGCCTCGTGATCGTCATGCCCGTGCTCGGCCACGCGACCTGGCACCTGTACCGGAGCGTGGTGGCGCACTGACGGGGATTGACGGCGGCCTACTGGGAGGGCGCCGCGCCAGGGATCGCTATGCTCTGCGGCGCGAACCGCGCAGTCGCGGCATCGTGGTGGCACGCCGCGCAGTTGCTCCGCCGATAGATCGGCTTCGCCGTGAACACCGCGTCCGGGATGTGGCGGTGCATGCGCCGCCAGCCCGGCGTGTCCGTGATGCGCAGCGAGCCGTCCGCCGCCCGCGCGCGCAGAACGTGCGACGGCAGCGTGTCCCAGTGCTCGGCGGAGTTCGCGTCGAGCCAGGCGCGGATATGCGCGACTTGCTCCGACGACAGCGTTGCGTCCGCGCCGAAGTGGTGCCGCAGATCGGCCATGATGCCGTCCCACGTGGCTGCCGGCGCCAGGCTCGGCGGGAAGGCGAGATGGCAAGCGCCGCACTGCTCCGCGAACACCGGGTCGAGAGCCGCCGGAGGCACGCCACGCCCTGGAAGCGTTGCCAGGGTGGCCACTCCTGCGGCACCGAACGCCAGCACGCCCAGCGTAATCGCGAGAGCCATGCGCGGACGGGGGCGCGCGACCGGCACCGCCTCAGCTAGAGGCAGGCGGGGCTTATCGCCGGTCATCATTGCGGCGATCAGGTTTTCCTGACCACGCCAGCTCTCGAACATGACGCCGGCCAGGTGGGCGCCGATCATGACCAGGAGCAGGATCGCGGCAGCGTTGTGGACCGCGAGCCATTGCCGTCCCGCCGCGTAGGACACGAAGGCCCGGAGCGGACCCTGCTTGAGCACTCCGCCGAGCGCCACGGCGCCGGTCAGCGCGATCGCCGTGAGCACCGCGAGGAACGCGAACACCATCATCGCGCCAAGCGGATTGTGGCCGAGATGGCGGTGCTGCGGGCGCGTGTGAAGTCCGTAGAAGTGCGCAAGCACGACGGCGGGCCGATGGGCGAAGCTTGCGAACCGGGCATAGGTCGGGCCGAGCACGCCCCAGATCAGGCGCCAGATCGCAGCGACGATCACTGCCACGCCGGCGATCAGGTGCCACGCAAGCGTGGCCCGGCCGAGGACGAAGCCGCTCAGCGCCGCGGCAGACACCGAGGCGACCAGCAGCCAGTGGAAGGCGCGGATGCCGGCGTCCCAGATGCGGACGGTCTCGCCGCTCCCCCGCGCGGGACCGCGAACGACCCGCGGTTGCCGTCGATGCCGCATGGCTCGATCCTATCGCAGGGGGGCGTCCGGCACCTAGCCGCCCTCCACGGCCCAGACTACGATCACCTGGAGATTCCTGGGACTCGCAGTTTGCGCTACCCTCACCGCCATCTCCTCGCGATAGAGGGCCTCCATCCGCCCGAGATCGCGGGGCTCCTCGACCTTGCCGAGAGCTACGCGCTGCTCAACCGCTCGGGGACGACGCAGCGCGACCTGCTCCGCGGCCGGACCCTCATCAACCTCTTCTTCGAGGACAGCACTCGCACCCGCACCTCGTTCGAGCTGGCGGGCAAGCGCCTCGGCGCCGACGTCATCAACATGTCCGTGGCGACCAGCAGCGTGAACAAGGGCGAGACCCTGCTCGACACGGCGGCGACGCTCAACGCGATGCACTGCGACCTGCTCGTCGTGCGTCACGACCAGTCCGGCGCCCCCGCGCTGCTCGCCCAGAAGGTCGGCGCCGCGGTCATCAATGCGGGTGACGGCACGCACGAGCATCCCACGCAAGCCCTGCTTGACGCTCTCACCATCCGCCGCCGCAAAGGCCGCCTGGAAGGTCTCACCGTCGCGATCTGCGGCGACGTGCTGCACAGCCGCGTTGCCCGCAGCAATATCTACCTGCTGCTCGCCATGAACGCGCGCGTCCGCGTCGTCGGCCCCCCAACCCTGCTGCCCGCTGGCGTGGACCGCTTCGGCGTCGAGGTCCACACGAGCATGGAGGGCGGCCTCGAAGGCGCCGACGTGGTGATGATGCTCCGGCTGCAGCGCGAGCGGATGCAGGCCGGCCTCGTGCCCAGCGAGCGCGAGTATTTCCGCTTCTTCGGCCTCGACCGCGCCAAGCTCGCCCGCGCCCACGCCGACGCCATCGTGATGCATCCTGGCCCGATGAACCGCGGAGTCGAGATCGACAGCGCCGTCGCCGACGACCCGGCGCGCAGCGTCATCCAGGAGCAGGTCGAGATGGGCGTCGCCGTCCGCATGGCCGTGCTCGACGCGCTCTCGCGCGGTGCTCGGCCGAATGCCTGATCTCCTCATCGAGAACGTCCGTCTGCTCGACCCGGCGACGAGCCTCGACCAGCCGAGCGGCGGCCTTCTCGTCCGCGACGGGTTGATCACGGATGTCGGGCCGAATCTCGGCCGCCCGGACGGCGCCGAGCACGTTGACGGCGGGGGCGCCGCCCTCTGTCCCGGACTCGTGGACATGCGCGCCGCCCTCGGCGAGCCGGGCTATGAGTACCGCGAGACCATCGCCTCCGCCGCCGAGGCCGCTGCCTGGGGCGGCATCACGACGCTCGCCGCCCTCCCCGACTCCCGCCCGGCGATCGACGATCCGGCCCTCGTTCGCCTGCTTCGCGCCCGCGGGGAGGAAACAGGCAGCCTGACCATCCTGCCCTACGCCGCCGCGACCCGCGGCTGCCGCGGCGAGGAGATGGCGGAGCTGGGCTTGCTCTGGGAAGCCGGCGCCGTTGCCGTCACGGACGGCGCCCGCGCGATCGCTGACGCGCGGCTGATGCGCCGGGTCCTCGCCTACGCGAGCGGCTTCGGCCTGCGCGTCGCCCAGCATCCCGAGGAGCCGAGCCTCGCCCGCGGCGGCGCCGCGACGGAGGGCGAGCTCGCTACCCGGCTCGGCCTGCCCGGCATTCCCGCCGTCGCCGAAGTCATGCTGGTCGCCCGCGATATCCGGCTCGCGGAACTCACGGGCGGCGCCGTTCACTTCGCGCACGTATCCACGGCCGAGGCCCTGGCGCGCATACGCGATGCCAAGGTGCGCGGCCTCGACGTGACTTGCGACACCGCGCCGCCTTACTTCGATCTCAATGAAACCGCGATCGGCGATTTCCGAACCTACGCCAAGCTCTCCCCCCCGCTCCGCCCCGAAACCGACCGCCTTGCAGTCGCAGCGGCCCTGCGCGACGGCACCGTGGACGCGATCGCCAGCGATCATCAGCCGCGCGACGCGGACGACAAGCGCCTGCCGTTCGCCCAGGCCGCACCCGGGGGCGCCGGGCTGGCGACGCTGCTGGCAGTGACGCTGGCGCAGGTTCACGGCGCCGGGCTGCGGCTCCTCGATGCGCTGGCATTGCTCACCATCCGTCCGGCACGTCTGCTCGGCAGCGATGCCGGGCGTCTCGCGAAGGGCGCGCCGGCCGATCTCTGCCTCTTCGATCCCGAGCGAGCCTGGCGCGTCGAGAGCGGCAAGCTGCCCGGCAAGGCGCAGAACACGCCGTTCGACGGCCGGGCACTGGAGGGCCGCGTGCTGGGGACCTGGAAGGCCGGGCGGCAGGTGTTCCCGTGACGGCGGGCCAGGCCGCGCTAGCAGCGCTGTTCGGCGGCGGCCTCGTGGGATCGATCCCGTTCGGGCTGCTGCTCACGCGCGCCGCTGGCCTCGGCGACATACGCCAGGTTGGCTCGGGCAACATTGGTGCTACCAACGTGCTGCGCACCGGCAACAAGGCGCTTGCCGCCTTGGTGCTCATGCTCGATGCGGCGAAGGGCGTCGGCGCCGTGCTGCTCGCGGCCTGGCTCCTCGCCTGGCCGTTTGCGCCGCTGGCGGGCCTTGGCGCGGTCGCCGGGCACTGCTTCACGCCGTGGCTCGGCTTTCGTGGCGGCAAGGGGGTCGCGACCGGGTTCGGCATGGTGCTCGCGCTCGCCTGGCCGGCTGGGCTGGGCACGGCGCTGGTCTGGCTTCTGGGCGCGTTCGCGACGCGCATCTCCTCGGCCGGCGCCCTCCTAGCCTGCGCCGCGGCGCCGCTCCTGGTATGGGCGGCGGCGGGGGCATCTCCGGCCCGCGCAACGCTCGCTGCGGTATTCCTCATCGTATTCCGGCACGAAACCAATATCCGCCGCTTGCTGGCGGGCACCGAGCCGCGGATCGGGCGCAGCCGTTGATCGAGGACTGGTCGGACCGCCTCCGCCTCGCCCGCACCGAGGGAATCGGTCCGGTTCTCTATCGCCGCCTGCTTCGCCGCTACGGCACTGCTGCCGCGGCCCTCGACGCGCTTCCAGAGCTGGCGCGCGCTGGAGGACGCCGCCAGCCGCCGCGGGTGCCTTCCCACAGAGATGCCGCGCGCGAGCGCGAGAAGCTGGAGCAGATCGGTGCCACGCTCCTGTTCCTCGACGGCACCGCTTATCCGGCATTGCTGGCCCTGCTTGACGATGCGCCGCCCGTGCTCAGCGTGCTTGGCCGGGCCGAGGCGCTGGACCGCCGTGCCGTCGCCATCGTCGGCGGCCGCAACGCCACCGCCAACGCGCGCCGCCACGCCGAGGCGCTCGCAGCCGACCTGGCCGGGTCCGGCCTCGTCGTCGTCTCCGGCATGGCACGCGGCGTCGATGCCGCGGCCCATGCGGGGGCGCTGGCGGCCGGGACCACCGTGGCCTGCGTCGCGGGCGGCGTGGATGTAGTCTATCCGCCTGAGAACGCCGATTTGCAGCGCCGGGCGGCTGAGGCGGGGGCCGTCATCGCCGAGGCGCCACCCGGCACCGCGCCCCGCGCGAAGCACTTCCCGCGGCGGAACCGCCTCATCGCAGGTCTCTCGCTCGGCGTCGTCGTTATCGAGGCGGCGCTGCGCTCCGGGAGCCTCATCACCGCCCGGCTCGCCTTGGAGAACAACCGCGAGCTGTTCGCCGCGCCCGGCTCGGCGCTGGACGAGCGATGCCGCGGCACGAATGACTTACTCCGCCAAGGCGCGCACCTCGTCGAGACAGCGGCCGACGTGCTCGCGCACCTGCCGGATCACCCCATGCGTGAAGGTCTCGCGCGGCTGCCGCTCTTCGCGCGAGGCGAGACAGCCCCGCCTCCAGCCGCCGCAGAGCCAGCGCCGGAGCACTCGCCTGCGGACCTCGCGCTTGCCCGCAGCCGCGTCGCGCAGCTCCTCGGTCCGGCGCCGACGCCGGTTGACGATCTCGTGCGCCGCTGCCACCTACCCGTGTCCGCGGTGCTCGCTGCGCTCCTGGAACTGGAGCTGGCCGGACGCGCGGAGGTCTTGCCGGGGCAGCACGTGATGCTGACCGGTGAGGCGCTTGCCGGCTGAACGTGCCCGACCATCTAAGGAATACATGAGCAACGTCGTCGTCGTCGAGTTGCCTGCTAAGGCCAAGACGATCAACAAATATCTTGGCTCTGACTACACCGTCCTCGCCAGCTTCGGCCACGTGCGCGACCTTCCTCCCAAGGACGGCAGCGTGCGGCCCGAGGAAGGCTTCGCCATGGACTGGGAGAGCGACGAGCGCGGCGTCCGACAGGTCGCTGCGATTGCGAAGGCGCTCAAGGGCGCGCGCACGCTCTATCTCGCCACCGACCCGGACCGCGAGGGCGAGGCGATCTCCTGGCACGTCCGCGCCATGCTCGACGAGAAGCACGCGCTGAAAGGCGTGGACGTTCGGCGCATCACCTTCAACGAGATCACCAAGAGCGCCATTCAGGCGGCGCTCAAGCAGCCGCGCGATCTCGACGTGCCGCTGATCGAGGCGTACCTGGCGCGGCGCGCGCTCGACTATCTCGTCGGCTTCACGCTCTCGCCCGTGCTCTGGCGCAAGCTGCCCGGCAGCCGCAGCGCCGGGCGCGTGCAGTCGGTGGCGCTCCGCTTGGTGTGCGAGCGCGAGGCCGAGATCGAGGCGTTCCGCCCGCGCGAGTATTGGACCGTCGAGGCCGGTCTCACGACCCCTGCCGGCGCTCCGTTCACCGCCCGCCTCACCCACCTCGACGGCCGCAAGCTCGACCAGTTCGACCTGCCGAACGGCGCGCTCGCCGAGGCCGCGCGCGCCGCCGTGCTGGCCGACCAGCTCACGGTCGCCCGCGTCGAGCGCAAGCGGGTCAAGCGCCATCCCCCGCCTCCCTTCACGACGAGCACCTTGCAGCAGGAGGCGAGCCGCAAGCTCGGCATGGGAGCGCAAGCCACCATGCGTACCGCGCAGCAGCTCTATGAAGGCGCCGCCCTCGCCGGCGAGACGGTCGGCCTCATCACCTACATGCGCACCGACGGCGTGCAGATGGCGCGGGAAGCGATCCACGCGCTCCGCAACCACATCGGAGGTTCCTACGGGAGCGACTACGTTCCTGCAGCGCCGCGCGAATACTCGACGAAGGCCAAGAACGCCCAGGAGGCGCACGAGGCGATCCGCCCGACCGACGTGGACCGCACGCCGGACCAGGTTGCGCCGTATCTCAGCGCCGAGCAGCGCCGCCTCTACGAGCTGATCTGGAAGCGCGCCGTCGCGTCCCAGATGCAGTCGGCGGAGCTGGACCAAGTCACCGTCGATGTGCAGGGCGCGCGCACCCGGCTACGCGCCACCGGCAGCATCGTGGCCTTCGACGGATACTTGAAGCTCTACCGCGAGGGCGTGGACGACGCCTCCGAGGGCGCTTCCGACGAGAACCGGATGCTGCCGCCCATGCGCGAAGGCGACCCGCTCAAGACCGGCGAGGTGAAGGCGCTGCAGCATTTCACGCAGCCGCCGCCGCGCTACAGCGAGGCGAGCCTGGTCAAGCGCCTGGAGGAACTGGGCATCGGCCGTCCCAGCACCTACGCGAGCATCCTCTCGGTGCTGCGCGAGCGCGAATACGTGCGCATGGAGAAGAACCGCTTCGTCCCCGAGGACCGCGGCCGGCTCGTGACCGCGTTCCTGACCAGCTTCTTCGAGCGCTACGTGGACACCGGGTTCACAGCGTCCCTGGAAGAGCAGCTCGACGACATCTCGGACGGGCGCGCGGACTGGCGCGCCATCATGGAGGCGTTCTGGGAGGAATTCAGCCGCGCCGTCGAGCAGACGCGCGACCTCAAGATCTCCGACGTGATCGAGGCGCTCGACGAGGAGCTGGGGCCGCACTTCTTTCCGCCGAGGGAGGACGGCACCGACCCCCGCCTCTGCCCCGCCTGCCACGCCGGGCGCCTGGGCCTGCGGCTCGGGCGGCAGGGCAGCTTCATCGGCTGCTCGAACTACCCGAACTGCCGCTACACGCGCCCGCTCGCGGTCAACGGCGAGGACCAGCCTGGCGCCACGCTGCCGGAGGGGGTCCGCCAGCTCGGTCACCACCCCGAGACCGGCGAGGAGATCACTGTCCGCCGCGGCCCATACGGCCTCTATGTGCAGCAGGGCGAGCCGGACCCGGACAATCCCAAGGCGAAGCCGCGACGCGCCTCGCTGCCCCGCGGGATGGACGGGGCCGAGATTACCTTGGAGCAGGCGCTCGGCCTGCTCAGCCTGCCGCGCTTCGTGGGCACTCATCCCGAGCGCGGCGAGCCGATCGAGGCGGGGCTGGGGCGCTTCGGCCCTTATGTCCGGATGGGCGGCGTCTTCGCCTCGCTCGACAAGGACGACGACGTGCTCGTCGTGGGCCTCAACCGCGCCGTCGATGTGCTCGCGAAGAAGCTCGACAGCGTGCGGACGCTCGGCCTCCATCCTAAGGACAAGCAGCCCGTTCTGGTCCGCAAGGGCCGCTTCGGCCCGTACGTGCAGCACGACGGCAAGGTGGCAAACGTGCCGCGCGACCAGGCGATGGATGACGTGACACTTGAGAGCGCGGTCGCCCTGCTCGCCGAGCGCGGCAAGCCGATGAAGGCCGGCCGCGGACGCAAGCCCGCCAAGGCAGGCACGAAGAAGGCGACCGCGAAGAAGCCGTCCAAGACAGCAGCGGAGAAGGCAGCGCCGAAGCGGTCCGGCAGGACAGCCTCCCGCGCTTCGCACCGGGCCGAGTAGCATGGCGCGCCGTTCGCGTGCGGGGCGGCCGTCTTCCGCCGGCACCTTGCCGTCCCGGAAGGAGCTGCGCCGCTTCGCCAAGCCGGGCCGCCTGCCCGAGACGGCTGTCGTCAGGATCACGGGCACGGACTCGGAGGGTGACGCGCTCGCCCGGCCCGTGGAGTGGGACGGCGCGGATCCGCCGCTCGTCGTCATGACGCCCGAGCGCCGCGGCCAGCCCGCGCTGGCGCCGGGCGAGCGCGTCGTGGCCCGGCTCAAGCCGATCGGTCCGGGCCGCTACGAGGGACGCACGCTGAGGCGTCTCGACGAGGCGCCGGGCCGCGTGCTCGGCGTGTTCCGCGCGCCCGACCGGCTCGTGCCGACCGATCGCCGCGCCAAGGCCGAGTGGCGCATCCCGCCCGGCGAGACCGGCGGCGCCGAGCCCGGCGAGATCGTCGCCGCCCAGCCGCTGCCCCACGCCGGTCTCGGCCTCAAGCCTGTGCGCGTCGTCGAGCGGCTGGGACGCTTCGGCGATGCCCGCTCCGTCAGCCTCATCTGCATCGGGACCCACGGCATCCCGCAGGAGTTCGCGCCCGAGGCCGTGGCCGAGGCCAAGCGCGCCCGCGCCGCGCCGCTCGGCCGGCGCGAGGATCTGCGCGCCGTTCCGCTCATCACCATCGACGGCGAGGACGCGCGCGACTTCGACGACGCCGTCCATGCCGAGCCGCTGCCGGACGGCGGCTGGCGCCTGCTCGTCGCCATCGCGGACGTGGCGCATTACGTCCGCCCCGGCTCCGCGCTCGACCGCGACGCGCGGCGGCGCGGCAACAGCGTCTATTTCCCCGACCGCGTCGTGCCCATGCTGCCCGAGGCGCTCAGCAATGGCTGGTGCAGCCTGAAGCCAGGCGAGGACCGGGGCTGCCTCTTCGCCGAGATGCACGTCGCCGCGGATGGCCGGAAGCTCTCCCACCGCTTCGGCCGCGGCTTGATGCGCAGCGCCGCCCGGCTGACCTACGAGGGCGTGCAGCGCGCGCATGATGCCGACGTGGAACTGGGCCTCGCACCTGGCCAGCACCCTGGTCTTCTCGGGGCGCTCTACGGCGCCTTCCGCGCCCTGCTCGCCGCGCGCGAGCGGCGCGGCACGCTCGATCTGGATCTGCCCGAGCGCCGGGTGATCCTCAATGAGCGCGGCCAGGTGGAGGCGGTCGCACCCCGTCCGCGCCTCGATAGCCACCGGCTGATCGAGGAGTTCATGGTGCTCGCGAACGTGGCCGCGGCGGAGGAACTGGAGCGGCTGCACCGGCCCTGCGTCTATCGCGTCCACGCGCCGCCGTCGGACGAGAAGCTGGAATCGCTGCGCTCCTTCCTGCACGGAATCGGCCTGTCGCTGCCGGCCGGCAGCCAGCTCCATCCCCGCGACCTCGACCGGCTGCTCAAGCGGGTGGAGGGCACGGCGGAGGCGCTGCTCGTCAACGAGGTGGTGCTGCGCAGCCAGAGCCAGGCCGCCTATAGCGTGGACAACATCGGGCATTTCGGCCTCGCGCTGCCGCGCTACGCCCATTTCACCAGCCCGATCCGGCGCTACGCCGACCTGCTCGTGCACCGCAGCCTGATTGCCGGCCTGCGCCTCGGCCCCGGCGCGATGGCGGCCGACGAGCCGGCCGGCCTCGCCGACACTGCCGAGCACATCACCCTCACAGAGCGCCGCGCCGCCACGGCCGAGCGCGAGGCGGTGGACCGCTATCTCGCCGCCTATCTCGCGGACAAGGTCGGCAACCGCTTCGCGGCGCGGATCTCGGGCGTGACGCGGTTCGGCTTGTTCGTCACCGTCGAAGGCTCGGGCGCGAGCGGCCTCGTGCCGATGGGAGCGTTGCCCGCCGACTACTGGGACTACGATCAAGGCAACCAGACGCTCACTGGGCGGCGCACGCGCCGCACCTACGCGCTCGCGGACGCCGTCGAGGTCCGGCTCAGCGAGGCGAACCCGGTGACGGGGGGTTTAGTCTTCCGAATGCTGGACGAGACCCTCGCCGACGAGCGGCAACTGCCAATGCGCCGCGGGCGGCGCGCCCGACCGTGAGGCGCATCGCGGTCCTGCTGCTCGGTACTGACCGCGGGATCGGCCCGCGCCCAAGGGGGTGGCATCGATGTGGCGCTGGCCGCGCGCGTCTTCGCGGCGGGTATGGACTTCATCGCCCCCCGCAGTCTCGATCCCGTGACGATCGCCGATCTCGCCGGCTGGGGCCTCCACGGAATCCCCGCGCTGGATCCAGCCTTCACCGCCGGGATCGTGAACGGGCAGGTCCAACTCTCGGGCCCGAAGGGTGTCTTTTACGCGCGTCCCGCACCGCCGTACGCGAGCGGGCCGGCAAGCGGCGCCGCTTGGGGCGAAGCCGTCGCCACGCTCGCCGGCGCGGCCTCGCTTGCCTCCGAGCCGATCCGGAGCGCTGGCACGCAGGGCGTGATCCAGAGCGTGTTCGACGAGATGTTCAACCATCTCGACTCCTACTCCCGCTATGTCGCCCCGGCTGCCGCGTACGAGGATCGCGCCCGGCGCTCCGGGGAGGCGGGCGCCGGGCTGACGCTGGCGCAGGATCGATCCGGGATCGTGATCCGAACTGTGAACGCTGACGGATCGGGCGCCGCTGCGGGCCTACAGCCGGGCGACAGGCTGCTCGCCGTGGACGGCCAGACCACCCGCAGCCACGATGCCGCGACGGTCGCGGACTGGATTTCCGGCGACGAGGGCACGGTGGTGGAACTTCTCGTGCGCGACGTGCATGGCCGGACGCGCCAGGTGGCGGCCGAGCGGGCCGTAACGCCGCCCGAAACCGTGTTCGCATCGCGCGTCGGAGATCTGCTGGTGCTGCGGGTCGCCTTCTTCGCCGAGGACACTGACGTGCGCATGAGCACGGAGCTGGCCCAGGCGGTGCACGGCCGCCGGCCGGTGCGCGGCGCGATCCTGGATCTCCGCGACAATCACGGCGGCTTGCTGCGGCAGGCCGTGGCCGCGTCGGAACTGATGCTCGGCGGCGGCCTGGTGGTCACGACGGCCGGCCGCGACCCGCAGGCGTCGCACGTGTGGGAGGCCGACGGTCCCGACCTCCTCGCGGGCCGGCCGATCGTCGTGCTGGTGGACGGGCGCTCGGCAAGCGCCGCAGAGATCATGGCGGCTGCCCTCGCGGATCGCGGGCGAGCCGTCGTCACCGGGAGCGCGACCTACGGCAAGGGGCTCGTGCAGGCGGTCACGACCTTGCCGGACGGGGGCGAGCTGTTCGTGAGCTGGAGCCGCTTGCTGGCGCCGGACGGCTGGCCGCTGCAAGGGCTGGGCGTGCTGCCACAGGTCTGCACGAGCCTGGGCGAAGCCTCCCTGCGCGAGCAGCTCGACGCGCTCAGCGCCGGGCGGGACCTGCTCGGCCCGGCGCTGGCGCGGGCGCGGGCGGCACGGCCGCCCCTGCCGGAGGCGCAGGCCGTGGAGCTGCGGGAAGCCTGCCCGGCGGCCATCGGGGGCGACGAGGATCTGGGCACCGCGCGCTGGCTGCTCGCACACTCCGCGGCTTATGCCGCCGCGCTGCTGCCGGGAGCGATGCGCGCCAACCCTTGACCGCCAGCTCTTGACCGCCAGCTCTTGACCCTGGGCGGCTGGGTGGGCATCTACCCGTGCCAGTCCCGGTGCGCGGGACTTCGACAGGAATTCAGCCATGGCTAAGACCAACACGATCCAGATCAGGCTCGTGTCCACAGCGGACACCGGCTACTTTTACGTTACGAAGAAGAACGCCCGCAGCGCGACGGGCAAGCTCGAGATGAACAAGTATGACCCGGTCGTGCGCAAGCACGTGCCGTTCAAGGAAGCCAAGATCAAGTAGGCCCGAAGGCGGACGGCACCGTGCGGCTTCGCCGCCTCGGCGCCGCGCTGGGCTGCGCAGCATTCGCCGCAGCGGGTCCCGCGCCCGGGCCGCTTCGCATCGTGGGCGGCGGCGTGGGCTGCATTGCGGGCGCGGTCGAGCTGCCGGCCGAGGGGCCGGGCTGGGAGACGGTCCACCAGGATCGCAGCACGTTCTGGGGCGCTAAGGTGACGGTCGCCGGGATCGAGCTCCTGGCCGCCCGCGCCCGCGCGGCGGGCCTGCCTACCCTCTACATCAACGACTTCTCCCTACCGCGCGGCGGTCCTCTCGCCGGCCAGCACGCGACCCATCAGACCGGGCTCGACGCCGACGTCTGGCTCGACGTGCTTCCCAAGCTGCCGCTCACTGCGGCCGAGCGCGAACAGATTGAGCCGCACAGCCTCGTCCAGCCTGACGGGACGAGCCTCGATCCCGCTTTCTGGCAGCCGGGGGATGTAACGTTGATCCGCCTCGCGACCGGACTGCCCGGCGTTGACCGCGTGCTGGTCAATTTCGCAATCAAGGCGGAGCTTTGCCGCGAGGCGGGACCGGACGCGGCCTGGCTGCACCGGGTCCGCCCCTGGTGGGGGCACACGTCGCATATGCACATCCATTTCCTCTGTCCGCCGGGCCAAGCCGAGTGCCACGACCTGCGGCCCATTCCTGCGGGCACAGGCTGCGACGCGTCCCTGCAATGGTGGTTCGACCAGCTCGGGACGCCAGCGCCCCCGGTCGTGCCGCCGCATCCTCCACCCCTTCCTGCTGCGTGCCGGGCGATCCTCGGCGAGGAGTAGCCATGCTCGATGCTACCAATCCCGCCGTGGAGCGATTCGCGGTCGGCCAGCCTGTGCCGCGTACCGAGGATCCGGTGCTGCTGCGCGGCGCCGGGCGCTACAGCGACGACGAGACGCTGCCCGGCCAGGCGTACGCCGTCGTGGTCCGCAGCCAGCACGCGCATGGGCACCTACTCGGGGTGGACGTGACGGCGGCGCGGGCGATGCCCGGCGTCCTGGGCGTTTTCTTGGCGGCGGACCTCACCGCGGGCGGGATCGGCCCCTTGCCCGCCGCTCCCAACCGCATGGCGGACGGCTCCGCCGCCCCACGGCCATCGCAACCGTCGCTGGCATCGGACAAGGTCCGCTACGTGGGCGAGCCCGTGGCGCTCGTCGTCGCCGAGACGCTGAGCCAGGCGCGCGATGCTGCCGAAGCCGTGCTGGTCGATGTAGATCCGCTGCCTGCCGTGATCATTGCCGGCGCGGCCCTCGCACCCGGCGCGCCCCTGGTTCACGGTGAGGCGCCCGGCAACGTCGCTCTCGACTTCCATGCCGGCAACGCTGCGGCGACCGCCACAGCCTTTGCCCGCGCGGCGCATGTCACTCGACTCTCTGTACGTAACAATCGGGTCGTCGTCGCCCCGATGGAGCCGCGCAGCGCGCTGGCGAGCTTCGACCCGGAGACTGGGCGCTACACGCTGCGCCTGGGATGCCAAGGCGTGTTCCCGCTGCGCAACAGCCTCGCAGCGATCCTCGGTGTCGAGCCGGCGCAGCTGCGCGTGCTCACGGGCCGCGTCGGCGGCTCGTTCGGCATGAAGGCTGGCCCTTACCCGGAATACCCGGCTTTGCTGTATGCCGCGCGCAGCCTGGGCCGTCCGGTGAAGTGGACCGATACGCGCAGCGGCAGCTTCCTCTCCGACAACCATGGGCGCGATGCCGAGACCGAGGCAGAGCTGGCCCTCGACAGCAACGGCTGCTTCCTTGCCGTCCGCCTTACCCTAGCGAGCAACGTCGGCGCCTATCTCACCTTCGCCGCGACCTATCCCGGCACCGTCAACGCACTCAAGAACGTCATCGGCACCTACGCGACGCCGCATGTCGAAGTGCGCAGCTGCTGCACCTTCACGAACACGACGCCGGTCGGGCCCTACCGCGGCGCGGGACGGCCGGAGGGCAATCTCTACATGGAGCGGCTCGTGGACCAGGCCGCGGCGGAGCTGGGCATCGACCCGGCGGAGCTGCGCCGCCGCAACCACATCCGCCCCGATGCCCTGCCCTACAAGGCGCCGTCCGGGATGGTGTACGACAGCGGCGACTTCCCTGCCCTGCTCGATGAGGCGCTTCGGCTCGCGGACTGGACCGGGTTCCCGGAGCGCCGGGCGGAGAGCGCGCGGCGGGGCCGGCTGCGCGGCCGGGGCATCGGCCAATACCTGGAGGTCACGGCGCCGCCCACGCGCGAGATGGGCGGCCTGCGCTTCGGAGAGGACGGGACCGTGACGTTCATCACGGGCACGCTCGACTACGGCCAGGGCCATGCGACGCCGTTCGCGCAGGTGATCGCGGACCGGCTCGGCGTGCCGTTCGAGGCGATCCGGCTGGTCCAGGGCGACAGCGATCAGCTCGTCGCGGGCGGCGGCACTGGCGGCTCGAAGAGCCTGATGGCGAGCGGGGCGGCGGCCGTCGAGGCGTGCGCGCTCGTGGTGGAGAAGGGGCGCGAGGCCGCGGCGCACGCCCTGGAGGCGGCGATTGCGGACATCGCGTTCGAACGCGGGCAGTTCGTGGTCGCGGGAACCGACCGCGGCATCGGCGTGATGGAGCTAGCTGCCTGGATGCGGTCCGACCCTGCGATGCCGGGTTACCCGGACGGGTTGGACGTGACCCACGTCCACGAGAGCTCGCCCTCGGCGTTTCCCAACGGCTGTCACGTCGCCGAGGTCGAGGTGGATCCGGAAACGGGGAGCGTCGCGGTCGTGCGCTACGCGGCGGTCAGCGATTTCGGGGTCGAGGTCAACCCGATGCTCGTGCGTGGCCAGGTGCAGGGCGGGGTTGTGCAGGGCATCGGCCAGGCACTCATGGAAAGCGTCGCCTACGATGCGGACGGGCAGCTGCTCTCCGGTTCCTTCATGGACTACGCCCTGCCGCGCGCCGCGGACGCGCCGGACTTCACCATGGCCAGCCATCCGGTCCCGGCGCGGACGAACGCACTCGGCGTGAAGGGGTGCGGCGAGGCCGGCTGCGCCGGGTCGCTGCCGGCGGTCATGAACGCGCTGATGGACGCGCTGCGGCAGGCCGGCGTTGCGCATATCGACATGCCGGCGACCCCGGAGCGCGTGTGGCAGGTGCTGCGGGACGCCGAGCAGGCAGCGCCGGGCTGAGCTACGGCTTCACGGCTTCTGGGTCAGCGTCTGCGCCGCGGCCGAGCCCTGCTTCGCCCATACCGTCAAGGCGCGCGCGCCTTCGCCGAACACGGTGATCATGACGATGCCCACGATCATCACCCATACGGTGTGCCACGACGGCGGTTCGAGCCCTAGGGCCACCAAGAGGGCCGTCGAGCCCGCAGGCGGATGCTTCACCTTCAGCAGGCGCTGGATCGGGATGAGGAGCACGAAGGCGATCACCACCGCCGCGACGCGGATCCAGGTCAGATGCTCCCCGCTCGCCAGCGGCGGGACGGCCTGCGCGCCCACGGCATAGACGCCCGCGAAGCCCACGCCCAGGCCGATCAACTGGCCCAGACCCGTGTCATACATGGTGGCGCTCTTCTGGTTCGACACCAGCACCTGCGTCAGCACGCTCGGTCCCAGACTCGCCGCCAGCCAGGGCTCATTCGCCCACACCGAGAGGGCGCCGACGAGCGCCATCACGGCGGCGCTGCTCAGGGTTTCCACGGCGAGGACCGGGGCCCTGCTCTCGATCTTCTGCTCCTTCTGCTCGAGGGCGGTCTGCTGCTCGGTGAGAGTCGGCATCGCAGCACCCGGCGCGTTCAGGGCGTCATCACCACCTTGATGCAGCCGTCCTGCTTGTCGCGGAACGTCTTGTACATCTCCGGGCCGTCTTCCAGCTTGACCCGGTGCGTGATCACGAAGGACGGATCGATCTCACCCTTCTCGATGCGGTGCAGGAGCGATTCCTGGTAGCGCTGCACGGGCGTCTGGGCCATGCGGAAGGTGAGGCCGCGGTTCATCGCCGAGCCGAACGGCACCTTGTCGAGCAGCCCGATATAGACCCCCACGACGGAAACGTTGCCGCCGTTGCGGCAGCACATGATCGCCTGGCGCAGCACGTGCGCCCGGTCGGTCCCGAGATACGTCGCCTGCTTCGCCCGATCCACGACCGCGTCCACGCTGCCGCCGGCGTGCGCCTCCGTGCCGACCGCGTCTATGCAGGAATCGGGGCCGCGCCCGTGCGTCATCTCCTGCAAGCCGGTCGTAAACGTCCTCCTTCTCGAAATCGATCGTCTCGGCCCCGCTCTCCCGCGCGAGCTCCAGGCGCTCCGGCACCGTGTCAATCGCGATGACGCGCTCCGCCCCGAGCAGGAAGGCGCTCTTGATCGCGATCTGGCCGACCGGCCCGCAGCCCCACACGGCGATGACGTCGCCAGTGATGGATGTTGCAGTTGTCGGCCGCCATGAAGCCGGTCGGGAAGATGTCGGACAGGAACAGGACCTGCTCGTCCGTGAGGCTGTCCGGCACCTTGATGGGGCCGACATCGGCGTAGGGGACGCGGATGTATTCCGCCTGGCCGCCCGCGAAGCCGCCCAGCATGTGCGAGTAGCCGAACAGCCCGGCGGGCGAGTGCCCCATGACCTTGGCGGCCTCGGAGGCGTTCGGGTTCGAGCGCTCGCAGGACGAGAACAGGCCCCTTTGGCAGAAGAAGCACTCGCCGCAGGAGATGGTGAACGGGATCACCACGCGGTCGCCGACCTTCAACTTCTTGTTCTCCGCGCCGACCTCGACCACCTCGCCCATCGTCTCGTGGCCGATGACGTCGCCACTCTTCATTGTCGGCATGAGGCCGTCGTAGAGGTGCAGGTCGGAGCCGCAGATGGCGCACATCGTCACCTTCACGATGGCGTCGCGGCCGTGCTCGATCTTCGGATCGGGCACCGTATCGCAGCGCATGTCGCCCTTGCCGTGCCAGCACAATGCCTTCATCGCGCTCCTCCTGCCGCTCGTGGCCGTGAATTGACATAAGCTACGAAGCAGTGCGCGTTAAGTTCCACTTGACAGGAGCGGCACAACCCACCGTGAAAGCTTGGCCGCGCCGCCCGGCACGGCGGCTTCAGCGTTTCGCGACCAAGTTGGGACGCGAAACGCTACGGTCTAGCGCAGCGTGTCGCGCGGCCCCCGCGGACTCTCCAGGGCGGCACGGAGCGTGTCGGGATCGCGGATGTGCAGCCAGGCGCTCGACAGAGGGTCGTTCCCGCCCCAGACGCCTTCCGATTCTCCGCGACGCGACCTAGCGGCGCTCTCTAAGCCAGTCCACCACCACGTAGACGAGGGGGAGGCAGACGATGGCGAAGAAAATCCAGTCGAACATTTGCGCCCCGTTCGACATGTTAAAGTCCCTCCGTTCAGCGGCGTCCGCACTCTACGGATGCCACGTGCCGAAGTTGCGGACTCGCATTCACGTGAACCGTCGAGGACCTTTGGCAAACCATCGGGCGCCTGCTCGACCAATTCAGCCCCGCCGAGTGTGCCAGCTACATTCGCCACTGCGGCTTGGCACACCCAACGAGATAGAGGTCTAATGCCCGGCGTTCTCTCCCGAGAAATCGGGCGCCTTGATGCCCGAGGCTTCGAGCTGGCCCGCGAGCGCGCCTTTGAGCCGGTCCAGCCCGGACTCGTTACGCGCCTCGGCACGTGCGACGAGGACGGCCTGCGTGTTGCTCGCGCGCAGCAGCCACCACCCGTCCGGCGTGGTGACCCGCACGCCGTCCACCGTGTTCACGTCCGCGCCCTCGCCGCGCAGCCGGCCCGCGACCTCCTCGATCACCGCGAACTTGCGCGTGTCCGGGCAGTCGAAGCGAAGTTCGGGGGTGTTCACGACCTGCGGCATCGCCTTGCGCACGTCGGACAGCTTGCCCGGCATCCGCGCCACGATCCCGAGCAGGCGCACGCCGACGTAGAGCGCGTCGTCGAAGCCGTACCAACGGTCGGCGTAGAATATGTGGCCGCTCATCTCGCCCGCGAACGGCGAGCTGATCTCCGCCATCTTCGCCTTGATGAGGCTGTGCCCCGTCTTGAACATCAGCGGCTTGCCGCCCGCCTTCGCGATCTCGTCGTAAAGCACCTGGCTCGCCTTGACGTCGCCGATGATGGTGGCGCCGGGAAGCCGGGCGAGCACGTCGCGGGCGAGGATGACCATGAGCTGGTCGCCGAGCAGCATGGCGCCCCCGTCATCGACGGCGCCGATGCGGTCCGCGTCACCGTCGAGGCCGATGCCGAGATCGGCACCTTGGCGCCTCACCTCGGCGATGAGCTGCTCCTGGTTCTTCGCGATGGTGGGGTCTGGATGATGGGCGGGGAAGTGGCCGTCGATCTCCGAATTGAGGACCGTGTGCTCTCCCGGCAGGCGCTTGACGAGCCGCTGGACGATCTCGCCGGCCGCGCCGTTGGCGGCGTCCCAGACCACGCGCAGCTTGCGGTCGCCGCCGTCCCAGTCCTGGACCAGACGATCGAGGTAAGCGTCAGACACGTCCACCGCGCGGTCGCTGCCAGCATTGCTCCCCTGGGCTTCCGGCACGACGTCGCCAGCGGCGGCGAGGCGGCCGATCTCCTGGATCTGCTCGCCGAAATACGCCTTGCGGCCCAGCATCATCTTGAAGCCGTTGTAATCGGGCGGGTTGTGGCTCCCCGTGACCATGACGGCGCCGTCGGTCTTCAGCGTCGTCGCGGCGAAATAGAGCATGGGCGTGGGACCGCGCCCAACGCGCAGCACCTCCATGCCGCTCGCCTTCAGCCCCTCCACGAGCGCGCCGGCGAGCGCGGGCGAGGAGAGGCGCCCGTCGTATCCGACCGCGACGGTATGCCCGCCGGCGCGCGATACGACGCTGCCGAAGACGCGGCCGATGGCGAACGCATCCGCCTCGGACAAGGTTCGGCCGACGACGCCGCGGATATCATACTCGCGCAGGCTCGTCGGGTCGAAGCGGTGCTGGAATCCCATCAGACGCACTCCCTGCAATAACGGCCCATGAAGGCGCGCACGCTGTCGGCGAGATCCGGGCGTGCGAGCGCGAAGGCGATCTGGGCTTCGAGGAACCCCACCTTGTCGCCGCAGTCGAACGCCCGTCCCTCGTAGCGAAGGCCGTGGAACGGGGTGCGGCCGACCATCTTGGCCATGGCGTCGGTGAGCTGCACCTCGTTGCCCGCGCCGCGCTCCATGCGGCTGAGGTGCTCGACGACCTCGGGCAGCAGCACGTAGCGCCCGATCACCGAGAGATTGCTCGGGGCCTCCGCGGGCTGCGGCTTTTCGACCAGGCCGCGCACCTCGATGAGGCGACCGTCGCCCTCGCCGGGCGCCATAATCCCGTAGCGGTTCGTCTGCTCCCAGGGCACCTCCTCGACGGCGATCACGTTCCCGCCGGTCCGCTCGTAGGCGTCGGCGAGCTGCTTCAGGCAGGGCGTCTCGCTGAGGACCAGCACGTCGGGCAGCAGGATCGCGAAAGGGTCGTCGCCGATGAAGGCGCGAGCGCACCAGATGGCGTGGCCCAGGCCGAGCGGCACTTGCTGGCGCACGGTAACGATCGCGCCGGGCTGCAGGCGCATCGCGTCGAGCTGCGCGAGCTGGCTGGTCTTGCCGCGCTCGCGCAGCGTGTCCTCCAACTCGTAGGCCACGTCGAAATGGTCGATCAGCGCGCCCTTGCCGCGGCCCGTCACCATGCAGAACTGCTCGATGCCGGCCGCGCGCGCCTCCTCGATCGCATACTGGATGAGCGGCTTGTCCACGACCGGGAGCATCTCCTTGGCCATGGCCTTGGTGGCGGGCAGGAAGCGAGTACCCAGCCCGGCGACGGGAAGGACGGCCTTACGAAGCTTCTTGGTCAAGGCATGGTTCCGTGTGGTTAGCGGCCTTCGTTGGCGTGAAGGTGCCATGCCAATGAGGGCGGCAGCAAGGCAGGTGAGCAGATCGCCGATCAGTCGGCCGGCCGCGGCGCCTATCCGGCCTCGAATACCTCACGCCAGCCTGCCCGCAGCGCCGCGTCCGCCTCGGCCATCGTCGCTGGGCGGCCGAGCGCGGCCAGGCTCGTGACACCGTGCTCGCGGATGCCGCAGGGCACGATACCCTCGAAATGGTCGAGGTTCGGAGTGACGTTGAGCGCGGCGCCGTGCCAGCTCACCCAGCGCGTGACCCGGACGCCGATCGCGGCGATCTTGCTCTCCCCATCCGGCCCGGCAACCCAGATACCGACCCGGCCCTCGCGCGTCTCGCCCGCGACGCCGAGGCGGGCGAGGCTCGCGATCAGCCAGGCTTCCAGTCCGTGCACGAAGCGGCGCACGTCGCGCGCGGGCACGGTTCCGTGCGGCCGGGTCAGGTCGAGGAGCACGTAGGCCGTGCGCTGGCCCGGCCCATGATAGGTCCATTGCCCGCCGCGCCCGGTGCGATAGACGGGGAAGCCCGCCGGGTTCATCAGGTCGCACGGCTGCGCGGACGTGCCTGCGGTGTAGAGCGGCGGGTGCTCAACGAGCCAGACCAGCTCGGACGCCTGCCCCGCCCGGATCGCGGCAGCACGCGCTTCCATTGACGCGAGCGCAGCGCCGTAGTCGAGCAGGCCCGGCTCGATCCGCCACTCGACGGCGGCGCCGGGGCGCTCGGCGGCGATTGCCCCCACGTCGGCCATCGGCTATACGCGCCCGTCCACGATGCGGTCGTGGCGGAATGGTAGACGCGCAAGCTTGAGGTGCTTGTGGGGGAAACCCCGTGGAAGTTCGAGTCTTCTCGACCGCATAATTCTCCCCGTTGCGCGCCGGGCCGAGCCAGCCGACCCTAAGAGGTAGGAGGACCGGCCATGGACGAAGATTTCCGCCGCGCGGCGCTCGACTACCACCGCCTGCCGCGCCCAGGGAAGCTTGCGATTGAGCCGACCAAGCGCATGGCGACCCAGCGCGACCTTGCCCTCGCCTACTCGCCCGGCGTCGCCGCCGCCTGCGAGGCGATCAAGGCCGATCCCGAGGCCGCGCGCGATCTGACCGCACGCGGCAACCTCGTCGGCGTCATCAGCAACGGCACCGCTGTGCTCGGCCTCGGCAACATCGGTGCGCTCGCGGGCAAGCCGGTGATGGAAGGCAAAGCCGTCCTGTTCAAGAAGTTCGCGGGCATCGACGTGTTCGACATCGAGGTGGACGCGAGCGACCCAGTCCGCTTCTGCGACGTCGTTGCCGCCTTGGAGCCGACCTTCGGGGCGATCAACCTGGAGGACATCAAGGCCCCGGAGTGCTTCGAGATCGAGCGTTCCCTACGCGAGCGGATGACGATTTCGGTCTTCCACGACGACCAGCACGGCACCGCGATCATCGTCGCCGCAGCGGTTCGTAACGGGTTGACGCTTCAGGACAAGCGACTGGAAGACGTGAGGCTAGTCACGTCCGGCGCCGGCGCCGCAGCCCTCGCTTGCGTCGATTTGCTCGTCGCCATGGGTCTGCCGGCGGCGAATGTCACGCTCACGGACATCAACGGCGTCGTCCGCGCCGACCGCGGCGGCATGGCGCCGAACATGGCCCGCTACGCGCACGGCGGCGGAGCGCACACGCTCGCCGATGCGCTTCCGGGCGCTGACGTGTTCCTCGGCCTCTCGGCGCCGCGTGTGCTCAAGCCGGAGTGGCTGCCGCTGCTTGGGGACAGGCCGCTCATCCTCGCCCTCGCCAACCCCGATCCGGAGGTCCTGCCCGAGCTGGTCGGTGCCGCGCGGCCGGACGCCATCATCGCCACCGGACGCAGCGATTACCCAAACCAGGTGAACAACGTCCTCTGCTTCCCCTTCATCTTCCGCGGCGCCCTGGACGTGGGGGCCAAGGTCATCAACGAGGCGATGGAGCTCGCCGCAGTCGAGGCCATCGCGGAACTGGCTCGCGTCGAGGCGAGCGAGGTCGTTGCCCGCGCCTATGGGGGGGCCGCGCCGAATTTCGGCCCCGACTACATCATCCCCAAGCCCTTCGACCCGCGCCTCATCCTGCAGATCGCCCCGGCGGTCGCGCGCGCCGCCATGGAGACGGGCGTCGCCCGGCGACCCATCGAGGACTTCGCCGCCTACAAGCGCGAGCTCGAACGCTTCGTGTTCCGTTCCGGCCAGCTCATGCGCCCCGTCTTCGAGGCGGCGCGCGACCGGCGCATCCGCATCGCCTACGGCGAAGGTGAGGACGAACGCGTGCTCCGCGCCGTGCAGACGCTGGTGGACGACGGTATCGCCGAGCCGGTCCTGGTCGGCGACCGCGACCGCATTCAGGCGCGCGTGCGCAAGCTCGGCCTGCGGCTCGACTTGGACGGCGCCGTGCAGGTGCTCGACCCGGAGCGGGACCGCGACGTGTTCGACCCGCTCGTCGCCGCCTACCAGCGCCTCGCCGGCCGCCGCGGCGCACCGCCTGACGCCGCCGCCCGCCGCCTGCGTGACCGGCCGACCGTGGGCGCCGCGATGCTGCTGCAAGCGGGGCAGGTGGATGCGGCGATCTGCGGCGGCACCGGGGATTGGTGGCGGCACATGCAGTTCGTTATGCCGATCATCCCGCGCCGCCCCGAAGTGTCGCGGCTTTATGCCCTCTCCTGCCTGATCTTGCAGGCGGGTGCGCTCTTCATCTGCGACACCCATATGAACCTCGATCCTTCGGCCGAGGAGATCGCCGAGATGACCTGGCTCGCCGCGAGCGCCGTGCGCGGCTTCGGCATCGAGCCGAAGGCGGCGCTGCTGTCGCATTCCAGCTTCGGGGCGTCGAACTCCGAGTCCGCGCGCAAGATGCGCCGGGCGCTGGCGCTGATCCGGGCCCAAGAGCCGGGGCTGGAGGTGGATGGCGAGATGCACGCGGATGCCGCGTTGAGCGAGGCGATCCGCGACCGCGCCGTGGCGGATAGCCGGCTCTCGGGCGTGGCTAACCTGCTCGTCATGCCGACGCTCGACGCCGCCAACATCGCCTACACTCTGCTCAAGGCCGCGGCTGACGCGCTTCCTGTCGGGCCGCTGCTGCTCGGCATGAGCAAGCCGATCCACGTTCTCGTGCCGTCCGTTACAGCACGTGGGATCGTGAACGTGAGTGCGGTCGCGGCGGCGCAGGCGGGATAGGTACGGCGATTGGCATTGGCTACGCTCCCTCGCATCCGGGCGTGATGCCGCGGCCGGGCGACAGATCGGGCCTCGTCGCATGGGCTTGATCGCCTTGGGCCTCGGCGCGCTTGCGCTGCTGCTGCTCGCAGGCGAGGGCTTCTCGCGAGCGCGGGTGACGACGATCAAGTCGCTGCTCGCCTGGGTCGCGGCGCTCGCCGGTCTCAGCTTGCTCGCGTTGCTGCTGCTCAGCGGGCGCGGCGCCACGGCCCTCGCGGCGCTGCCGTTTCTGCTGCCGCTCGCGCTGAACTGGTGGCGCGAGCACGGCTCTCCCAGAGCTGGCGTGCGGACCGGCCCTACGCCCGCCGGACCGCGCATGTCGCGAGCCGAGGCGCTGCAGGTGCTCGGCTTGCAGGAGGGCGCCACCGCGGCCGAGATTCGCGCAGCCTGGCTGCGGCTGATGCAGGCGGCGCACCCCGACCGCGGCGGCTCGGACTGGCTCGCCGCGAAGCTCAACCAGGCGCGGGACGTTCTGCTGGGGCGCTAGATCGTGCACAAATTCGGTTTGCTTGGCGGCGCCCTGCAGGATCCGTCGCGATCCTCGGCAAATTTCTTAGCGCTTCAAGTTCTGGAGCGGATCTGCTGACGCGGCAAGCGTCGCCAGAAGATGTTGCCGCCGGTCGTAGTAGGCGTAGATCCTTTCTATGAGTTCTTCAGCGAGCTGGCGCTCGCCATTCGCGCAAGCGCAATCGGCGAGCGCGATAAGCTCTGCGAGGTCCTGCTCCTCGTCGTCGGGCAGCGCGGCAGCGACTACGGAGTAGCGGATGTGGTTCATCGTGGCTTTCGCATCCGGGGCTCGAGGTCGAGTCACAATCGGGTGAGCTATTTTCTTATAGAAGAGGAATGATTCCTTGTTGTCCAGGGACATTCTCGGCCTAATTGGGATCATCGTCCTAAGTAGGTGCGATGAGCGCGGCGCTCCGTCGCGAGTTAACGCGTATCGACAGCCTCTCTATCGACCGAGCCACCGTTCGACGGCGCAGATAGGATAGCGAAATCAATCTTATGCCAGCCGAGGCTCAGATCAAACCCGATAACGGCCGCTCGCGGATGGGCGCCCAGAGTTTCAAAGGCCGAAACGCACATCACATTTTCGTGATCCGTCGATGGATGTCGCCTTTGGGCGACTCGCCTACAGGTCACTCTCTACAACGTAGATTGCGCTCGGAAAAGGCGATATGGGTTAGCAAAGTTGTGTGTCGCTCGCGAGCCAGCATGTTTTCTCCTGGCGGTTGTCACGCTCAGGCGCGTCGCGTGCGACACTGTCTTTGGAGGAGGTCTCGTGCCGTCCATCGATACGCAAGTAGGAGACAGAATCGCTGCGCGACGGCGCGCAGCCGGATTGAGTATCGAGAAGTCTCGCCGCGCGCGTGGGCATGACGCCCGCGCAGCTCCGCACTTACGAGGCCGGCGAGCAGCGCCCCACTGCCAGCGAGCTTCTCAGTCTGCGCGAGGTGTTTGGTGTTCCGCCGTCCTACTTCTTCGACGGTCTCTCTCCGGGTGATGACCCGTCAGCTGAGCAACACGGCGGCGGGCGGTCGAACCGCTAGCTGTAGCCAGCCGAGATCATCCGGGCTTCGGCGCGAGATAATGACGCATTCTGGCCCAAACTATTGAGCCGGCTTGGGTGCTCTTGAAAGATCGGCCCTGCAAGGTCGCGCCGGATGGCACAACACCTGCGGGAAAGCCTTCAAGATGACTGGAGCCGGCCCAAACTAACTGAGACTGAGGCGGCGCGCCGGCCAACATTATCTGCGACGGAACCCGCATTCCGTGAGACGGTCGAAACTGCACGGCGGCTACAGTGGCAGGCCCGCCGCCGGCATCTGGTCCGTGAACTGCCTGGCGCCGATTGCCGACGATGCGCAATCGGGCGCGCTGCCCGCCAACCATCGCCGCGCGGGCCGAGTCAGCCCTGGGCGCTTCCAGGTCGCGGCGCCAGCATGTCGATCACGATGAACAAGGCCTTGTGGATGCGATCCCTCTGGGCCGGATTCGAGAGATCCTTTTCACGTGACCCGAGCGCCCTCTGCAGCGCCGATTGTTCCGCTAATGTGTCGACGCTACTGCAGATTTTCTCGAAGGCGGCGACGTCTTCGTCCGACACCCAGCCATCGAGGAGTTGGTTCAACAGGCGGACCTTCTCCCCGGTGGAAAGGGCGGCAACTTCCGACGTTCCGTGGGTGGACACCCATGCGCGGATTTCGTTGTCGCCTGTGAGGTTGCGGGTCGGGTTGTGGAGGTCGAGGTAGCCTTCCTTGAGCGTATTTGGGTTGTCGGATTGTTTCGTGCCCTCGAGCACGGGACCCTTGGGTGAAGGCGGTCTCTGGCCGGCCTTCTTGGCCACATTGATAACGAAGGTAGTGCAGTTGTTGTCGAACAGAGTGTATTTGCCCGGGCTGCCGCAATAGGCCTGCGCGAAGCCGAGCGCGTCATCGGTACTGTTCTTGCGAGAGCGTGTAGTGCTCGGTGTAGTCAAAACAGGGTTGGTGTGTGGTGTCAGGGTGTGCGACGCAGCCGGGCACCATCGAGACGAACTCGTTCGGCGGCGTGTTCGGCAGCGGGTAGAAGCCGAAGGAGTATTCGGTTCCGTTCGATTCTTGGAAGTCCACGCTTGCGTGCCCGACATCGCTGGGGCGATTGATATCGGTCGACTTCTCGACGTCGGTGTCGATGTTTACGTCGAGTTTCCAACTAGTCGAAGGTGTCCCGTCGCCCGCTTTATCCGGCTGATTACAGGGAATAGCCGAGCAGGTCCATCCGCCGCAGTGCCCAGGAGTTGGGGCGCGCGACAGCAGCGGCTGCGTTGCCCCGGTGAGTGGTACGTGCGACGGCGTGGAGGTCGCGGAGAGATTTCCGAGTGAATTCTGCTGCAGAACGTGGACGAGTTCGTGCGCGAGCAGCTTCCCGCCTGTCTCCGTGGAGGGCGCGTAACGGCCGGCGTTGAAGACGATGTCGCGGCCGACGGTGTAAGCTAGCCCGTCTTATTCAGCAGCATGGCAGGGATTCGCTAGCGGGTGTCGCGTAAGCTGCTGATGGTGTTACGGATTGGGTGTCGAAGCCATCCATCCACTCGAGCACGCCGAGCCACACCCGCCATGTCCGACGATACGTCCGCGCCGTTCCGGTTTCCAGCCGTTGCCCGCAAGAAAGTCACGGCCGCCTTTGATGGCGGGCGGCTCACCTCCGATGGCGGCGTCATGCTGCTGGCTGCCGCCGAACAGCGTCTGGGGATCGCCGACCGTTTGGCGTCATTGATCGCCGACCCACGCAGCCCGTTGTTCGTCACCCACAGCGTCGCCGACATCTTGCGGGCGCGCATGCTCGCCATCGCCTGTGGTTACGAGGACGCCGACGATCTCGATCACCTGCGGACCGACCCCGGCTTCAAGCTCGCCTGTGGCCGCCTGCCGGATAGCGGCCGCGACCTGTGCTCGCAGCCGACCGTGTCGCGCTGGGAGAACGCGCCCACTCTGCGCGAGGTGGTGCGCCTGAGCTACGCCATGATCGACACCTACTGCGCCAGCTATCCCCGGCCGCCCAAGGCGGTGACGCTGGACATCGATGACACCGTCGACGTCGTGCACGGGCACCAGCAGCTCTCCTTGTTCAACGCCCACCACGACGAACGCTGCTTCATGCCGATCCACGTCTACGACACGGCCACCTCGCGCCCGGTCGCGATCTTGCTGCGGCCCGGCAGGACGCCATCCGGGCGCGAGGTCCGCAGTCACGTCCGGCGACTGGTGCGCCGCATCCGTAAGCATTGGCCGGACACGCGCCTGACCCTGCGCGGCGACGGCCATTACGGCCGTCCCGAGGTGATGGCGTGGTGTGAGGCGAACGCCGTGGACTACATCTTCGGCCTGCCCGGCAATGCCGTGCTGAGCCGACTGCTTGAGCTAGCTGCCGACGATGTCCGGGTGCGGCGTGCCGAGGCTCAGGCGCCGGTGCTGCGCCGTTATGCCGAGATCCGCTACGGCGCCAAGTCCTGGGGCTGCAAGCGCCGGGTCTCGGCCAGGATCGAGGCCAGCACCATGGGGCTCGACATCCGCTGCGTGGTGACCAACCTACGCCGCGGCAGTGCCGAGTGGCTCTACGACACGCTCTACTGCGCCCGCGGCCAGGCCGAGAACCTGATCAAGCTGCACAAGAGCCAGCTCGCGTCGGACCGCACCAGCTGCCGCTCGGCACTCGCCAACCAGGTCCGCCTCGTGCTGCACACCGCCGCCTACTGGCTGATGCTGACGGTGCGCGACGTCATCCCCAAACCCCAGCCGCTCGCCACCGCCGAGTTCGCCACCTTGCGCCTGCGCCTGCTCAAGATCGCTGGGCGCATCACCGAGACCGCCACACGGGTCCGCATCGCGTTCGCGGCAGCCTGCCCCGAGGCCGAGTTGTTCCGCGGGGTCGCACGCAGCCTGCAACTCGCCGGGCCATGACCAACGGGGCCGTCGCCCCCGGATCCGCCCCGTCCCACAAACCCCAGCGCCCAGCACCTTCGAGCCAAAATCGCGACACGCAAACGCATCGCCCAACCGCGTCCATCGCTCAGCACACCCGATGAGCGTCAACACGGTGAATAGGACGGGCTAGGGCGCCGACGGCGGTCGCGGAGTCCGCAGCGAGCGGGTCGGTGTGGATGCGCACAAAGCCGAGACTTCGCCCGAAGCGCGGTTCCATGAACGCACGTGTCTCGGCGCTCAGCGGCTGCCCGGGCGAGTGCAGCGCTTCGTGGACGATGGCCGGCGCAGTACCCGTTGCGGTCGCGTGGGCAGCCGGCTTCCTCTGAAGTTTTACGTCATCCTCCTTGCAGCTCGCGCATCTTCGGCTGAGCTGTGCCGGAGCAGCGGCTATGGAGACGTCGGGATCGACCATACGCATCACCTGGTCGGCGACTCGGTCTGCCTCATGCTCAAGCGGATCGTTGACGTGTCCAACAACGAGCTTTGGGTGTATGGCATCCGGCAGTGGGGGCGCCGCGAACGGAGATGGCGCCTGGAAACGGTTCGGCCGGTCAGTTGGAAATACTGGAACTCTGCTGAAATCCCAAGACAACCCTGATGCTTCTTGAGCAATTTGATCAGCCGCTGGCGCGTGATGCTCACTGAGACTCTTTGCAGGAGGGTTTGAAAGCCGCTGCGTCAGATAGCGCGGCGTTGCTTGGTTCCCAATAGTCCCTTGGAGCGTTCGCACCTGCTTTACTGCATCGCCACCAAATTGTCGCGCCACCGGTGTCGGGCGCTGGCGCGACCAGCTGTTCGTCGAATCTGCGGCTGCCTTCGTCTGAGGCTTGGCGACTTTCGGAGCAAACATAGCGATCCGTCCCGGATTACAGGAGACGTGGATGTTGGCGCGGCTAATCCGAGCCCTTGCATCCTAGCCGCGCGGCTGACTCATCTGGGTTGACCCTACCGAGGCGGAGCGATGAGACGAAATTCCCGTCTCAATAGAGTTGTTGGAGGAAATCTGACACGATACCCTGCGCACGTCTAGGCCCTGTTATAGCTTGATCACTGAGTTTCTACTTGAGCCAGTCCATGGCAGCGGTGAGGCAGAGCACGCCCATGAAGGAGCAGGCGGTCTTCTCGTAACGGGTGGCCACCGCCCGCCACTCCTTGAGCCTCGCCCACAGGCGCTCGATGCGGTTGCGATGAACGTAGATGAAGTCGGGGCAGCGCACCGGGGCCTCATTGCGCTTGGCCGGGATCGCGGGACGCGCGCCCAAGTCCCAGACCTGCTCGCGCAGGCTGTCCGACGCAGGCTGTCCGATGACAGGCCACGGTCGCCGACGACCCACAGCGGGCTGTCGGGCAAGTCGTCCAGTAGCGCGGGTGCCAGCGGCGCCTCATGCGCCTGACCCGGCGCGAGGACGAAGGCGACCGCACGGCCTTGCGCGTCCGCGACCGCTACGGCCTTGGTCCCATAGCCGCCACGAGAGCGACCAAGCGCCTCACGCTCGTCTCGGCGCTCGCCAGTATCCCCCCTTTCACCGCCCCCGCCGCTTTGGCGTGTGCCCGTATGCTGGTCCCGTCGAGGAACGCCATGCCAAGGTCGGCGCCACCGGCATGCTCCTGCACGAGGACGAGCAGGCGTTCCCACACGCCCTTCTTGGCCCAACGTATGAAGGTCTGTGCCGCTCGCCACCATCGCCGAAGGCGATCCTCCGGAGGAAAGGACGGCGAAGCCGTCCCAGGCCCGAGCTCGGCCGGGACGGCCCGCCATTTGGCGCCGTTATCGTGCCGCCAGAGGATCGCTTCGACGGTGCGCCGCAAATCGTGCGGCTCGGTCTTGCCATGCGGCCGTACGGCTTCGATCAGCGGCGCCAACGCCGCCCACTGCGCGTCCGTCAAGACCATCGATCCCCTCCAGCAGTTCGCCATCACCCGGCAATGCAACAGGGAAAGACGCCAAGCCATAACAGGCCCTAAACCGGCAGAAATCCGACAGTTCCTGCAGGGTGCGCTCGACGCCGACCGCACCCGGGACCTCACGGATCAAATGCTGGCAGCCGGCCTGCCACTGTAGCCGCCGTGCAGTTTCGACCGTCTCACGGAATGCGGGTCGGTGCCGATGATCTCAGGCCCGTCTCACGGAATGCGGGTTCCGTCGCAAATAATGTGGGCCGGCGCGCCGCCTCAGTCTCAGTTAGTTTGGGCCGGAATGCGTCATTATCTCGCGCCGAAGCCCGGATGATCTCGGTTGGCTACAGCTAGCCGCTTGACTCGCGTGCGAGCCTTCGAAGCTGATACGTCAACCGCCAAGTAGGTGTGGAAACAGCACCGTGGCCCCGTAGGCGAAGCCGGTCAGCACCAGGAACACCGTAATCCCGATGCCGACGATGTTCCAGCCCAGCCCGTTCCGGTGCCGCCCCATCACTTGGGCGTCGTTCGCGATCAGGATCAGGAACAGGAGCGCCGGCGGCATCGCGAGCGTCGCCACCACGTTCACGATGAGCACAATCGATTCCAGCGGCATACCGGGCACGAGCACGACCGCGCCGGCGAAGACTGCCGACCCGAGCAGCACGGCGTAGAACGAGCCGCCCTCGCGCATCGGCGTGTTCAGGCTGCGGGCGCCGTGCATCACCTCGCCGAAGGCGTAGGCGGACGAGGTCGAGATCGTAACCGCAGCGACCAGCCCCGCCTCCGCGATGCCGAGGGCGAACATTGCGGCGCCGGCATAGCCCACATAGGGGCGCAGCGCCTCTGCGAACTGCGCCGTCTCGAAGTTCGTGGCGCTGATGCCGTGCGCGAACAACGGCGCCGTCGCGATAACCGTGGCGACGCCGAACACTGCGGCCAGCGCGGCGCCCAAGAGCGTGTCGAGGCGCGCGCTGCCAACATCGGCCGGCCGCAATCCCTTGTCCACCACGGCGCCCTGCTGGAAGAACAGCATCCAGGGCGTCACGGTGGCGCCGATGTTGGAGACCATCAGCAGGACCGTGTCCGGCTTGAGACCTCCGGGCAGCGGTCCCCAGGTCAGGAAAGCGTGCCCGACCGCACCCCAATCGGGCCGCGCCAGCAGCGCGACCGGCACGAACAGCCCGTTGAGCAGCGCGAGGCCGAGGGCGATGCGCTCCCACGTCCAGTAGCGATGGGCCGAGGCCATCAACGCTATTATGAGGACGCAGCCACTCACGGAGACGACCGGCGGGACGCCGAAGAAGCCGAACCCGGCGCGAACACCGATGAACTCCGCCACTAAGGTGAGCAGGTTGCCCGCGAGCAGGTCGGCCATGGCGAACCAGCCCCAGAACGAGCCGAAGCGGGCGAAGATCAGCTCGGCATGGCCGGACCCGGTCGCCGCACCCACGCGCACGACCATTTCCTGGACGAAGAAGCCGATCACGAAGGTCGCCAGCACGAACGGCAAGAAGAAGCCGATGCCGTAGCTCGCCCCGCTCGCGGCGTAGGACAACATGCTCGGCGCATCGTTCTCGCCGAGGAAGACTAGGACGCCGGGCCCCGAGATCAGCCACAGCAGGCGAAGCGGGCGCCACCTCCCCGTCGCCCGCCGTGCCCGGTCAACCGCAATCTGGTCGCGGGCGCGGTCGAGATCCTCGTGGGTGACGGCCGCGCGCTCGCTCGCCATGGAGGTGCTACCAGCGCAGTCGCGTGAGCTGGACGACGACGACGGCCAGCATGAGGATCACGTAAATCCGCAAGGCCCAGAGCAGCGCCCGGATCGGCGGCGTGATCGGCCGTGGCGGCCACGTCAGCTCGCGTCGCGCCGCCGACGCCTTGGCAGTCTCCATCAGGATGTCGGCGTCACGCACGGCCAGGTCTCTCAATTCCTGCTGCGCTGCCATGCTGCCCATCCTCATCGGCCCTCTCCAACTCGTGCTCCAGGGGCACGATATAGCGTTGGCTATATTTCGGTCAACAAGCTAGACAGAGCACCCAAGGCTGCATCAGCGACGGAGCGTTGACATGGCGTGGATAGTGCGTTTCCTGGTCCGCGAGACCGTGGAGTTCCTGCTTCGAAGGGTCCTTGCCGCCATGGTGCGCGAAGCGGCGGCGAATTTGCTCCCCCGGACCGCGATTTCGCGCGTATGATTCCGGGCTTGGCCGACTCCGGCTTGGCTGAGGCGAGAAGGAAGCGGGAGTGCCACACGCATCGGCAGCACAGCGGCCTGCAACCGTGGCCGAGATGCCGAAGGAGCCAGATCAGGCCCTGCGTTTCGGGCGTGCTCGTGCCGCGCGCTCGACGGCGCTGCTCGAGGATTACGTCGAGTTGATCGCCGACCTGCTCGCCACGAGCGGAGAGGCACGCCCCATCGACATCGCCCGGCGCCTCGGCGTCTCACATCCGACCGCCGTCAAGAGCATCAGCCGCCTCAAGCGCGAGGGACTGGTCACGGCGCGGCCCTATCGCGGCGTGTTCCTCACAGAGTCCGGGCAAGCCCTCGCCGAGCGCGTCCGCTCTCGCCACCGCTTGGTCGTAGCGCTGCTCGTCGCGGTCGGCGTTCCGCCAGAAGACGCGGAGGCCGACGCCGAAGGTATCGAGCATCACGTCTCCGAGGCGACACTAGCCGCCTTCGCGCGCTTCCTGGCTGCGGGGACGGCAGGGCAGGCTTGACCTTCCCATTCGGGAGATCCCACCTCCGAAGCAGAATGGGGAGGACGCGATGCTGCGCTTGCCGGTCTCAGGAATGACGTGCGAGCACTGCGCCGCGGCGGTCACGCGTGCGGTGCGGGTTGTGCCGGGGGCAAGCGATGTGCGCGTGGACCTCGCGCGCGGCGAGGTGACGGTGCAGGGGCATCCGGACCCGGAAGCGGTGCGCGCCGCCGTCGCCGCGGAAGGCTACGAGCCCGGCGTTGCCAGCCTGGACGACTAGGACGAGCGCACCCGATGTGCCGGCAGCCCCGGCGCCGGCGCCTCGAAGCTGAAGATCGCGCCCGCGAGCGGATGCGCCTTGCGCTGCTCTGGGCTGAGCGGCTTGTTGGCCGACGCCACGAACGCGGTGCGCCCGTCCGGGCCGCCGAATGCGCACATCGTCGGATACTGCACGGGCATCCGCACCTCGCGCTCGATGCGTCCTTTGGGATCGAAGCGGATCAGCCGGCCGCCATTGAAGATGGCGGCCCAGTAATAGCCTTCCGCGTCAACGCAGCCACCATCCGGGCCGCCGAAGCCGACGGTCTCCACCTTCGCGAACACGCGCTTGCCCGAGAGCCGGCCCTCGTCACCGTGGAAGCGATAGGTCCAGATCAGCTTCTGGCTCGTATCGCTGTGATACATGGTTTCCCCGTCCGGGCTCCAGGCGAGACCGTTGGACGTGCCGACCGGGTCGGTCATCGCCGCGATCTCGCCCGTGAGGGGATCGAAGCGCCAGAGCGGGGCCTCCTTGGGACCACCCTGGATGTCCCCGTAGGGTCCGTACATTGGACCGAACCAGAACCGCCCCTGAGGATCGGCGCGGCCGTCATTGGCGAAGAAGCGGCGCGGGTCATAGGGCATCTCGGCGGCGTGGGTGAGCCTGCCCGAATTGAGGTCGAGCCACGCGAGCTCGTTGCGCAGCGCCACCAGCACGCGCCCGCCCTCGCCCAGTGCGAAGCAGCCGACCCAGGTGGGAAGTTCCCAGTGCTCATCGCGCCCAGTCGCCGGATCGAAGCGATGCAGCGCCGGCTCCTGGATGTCCACCCAGTAGAGACGCGCCTCAGTCTCGTCCCAGATCGTGCACTCGCCCGTGATGGCTGCCGCCTTCAATACGCACCGTATCTCCTCGGCCATGTGCATCCTCCGCTCTTGAGGAGGAAAGCGCGCGGCGGCAGGGTTGGTTCGCGGCCCGGAGCCTGCTACGGGTCGGCGTGACGACCGCGCCAAATTCCCTCATGCGCCATATCCGTGCCTGCAACAACGCGGCGCTACCAGGCGGGCGCCGTCCGTTGCGGCTGGGCGCGGCACGGGTCGGATGGGTGCAGCCTGGCGTCACGCGCCGCCTGCTCGCGCTCGGCGCCACTGAGGCCGGCGACGCAGTGGCTTTCGCGAACGCGGATACCCTCGCCCGCGCCGCCGCCGCCCTCGCCGAGGACGGTCTCTATCGCTGGCGAGGCGAGGCGTTCGACGTGCGCGAGACGCCGGACGGCCCCGCGCTCGGCCGGCTCGACCGAGGCGCGCTGCCCTCGCTCGGCGTGCTTGCCTGGGGCGTTCATGTGAACGGTCTGGTCCGGCGTGGGGACGGCGTCCATGTCTGGGTCGCCCGGCGCGCACCGGACAAGCTGCTCGACCCCGGCAAGCTGGATCATTTCGTCGCCGGCGGCGTCGCGACTGAGATGACCGCCGAGGAGACGCTCGCCAAGGAGGCTGGAGAGGAAGCCGGGCTGCCGCCCGCGCTGGCGCTGCGGGCGCGCCGGGTCGCGACGCTCGGCTACGCGATGGAGCGGCGCGAAGGGCTGCGGCGGGACGTGCTCGCCTGCTACGACTTGGATTTGCCTGAGGACTTCCAGCCTCGCGCTGTGGACGGCGAGGTGGAGGGATTTGAGCTGTGGCCTGTGGGGAAGGTGCTCGACCGGGTGCGGCGGACGAATGACTTCAAATTCAACGTGAACTTGGTGCTGATGGACCTATTCCTGCGGCTCGGGTTGGTGCCGGAGGCGGAAGCGGCTCCGCTGCGGGCGGCGTTGAGGGCGTCCCCATGAACGCCGGTCAGACCTGGCGAAACGGGTTGCGGATCGCGAGGCGACCGGTATGAGTTTTATTCGGCGCGCAGCCGCCACACCAACCCTGCGCGCAATACCAACGGCCTCGGACATTGGAAGGTCACTGTCCGGGGCCGTTGGTATCAGTTCACTCGCCGCGTTCGTTCGCCTCATTGCGGGAGAATCAGGAGCCTGGCGGTAGCGGCCAGGCGAGCGCCTTCGGCCGCGTCAACGCTTCCTCGCGGTGCGGTCGCGCATGACGCGAACAGGGCGGCCACCAGCGACCTCGGTCTCGTCGCCCCCTTTCAGGCCGAGCGCCTCGACTACAGTGGCTGGCAGCCGGACCGCCGGCTGTTGCCCCACTTGCCGACCTGCATGATGGCCCTCGATGCCGATATTTTGGGGCTGGGTGTATATCGGGACTGCTCAGCGACCGCGAGCCGCTTTCCCGTTTTGGCCGCCCGCCGTGCTGAATCGCGCATTCCCCAATCCCGTCCCCGCCGTCATGACGCCCCAGCGCCGCACGTCGCGCATCCACGGCGACTCGCTCAGCCCCTGCACCACGGCGTCGTTGTGCATCAACACCTGCCAGTCGCCCGGCATTGCGTCCGCCACGTGCCGCGGCACGTTGAAGCCCGGCTCCTCCCAGTTACCCGGTAGGTTTTGGCCGCCCCGCTCGATCGTGCCATCCGCCGCGATGATCCCAGGGCACCCAACGCCGATGAGGCGCAGGAGCCTCAGCCCCTGCCCGCTCGCTTTCTCGGCCACAGCGCCTAGCATCTCGGCGAGTCGCTCCACGGCCTGCTCGCGCGTCGGCTCCTCGTCGCCATGGCGCCACTGCTCGCTCTCGATGACGCGGGCTTCCGAGAGGTCCGGCGACGTCCCGATCCGGACAAGGCCCGCGCGTACCTTGGTGCCCCCGATATCCGCTGTGAGCAGCGCGTCGCCGTTCGCTAGTTCCTCGCGGGGGAACAGGTGCGCTGCTCCGATCAACCCCGCATCGTCAGGGTCATGGCGGATCGGCACAAGCTGCAGGGTCACGCCCTCCCCGCGCAGCAGCACCATAGTGCGTCCGATGGCCAGCTCACCCACCCGGCTGCCGCGCAGGCCGCCGCCGACCACGATCCGCTCGGTGCCACGCCACTCCTGGAGCCGCAGGAAACGGCGGATCACACCCGCGAACTCCTGCGACCAGGCCTCGATCGCCCCCACGATCACGCCGCCCGCCTCCGGGTCGCCCTCGCGCAGCATCTGGTCCAGCCGCGGCTTGCTGACCGTCTCCTCGCCCCCGAGGGGGTCTTCCGGGAAGCGCTCACGCAAATCGTCCAGAAGCCAGTGAAAGGCGCGGCTGCTGGCACGATCGCCGACGAAACCTTCGCCCTGCGCGCCCTCGCGGAGCTCGGCGTTGTAGCTGTCCACGTGCAAGCCGGGCAGGTCCGGTCTGCCATGGACGAGGCTGGTCATGAGCAGGCGTGCCGCGCGCTCACGACCGCAGCGCGAACAGCAGGAGCGAGATGCCCGTCACGCCGTAAGCGTCGCCGATGGCGAAGCGCTCCGGTTCGGCATCGTCCGCCCCGATGCTTGGGTCGTTCGTATCGAGCATCAGCTCCCAGCCCTTCCCTCCGGTACAGTCCGGCAGCGTGAATTGCACCAGGTCGTTGTGGGCGTTGAAGACGATCAGCAGGGTGATGTCCGAGCCGCGGCGGCGGATGCCGCTGACGCGCGCGCGGCCGTCCACCAACATGCCGAAGCACTTCATGTTGCCGTCGCCCCAATCCTCGGACTGCATCTCGGCACCGGAGGCGTTGATCCAGGTCACGTCCTTGACGTTCAGCTCCGGCACCAGCTCGCCCGTCATGAACCGCGTCCGCCGCAGGATGCCGTAGCGATGGCGCAGCGAGGCCAGGCGCTGGACAAACGCCAGCTGCACTTTCTGCCAGTCCTCGAGGTCCCAGTTGATCCAGTTCAGCTCGTTATCTTGGCAATACGTGTTGTTGTTGCCCTTCTTCGAGCGGCCCATCTCGTCGCCGGCCAGGATCAGCGGCGTGCCCTGCGAGAGCAGCAGCGTCGCCATCAGCGAGCGGGCGTGACGCTGGCGGGCTGCGATGATTTCCTCGTCGTCCGTCTCGCCCTCGACGCCGTGGTTCCAGGAATAGTTGGAGTTGTTCCCGTCCTGGTTGTTCTCGCCGTTCGCCTCGTTGTGCTTCTCGTTGTAGGAGACGACGTCGCGCAGCGTGAACCCATCGTGGGCGGTGAGGAAATTGACGGTCGCCCAAGCCTTGCGGCCGCGCTTGTTGAACAGGTCCGCCGACGCGCAGAGCCTCGACGCCATGGCCGGCACCATGCCCTCGTCGCCTTTCCAGAACCGCCGCGTGTCGTCGCGGAACTTGTCGTTCCACTCCGCCCAGCCGGGCGGGAAACCCCCCACTTGGTAGCCGCCCGGCCCGCAATCCCACGGCTCCGCGACCAGCTTGACCGAGGACAGCACCGGGTCCTGCCGACAGCTATCCAGGAACCCGCCGCCCTCGTCGAAGCCGTAGGGCTCGCGCGCGAGGATGGTGCCGAGGTCGAAGCGGAATCCGTCCACGTGCATCTCTTGCACCCAGTAGCGCAGGCTGTCCGTCACCATCTGCAGCACGCGCGGATGGCTGAGGTTCAACGTGTTCCCGGTGCCGGTGTCGTTGATGTAGTAGCGCTTCTGGTCCGGCAGCAGGCGGTAGTAGCTTGCGTTGTCTATGCCGCGGAAGGAGAGCGTGGGGCCGCGCTCGTTGCCTTCGGCCGTGTGGTTGTAAACCACGTCCAGGATCACCTCCAGCCCGGCGTCGTGCAGGTGCGCCACCATCTCCTTGAACTCGGCGTGGGCGAAGGCCGGCTTGCTGCTGTAGGACGGCTCGGGTGCGAAGAAGCCGATGGTGTTGTAGCCCCAGAAGTTGGTCAGGCCCTTCTTCAGCAGCAGGTCGTCGTTGACGAAATCGTGGACCGGGAGCAGCTCTACGCTCGTCACGCCGAGCGACTTCATGTGGTCAAGGACCTCCTTCACGACGAGGCCCGAGAAGGTCCCGCGCAGCGCCTCCGGGACGGCAGGGTGCAGCTTCGTGAAGCCCCTGACGTGGGTCTCGTAGAAGATCGTGTGCTGCCAGGGCACCTGCGGGCTGCGGTCGCGCAGCCAGGTGAAGGCCGGGTCGATGACGACGCATTTCGGCACGAACGGGGCGCTGTCGCGCTCGTCGAAGGTGAGATCGTCCTCGCTCTCCATCTGGTAGCCGAACACGGCCGGATCCCATTGCAGCTCGCCGATGTGGCCCTTCGCATAGGGATCGAGGACGAGCTTGTTGGGGTTGAAGCGATGCCCGTTCTCGGGTTCATACGGGCCGTGGACGCGGTAGGCATAGATGGTGCCGGGCCGGGCATCAGGCAGGTAGCCGTGCCACACCTCGTCCGTGTATTCGGGCAGCTCGACGCGTTCCAGCTCCTCCTTCCCCTCGCCGTCGAATAGGCACAGCTCGACCTTGGTGGCGTTCGCGGAGAACAGGGCGAAATTGACCCCGACGCCGTCCCAGGTGGCGCCGAGCGGATGCGGCAGCCCTTCGCTGATATGCGACCCCATCCCCATTCCCCGTTCTCCCTGCCTCAAGCGATGACCGCAGCCTAGCGCGCCGGCCCAAGGATGGTTGCAGCAGTCGTTGCAGCTCCAGCGAGATCGGCGCGAAGCTGTGCTGCGCGTTCGGCGCCGAAGCCATGCTCGAAATGCGCCTGCGCGGTCGCCCACGCCGGACGCGCCTGGTCGAGCCGCTCGCGCCCCTGCGCGGTGAGGGCGAGGCAGCGCTGGCGCGCATCCGCTGGGTTGCGGGCGAGGCGCACGAGCCCGTCCCGCTCGAGCGGGCGCAGCGCCCGGCCCAGCGTCGTGCGGTCCATGGCAAGCGCGTCCGCGAGCGCCTGGATGCCGCGCGGCCCCTCAGCCTGCAAGCGGGCAAGCACGGCATATTGCGAGATGCGCAGTCCGTGGGGCGCGAGCGCCATGTCGTAGAACGCGCTGACTCGCCGCGCCGCCTGGCGCAGCGCCTGGCAGTTGCAGGGCGTTGACGGTGCTGTCCCTGGCATGGCCGGCAGAATACGCGCGTATGCGCGGAGCGTCCACGGCAGCGAATCACATACCTACTCAGCCGCAGCCGCCATCCGCTCTTCGGCCAACCGCGGCAGCAGCGGCAGCAGCTGCCTGAGGTCGCGCTCGGCGACGCAGCACAGGTATCGCTCCACGGCCGGCGCATCGCCTGGCCGCTCGGAGAGCAGCATTCCGTCCGGCCCGAGCGGCAGCGCTGCCAGCCCGAGGTCGCCGTAGACGTGCAGCAGCTCGCGCCCCGCACGCCACACCGCTGGAGCACGACCCTCCCGATGCGCGAGATCCCGCAGCCGCCAGATGGCTGAGACGCGATCCGACAGCGCACCAGCCGGGTCGCCGAGGCCGAGCATGACTCGGCCATAGCGCCGGAACGGGATCCCGGCCTGCCCGGCCTCGCCCAGAACCATCCCGTCCGCCTGCGCCGGCGGCTCGGCGCCCAGCGCAGCGTAGCGCACCCGCCCGCCGCCAGACCATGGCACCACTTCCACCCGACCCGGCCGAAGCAGCCGCCACAGTGCCACTAGCGTCACCGTCACCACGAGCAGCAGAGTCACCCGGACGTGGTTCGGTATGTCCGGCGAAAGCACGATCTGCCACCAGCTCACGTCGCCGAGGCGGCGCACGGCGGGCTGGAAGGCGGCGAGCGCGAGCAAGCACACCGCCAGGGTGAACAGCGGTACCGCCGTGCCGGCCTGCAGCGGCTCAGACAGCAGCTTGGCATCCCGGTAGAACGCATCGCGGAGCGGCGCGAGCAGCAATGCAGTCAGCAGGAGCGCGGTCGCGACCCACCAGGGCGCGCCCTGCGCCGCCGTGAACCCTGCGGTGATCAGCAGCAAGGTGAGTGACGCGCGCCGGGCGAGCGCTACGCGCCGGGCAAGCCCGGTCGCCGTTACGAGCAGTGCGGCGCCCGCGACGGAAGGCAGGAACGTGCTCGCTTCCGTCGCGACGCCGGCCACGTCAGGATCCATCCAGAACAGGCTCAGCCTCTGGTCGAGGACGCCCAAGGCCAGCAGCATCGCGCCGCAAAGCGCCACCGCGCCGGTCGCCGCTACGACCGCGAGGCCTGGCTCGCTCAGCCGAGCCAGGTTCGTGGGTGCGGTCGCAACACCGCGCCGCCCCTGGAGGACGACGCTGCCGCGCAGCAACACCTCGTTGCCCGCGAACAGCCCGCCCGCAAGGAAAAGTGGTATGATGTAGTAGTAGAGGCGGAAGACGACGATCGCCCCCAGGATCTGCGGCGGCTCCAGGTAGGGCTGCAATCCCAGCAGCATTGCGGTGTCGAACACGCCGATACCGCCCGGCAGGTTTGCAGCCAGCCCCGCCGTGTAGCTCGCGACGTAGATGCCGAGGAAGCGCGGGAAGGTCAGGCCCGGCACGCTCGGCAGCAGCGCGTAGAAGATCGCCGCCGTGAGCGCCACATCCACGGTCGCGAGCGCCACTTGCCGCAGCGCCATGCGGAAACCCGGCAGCTCAATCTCATGACCGAACAGGCGTATCACGCCCACCGCGCGCGCGATGCCGACGTAGGTGACGACGATGGCCCAAAGCAACCCACCGCACGCGTACAGAACCCAGCGAGGCAGGGCCTGCCCGAGGAACGGCACCGACGTCGGCTCGACGAACAGGATCGCGCCGCCGAGGACCATACCGCCCAGCCCGAAGGTCAGGCTGCAGAACGCGACTACCTTGGCGATCTGCAAGGGCGTCAGCCCCCAATGCGCGTAGAGCCTGTAGCGCACGGCAGCACCCGAGACCGCCGCGAAGCCGAGGTTGTGCGATAGCGCGTAGGCGCAGAACGAAGCGAACGCAGCGCGGCGGTAGGTGACGCGGTGCCCGGCGTATGTTGTTCCTAATCGGTCGTAAAGGGTCAGCACGGCGTAGCTCAGCACGGTGAAGCCGAAGCCAATCGCGAGCGAGAGATACGGGATCGCGGCCATGGCGCGGCCGATATCCGCGACCTTGAGGTGGCGGAACTCCTTCCAGATCACATAGATCGCGCCCGCCAGCAGAATTGGGCCGAGGAGCGCCGGCAGGCGCCCGGCGAGCGCACGCAGGCGTCGCGCGACCTCATGCGGCGGTTGCCTGGGCATCACCTCACGCGGCGGTCGCTTCTCGCGTCAACGCCGCCTCGATGAGCGCCACCGTCTCCGGCAGCCCGTAGAGCGCCGCGAACCCGCCGAAGCGCGGTCCTTCCTCTTGGCCGAGCAGCACCTGGTAGAGGCAGCCAAACCAGGCGCGCAGCTCCGGGAAGGGATGCCGCTTGCCGACGTCATAGACGACGCCCTGGATCGCCTCGGCATCGGCGCCAGGCGACATGCCGCGCAAGGTCTCGGCGAGATCCGCGAGCGCCTCGCGCTCGCTCGGCGTCGGGGCACGGTAGCGTTTCGCCGGGCGCACGAAGTCACGGTAGTAGGCGACGGCGTGGCGCACGAGCGCGTCGAGCGTAGGGTTCGCTTCGGGGCTCGCACCGGGGCTGTAGCGCCGGATGAAGCCCCAGAGCAGGTCGCCGCTCTCGGCGTTCACCACGCTCGCGAGATTAAGCAGCATCGTGAAGGGGACGGGACTGCCCGCATCCGCTGGCGGCCGGCCCATCTGGATGTGCCAGGCGGGGTTGCCGAGCCGTGCGGTCTCGTCCTGCGCAGGCAGCTTGGCCGCGTTCGCCAGATACTCGTCCGCCGCGCGCGGGATCGCGTCGAAGTAGAGGCGCTTCGCCCGTTGCGGCTGATTATACATGAACTGCGCCAGGCTCTCCGGCGGCCCGTAGCGGAGCCATTCCTCAACCGAGAGCCCGTTTCCCTTGCTCTTGCTGATTTTCTGCGCGTGCTCGTCCAGGAACAGCTCGTAGGTGTAGCCGACCGGCGGCTCTCCCCCGAGAATTCGGCAGATGCGCGAGGAGAGGCGGACGGAGTCGATCAGGTCCTTGCCCGACATCTCGTAATCGACGCCGAGCGCCAGCCAGCGCATCGCCCAATCCGCCTTCCACTGCAGCTTGGCCGCGCCGCCGAGGAAGGAGGTCTCGATACCCTCCCCCGTTTCCGGGTCCCGCCAGAGCAGCGTCCCCGCCTCGGAGTCCACGCGCTCAATGCCGACCTGCATCACCTGGCCTGTTCGCGGGTGGATCGGCAGGAATGGCGAGTAAGTCGCCCGGCGCTCCGGCCCGAGTGTGGGCAGCACGGCGGCGACGACCTGATCGTGCCGTTCGGCCGCAAGGCGCAGCGCCGGGTCGAAGCGGCCGGAGCGATAGTAGTCCGTGCTGGACGCGAACTCGTACGCGAAGCCGAACCCGTCCAGGAAGGCGCGCAGCCGAGCGTTATTGTGTGCGCCGAAGCTCGCGTGCGTGCCGAACGGGTCCGGCACTTGGGTCAGCGGCTTGCCCAGATGCTGCGCCAGCGCCTCGCGGTTGGGCACGTTGTCCGGCACCTTGCGCAGCGCGTCCATGTCGTCGCTGAACGCGATCAGGCGAGTGGGCAGGCCCGTGAGCACCTCGAAGGCGCGCCGCACCCAGCTCGTGCGCGCGACCTCGCCAAAGGTTCCGACATGGGGCAGGCCCGAGGGGCCGTAGCCTGTCTCGAACAGGGCGCCTTCCCTGCCGCCGGCGCGAACGCGCTGCGCGACGCGCGCCGCTTCCTCGAACGGCCACGCCTTGGGCAAGGGGTCCAAGGTGGCGCTGCGAACCTGGTCGGGCATAACGTGAAGGTAGAAACTGGGCTTCTCAGGGTCAATCATGCCCCTTGCTGCCCTGCTACCACTCGAATTGATAGCTCAGCCCGACCTGGTTGCCGATCTGGCCGCTGCCTACGGTGGTGTTCAGCCTAAGGCGCCTCGTGAGATCGATCTGCACCTGCGCCCCCGTACCCTGGCCCGTCGTGGTCTGAGTCGCGCCGACATAGACGCCGTTCGCCACGTAGCGCCCAGCCTCGACCGTGGGTGTGGCGTTCGACGCTGCGCCCACGGGCGCGGTATTGGTCGTGCTGCCCACCGTGAGCCGGTCCAGCCCGAGGCCCTTGCGGACACTATTGAGCGGATCGCTCAAGCCGCTGCCCACGCCGGACACTTCGGCGAGCGCCGCCGCGATCTCGGCATACTGGAAGGGACCGAGATCCTTCACGCTGGTACGGAACAGCAGATAGGACAGCACCTCGTCCTGCGGCAGCTGGGGCACGCTCGTGAGCGTGATCTTCGGCGCGCTCGCGGTGCCCGTGATCATGAGCGTCGCCGTCACCTGCGCCGAGTTGCTCGTTGCCTCGAAATCGAGCGAGGGGTCGAGCTTGTCCGAGAGTCCCGTGCCCTCGAAGCCCACCCGCCCCTTGGTGAAAGTGAGCGACGTCCCGGCCAGGCTGAACGTGCCGCGACGCAGGTCGAAGCCACCGCTCACCTGCGGCTTCGCCGTGGTGCCGGCGAGGTGCAGCCGCCCCGCCATCTCCGCATCCAGCCCACGCCCGCGCACGAAGATCGCCCGCGGCGCGCGAACCGTAAGATCAAGCCGCACAACGAGCGTGGGCACGCTGGGGGGTGCCTGCTTCTGCCCAGGGCGGATCACGTTGAGCGTCTGCACGCTTGTCGGCAGCCGCTCCGGCACCCTGATATCCGCCCGCAGCACGTCGATAGTCCCGGAGACGGCGAGACCTTGGGTGACGCTACCCTGCACGGTGACGTCCGCGCTGAGTTGGGCGGTCAGCAGAGCGCCCGCGAGGGCGCGCGCATCTCGCATCCGCAGCTTCAGGTCCACCGGCAGGCCGGGCCGCAGAGCGCCCACTCGGCCGGAGAGGACCACCGTGCCCGGCCCAGCCCGGCCTGTCATGTGTGGTATCACCACCTCATCGCCCTGAAGCTGCGCCGTGCCGGCGATCTCCGTAAGGCGAATCCCCTGCGTGAAGTCATCGACTTCGCCGCCTGCGAGCGTGACCTGCCCGGCGAGGCGCGGCGCGCTGAGGGTTCCCGTCGCCCGCGCGTCCAGCGTGACTCGGCCCCTCGCCTGGCGTCCTGCAGGCGAGATCAGGGGGTTTAGGAGCGCGAGATCGAGATTGCCGGCCGCGCGGACGCTGAGCGGCCCGCCCGCGGCGAGCGGTGCCGTGCCGTCGAGCGTGAGATGCGCTGTTCCCGCCCGGACCTGCCCTTGAACACGCGCGGACTCGCCCGCCAGCTGCGCCGTCACCTGCGCGTCGAGCGGCGGCAGTGCCTGGCCGGGTCCCTGCTTCAGGCGCAGCCGGCTGATATCCAGGCGCGCCGAGCCTGTGGGCCGCGCTAGCGTCCCGCGGACGGTCGCGTCGAGGCTTATGCTGCCGTCTGCGGCGTAGGCTGGATCGTAGAGGCCGGCGACGCTGCCGGGGAGTCGCGCTTGCAGCGTCGCGTCGAGCGCCGGGCTGAGCTTGCCCGCGATCTCCGCCGTTGCAGTCCCTTGGGCACCCGCCACGGCGAGGCGCAGCCGGTCCACGGCCACGCCGTCGCCGAAGCTGATCCGCGCGGGTGCTGCCAACCGCAGCTCCTGGCCGCGCGCCGACGCCGTCAGCGCGCTCAGCTGGAGCCGCTTGCCAGGCACGTCGAGCAGGGCGGCGCCCTGGACCTGTGCGGGCGTATCCTTCACCTGGACCGCCGCACTGACCCGGAGCGCAAGCGCGTCCGCCGGCCCGTCGGCCTCGACCCGCGCGTTGCCGGAGACGCCGCCCGCGTTCACGCGATCCGCAACGATCTGCGCCTGCACGCGCGGATGGCCCAGCGGGTCAGCCACGCTCGCTTGCACGGTAGCCGCGCCCACCTGCGCGCCGGGTATGGCGATGCCCGAGAGCTTCGCCTGCACCCGCCCGGCCGCGGCGTCGAGATTGACCTGGGCGTCCACGCTCCCGGCAAGGTCCGCTCCCGTGAGCGCGCGGAAATCGGCTAGGCTCCCGATACGGAGGCTAACCTTGCCCTGCGGCACCGTCGCGCCCGGCGCGAGGGTGAGCGCGCCCTCTGCGGCGAGGCTGCGCCAGGCAGCGCGCTGGATGTCCGCGGCGAGGCTCCCATCGGCGGCGCGCCGGGCGGTCGCGTCGAGGGTAAGGGGCGCGCCGTCTAGAGTCCCTTGCGCCTTGATGCTGCCGGTAGGCACGCCGGGCAGGTGGTCCGCCTGGGCCTGCACGCGCAGTGGCGCCGGCGCGAAGCCGCTTGTGCCGACGTTGCCCTGGGCGTCGAGCGTCGCGGCAAGGTCGTCAAGCTTGCCCTTGGCTGTGGCGTCGAGGGTCATTCGACCGACGAGGGTCGGGACGGCGGCGGCGAGATCGTTCACAGTGGCATGGGCTTCGCCATCCAGGCTACTGCCCACGAGCGTGCCGTGGGCGTCGAGCGCGAGCTTCGCGCCATTCAACTGCAACCGCGTCAGCGTGGTATTGCCGCCTGAGACCTGCGCGCTGACGCCGATCCGTGCGTTCGGGCCGAGCAGGGCGACGGTCGGACCGGGCGCCTGCGTGAGCGAGATCGTGCCGTCCGCATCGAGCTGCGTGGCGTGGTCCTGTCGCGCCTTAACGTGGAGCATCGCCCGTCCGGCCGCCGCGACGCCCGCGGCCTGGGCGAATGGAGCAAGGTCGGGGAGGGTCGCGTCCGCCTCGCCCGCAAGTGTTCCCGCGGTCGTTGCCCGACCCCGGATCGAGAACAACGCGTGCTCGACCCGGAACGATGTTGGTCTCGTGGGATCGTCGAGCTTCACGTCCGCAGTGAGCTGCACCGGCGTGTCGGCGAGCAGCGCCGGATTGGGACCGGGCACGCGCACGCCGTCCGCGGTCGCTTTCAGATGAACCCCTCCGAGATCGCCCTTCACCGCCGCGCGGAGCTGCGCGACGGCGCCGCTGGCCGCCTCCAAGGCGTCCACCTGAAGCGTCCCCTGCCCTTGCGGCTTCGTGAACGGCCCATGCACCTGGGCTTCGAGCGCGACCGCTTGCCAGCGCAGGTCGGGACGCGGCGCCATCGCGGGCGCGCTTGCCTGCAAGGTGAGGTCGGCCGCACTGTCGGCGAGGTCGAGCGTGCCCTTCGCCGCTGCCCGCAGCTTCCCCGCTACCACGGTCGCGTCCAGCGCCGCCGCGGTGCGGGGGCCGTCAAGCCGGGCGTGAACAGCGAGGGCGCCGAGATCGGGCAGGCCCGCGGCGCGCGAGACGATCCCGCCCGCCGGCTCGTCAAGATCAAGCGCGAGGGTGACGCGGCCAGGGGCGGGCGTCTCGTCGAGGCTGCCCTGGACGTGGTATGTTCCCGCGGCATCGAGCCGTCTCGCGTCGAGGGTAAGCGCACCCTCAGTGAAGCTGTCGAGACTGAGGTTGCCCGTGAGCGACAGTGCGGCGGGACCGCCGGGCACCGCTTCGCTCAGTTCCGCCCGGTCCGCCGCTATGCGCTTCACCCGCACGCGCACAGGCAGATTGCTGCTGCCACCCTCGCTCTCCCGCAAGCGTTCAACCCGCAGCTTGTCCGCGTGCAGCAGGTCCACCTCGGCAACCTTGTGCAGGAGGGCGAGCGGGGACCAATCGAGTGAAACCTTCTCCGCCGTCGCCCAGACGCCTTTCCTGTCCAGCAGCGCTACGTGCGCGAGCCGGAGCTGGTCCGGGAAGCGTCCGGAGAGGCCCTGGACCTGCAGCTGCCCTGCGAGCAGGTGGTTGAGCAGCCCGGCGACCTTCTGCTGTCCCGGCGTGGTGTTCAGGGCGGCGAGGAGGAGTGCCACGAGCACGGCAGGTACGACGACGAGCGCCGCGACGAGCCAGCCGAGGATCTTGAGCGCGCGCCGCATCAGAAGGCCTGCCCCAGCCCCACGTAGAGCTCGAACGTATCATCCCCGCGCTGGCGGATGAGCGGCACGGCGACGTCGAGCCGGACGGGCCCGATGGAGGTATAGTAGCGGGCGCCCACGCCTGCCCCGACCGCCAGGCCCCTGCCGGTGATGCCGGGCGCGGCGGACCCGCTCACCTGGCCGGCGTCGGCGAACACCACAGCGCCGAAGCTCTGCAGGATGCGCTGACGAAACTCGACTGTGCCAGCCGCGAGCGACGTGCCGCCGACCGGGGTCCGATCCGCGAATTGCGGGCCGACGCTCTGGTAACGGTAGCCGCGAACGGTGCCCGTGCCGCCCGCATAGAGCCGCTGCTCGGGCGGTATCTGGAACGTGCTCGCGCCCTGCACGGTGGCCGCCGTGGCGCGCAGCGCGAGCACGCTGCGGCCGGGAGCGCCGAGGTTGATGTACGTGCTGCCCGTGACCTCCGCGATCACGAACTGGGATTGCTGCCCTGCGAGCGAGGCTGTGGGCGTAACCGTGACGGCAACGCGAACGCCGTGCGTCGGGTTGAGCAAGCCGTTCGGCCCGGTCGTGTCCCATCTCGCCGTGACCGGGAGCTGCAGCAGGGTGTAGTCGCGCGTGACTCCCTCCTGGAGCACCAATTCCTCGGTGGCGAGCACGCCGGCGCTGCCCAAGACCGTCGGCGAGAGCGCGCGCGTCACTGTGACGCCGGCGATCCCGGCGGTGCGGCTGTAGGCTTGGAGGTCTTGCTTAACCGCTTCCAGGCTGAGGCGGAGATCCTGGTTGCGCACTCCGAAGATGTCGGGCTTGGTCAGCACGGCGGTCACGTCGTAGCCGGGGGCGGTGGTATCGGTGCCGCCCAGATTGGTGGCAGTCGCGCCCAGGTCGAGCCTTTCCGCGTTGCCGAACAGGTTGCGCCGCGTATAGGTCAACCCCGCGCTCGCGCCGAGATCGGTGCTGTAAGCGACGTTGACGCTGACCGCATTGCGTGGGCGCTCAACGAATTGGAAGGTGATCGGAAGCTGGCCTTGCGGGTCCATGCTGGTCGCCGCCCGCGCCGTCACGCTGCTGAACACGCCGAGGGAGAGCAGGTCCGTCCGTGCTTGCTCGATCGTGTCGGGATTGAACTGCTCGCCCGGGTGGATCAGCAGGCGTCGCCGAACGAAGGCCTGGTTCACGCCGTCGAGGCCCTGCAGCCGGATCGGGCCGAGATCCACCTGCGGCCCGGCATCTACTTTATACGTGACATCCAGCGTTCGTTGTGCCGGGTTGAGCATGGCGACTGGCGTGTCCACCTTGGCGAGCGCGTAGCCGTGTCGCCGAAGTGCGGCGAGCACGCGAGCCTGCGCGGCGAGCACGTCGGCGGCGACGGCGGGGGCGCCGGGCGCGAGGTCGAGCGCCTTCTGTCCTGGCGGCGGAACCGTACCCTGCCAGGCGACGTGGCCGAGGTGGAAGAGCGGTCCCCGCTCCACCGTGACGCGGACCGGTATGGGCGGCGCGGCCGGGGCCTGCTGGAGGAGGTCAGGGAGGGCGGGATCGCTGAGCGGGCGGCCCAGGACCGTGACATGGATGGCGCCGGCATAGTAGCCGCGGCTCTCAAGTGCGGTGTTGAGCCGCTTCTCGTCCTCACGGGCGCGGGTGACGAGGGCGAAGGAACCGACCGGTGCCTTGCTCAGGCTCAGCAACATGCTGCTCTCGCGCAGGATCGTGTCGAGCGCGGCGTCACCGGTAGGCACGATCGTCGCGGCATAGGGCTGCGGGTCGGCGGCGAGGGTTGACGGTGCCGCGAGCAGGGCCGCAGCCAGCAGGACGCCGCCGCGGGGGAATCGTGGGATCATCGGAAAGTTGTGTAGCCCTAGCGCGCTGCGGTCCGGAAGCACCTTCCTGTGCGACTGCGTGATGGAGCGGGGGCAACCGTCGTTGCCGCCTGATCGCCCAACCGCTATTGAGGGGCGATGGCTCAGCCTCGCCGCCTCCGCCGCGCTCCCTCTCTGCGATCGACCGGCATCGCGGCGTGGCCGGAGCCGCGGATGCCGGGCCGTGCGCTGCTGCGCGGCCTGCGAGCAGCCCGGCGCGGAACGCTCGTCGTGCTCTGGACACTTCTGGCCGTGACGCTGCAGGCGGCGCTGATTCGCCTGCCCGGCCGTCCCAAGGTCAGCTTTGCCCGGTTCTACTGGCGCGTCGTGACATGGCTGCTCGGGATGCGTGTTCGCGTCGTCGGTCGGAACCCAGCAGCCGAGCCTGCCAAACCGCGGCGTCCCATCGTGTTCGTCTCGAATCATAGCTCCTGGCTCGACATCCCGACCCTGGGGGGCCTGCTCGACGCCTGCTTCGTTTCCAAGGCCGAGGTCGGGCGCTGGCCTGGCATCGGGATCGTCGCGACGCTCGGGCGCACGGTGTTCGTCAGCCGCCGCCCCGGCGACATCGGGCGCGAGCGCGACGAGATGCGCGCGCGGCTCGCGAGCGGCGACAATTTGCTGCTCTTTCCCGAGGGCACGAGCAGCGATGGATCGCGTGTGCTATCATTTCGGTCGTCGTTCTTCTCGATAGTCGATGGGTCAGAGGGTTGCGAGGCACCTCTCGTACAGCCGCTGAGCATCGTCTATGACCGGCTTGGCTGGCTGCCGGCTGGCAGGTCGGCACGGTCGATGTTCGCCTGGTATGGCGGCATGGATCTCGCGCCGCATTTCTGGCGCCTCGCGCAGCAGCGCGGGCTGCGCGCAACCGTGGTGTTCCACGCGCCACTAGACCCAACCAAGTTCCCCTCGCGCAAGGCGCTGGCGCAGGCAGCCTGGACGATCATTGCCGACGGCGCAGCAGCTCTGCGTCAGAATCGGCTGCCAGTTGCCGCGGGCGAGCGCGCGAGGGTGCCGGTGCCTGCGTAACGAGGCTTTCTCTTGACAGGAGACAGGCGATGCGAGGCAAGCTCCTGGTGTTGAACCAGAGGTATGGCGATTCCCGCAGCATGGCTTGACCTTGCTGGGCCCGGTGCCCATTCCTCCCCGCCGCGCGGCCGGACAGGCTTGGCCGCACAGCCGGGGAACAACGCCGTGACCAACGCCGAGCGCCTCCCAAAGCGACTGCACGTGATCACCTGGGGCTGCCAGATGAACGTGTATGACAGCGCGCGAATGGCGGACGCGCTCGCGCCCCTCGGATACCAGCGCGCGGACGGCGTGCACGACGCCGACATGATCATTCTCAATACCTGCCATATCCGTGAGCGCGCCGCGGAGAAGGTGTTCAGCGAGCTGGGGCGGCTACGGCTCGTCAAGGAGGCGCGCGCAGCATCGGGCAAGGACACCATTCTCGCGGTCGCCGGCTGCGTCGCCCAGGCGGAGAGTGCCGAGATCCTCGCGCGCGCGCCCTATGTGAGCCTGGTGCTCGGTCCGCAGACTTATCATCGCCTGCCAGAGATGGTCGCCCGCGCCGCGGGCGCGGGCGGCGCCGTCGTGGACACCAGCTTCCCGGCGGAGAGCAAGTTCGATCACCTGCCGGAGTGCGCTGCGCCGCAGGGCGTAGTTGCGTTCCTCTCGATCCAGGAAGGTTGCGACAAGTTCTGCTCGTTCTGCGTCGTTCCTTACACGCGCGGCGCGGAGGCAAGCCGCCCGGCGGCGGCGGTCCTCGCCGAGGCCCGGCGGCTCGTGGCCGCAGGCGCGCGCGAGATCGCGCTGCTCGGGCAGAACGTGAACGCCTGGCGGGGAGAGGCGCCGGACGGGGGCACGTGGGACCTCGCGCGGCTGCTGCGGGAGATGGCCGGCATCCCAGGGCTGCTGCGCTTGCGCTACACCACGTCCCATCCGCGTGACATGGACGCCGACCTCATCGCCGCGCACCGCGACCTTCCGAGCCTTATGCCATTCCTGCACCTCCCGGTGCAGAGCGGGTCGGACCGTATCCTGCGCGCCATGAACCGCGGGCACACGGCGGCCGACTACCTCCGGCTTGTGGAGCGGCTGCGCGCGGCGCGGCCTGACCTTGCCTTGTCCAGCGACTTCATCGTGGGTCATCCCGGCGAGACGCCGGCCGATTTCGAGGCGACCCTTCAGCTTGTGCGCGAGGTCGGCTTCGCTCAGGCGTTCAGCTTCCAGTATTCGCCGCGGCCCGGCACGCCCGCGGCGACCGCGCCAGCGCAGGTGCCGGAGGCGGAGCGGAGCGCACGATTGCAGGCGCTGCAAGCCGTCCTCCGCGAGCAGCAGGCCCGATTCAACCAAACTTGCGAGGGGTTGCGGCTCCCCGTCCTGTTCACGGGGCCAGGCCGCCATCCCGGCCAGGTCGCCGGGCGGTCACCGTTCCTGCAGCCGGTTCACCTCGAAGGACAGAATGCGTTGATCGGGCAAGAAGTGCCGGTGACGATCACGCGCGCCCACACCAATTCATTAGCAGCAGTCTTGGACCCAGTCTCGGATCTATCAGAGGAGCGCTTGCGAGCTTGAACAGCCTCTCTTCCGCCGCCATCCCGTCTGGCCTTCCCGGCAAGGCCACCACCTTGCACTTCAATGACAACACGTTGCTGCCCCTCCTGCTCGGCGAGCACGACCGGAACCTGGTCCGCTTGGAGCAGGGGCTGGGCGTGCGCGTGTCCGCCCGCGGCGGCCGCATCGCCATCCAGGGTGAGCCGGGCCGCGTCGAGGCTGCGCAGGCAGCGCTGCGATCACTCTGGCAGCGCCTCGAGCGCGGCGACGGCATCGGCCGCGCCGACGTGGACGCGGCGATCCGCATGGCTGACGAGAATGATCCGCGCCTGCCGCTGCGCGACCTGCCAGCGATCCAGACCCGGCGAGGTCCCATCGCACCGCGCTCGCCTGGCCAAGCCGCCTACATGGAGATGCTGGGCAGCCACGAGATGGTGTTCGGCGTCGGCCCGGCCGGCACGGGCAAGACCTACCTCGCGGTGGCCCAGGCCGTCGCGATGCTGCAATCGGGCCGGGTGGACCGCATCGTGCTGAGCCGGCCGGCGGTGGAGGCGGGCGAGCGGCTGGGCTTCCTGCCGGGCGACATGAAGGAGAAGGTGGACCCGTATCTCCGTCCGCTCTACGACGCGCTGCATGACATGATGCCGGGGGAGCAAGTCGTGCGCCGGATGGGCACGGGGGAGATCGAGGTGGCGCCGCTCGCGTTCATGCGCGGGCGCACGCTGGCCCACTCCTTCGCTATCCTCGACGAGGCGCAGAACACCACGCCGGTGCAAATGAAGATGTTCCTCACGCGCATGGGCGAGGGCACGCGCGTGGTGGTCACGGGCGATCTCAGCCAGGTGGACCTGCCGCCTGGGCAGCCGAGCGGCCTCGGCGACGCGCTGGACACGCTGGAAGGGGTGTCCGGCATCGGCGTCACGCGCTTCGACGTGCGCGACGTGGTGCGGCACCCGCTCGTGGCGCGCATCGTGGACGCGTATGAGCAGCGCGCCGTGGCGTCTCGCGAGCAGCGGGCGGAGGGTGCGCGCAGCCGCCGCCGGGCGGAAGCGGCCTCGAGCCAAGATGGACCCGGACAGTAGAACCGGCCCCGCGCGAGCGGGGCTCCCCGAGGTTCTCGTGGACGATCTCGGCTGGCGGCGCGCGGTGTCGCGGGCAGAGCGTGTCGTCCGGCGTGCGGCCCGCGTCGCCGGCGGCACGGGAACCGTGCTGCTCGCGTCGGATCGGACCGTGCGCTTGCTCAACCGCCGCCATCGCGGCCGCGACAAAGCCACGAACGTGCTCAGCTTCGCTGCTCAGCAAGATGGGGGTGGCGACCTCGCGTTGGCACTCGGCACGGTGCTGCGCGAGGCGCGCGCTGCCCGCAAGCGCCCGGCGCACCACCTCGCCCATCTCGTCGTCCACGGCGCCTTGCACCTTCAGGGTCACGACCACCTTCACCCCGGCGAGGCGCGGCGCATGGAGATGGCGGAAGCGCGGCTGCTGCATCGGCTGGGCGTTCCCAATCCGTGGAAGCCGCGGCCCGCTCTCCGCAGGGGTGAACCGTGAGCGCGAGCGAGCCACGGCGGCACCGCTTCCTGCGCCGGCTCAGCCAGATCCTGCGGCGCGAGCCGTCCCAAGGCGTACGCGAGAGCATCGCGGAGCTGGTGCAGGAGGCAGCCGAGACGACGCCGGAGACGCCGGGCGAGCCGCCGGGGCTAGACCGCCAGGAGCGGGTGCTGATCGCCAACGTGCTGCGCCTGCGCGGCACGCAGGCCGATGACGTGATGGTGCCGCGCGCCGACATCGTCGCCATGCCGGTCAGCCTGACGCTGGATCAGGCGCTCACGCTTATCCGCCGCGAGGGTCACTCGCGCTTGCCCGTCTATCGCGAGCAGCTCGACGACCTCGTGGGCATGGTCCACATCAAGGACGTGATCGGCTTCGCCGGCAGGCCTGAGGATTTCCGGCTGGAGGCGATCCTGCGCAAGCCGCTGCTGGTGGCGCCGCAGCTGCCCGTGCTCGACCTGCTGCTGCAGATGCGCCAGGCCCGCATCCACCTCGCCCTGGTCGTGGACGAATACGGCGGCATAGACGGGCTGGTGACGATCGAGGACCTGGTCGAGGAGATCGTGGGCGACATCGCCGACGAGCACGACGAGCCTGTCGGCCCGCTCATCATTGAGCGCGCTGACGGCGCGCTCGACCTCGACGCACGGCTCCCGGTCGAGGAGTTCGAGGCGCGCCTCGGCCCGGTGCTCACGGAGGAGGAGCGCGCAGCCGACATCGACACGATGGGCGGCCTCGTGTTCACGCTGGCGGGGCGGGTGCCAACGCGCGGCGAGGTCATCACGCACCCGTCGGGTCTGGAATTCCGGGTGCTGGAGGCGGACGCACGGCGCATCCGGCGGCTGCGCACCCGCCGCCCGGCCGTGCATCAAGAAGCCGCCGAGTAACGCACGTGCCGCGCCGGTGACGCAGCAGACGCCGGGAACGCTGCCTGCCCTAAAGGCTGAGTCGCTCCAGCCGAACCTGCTCGAACGCCCGTCTCTATCGCTGCGCTTCTGGATGCTGGCGCCGTTGGTCGGGATCGGAACGGGGTTGGCGGCGGCCGTGCTGATGGCGATCCTGCGGCTTGCGGAGCGCATTGCCTGGGGCGGCGGCGGACTCGGCGACTTCGAGCACTATGTCGCAGCGACCGCGCCGCTGCGCCGAGGTACTGGTCCCTCTCGCGGGCGGCCTGATCGTCGGCGGCGTCGCGCTCGCGCTTCGGCGCAAGCCCGGCAGCGGCACCGGAGGCGGTCTCACGGCCGCGATCTGGCTGCGCGAGGGAAAACTGCCGCTCGTGCAAACTGCCGCGAGCGCAGTGCTCTCGGTCATCGGCGTGGGCTTCGGCGCTTCACTGGGGCGCGAAGGAGCGCCCAAGGAAGCGGGCGCGGCCATCGCCAGCCGGCTCTCCGACATGGCCGGGATCGCGGCGGAGGAGCGGCGCCTGCTCGTCGCGTGCGGCGCCGGCGCCGGGATGGCGGCAGTTTATAACGTGCCGTTCGGGGGCGCCTTGTTCGCGCTGGAGATCCTGCTGGGAACGCTGTCGCTGCCGCTCGTGCTGCCCGCGATACTCATCTCCGGGATCGCGGTCGCCGCCGCCTGGCCGTTCCTGCCACCCCATCCCACCTACGAGATCCCGCAGTATCCGATCTCATGGGGGGCACTCGCTTTCGCCGCTGCCGCGTCCCCGCTGGTCGGCGCGGCATCGGTCGCCTATCTGCGCCTCATCGTCTGGGCGAACGGGCGCAGGCCGAGATCCTGGGGACTCGCGTGGCAGCCTCCATTGGCGTTCGCGATCCTCGGCGCGCTCGCCATCCCGTTCCCACAGCTTCCTGGCAACGGTCGCGACCTCGCGCAACCGCTGTTCACGGGAAGCTACGGCTTGTTCCTCGTCGCGGCGCTGCTCGGTACTGAAGCCGCTGGTCACGGCGGCGTGCGTCGGCAGCGGGGCGCCGGGCGGGCTGTTCACGCCGACGCTGGCGACCGGCGCCCTGATAGGGGCGCTCATGGGGCATCTCTGGGCACTGCTCCTGCCTGGCCCGCCCTTAGGCTTGTGCGCGCTGCTGGGTGCGGCCGCCTTCCTCGGCGCGGCCACTCAGGCGCCCGTCTCGGCGGTCGTCCTTGTCCTGGAAATGACTGTGCACCTCGACGCCTTGACGCTGCCGCTGATCATCGCCGTCGCGGGCGCCGTGCTGATGCAGCGGCAGCTCGATCCCCGCTCGATCTACTCGGCGCGGGTATCCGGCAAGCAGCCCGCCACCACGGCCCGGTAAGCAGCGCCGTCGAGAGATGGCGCCACGGGACGGAAAGCGTCACGGGAAGCCTTCCATCCAGTCGTTCGGCCAGATGAAGTTGGTGCTTGTGTAGGTGACCGAGAATCCCTCGGCCCGGACGCAATGCCACCAGCCGACCGGGATGAACAGCGCCTTGCCGGGCGTCAACAGCGTCTCGGTGAAGGCGATCCCTCGGCGCTTTGCTAAATCGTCATCGAGCCATTGAAAGTCGGCGAAAACGTGTAGCGCGTTGCCCAGCTTGCGTTGCTCGACCGGCGAGACCAGCCGGACGATCTTGGAGCCCACCAGCTGCACCATCACGTTCTGAGTCAGGTCATGGTGCATCGGCGTCAGCGTGTCCCGGCCGATCCATAGGAAGCCCTGGGAGGGCTCGGGCCGCAGCATGGGCGGCAAGGGCCGCAGGTCGCCTGCTAGAGCGTTGAGCAGCCCCGCGTTCGCGGCGGTATTGTTGGCCGTCATATACACGTCGTTCGCTGGACCGCTCTCGACTAGGTCGAGGAACTGGACGAACCGCATCCGCACCTTGTGATGGTGAGAGCGGGTTTCATAGTCACGGTCCGCGAGGCGTCCGGCCTGCACCTCGACTTCGACCTCCCCGGCGGCGCGGTGCAGCGCTTCCAGCGTCCAGTTCATCGCGGGCAAGGGCTGTACCGGGAATAGCGCTGGTGCGTGCGCGGCCCAGTGATTGGCGAAGAACAAGCCTTCCCCGGAGGAGCACAGCAGCTTGCTGCGGACGCCCGCGATCCACCGCATCCACGCCTCGCTCCGATCCCGGACCGGCGTAGGGAGAAGGGACTGGACTGCTGGCTGCGCCGGCGGGCGCCAGCTAGCCGGTTGCAGAGTGGTCGTCATGCTCACTTTCAAATTGGCGGGCATCGGACGCTCCAATGGCGTTGACCTATGGCTCGGGTAGGGGCAGGGGAAGCGTGGCGCCCGCGGCGTCGCCGACGCGACGGCGGTTGGGGATTTTAGCGCGGGACTCCTCGGCCCGGCGGCGCAGCAGTTCGTCCAACATGCGGTCCACCGTCTGCCATATCGGCTCGTCGCCCTGGCGCTCCTGCATGATCAACCGATGGGCGGCAAGGGTGACGTTGAGCGTGCCGCGGGTGGTCTCCGGCCGCGGCGAGCGCATCTGCACGAGCGCCTTCTCGACTTCCTCCGCGGGTAGGCCGAGCGTCTCTGCGATGGCCTCGGGCGCGTGCCCGGCCCGGCGCAGACGGCGCGCCTCGGCGGCCTGCTTGGGCGTGAGCGCGATCGCCGGGCGCAGCGCCTCGGTGCGCTTGGACATCTCGCCTGAGCCGCTGCCGGGCGGCTTGCCCCTGAAAGCCATGGCGACCCCCTCCCCCGTCGCGACAGCGAGAACGCGCAGCATAGCGCCGCCGATGCCCGCGAGGGCAAGGGACGTGGATTAGGCTAGGCGGTTCGGCGGCTGAGAGAGAGGGTTGCGGCGAGGGCGACGAGCGCGGCGAGGCCCCATCGCAGGCCCGGCGGCCCGTGCTGCAGCGCGAGGACGATCAGAAGCCAAAGCACGATGGCGCCGCTCAGGACGCCGCGTACCGGGATGCCGCGCGACGCCGCGGCGCGGGCGAGGAGGACGGCCGTGAGCGCGAGGCCGATGGCCGCGGCGCGGAGCACGAGCACGGCCGGCTCGCTCAGGTCCATGAAGGTGTAGGTCAGCCAGTCCAGCGCGTTCTGGATAGCCAGCCAGAGAGGCGTGGCGCCCGCGAGCAGGATGATCAGCGCGAGGACGAGCCCGGCGAGCCAGGCAGCAGCGGCGGAGTTGCGGGTCATGGGCGCCGGGTTAGCGAGAGGCGGTGCCGGTTGGCAAGGGGTAGTGCCAGACGGGTTGGGCGGCAAGCGGGCAAAGCCTCCTGCGATGTGCCTCAGCCGTGGAGCATCGGCGTGATCCCGATAGTGGCCGGGTTGGTGATCTGGATGGGACTCGCGCCGCTCACAGAGGCGCCGGTCGTCGCAGTCGTGAGTGCAACGCCGCTCCCGGAACCGCTAGCGACCATGCTCTCGGCAGGATTGAAGGTGTCCGGGATCGAGACGCCGGAGCCGCCGACCGTAATGCTGGTCGCGGTGCCGGTACGCACATGATCTTCGAACGCTTCCAACGGGGTCACGGAGTAGGTGCCGTTCGGGATTTTTGTACCCGCGCCTGGGCCGCCGGAGCCGGGTGCGTTGGTCACGCTCCACCTGCCGCTCGGGTTCACGGTGGTAGCCGCGAAGGGCGAAGTGATGCTTTGGCCCTGGACCGAGACGATGGCGGCGATGGAGGCGCCCGGCTGGCCGGTGCCGCTCACGTCCACGTAGCCGGCACCGGCCGGGTCCTGGGCAGCGCTGGTGATCTGGGGAGCGATAATTCCACCGGCGAGGCTGCTGAGCGCGGTCGCGAGCTGCGAGAACCCGGCGCCGCCGACGATTTGCTGCTGCAGGTAAGTCACGACGGCTGCGCTCGGCGCCGTGCCGAACGTGCTCGTGTAGGCGGCGTTGAGGTTGGCTTTGAGTTCAGGGGAGGCCTCGGCGCTGCTGTAGAGACTGGCCAGGGTCGCGCCGTCGGCGAGCGCCGTCTCGGCGTTCGAGACCTCGCCGCTGGACGCGACGCGGCCGAGGACGGTTTGATAGACCGCCTTGATGTCGGCTTGCGCCTCAGCGGACGAGGCCATGCTCGTGCGCAGGTTGGCGAGCCCGTTCGCGGTGTCCCCGCCAAGATAGGCCTCGGCCGCAGCAATCTCGCTGCTGCTGATGCCGGTGCTGCCGCGTCCGAGAACCTGCTGGTAGAGGGCGCTGACCCGCGCGGCACCCTCGGGCGACTTGGCGAGCACCGTGGCGAGCTGGGCGGCTGTGGCGCCGTTATTGCCGATCTGTTCCGCCCAACCCGCGGACTCTTGGCTGTTGGGCGCGCGGCCGAAGACGCTCTGATAGGTCGCTCCGACGGCGAGGATGCTGTTTTCGATGGTGATTTCGGTAGGCATAGGAAATGCGCTCCCTGATTGGATCGCAGGAGTATAGTGCCGAAGCGAATCATATCACGTACGGATATCAACGGTCACGAGCTTGAGCGGCATACTTTGTTCTGCTGCTACTATGGCCCTAGTATCTCTCGGGCGTTACTGCATCCAACGCCGTGCGCAGCCGAGACGCGAGGCGGTCCACGGCGCGGCGGGCTTCAGGGATAGCACCAGCGAAGTCGGCGAAGCCATGGATGAGGGCTGGCTCCAGCCACACGCTCGCACGCACGCCTGCCCGGCGCAGGGCGGCGGCGTAAGCGTAGGCTTGATCGCGGAGCGGATCGAAGCCAGCCGCCGTGATGAGGGCCGGAGGCATCCGCGCGAGATCGTGGCGCATCGGGGAGAGGCGCGGGCCGTTCCAATCCACGCGGTCGAGATGACCGCCCGGCGAAAGCAGGGCGGCGCAGGCATGCAGATCGTCCATGTCGAGGAGGAACCCTCGACCGTAGCGGGCAGCAGAGGGGTAGCGCTCGGCTTCCTCGGCGACGGCGTCTACGATTGGGTAGAGCAGGCATTGAAGCGCGGCGCCGGGCTGCTGAAGACAGGCGCTCGCGGCAAGGTTGGCGCCGGCGCTGTCGCCTGCCACCGCGAGCGGCGCCGGGAGCAGCGGGAGAGCCTCGCGCAGCGCGGCCAGCGCGTCGTCGTGAGCGGCGGGATAGGGGTCTTCGGGGGCGAGGCGGTAGTCCACGGCGAGGACCGGCAGCTTCGCGTGGGCGCAGAGGCGGCGCAGCAGGCGGTCGTGGCTGTCGAGGCCGCCCATGATGAAGCCGCCCCCGTGGAAGTAGAGCAGGCTGCCCCGAGCGGCGTGGGGCGGCTCGTAGAGGCGGGCTGGACGATTAGCGTGGGCCGTTGCGCGAACGGTGACGCTGGGCTCGGGAGCGAGGCCTGCGAGAGGAGCGAGGCCGGCGTATTCCTTTCGAAGGCCGGTGATGTCCAGGGCGCGCAAAGGCACGCGGCGCGCTCGACGGAGAAGGGCGGCCATACGAGGGTCGAGGCACTGGCCCTCGGACGTGATGGCACAGCCTAGGCGGGCGCCGAGGCCGAGCAGGGCGCGAAAGAGCGGGCGCGGAAGCATCGGGCGGGTATGAGGAAGGGTTAGGCAGTTTGGCAAGGTCGACGACGCGCAGCCTGCTGTCCATACTCTCGGCCTACGAGGGAAGGATCAGAAGACGCACCAAGCCGCCTACCGCGCCAGTCTGACCGGCGAGCCGGGCGCAGGCGGTCGGTGGGCGGCCGCGTCGCCCGACGCTGCCGTCCAAAGGGCATCGCGAGCAGTCGCGGGACGGTAACGTCCTCCGGGCGGCGATACTCGGGCACGCCGATCGTGACCTCGTCCTGCGGCACGTTCAGCTTGAGTGTGCCGTGCAGCCAATCCCAGAGCGTGAGGCCGCTCGACCAGTTCGCGTCCGTCTCGCCCGGCACGACCGAGTGATGGATGCCGTGCATCCGCGGCGTCACGATGAGGCGCACCAGGCGGCGCTCCGCGGCGATTGGCAAGCGCAGATTGGAATGGTGGAACACGACTTCCGCGAGCGTCAGCCGCTGCCACAGTGCGAGCGCGCCGGGTCCGACGCCGATCAGCAGGATCTGCGCCGCGCGGAATGGGGTGCCCAGTACGAACTCCCCAAGGTGAAAGCGGATGGCGGTGGTCGTGTCCATGTCGAGGTCGGAGTGGTGGACGCGGTGGAACCGCCACAGGAGCGGCACCTGATGCAGCATCCGGTGCCAGACGTAGAGCGTGTAATCCATGAGCGCGATGGACACGGCCAGCTCCAAGGCGCGCGGCAGGCCAAGCGCAGGCAGCAAACCCAGGCGGCGACGGGCGACAAGACGCGCGAGCGGAGCGGTGACGGGGCGCTCGGTAACCTGAATCGCCGCGCCGCTCAGCCCGGCGATCGCCAGGTTGCGGATCACGCGCCGCACCGAGTCCGATGTCTCCCGACCGCGCAGCGGTTTTTCCCTCTCACCGACGGCGAGCGCCACGAATACGGCCCCAGCGAGCAGCGACCCGACCACGCCTGCGACCCGACGGATCACGCCGAGCGCGCCAGTTTCCTAGCCACCTCGGCGAGCGTCTCGCCCTGCACGTCAGGCGCCATCATAGTGGGCGGGAACGCCTGGCCGCGCGCGACGAAGCCGGCCACCAGGCCGGCCGCCTTGGCGCCATGCACGCCCCAGGGATGCGTCGTGACAAGGGCCAGCCGACCCGGCTCGATGCCAGCGCGGCTCGCGGCATGCAGGTAAACCTCACAGCGCGGCTCCGCCAGCTTCATCTCCTCCACTGAGATGATCTTCTGGACCGCCCGGTGCAGCCCGGCACGGTGCAGCAGAGTTGCGGTCGCTTCCGCGGCGCCGTTGCTCAGGGCAAGGATGGGGATGTTGGCGCTAGACAGCGTGACAAGCGCCTCGGATGCGTCGGGATAAGGCGGCAATCTCTGCATCACCGCTAAGGCGGCCTTGCGGTGCCGCGCGGAGCGCATGACGCCGTGACGACGGAACAGCGCGTCGAGGTTCGCGCTCAGCACGGCTTGCAGCGGCTGAAACGCGCCAGTTGCCGCAAGCGCGAAGGCGTCGCGCAGGGTCGCGGCGAACAAGGCTTCGAGCGCCTCACCGGGAATGCCGGCCCCTTCTAGAACACTCCGCAGCAGCTCCAGCGAGAACAAGGTGCCGATCACGTCGAAGGCCACAGCCTCAAGCCGCTGCATGGGCATGGTTCCGCGGGCGGGTGGCAGGGCAGCCGAGGGGACGGCCGCCCTGCCAACCCATTACGGTCAGGCGGCTGCCCTCTGGTTGATGCGGCTCTCGGCGATGCGCGTCAGCGCCTGGTCGGTCGCCTTCTCCTCCGCGAGCGTCTGCTGCAAGGGCTGCACGGCGTCCGACTTGCCGAGCTGCTTGGCGTAGGCGAGGATCGAGCCGTAGCGCGTCATCTCGTAATGCTCGACGGCCTGGGCCGCGGAGAGCATGGCTGCGTCGCAGACATCCGCATCGCCACAGTCCGAGATGATCTCCTTCGCCTCGGCCAGGATGCCGTCCATCGCCTGGCAGTCCACGCCCCGAGCGGTCTCGCCGAGCGACTGGAACACTTGCTCGAGGCGCCTGACGTGGCCCTGCGTCTCGGTCAGGTGCTTCTGGAAGGCGCTCTTCAGCTCGGGGTTCTTCGCCTTCTCAACCATGGTCGGCAGGTTCTTCGTGATCTGCTGCTCGGCGTAGTAGATGTCCTGCAGCGTGTGGACGAACAGGTCATCCAGCGTCTTGATGGGCTTCGAGAACAGACCCATGGTTATCACTCCTGAGAAGTAGCAGTTGGGACGCGCTGCGCGATCGCGGCTCATCCAGAGGATGAACGCGGCGCGGCGCCCAATCGGCGCGTCGCGACGCCATCACGATGCCGCAAGCAGCGGTGATGCAGGCCGGGAACTCTCGTCCGAGTCGCACTGTTCCAGTCATAAGGTCATCAGGCGAGCCGGCGAGAGGTGGCTGTATGGCGGACGGAGCTATCGCGTGGGCGCTGCTGATGGGACTGTACTTGGTGCTCGCTGGGCAGGTCAGCACGACCGAGGTGGTCGCAGGACTGCTGACCGGGCTCGCCGCAGCGCTCCTGTCCGTCGCGGTGCGGATCGATGCCCGGCGGCAGCTCCGGTTCCGCGGAGTGCCGTGGATAACCCTACTAGGCCGGCCAGCCCTGGCGCTCCTGTCCGACACGGCGCGCGTCGGGGCGGCGCTCGCGCGCGTGGCGCTGCGCGGGCCGGATGTTCACGGTGCCCCAGAGGGGGCAGTAGTGCGGCAGGCATTCGCACAGGGCGGCAGCGGCGCACAGGATGGCGCACGGCGAGGGCTGGTGACGCTCGCGGTCTCGCTCGCACCCAACAGCTACGTGCTGCGCATCATGGACGAACGGAACGAGATACGGCTGCATCGGCTCGTGGAGCGCAAACCATCGCCGAACCGGTTGTGGCCGCTGTGATCGGCTGGACGGCATGGCTCGCCGCCGTTGTCGCGCTGCTGCCAGCGCTGGCCGTGCCCGTGTTCGCGGCCATGCGGGGGGATGCCGGGCGACGGCTGGTCGCTGTGCAGCTCGCGACCGCGCTGGTGGCGATCATCCTCGCGCTGATGACGTTCGCCTTCGATCAGCCCTCGTTCCTGGACCTGGCGCTGGCGCTCACTCTGCTGTCGCTGCCCGGCACCTTGATCTTCGCGCTGTTCCTGGAGCGCTGGCTTTGAGAACGGTGGCCGTTGACGCGCTGCTCGCCGTGCTGGTGCTCTCGGCGTGGCTGGGGTGCGCCGGGTTCGCGCGGCTGCGCTCGCCACTGGACCGGCTGCACTGCGTCACGTTCGTCAACGCCGCGTGCGGGGCGGCGCTCGCCGTGATGGCGTTCGTGGCGGACGGGGCGTCGGACCGCGCGTTCAAGATCCTGCTGCTCGTTGCCGCGGCGCTGCTCTCGGGCGCCGCGCTCGCGCACGCGACTGGGCGCGCCCTGGTCATGCGCGGCTCGGTGGAGCAGGGACCGGTGCAGGAGCGATGAGTGTCCTGATCGCCATCATGCTCGTCATGACGGCCGTTTCCGGCGCCGGCGTCGTGCTGACCCGCGAGCCGCGACGGCAGGTGCTCGCGATCGCGGCGAACGGGCTGGTGCTGTCGCTCCTGTTCATGGCGCTTCAGGCCCCGGACGTGGCCTACTCGGAGTTGGCGGTGGGCACGGCGGCGCTGCCGCTGCTGTTCCTTGTGGCGCTCGCGAGCGTGCGCACGGACCAGGTGAAGGACCAGGACGAGTGACGCCGCGCCTGCGCCTGGCGCTGCTCGCGCTGGCGCTGCTGTGCCTGGTGGTCCCGGCATGGCGCGTGGCGGCGCACATGCCACGGTTCGGCGCCCATCCGCTGCCGTATGGAGACGCGATCAACCGCGACGCCACGCGTGAGCGGCACGTCACCAACATGGTCTCGGCGGTCAACTTCGATTATCGCGGCTTCGACACGGTCGGCGAGGAGTTCATGCTGCTCTGCGCCGTGACCGGCACGGTGATGCTGCTGCGCGGCAAGCGCGGCGAGCAGGACGACGCGCTGCCAGAAAGGCTGCGGGGCCGCGCTTCCGTGCGGCGGGCGGACTCGACCGTGCTGATCGGGCGGCTGTTTGGGGCGGTCGTGCTGATGTTCGGGATCTACGTCGCGTTGCACGCGACGGTGACGCCGGGCGGCGGGTTCCAGGGCGGTGCGATCATCGCGTCGGGCCTGCTGCTGCTCTATCTCGGGGAGGGATATGGCAGCTGGCGCCGGCTGGTGCGCTCCCGCGTGGCGGATGCCTGCGAGGGCGGGGGTGCTGCGGTGTTCGCGCTGTGCGGCTTCGCGCCCATGCTCGCCGGGGCCGCGTTCCTCCAGAACGTGCTGCCGTTTGGGCAGGTCAAGGGAATGCTCTCGGGCGGGCTGATGCAGGTAGAGAACGCGGGCGTCGCGTTCGCGGTGGCGGGCGGCTTCGCCGTGCTGTTCATCGAGTTCCTGGAAGAGACGCGAACGCCAGAGACCGAGGAGGAGGGGGATCTGGGATGAGCCTGCTGCCGTGGCTCGTGACCGCGTGGCTGTTCGGCATCGGGATCTACGGCGTCACGACGAGCCGGAACTACGTCCACCTGATCGGGTGCATCTCGGTCTTTCAATCCGCCACCTACGTGCTGCTGCTCTCGGTCGGCTATAAGTGGAATGCAGGGGCGCCGATCTTCTACGATCACCCGCCCGGCACACCTGCCGTCGACCCAGTGGTGCAGGCGCTGGTGCTCACCGACATTGTAATCGGCGCGACCGTGACCGCGTTGCTGCTCGCGCTCACGCTGCAAGTGCACAAGAAGCGCGGCACGCTGGACCCGGAGAAGCTGCGGACGATGCGAGGCTAGCCGGGTGATCGCGAGCACCGTGCTGCCGCCGCTGCCGGTCGCGATCCCGCTCCTTGTGGCGGCCGTAATGCTGATCCTCTCCCACGTGCTGCCGGGACGGGTGCCGGACGCTGTGGCGACCTTCGTGGCGCTCGCGTGCGGCGGGTTGTGCGCGCTGATGGCGGCACGAGCGGCGGACGGGCCGCTCGTCTATTGGTTCGGCGGCTGGACGCCGCGCGCCGGGCTTACGCTCGGTATCGGCTTTGTTGTGGATCAGGCGAGCGCTGCCGTGGGCACGCTGGTCAGCGCCATCTTCGCGGCGAGCTTCGTGTTCGCTTGGGGCTATTTCGACGAGATCCATTCGCATTTCCACGTGCTGATGCTGCTGTTCCTCGCGGCAATGATCGGGTTCTGCACGACGCACGACCTGTTCAACCTGTTCGTCTGGTTCGAGGTGATGAGCATCGCGGCGTTCGCGCTGACGGGGTTCCGCTTGCAGGCGTCGGCGATCGAGGGGGCACTCGACTTCACGGTGACGAACACGCTCGGCAGCTACCTGATGCTGGGCGGAATCGGGCTGCTCTACACGAAGGCTGGGGCGCTCGACTTCTCGGCGCTCGGGCGGGCGGTCGCGGCGGCGCCGGGCGATCCGGTGGTGCTTGGGGCGTTCTGCATGATCTCGGCGGCGCTGCTCATCAAGGGCGCGACGGTGCCGTTCCATTTCTGGCTGTCGGATGCGCACACGGTGGCGCCCAGCCCGGTGTCGGTCATCTTCTCCGGGGCGATGGTGGCGCTCGGCGTGTTCGGGATCGCGAAGCTGGATTGGCAGGTTTTCGCTGGCTCGGCGGCGGTGTCGGCGGTGGTGCGGACAGTCGTCATGTGGCTGGGGGCGGCCAGCGTGGTGATCGGGGGCGTAATGTGCCTCACTCAGCGCCACGTGAAGCGGCTGCTGGCGTTCTCCACGATCTCGCACGTCGGGATCATGCTGGTCGGGTTCGCGATGCTGACGCCTGTGGGGACGGGCGGGATGCTGGTCTATCTGGTCGGGCACGGACTGGTGAAGGGCGCGCTCTTCATGGTGGCCGGGATCCTGCTCGCGACCCTCGGGGGCATTGACGAGATCGGCCTGCGCGGCAAGGGGCGCGGCATATGGCCTGCCGGGATCGCGATGGCCTGGGGCGGGCTGATGCTGGCGGGCGTGCCGTTCGGGCTGATGGACGAAGGGGCGCGGCTGCTCGGCGACGCGGCATTCCACGAGGAGCGGTGGGCGGCGTTCGCCGTGCCGGTCGGGGCGGTATTCACGGGAGGCGCCGTCCTGCGCGCGGCGGGGCGGATCTTCCTGGGTCTCGGGCAGGTGCCCGGCGAGGAAGAACGCTCGCCGACCGAGGAGGAGCAGGAGAAGGCAAACCGGCCGCTCTGGCTCATGCTGGCGCCGTGCGTTGCGCTGCTGGCGCTGGCGCTGGCGCCGGGCGACGTTGCTCGTCGGTTTGCGGAGCAAGCCATCCGCGCCTACGTCCACCCAGACGGCGCGGCGATCCTCGGCCTAGCGCCGGCGTCGGCTTTATCGGATACCGCTACGGCCCTGCCATCCAAAACGGCCTATCCGTGGCTGCCGTGGTTCACGACGGGGCTGGCAATCCTGGTAGCCAGCTATGATCTTGGGCGCGCGGAGCTGCCTGAACGGCTGGTCACGGGGATTGATCGCCTGATCGGCCCGACGCTCGACGTGCTGCGCGACCTGCACAGCGGCGTGGTGAGCGATTATGCCGCCTGGATCGCAGCCGGGCTAGCGGTGCTCGCGATGGCGTTCGTGTTCGCATGATGGCCAAGGCCGCGCGCGATTACGATGAGCTTCCTTCGTTCGTGGCGCGACGCTCCTGTCTCGCCGCTAGCCAGACCTCGCGCGCGGCGTCCAGGTTCATCGCGAGGGTGCCCAGGCCCACGACGACATCCGGCCAAACCGAATGCGTCCAGGCGATGACCGCGCCCGAGGCAATGACCGCAACATTCGCGGCCACGTCGTTGCGTGCGGACAGGAACGCCGCTCGCACCGCGCTACCGCCGGCCCTCCGCCAGCGGGCGAGCATCAGGGCGCAGCCGAGATTCACCAGCAATGCGCCGAGGCCGGTGAGCGAGAGCGGCAGCGGTGCTGGAACGGTAGGCGCCCTGAGCTTGTCCCATACCGTCCACAGCGTCGCGACGCCCGGCGCGAGCAGGACTGCGGCGAGCACGACGCCCAATCGCGCGCGCCGCTGCGGGCTCCAGCCGATTGCCGTAAGCGCGAGCAGGTTGACCGTCGCGTCCTCCAGGAAATCCATGGAGTCCGCGAAGAGCGCCGCCGAGCCGATCCGGGCCGCGACGACGATCTCGAGTGCGAAGAATGCGATGTTGGCGAGCGTGACGAGTCGCAGGGTCCGGCGCAGGCCAGCCACCGCCTCCGTCACGGAAGCATTCGGAAGCCCGGTTCCAGCTCCGGCTCGTCCAGCTCCTCGGTGATGCTCGCGACGGCGGCCATTGGCGGACCGAGGCGGCAAGCGCGCAGGAGTTCCTCTACCGCCGCCAAATCGCCATAGACCAGCGCCTCGACGGCTCCGTCCGCCCGGTTGCGCACCCAGCCCGAGACGCCCAGGCGCACCGCTTCGCGCCGCATCCAAGTGCGGTAGCCGACACCCTGGACACGACCCGTGATCGTGAGACGCTTCGCGCTCATCGATGGGATGTTATCTATCCGGAAGGCCGCGGGCTAGCCGAAGCAGGCGGCCGGCTACGGCGATGTCCTCACCGACCTGCTCGCGCCGTCGGGCGGCTTCCGCGTCTTCGCCCCACTGCTCGGCCTGGAAAAGCTCGTCGAGCGCGGCGAGCGCGTGCGCCGTTCCAGCGTCCAGCGCGCCGTGCGCCAGCGCGAGGCCGAGGACGAGGCTGCAGAGCGCGGGAACAGCGACGCCCAGCGCCGCCAGCGCGAGCGAGTCCTGCTCGCTGAGCGCCCGGCGCAGCGCGGCGAGCGCCGCCGGGTCTTGCGGCCGATGGACGATGCCCGTCGTGGGCACGAGACGTGCGCCGTAGCGGTCGGCGGCCCAGTCGAGCCAGGGCTGCCACGCGTGCTCCTGGCGGCGGACCAGTTCCTCCGGGCGCTCGGCGCGATAGCAGAGCAGATCAGTCTCGCTATACGACGCGAGCGCGTCTGCGACGGCAGCAGGATCGGGCGCGATGCGCTCCTGCGCCGTTCCGACGAGACGGGTAAGCGGCACCATGTCCCAGCCCATCTCGCCGCCCGGCTTTCCGCCCGCACGCTGCCATTCGTCGGCCACCGCGGCGGCGAGGACCGCAGTCGGGAGCGCGAGCGAGGCGCCGCCGGGCAGGCGCACGGGACGCCCATCGAGCAGGACCTGATAGCCATCCCCGAGGCGCTCCGCCGTCGCCCTCTTCCAGAAGCGCTTCAAGCCGCGCACCCCAATGCTCGCCGCCTCGACTTCAGCAGCGAGGCTAACCGCCTCAACGCAGCAGCGAGCGCAAGAGATCGGCCGGGCGCTGGGCACGGCCCGACGCGGGCGGCGGGCTTGGGAGAGGCGCGGGTTCGGGGCCTGGGCGACCGCCGCGCGCATCAGCGAGCGCCGGGCCGCACTCATCGCGCGTATGTCCGGCCGGCATCAAGCCGAAGCGCCCGCCCACGGCCTCGGCCGCGACCTTCGGTGCGGCGAACGTGCCCGTGACGCGGAGCGGCACCTCGGCGTCAGCCGGCCCAAATCGGACAAGGACCCGGAAGTGAAGGTCCAGCGTCTCGTCGCGAAGATCCGCCCGGCCGTCCCCGCGCAAGCCAAACCGCCCGGCGTCGAGCAGGACGGGACTCAGCGTCGCAACTCCGGTCGCGGCCAAGGCGCGGACGGCCACGCAGCGCAACTGAGCCTGGCCCGACACGGAGACCGGCACGCCCGCGCGGTGCAGCGCCTCACGCAACGGGACCAGCTCGTCGAGGTTGAGCTGGCCGTTCGCTCCCGTCAGATCCGCCTCGCCGCCGAGCGAAGCTGCTATCTGCCGCAAAGTTGCGCCTTTCCCGTCGAGGTCGGCGTTCAGGGCGACCGCTCCCGCTGCGCCCGGCAGCATGCCGGCGAGGTCGAGGCTCGGTGCGTGAAGGGAGAGGCTCAGGTGCGCCGGCGCGACCGCCCCGTCGAGCATGGCTCGGGCCTGCACCGGGCCGCCGGGCGATGCTGCCGTCAACGGGTCGAGCCGCAGCGTGCCGTTCGCCAGACCGATGTGGGACTGCACAGCGTGGAACTCGGTGCCGCGCAGCAGCAGCGCGTCGGCAGTGTAGGCGAGGTCGGCATCCACAGCGCGCAAGCCGTCCACGGGCACGGGCGTGTCGGGGATGACGCGCGTGCTGTGCGGAATCGGTGCCGGCGCTGGCGCCGGCTGCGGGGCGGCGGCTACAGGCGCGGGTTGCTCGCGAAAGAGCGCAAGCAGCGCGTCGGCGTCGAGGCGCTTCGAGGCGAGCGCGCCGCGCAGCGCGGGACGAGGCTGCCAGGATACGGCCAGGGTGCCGTTGAGGTCGCTCTTCGGCGCGCTCGCGCTGAGATTCTGGATCGTGAGACCTTGGGACAGGCCCGCCGGGTCCGAAAGGTGCGCGGTCAGCGCTGCGTCGTGCAGCGGCGGCATGCCGGGCGCGAGCGTGGCGAGGTCCGCGATATGGGCAGAGAGTGCGGCGTCGAGGCCGCGCAGCGCCTTAGGATCGGCGAGCGTGCCCTGGACCTGCGCCGTGCCGCCCTGGCCCCACGCCGCGACCGCGACGGGGAGCGGCATGCCGGCCAGCAACGCCGCGGGCGACCCGGTCTCAGCGCTGAGCGCGACCTGGGCCGCACCCGCGAGCACGGCGCGGGCGCGCACGGGCTGATCGAGCGCGGGCGCGTCCAACGCGAGCTGCTCAACGCGTAGCCCAGACCCGAGCGTGAACGGCGCGGACTCGGCGCGCAGGTGCGCCGCGCTGGAGGACCAGGCGGCATCGAGCGTCACCTCGCCGAGCGTGGCCAGGCGCGGATCGAGCGCGGCAGGGTTCAGCTTACCCGCGATGCTCGCCTGCGACAGTGTCCCGCCCTCCCCTTGCTTGGCACGCAGGGCGATATCCACGCCCTGGCCGGTGAGGGAGACGTCGGTTGGCCAGGGTGCGACAGAGCCAACAGAGCCTTGCACCCGTAACGGGACGGCACCAGCCTGCACTGTCCCTGCGAGCTTGAGCTTGCTTCCTCCGTCGGCACCAAGCCGCGGTATGGCGATTTGCAGCGGGAAGCCGGGGCCGGACCACGCCAGCACGCTGTCGTCAACCTCGATGTGGCGAAGCACCAGCGCGAAGCGGCGGTGCTCGCTCGGCACGGACGGTGCTGTCACGGCGACGGGCGGGGACTGCCAATTACCGCGGCCAGCAGCATTCACCTCGAGTTTTGCGTCGAGCCCGACGAAGTGGAGGTGCTGCACCTCGATCCTGCCGCGCAGCAGCGGCAGCAGCGCGACCTGCGCTTCCACCCAGCGCGCATGGGCGAGATCGGGCCGCGAGAAGCCCGGCGGGTTGAGCAGCGCCACGTCGGCGACCGCGAGCGTCGGCACGAGGCTTGGGGCGACGTGGATCCTGCCCGCGATGCGCAGCTCATGGCCAGTTGCGCGCTCGACGGCTGTTTCGGCCCAGGCCCGGGCAGCGCCTGTGTCGAGCGCAACCCAGAGCGCGCCGGCCAGCACCAGCGGCACGGCGACCAGGATGACCAGCACGACGGCGATGAGGCGGCGCAGCGTCACTGTCGCTCTGGGCGGCGCTCAGGCGGGCGCGGCGAAGGTGCGTGGAAACCGAGGATGCGGAAGCTCTCCCGCATGTGCGGCGGCAGCGGTGCCTCGACGCGCAGGCGCTCGCCGGCCGGGTGCGGCAGGTCGAGCGAGCGGGCGTGCAGGTGAAGCTGCTCGGGCAAGCCATAGATCTCGGCGGTGAAGGCGTTGTTCTGATCCGGCTCGTGATATTTAAGATCGCCGACGATGGGCGCGCGCAAGGCGACGCAGTGAACACGAAGCTGGTGCGTGCGGCCGGTCAGCGGCCTGAGTTCCAGCCAGGCCAGGCGCTGGCCGGCGTTGTCGAGGGTGCGGAAGTCGGTGATCGCGTGAGCGGCGTCCTCGTCGTCCCGGTCCGCCGGACGCGTGCGCTCGCCGCGGGGGCCACCCTCCCGGCGGAGCGGCAGGTTGATCCGGCCCTCGGTCGGAACGGGACGGCCCGCGACGACCGCCCAATACACCTTTTCCACGTCGCGCGTGCGGAATGCCGCCGCGAGCTTGGCCGCGACGCCGGGCGTGCGCGCGAGGACGAGCACGCCGGAGGTGTCGCGATCGAGGCGGTGGACGAGACGCGGACGGTCGGAGCTGCCGAATCGGAGGGCGTCGAGCATTCCGTCGAGATGCCGGGTGATGCCAGGACCGCCCTGGACGGGAAGGCCGGCGGGCTTATTGAGGACGAGAAGCTGGTCGTCGCGGTAGAGGATCAGGTCCCCTATCTCGCGCGCGAGCTTCGGGTCGAGCGGCTTCGGGTCGTGTAGCGGGGGCGGCGCTACGGGAAGCGGCGGTACTCGAACCTCCTGGCCCGGCGCGAGGCGTGTCGCGGCCTCGGCGCGGCGGCCGTCCACCCGGATCTGGCCAGTGCGGCACCATTTCTGGATGCTGCCCTGGGTGACTCCGGGGAAGTGCCGCCGGAACCAGCGGTCGAGCCGGACGCCGTCCTCGTCGGACGTGACGGCCCGTAGCTCTGCGCTCATTGGCGCACCTCTGGTGCGACACTCATTGCCGCCCCTCGCGCAAGGAAGCCCAGTGCGCGAGGCGGCGAGCGACCTCGCGCTCGAATCCGCGGTCGCTCGGACGATAGAACGCGCGCCGCTCCAGGTCCTCGGGGAAGTGGTCCTGGCCGGAGAACGCATCCGGGGCGTCGTGGTCGTAGGTGTAGCCCTCGGCGCGGCCAAGATCGCGCATCAGGCGGGTCGGCGCATTCACGCTGTGGGCGCGGGGTGACAGGCTGCCGGAGTCGCTGACAGCAGCGGTCGCCTCCTTCATCGCCGTATAGAGCGCGTTCGACTTCGGCGCGGTACTTAGGTAAGCAGCGGCCTGTGCCAGCGCCAGTTCGCCCTCGGGCGATCCCAACCGCTCGTAAGCCTGCCAGGCCGCCAGCGCGATCGGCAGTGCTTGCGGATCGGCGAGGCCGATATCCTCTGTTGCGAAACGCACCATGCGCCGGGCGGCGACGCGCGGGTCCTCGCCGCCGGCGAGCAGGCGGGCAAGCCAGTAGAGCGCCGCGTCGGTGTCGGACGCACGCAGCGACTTATGGAGCGCGGAGAGCAAGTCGTAGTGCCAATCCCCTGCCCTGTCGTGCTGGGCGGCACGGCGGGAGACCAGCGCGGCAAGGCCGGCCGGGTCGAGTGCGGCGCCCTCGTGCAGCAACACCTGCTCGGCCAGCATGAGCGCCTGGCGGCCGTCGCCGTCTGCCATGGCGCGGAGCGCCGCGCGTGCGTCGGGGGTGAGCGGCAGGGCGTGGCCGGCGTGCGCCTCGGCGCGGGCGAGCAGGGCTTCGAGCGCGTCGTCGTCGAGCCGGTGCAGCACGAGCACTTGGCAGCGGGACAGCAGCGCCCCGGCGAGTGCGAAGCTCGGGTTCTCCGTCGTCGCGCCGACGAACGTGACGGTGCCGTCCTCTAGCGGCGGCAACAACGCATCCTGCTGCGTGCGGTTGAAGCGATGCACCTCGTCCACGAACAGCAGCGTGCCCTCGCCGCGCGCGCGGGCGTGAGCCGCTTCGTCGAACACCCGGCGCAGCTCGGCAACGCCAGCCTGCAGCGCCGACATCGGCGCGAAGCGGAGTCTCGCCTCCGCGGCGAGTAGCCGGGCGATGCTGGTCTTACCTGTGCCGGGCGGTCCCCAGAGAATAAGGGACGAGAGAAGCCCGCGGGCCAGCATCCACGTTAGCACGCCGTCCGAACCGACGAGCTTCGGCTGTCCGACCACGTCGGAGAGGCGTTGCGGGCGCAGCCGATCGGCTAGCGGCGCAGCCGGCGCCTGGGCGGCGAAGAGATCGGCGACCCTGCTTGAAGAGGAGGGGCCAGGGCGTGCCATGCGTGTGCGGCCAGGCGGCCGCGCGGCAGCTTACGCCGCCGCCTGCTCCTCGCCCTCGGCCTCCGGCTTCGGACCGCTGTCCAGGCCCTTGGCCGCTGGGTCGCGGTCCACCAGCTCGATCACGGCCATGCTCGCCGCGTCGCCGTAGCGCATGCCCGCCCTGAGCACGCGCGTGTAGCCGCCAGGCCGCGTGCGATAGCGGTCGGCGAGGCTGCTGAACAGCTTGGCGACGATGCGCTCGTCACGAAGCTCGTTGTAGGCCTGCCGCCTGGCGTGATGGCCGCCGCGCTTGCCGAGCGTGATGAGCTTCTCGGTGACGGGCCGGAGTTCCTTGGCCTTTGGCAAGGTCGTGGTGATCTGCTCGTGCTTGAGCAGCGCCACGGCCATGTTGCGGAACATGGCCTTGCGATGGCTGCTCGTGACGCCGAGCTTGCGGCCGGCGACGCCGTGACGCATGGTCCCTTACTCCCCCAATCCTGCTCAGAACGGCTCGTCGAGCCGCTTCGCCAGATCCTCGATGTTCTCCGGCGGCCAGCCCGGCACCGACATGCCAAGGCCGAGACCCATGTTCGCCAGCACTTCCTTGATCTCGTTCAGCGACTTGCGGCCGAAGTTCGGCGTGCGCAGCATCTCCTGCTCCGACTTTTGCACGAGATCGCCGATATAGACGATGTTGTCGTTCTTGAGGCAGTTTGCCGAACGCACCGAGAGTTCCAGCTCGTCAACCTTGCGGAGCAGGTTGCGGTTGAACGGAAGGCTGTCCTCTGGCTCGTCGGCGCGGGCAAGCTGCGGCTCGTCGAAGTTGATGAAGAGCTGCAGCTGGTCCTGAAGGATGCGCGCCGCGAGCGCCACTGAGTCCTCGGGCGAGACCGCACCGTTCGTCTCCACCTGCAGGAGCAAGCGGTCGTAGTCCGTCACCTGACCGACGCGGGTCGGCTCGACCTTGTAGGAGACGCGGCGGACGGGCGAGTAGATCGCATCGACGGGAATCAGGCCGATCGGCGCATCCTCCGGCCGGTTCGCGGCGGCGGGCACGTAGCCCTTGCCCAGGTTGACCGTCAGCTCCATGCCCAGCTTCGCACCCTCGTCGAGCGTGCAGATCACGAGGTCAGGGTTCATCACCTCGATGTCGTGCCCAGTCTGGAGCTGCGAGGCCTTGACCTCGCCAGGGCCGGTCGCCGTCAGCATCATGCGCTTCGGCCCCTCGCCGTGCATCCGAAGGGCAAGCTGCTTGATGTTGAGCACGATGTCGGTCACGTCCTCGCGGACGCCGGGGATGCTGCTGAACTCGTGCAGCACGCCGTCGATCTGCACCGCCGTGACGGCCGCACCCTGCAGCGAGGAGAGCAGGACGCGGCGGATCGCATTGCCGAGCGTCATGCCGAAGCCGCGCTCCAGCGGCTCGGCCACGACGGTGGCGACGCGGTGCGGGTCGGCGCCGTGCTCGACGTCGAGCTTCTCCGGCTTGATCAGGGTTTGCCAATTGCGCTGCAGGGCCATTCGGGACCTTCTTTCGTTAGGGACAGCAGCCCAGGACGGAGATCCTAGGTTGCCGAGGGGCTACACGCGGCGGCGCTTGCGCGGCCGGCAGCCATTGTGAGGGATGGGCGTCATGTCGCGGATCGCGGTGATCGCGAAACCCACGGTCTGCAAGGCGCGGAGCGCGCTCTCGCGCCCGGAGCCGGGACCGCTGACCTCGATCTCCAAGGTCTCCATGCCGTGCTCGCGCGCCTTCCGGCCCGCGTCCTCGGCCGCGACCTGGGCGGCGTAGGGCGTGCTCTTCCGGCTGCCCTTGAAGCCCTGCATCCCGGAAGACGACCAGGCAATCGTGTTGCCCTGGGCATCGGTGATCGTGATCATCGTGTTGTTGAACGTCGCGGCGACATGAGCGACGCCCGAGCTGATGTTCTTGCGTTCCTTCCGGCGCGGAGCGCGCGTCGCAGTAGCGGGGCGGGCCATTCTACTTCGTCACCTTCTTCTTGCCAGCAATCGCGACCGCCTTGCCTTTCCGGGTACGGGCGTTGGTGTGCGTGCGCTGGCCGCGGACAGGCAGGCCGCGGCGATGGCGCAGGCCACGGTAGCAGCCGAGATCCATCAGCCGCTTGATGTTCATCGCGACCTCGCGCCGCAGATCGCCCTCGACGCGGTAGTCGCGATCGATCATCTCGCGGATGCGCAGCACTTCCTCGTCGGAGAGCTGGTTGACCCGGCGATCATCCGGGATGCCGAGCTTCCCGCAGATCTCAGCGGCCTTCGTAGGGCCGATGCCGTAGATGTAACGCAGCCCAATCTGGACGCGCTTGTTGGTCGGAATGTTAACGCCGGCGATGCGGGCCACGCCTGTGCTCCTGGAAAATGCGGCATCAGAGCCGCGCAATACGTCATGCGCTGCCCCTATGAGGGGTCAGCGGAGGGCGCGGACTATAGCCGCGCAGCTTATCTTGTCAACGCGACTCTATCAATTCTCCGCGAGTCTTGACCTGTGCCAGCACCGCCTCGATCGCCGCTGTCACGGCGTCCATCTCCGCCATGCCGTCCACCTCGTAGAGGCGAGCCGACGCACGATAGTGCGGCAGGATCGGAGTCGTCTGGCCGTGGTAGGCGAGGAGCCTGGCCGCGACCGTCTCGGCGCGGTCATCCGCCCGGCGCGTGAACTCGGCGCTGCCGCAGACGTCGCATATCCCGGGCACGTGCGGCGGGTGGAAACGGTCGTGATAGGCGGCGCCGCAGCGCGCGCAGGTGAAGCGCCCGGCGATGCGCTCGACCAGCGCCGCGTCCTCTACGCGCAGCAGGATGACCGCATCTATGCCCATGCGGAGCCGGGCCAGCATGGTGTCCAGCGCCTCGGCCTGAGCCGCGGTGCGTGGGAAACCGTCTAGAATAAAGCCGTCACGCAGATCGGGTTGCTGAATGCGGCTCTCGATCATGGAAATGATCAGTGCGTCTGGCACCAACGCACCGCTCTCCATGATCTGCTTCGCCTCCGCGCCGATCGCGCTGCCGGCCGCGACCTCAGCACGCAGCATGTCGCCGGTGCTGATCTGGGCCAGCCCGTGGCGCAGCTCCAGCCGCTTCGCCTGCGTGCCCTTCCCGGCGCCGGGCGGGCCGAGCAGGATCAGGTTCATCGGGCGCGCCCCTTCACGCGGCTCTTGCGAATCAAGCCCTCGTATTGGTGCGCGAGCAGATGGCTCTGAATTTGCGTCACGGTGTCCATCGTCACGGAGACGATGATCATCAGGCTCGTGCCGCCGAAGTAGAACGGCACGGCGTAGTGGCTGATGAGGATCTCGGGAAGCAAGCAGACGACGGCGAGGTAGATCGCGCCGACGGTGGTCAGCCGCGTCAGCACCCGGTCGAAATACTCGGCCGTGGCGGTACCGGGGCGGATGCCGGGCACGAAGCCGCCATACTTCTTGAGGTTGTCCGCGGTCTCCTGCGGATTGAACACCACGGCGGTGTAGAAATACGCGAAGAAGATGATCAGCCCGGCGTAGAGCGCCATGTAGAGCGGCTGGCCATGGGCGAGCTGCGCCGCGATGAAAGGTGCCCATCCGCCTGCGCTGGCGTTCGAGAAGCCGGCGATGGTTGCCGGGATCAGCAGGATGCTGCTCGCGAAGATCGGCGGGATCACGCCCGACGTGTTCAGCTTGAGCGGCATGTGGGTCGAATCGCCGCCGAACATGCGCTGGCCGACCTGGCGCTTGGGATACTGGATCACCACCCGGCGCTGCGCCTGCTCCATGAACACCACGAACACGACGACCGCGATGGCGACCACGACGAACACGAGGACGAAGAACGGCGAGATCGCTCCCGTTCGCGCCAGCTCGAGCAGGCTCGCGAGCGCGCGCGGCATGTTCGCGATGATGCCGGCGAAGATGATGAGGCTGATGCCGTTGCCCACGCCGCGCGCGGTGATCTGCTCGCCGAGCCACATCAGGAACATGGTCCCGCCGACCAGCGTCACCACGCAGGAGAGGATGAAGAACGGTCCTGGGCTGATCACGGCAGCGCCGTGGGCACCCTGCATCCCTTCGAGACCGATGGCGATGCCGTAACTCTGGAACATGGCGATCAGCACGGTGAGATACCGCGTGTACTGGTTCATCTTCTTGCGGCCGGACTCACCCTCCTTCTTGAGGGCCTCCATGGACGGCACGGCCGCGGTCATCAGCTGCACGATGATGCTCGCGCTGATGTAGGGCATGATGTTGAGGGCGAACACGGTCATGCGGCCGAGGGCGCCGCCGCTGAACATGTTGAACATGCCCAGGATGCCGCCGCCGTGCTGCTGCAGCAGCTCGGCCATGACGCGCGCGTCCACGCCGGGCACCGGGATGTAGGTGCCGATGCGATAGACGATCAGCGCGCCCAGGGTGAACCAGATGCGCTTCTTGAGCTCGGTCGCTTTCGAGAAGGTGCCGAGGTTGAGATTGGCTGCGAGTTGCTCGGCCGCAGAGGCCATGGTGTTCCCCCGATCACGCGGCCGGCGTCAGGCTGTCGCGCCGCGCGCCGAGGCGCTTGCCTCGCCGTTGTTGCCGCAATGTGGCGCCCGGATGCGCTGGGCGCAAGCGCGAGGCTCAGCCTGGTTTCGGACCGCCGCTCGGCGACGCTGTCGGCCGTTCGGCTGCCTCTCGAAGCTGCACTAAGAGAGGCGAGCTCCTCATGTGCATGGCTGCGGCTAGTGCCTCGATCTGCCGCAGCTGCTCGGGGCCGAAGCCGTTGCCGCTGCGGGAACCAAGGGCAACCAAATTCTCCAGCGCATCCCCATACTCGCCGTAACCAACCTCTTCACGCACATACTCAATGTCTTTCGTAGGCCAGGTATCAGCGAGGTCACCCAGCAAGCTATCGAAGGCAGTGCGGAGACGATCGAAGTTTGGAAAATCTGCCATCTTTCGCTCTTTATCACATCTATCAGGGCAGCTTAACGGGATGTGCCGTCCAAACGGACTTGCCGTCGCGATCAATGATGACGCGGATGGCAGTGCCGTCGCGGGTTCCCTCTGCCCTTATGCGGCCGTTTGGCTGAAGGCTGCGAACGGAGCTAGGATCATTTGCGACGCTCTCGATCTCTTCGATCACCTTATCATCTGACCAGCCAATCGGAAACTCGGTTTTGCTAGGACGGTTGGTGCCGGCGCGATGGCCGCCGCCAGTCGCGTCTCCGTCCAGAATGTGTCCGCGCCGACCGGCGCCGACCCTAATCACCTACGAGTCTCTCTATTGTGCGCCCTTATCCTGCATCTCGGCCGCCTGCTTCGCGGTCGTGGTCACGGTGCCGCCTGCGGCCTGGATCGCCGCGATTGCCGCTTCGCTCGCCCCGGAGACCCGCAGATTGACCGCGCGCGTCACCTTGCCGCGGGCGAGCAGCCGCACGCCTGCGATCTTGTGGCCGAGACGCACGACGCCGGCGGCCTCCAGGGCACGCTCCGTGATCACATCCTCCGCCCGCAGCTTGCCAGCCGCGATGGCCTTCTCCAGCCGGTCGAGGTTAAGCGGCGCGTATTCCTTGCGGAATGGATTCTTGAAACCTCGCTTGGGCAGCCGGCGATAGATCGGGAGCTGGCCGCCCTCGAAGCCGTTGAGCGCCACGCCCTCGCGCGCCTTCTGACCCTTCACGCCCTTGCCCGCGGTCTTGCCCTTGCCCGACCCGATGCCGCGCCCAAGGCGCTTGCTCTTGAGGCGCGCGCCAGGGTTGTCCCTGATCTCGTTGAGCTTCATCGCTCACTCCTCCCGTACGTCTTCGACTTGCACGAGATGCGCCACTGCCCGGATCATGCCGCGCACGGACGGTGTGTCCTCCAGCTCGCGCGTCCGCCGGATCTTGCCGAGGCCGAGGCCCTTCAGCGTCGCGATCTGCAAATCCTTGCGCCCCAGCCCGCTGCGGACCTGGGTGACGCGAACGACCTTACGCTCCGACATCGCTCGCCTCCGCCGCCGGTGCCGCCGGCGCTGCGCCCTCGCGGCGGCCCAGGATGTCGGCGACCTTGCGGCCGCGCCGTGCGGCGACGTTGCGCGGGCTCGACACCCGGCTCAGCGCCTCGAACGTCGCCTTGACCATGTTGTGCGGGTTACGCGAGCCGATGCTCTTCGCGACCACGTCCGAGATGCCGAGCGTCTCGAACACGGCGCGCATCGGGCCGCCGGCGATGATGCCCGTGCCGGGGCTGGCCGAGCGCAGCACCACCTTGCCCGCGCCGAAATGGCCGTACACGTCGTAGTGCAGTGTCCGGCCCTCCTTCATCGGAACGCGGATCATGCTGCGCTTGGCGCGGTCGGTCGCCTTGCGGATCGCCTCCGGCACCTCGCGCGCCTTGCCCGCGCCGTAGCCGACCCGGCCCTTCTGGTCGCCGACGATGACCAGGGCCGCGAAGGCGAAGCGCCGGCCGCCCTTCACAACCTTCGCCACGCGATTGATGGTGACAAGCTTGTCGATCAGCTCGTCGCCGTCGCGGTCGCGCTCGCGCTCGCGGCCGCCCCGACCACCGCCGTCCCTTGGCTCACGCGCCATCGTGCCAATCCTCCTAGAACGCCAGCCCGCCTTCGCGGGCGGCGTCGGCCAGCGCCTGGACGCGGCCGTGATAGAGATAAGCGCCCCGGTCGAACACGACCGCGGTCACGCCCGCAGCCTTCGCCCGCTCAGCGATCAGCTTGCCGACGGCTGCCGCGGCGGCTTTGTCCGCCCCGGTCTTGCTCTCATCACGCAGCGCCTTCTCGATGCTGCTGGCGTGCGCGAGCGTGCGTCCGGCGACGTCGTCGATGACCTGGGCGTAGATGTGCTTGCTGGACCGGAAGACGGACAGGCGCAGACGCCCGCCCGAATTCTGCCGGAGGCGGAAGCGCAGGCGCTGGCGCCGGCGGTCCCGCAATTCCTGGAGCGCGCTCATTACTTCTTCTTACCTTCCTTGCGCCGAATCTGCTCGTTCTCGTAGCGTACGCCCTTGCCCTTGTACGGCTCGGGCGGGCGGAACGCGCGGATCTCGGCCGCGACCTGCCCGACGAGGCGCTTGTCCGCCCCTTGCACGACGATCGCGGTCGGCCGCGGCGTTGTGATGGTGACGCCGGCCGGCACCGGATAGGTGACGTCGTGCGAGAAGCCGAGATTGATCACGAGGTTCTTCCCTTGCACGGCGGCACGGAAGCCGGTGCCCTGGATCTCCATCGCCTTCGTGTAGCCAGTCGAGACGCCCTGGACCATGTTCGCCACGAGCGCGCGCGTCGTGCCCCACATCATCTGCGCCTGCCGGGCGGGGCCGCGCGGCGCGATCGCCACCCGCCCGTCCTCGACGGTGGCGTCCACGTCGTCCGTGAGATCGAGATGAAGCTCGCCGAGCTTGCCCTTGGCCGTGAGCCGCCGGCCCGCGAGTGCTATCTGCACGCCAGCGGGAACCTGCACGGGGTACTTGCCTATGCGGGACATGATGCCATCGCTCCTAGAAGATCCGGCACAGCACTTCGCCGCCAACGTTCGCCGCGCGCGCCTCGGCGTCGCTCAGCACGCCGCGCGGCGTGGACAGGATGGAGGTGCCGAGGCCCGCATAGACCCGCGGCAGCTCCTTGATCCCCGAATATACCCGGCGGCCGGGCTTGCTGACGCGGGTGATCTCCTTGATGACCGGCTGGCCCTCGGTGTATTTCAGCTCGATGCGCAGCTGCGCGATACCGGGCCGAAGCTCCTCGGCCGCGTAGCCGCGTATGTAGCCTTCGCGCTTCAGCGCCTCCAGCACGTTCGCCCGCAGCTTGGACGCGGGTGCCACGCACGTGCTGTGGCGGCTGCGCTGTGCGTTGCGGATGCGCGTGAGCATGTCGCCCAGCGGATCGCTCATGGACATGGACCGTCTCCTACCAGCTCGCCTTGACCATGCCGGGTATCTGCCCCGAGTTCGCGAGCGCGCGAAGCATGTTCCGCGACAGCTTGAACTTGCGGTAGTTGCCGCGCGAGCGGCCCGTCAGCGCGCAGCGCAGCCGCACGCGGCAGGCCGCCCCATTGCGGGGCAGCTGCGCCAGCTTGATGCTCGCCTCGAACCGCTCCTCGACGGGCAAGGTGCGGTCCATGACCACGTCCTTGAGGGCCGCGCGCTTGCCCTTGTCGCGCGCCGCCATGCGCTCCCGCTTCTGGTTCCGGTTTACCTGCGATACTTTCGCCATGCTCTACGCTCCAGGGAACCTGCCGGGCCCCGATGACACGTGGGTCCCGCGGTGTTCCAGGGTTGAAACTTTCAGCTCGCGAACGGAAGGTCGAACGCCTTGAGCAGCGCCTTCGCCTCCGCGTCCGTCTTCGCCGTGGTCACGAACACGATGTCCATGCCGCGGACATCTTCCACCTTATCGTACACGATCTCGGGGAAGATGATCTGCTCGCGCACGCCCATCGCGAAGTTGCCGTGCCCATCGAAGCCCTTGCCCGAAAGGCCGCGGAAGTCGCGGACGCGAGGCAGCGCGATGTTCACGAGCCGGTCGAGGAATTCATACATCCGCGCCTGCCGCAGCGTCACCTTGCAGCCGATTGGCAGCCCGGCGCGGATCTTGAAGCCGGCGATGGCCTTCTTCGCCTTGGTCTTCACTGGCTTCTGGCCGCTGATGAGCGCCATTTCCGCGACGGCGGAGTCAAGCTTCTTCTGGTCGCCAGCAGCCTCGCCGACGCCCATGTTGAGCACGATCTTCTCCAGCCGCGGCACCTGCATCGGGTTCGTGTAGCCGAACTCCTGGCGCAGCTTGCCCGCAACCTCGGAGCGGTAGCGCTCCAGGAGGCGCGGCGTCTCGCGCGGGATGACCGCACTCGTCTCTGCCGTCTCGCCCATCGCGATTATCCTTCGATCACTTGGCCGGTCTTGCGCGCGACGCGCACCTTGCGGCCGTCCTCCAGCACGCGGAAGCCAACCCGCGTCGGCTGGTCGTTCTTCGGATCCAGCAGCATCAGGTTGCTGAGGTGGATCGGCGCCTCCTGCTCGACGATGCCGCCGGGCTGTCCGAGCCCGGTCGGCTTGCGATGGTGCTTGGCCATGCGCACGCCCTGCACCACGGCGCGGTCCTCCTTGGGGATCACGCGCAGCACGTCGCCGCGCTTGCCCCTGTCGGCGCCGGCGATCACCAGCACGCGGTCGCCCTTGCGGATGCGCGCGGCCATTACAGCACCTCCATCACAGCACCTCTGGGGCGAGCGAGATGATCTTCATGAACTTGCGTCCCCGCAGCTCGCGCGTCACTGGGCCGAAGATGCGGGTGCCGATCGGCTCCAGCTGCTTGTTGATCAGCACGGCCGCGTTGCGGTCGAAGCGGATCGCGCTCCCGTCCGCCCGGCGCACCGGGTAAGCCGTGCGCACGATCACCGCCTGGTGCACGTCGCCCTTCTTCACCTTGCCGCGCGGGATCGCCTCCTTGATGGACACGACGATCACGTCGCCGACCGACGCCGTGCGCCGCCGGCTGCCGCCAAGCACCTTGATGCACTGCACGCGCCGGGCCCCCGAGTTGTCGGCAACGTCGAGGTTGGATTCGACCTGGATCACCGCCCGTCTCCTATGCCGATTCCGACCCTGGGGCCTGCGCCGGCTCGGACGCTGGCGCCGGAACCTTGGCCGGCGCCCGCAGGTTCAACATTGCCGGCTCCGGCACCGTGTCGCCATTGCGCTCGATCACAAGCCAGCTCTTGCGCTTGCTGATTGGCCGGCACTCCTCGATCTTCACCGAGTCGCCCTCGCGGCACAGGTTGGACTCGTCGTGCGCCGCATACTTCTCAGACCGGCGGACGAACTTCTTGTAAAGCGGGTGCATGACGCGGCGCTCGACCAGGACCGTCACGGTCTTGTCCATCTTGTCGCTCGTCACCCGTCCCGCCAGGACGCGCCTCGGCATCGCCCTACCTCCTCACGCTTGCGCGGCGGGCGCGCGCTTGCGCTCCGCCATGATCGTCTTGATGCGCGCGATGTCGCGCCGCAGCACGCGGATGCGCGCCGTGCCTTCCTGCTGCCCGGTGGCGCGCTGGAACCGCAGGTTGAATTGCTCCTTGCGGAAATCGAGCAGCATCGTGCCCAGTTCGTCCGCGCTCTTCGTCCGGATGTCGGCTGCTTTGGCCATCGCCCTAACCTTCTCCGAGCCGCTGCACGAACTTGGTCCGGATCGGCAGCTTCGCGGCGCCTAGTCGGAGCGCCTCGCGCGCCAGGTCCGGCGCCACGCCGTCCACCTCAAACATGATCCGCCCCGGCGCCACGCGGACGACCCAGAACTCCGGGCTGCCCTTGCCCGAGCCCATGCGCACCTCGGCCGGCTTCTGCGACACCGGCACGTCCGGGAAGATCCTGATCCACACGCGGCCGGCGCGCTTCATCTGGCGCGTGATGGCGCGGCGGGCGGCTTCGATCTGCCGGGCGGTGACGCGGTCGGGCTCTAGCGCCTTCAGGCCGTAGGCGCCGAAATTGAGCTGCGTGCCACCCTTCGACATGCCGTGGATGCGGCCCTTGTGAGCCTTGCGGAACTTGGTCCGCTTCGGGGAAAGCATCGCCTGATCCTCTTACCTTTGGGGCGCCTGCTCGGCGGCCCGGCGGTCCTGCGCCATCGGGTCGTGCTGCAGGATCTCGCCCTTGAACACCCAGACCTTCACGCCGCAGGTGCCATACGTCGTCTTCGCGGTCGCCGAGCCGTAGTCGATGTCGGCGCGCAGCGTGTGCAGAGGCACGCGCCCCTCGCGATACCACTCGACGCGGGCGATCTCCGCACCCCCGAGCCGGCCGCTGCAGGTGATGCGGATGCCCTGGGCGCCGAGGCGCATCGCGCTCTGCACGGCCCGCTTCATCGCCCGGCGGAATGCCACGCGCCGCTCGAGCTGCTGCGCGATGTTCTCCGCAACCAAGGTCGCATCGATCTCCGGCTTGCGGATCTCGACGATGTTCAGCGCGACCTCGCCCTTCGCCATCTTGCCGAGGTCGCGGCGCAAAACCTCGATCTCCTGACCCTTCTTGCCGATGACGACGCCGGGCCGGGCAGCATAGATGGTCACGCGCGGCTTCTTCGCCGGGCGTTCGATGACGATGCGGGAGACACCCGCGTTGGTGAGCTTGCCGCGCAGGTAGTCGCGCAGCTTCAGATCCTCCAGCAGAAGCTTGCTGTAGTCCTCGCCCGCATACCACCGGCTGTCCCAGGTGCGATTGATGCCGAGCCGGAACCCGGTCGGATTGACCTTGTGACCCATGGCCTACGCCGCCTTCCTGCTGCCCGCGGACCGGGACGCCCGTCCTTGGTCCCGCTCCTGCGCTTGTTCCTGTCCCTGTTCCTGCACGACGATGCGCAGGTGGCTGAACCACTTCTCCACGCGCGCCGCACGCCCCCGCCCGCGCGCATGGAAGCGGCGCATGACAATGCTGCGCCCGACCTCGGCGCGGGTCACGACCAAGCGGTCCACGTCGAGCTGGTGATTGTTCTCGGCGTTGGCGACCGCGCTCTCCACCGCCTTGCGCACCTGCTGCGCGATGCGCCGCTTGCTGAAGGTGAGCGTCGCGATGGCCTTGCCAGCGGGCTGATTGCGGATCAGGCCCGCGACCAGGTTCAGCTTGCGCGGGCTGATGCGCAGGTTGCTCACGAGGCACTGTGCCTCGATGTCGGAAAGACGCCTCTCTGCCTTCGGCTTGCTCATGGCCTAGCCCCGCCTCGCCTTCTTGTCCGAGCTGTGCCCGGTGAACGTCCGCGTCGGCGAGAACTCGCCGAACTTGTGGCCGACCATGTTCTCCGACACCTGCACCGGCAGGAACTTCCGGCCGTTGTGGACACCGAAGGTCAGGCCCACGAACTGCGGCAAGATCGTCGAGCGGCGCGACCAGATCCGGATGATCTCGTTGCGGCCCGAAGCGCGCGCGGCGTCGGCCTTGTTGAGCAGATACCCGTCCACGAACGGGCCCTTCCAGACGGAACGAGCCATGGCCTACTTGCCCCCATCCCGGCGATTGTTCGCGCGGCGGACGATGAGCTTGTCCGTCCGCTTGTTGTTCCTGGTTTTGTAGCCCTTGGTCGGGATGCCCCAGGGCGTGACCGGATGCCGGCCGCCCGATGTGCGGCCTTCGCCGCCGCCGTGCGGGTGGTCAACCGGATTCATCACGACGCCACGGTTGTGCGGACGCCGGCCCAGCCAGCGGCTGCGGCCCGCCTTGCCGATGCTCTCATTCTGATTGTCCGGGTTGCTGACCGCGCCCACGCTGGCCATGCACTCGGCGCGCACGAGGCGCAGCTCGCCGCTCATCAGCTTGACCTGGGCGTAGCCCGCATCCTTGCCGACGAGCTGGGCGAACGTGCCAGCCGCCCGCGCGAGCTTGCCGCCCGCGCCCTGCTTCAGCTCGATGTTGTGGATGATCGTGCCGACCGGGATCGCCGCCATCGGCATGGCATTGCCGGGCTTGATGTCCACGCGGGCACCGGCCACGACCGTGTCACCCGCCTTCAGGCGCTGCGGAGCCAGGATGTAGCTCAGCTCGCCATCCGCATACTTCACGAGCGCGATGAATGCCGAGCGGTTCGGGTCATACTCCAGCCGCTCGACCGTCGCCGGGACGTCGAACTTGGCGCGGCGCTTGAAGTCCACGATACGGTAGAGCCGCTTGTGCCCGCCGCCGCGGAAGCGCGACGTGATGCGGCCGTGGTTGTTCCGCCCGCCCGTGCTGTGCTTGCCCTCAGTCAGCTGCTTGACCGGCCGCCCCTTCCAGAGCTCGCTGCGGTCGATCAGGACCGTGCCGCGAAGGCTCGGCGTAACCGGGTTGTAGTTCTTGAGCGCCATGATCCGTCCCTCAGCGCAGCCCGGCGGCGAGATCGATGGTCTGCCCCGCCTCCAGCGTCACGTATGCTTTCTTCACGTCCGACCGAACGCCGGGCCGGCCCTTGAAGCGCTTCGTCTTGCCCTTCTGGATGAGCGTGTTGACCGCGCGCACCTTGACGCCGAACAGGGTCTCGACCGCCCGCTTGATCTCGGGCTTCGTCGCCTCCAGCGCGACGCGGAACGCAACCTGGTTGCGCTCGCTCAGCAAGGTCGCCTTCTCGGTGATGATCGGGCTGCGGATCAGCTGATACATGGCTTCGCGCGTCATGTTCTCGGCGCGCCTGCGCGCGGCAAGGACCCGGTCGTAGTTCATGCCAGCCGCTCCTTCAGGCCCTGTACGCCGGCCGTCGTCACGACGAGCAGGTCATGCCGCATGATGTCATAGACGTTGGCGCCGATTGTCGGCAGCACGCGGACGCCGGGCAGGTTCCGGCTCGCCCGCTGGAATCCCTCGTCCACGGTGCGGTCCACCACCAGCACGTTCGCCCATCCGAGTGCTGTGAGCTTGCGCCGGATATCGGCGGTCTTGCCCGTCTCGCTCGTGGCGCGGTCGAGCACGACCAGCTTGCCCTCGGCCGCCTTCTGCGAAAGCGCGGAGATGAGGCCGAGGCGGCGCACCTTCTTGTTGAGCGAGTAGCCGTGGTCGCGCACCACGGGACCGTGCACGACGCCGCCAGTGCGGAACTGCGGTGCGCGCAGGCTGCCTTGCCGAGCGTTGCCGGTACCCTTCTGGCGGTAGGGCTTGCGCGTGGTCCCGGAGACCTCGCCCATGCCCTTCACCTTGTGCGTGCCGGCGCGGCGTTTGGCGAGCTGCCAATGGATCACGCGCGCCATGATGTCCACGCGCGGCTCGGCGCCGAACAGCGCATCCGGCAGGTCGGCCGTGCCCGCCTCGCCGTTGTCGAGCGTCCTGACCTCGATCTGCATCACGCCTGCTCCCCGGCTTCGGCGGCAGGCGGCGCCTCGATCAGCGCCGCGGGGAACGGCGCGCCGTCCGGCCGCGCGCGCTTGACCGCATCGCGAACGAGCACGTACCCGCCCACAGCGCCCGGCACCGCGCCGCGCACCATCAGGAGGCCGCGGTCCGCGTCAACGCGCGCCACAACGAGATTCTGCGTGGTGATCCGCTCGTCGCCGAGATGGCCCGCCATCTTCTTATTCTTGAAAGTCTTGCCGGGATCCTGCCGGTTGCCGGTCGAGCCGTGGCTGCGGTGGCTGATCGACACGCCGTGGCTCGCCTCGAGGCCGCTGAAGTTCCAGCGCTTCATGCCGCCCTGGAAGCCCTTGCCTTTGCTCGTCCCGGTCACGTCCACGCGCTGGCCCACGAGGAAATGTGCCGCGGACAACGTCGCACCCGGCTCCACGAGCGCGTCGGCATCGACGCGGAACTCGACGAGCTTGCGCTTCGGCTCCACCTTCGCTTTCGCGAAGTGCCCGCGGTTCGGCTGCGTGACGCGGTGCGGCTTCTGCCGACCCCAGCCGAGCTGCAGCGCGGTGTAGCCGTCCCGCTCCTCGGTGCGCTGCGCCACCACCTGCACCTGGTCGAGGTGCAGGACCGTGACGGGCACCGCAGTGCCGTCGTCCTGGAACAGGCGGGTCATGCCCAGCTTTTTCGCGATCAACCCGGTTCGCATCGGTCTGATCCTACAGCTTGATCTCGACGTCCACGCCGGCAGCGAGGTCGAGCTTCATCAGCGCGTCCACCGTCTGCGGCGTGGGCTCTACGATATCGAGCAGCCGCCGGTGCGTGCGGATCTCGAACTGCTCGCGGCTCTTCTTATCGACGTGCGGCGAGCGGTTCACCGTGAACCGCTCGATATGCGTCGGCAGCGGAATCGGCCCGCGAACCCGCGCACCCGTGCGCCTCGCCGTGTTCACGATCTCCTTCGTGCTGTTGTCCAGCACGCGGTGATCATACGCCTTGAGGCGAATCCGGATGTTCTGGTTGTCCATAGTCCCAATCCAATCCGCGAGCCGTAATCTCTGCTTCTTCTGGGCTTACTTTTGGATGCTGGCGACGACGCCTGCGCCCACGGTCCGCCCGCCTTCACGGATGGCGAAGCGCAAGCCCTCGTCCATGGCGATGGGCGCGATCAGCTCCACGTCCATGCTCACGTTGTCGCCTGGCATCACCATCTCCGTGCCCTCGGGCAGCTTCACCACGCCCGTCACGTCGGTCGTGCGGAAGTAGAACTGCGGGCGGTAGTTGGTGAAGAACGGCGTGTGGCGGCCGCCCTCCTCCTTCGTCAGCACGTAGGCCTCGGCCTTGAACTGCGTATGCGGCGTGATCGAGCCGGGCTTGGCCAGGACCTGGCCGCGCTCGACATCCTCGCGCTTCGTGCCACGCAGGAGTGCGCCGATGTTGTCGCCCGCCTCGCCGCGGTCGAGGAGCTTTCGGAACATCTCGACGCCCGTGACGATGGTCTTCACCGTGTCCTTAAGGCCCACGATCTCGACTTCGTCGCCAACGTTGACGATGCCGCGCTCGATGCGGCCCGTCACCACCGTGCCGCGGCCGGAGATCGAGAACACGTCCTCGATCGGCATCAGGAACGGCCGGTCCATCGGGCGCTCGGGCTGCGGGATATAACGGTCCACCTCGGCCATCAGTTGCAGGACCGACTGCTCGCCCAGCTCGGGGTTCTTGTCCTCGAGAGCGTTTAGCGCCGAGCCCTTGATGATCGGGATGTCGTCACCGGGGAACTGATAGGAGGAGAGCAGCTCGCGCACCTCCAGCTCCACGAGCTCGAGCAGCTCGGGGTCGTCCACCATGTCCACCTTGTTCATGTACACGACGAGCGCGGGCACGCCGACCTGGCGGGCGAGCAGGATGTGCTCGCGGGTCTGCGGCATCGGGCCGTCCGCGGCCGACACGACGAGGATCGCGCCGTCCATCTGGGCGGCGCCCGTGATCATGTTCTTCACGTAGTCGGCGTGGCCAGGGCAGTCCACGTGCGCGTAGTGGCGGTTCTTCGTCTCATACTCGACGTGCGCGGTCGAGATCGTGATGCCGCGGGCGCGCTCCTCGGGCGCCTTGTCGATCTGGTCGTAGGCGGTGAACGTCGCGCCACCGGTCTTGGCCAGGACCTTCGTGATCGCCGCGGTCAGCGACGTCTTGCCGTGGTCCACATGCCCGATCGTGCCGATGTTGCAGTGCGGCTTGTTCCGCTCGAACTTGGCCTTACCCATGGTCCCCTCTCCTCGATCCTACCAGCGGTAATGGCTGAAGGCCTTGTTGGCCTCCGCCATTCGATGCGTGTCCTCGCGCTTCTTCACGGCCGAGCCGCGGTTGTTCACCGCGTCCATGAGCTCGTTGGAGAGCCGTTCCTCCATCGTGTGCTCGCCCCGCTTGCGCGCGGCATCAATGAGCCAGCGGATCGCCAGCGCCTGGCGCCGCTCCGTCCGCACCTCGACCGGCACCTGATACGTGGCACCACCAACCCGGCGCGAGCGCACCTCGACGGCGGGCTTCACGTTGTCCAGCGCCTCGTGGAACATGCGCACCGGATCGGCCTGACCGCCGCCGCGGCGCTTCATCACGTCCATCGCCGCGTACACGATGCTCTCGGCAGCGCTCTTCTTGCCATCATACATCAGCGCGTTCATGAAGCGCGTGACCACGGTATCGCCGAACTTGGCGTCCGGCAGGATCTCGCGCTTCGTAGCACGTCGGCGTCGGCTCACTGTCCCCTCCCTTACTTCGGACGCTTCGCGCCGTAGAGCGAGCGCCGCTTGCGGCGCTTGGCGATGCCCTGGGTGTCGAGCACGCCGCGCAGGATGTGGTAGCGCACGCCGGGCAGGTCCTTCACGCGGCCGCCGCGGATCAGCACCACGCTGTGCTCCTGCAGGTTGTGCCCCTCGCCTGGGATGTAGCTCACCACCTCGTAGCCGTTGGTCAACCGCACCTTAGCTACCTTGCGCAGCGCGGAGTTCGGCTTCTTCGGCGTCGTCGTATAGACGCGGGTGCAGACGCCGCGCTTCTGCGGGCAGCCCTGCAAGGCCGGCACCTTGTTGCGCTTGGCCGCAGGCTCGCGGCCCTTAGCGATAAGCTGGTTGATCGTCGGCATCCGGTCCCAATCCCTCTCCAACATCCCGCTCACAGGAAAAGCCCGCCCAAGCAGCCGCTAGGCCACCTGCGCGAGGGCTGCCAGGCTCACGGCCTAAGCCGGCCCCCCTTAGGCTAGTCTTGGGGGCCGCGGCGCCATGAACGAGTGCTGCGAGCAGCGGCCAGTCCCGCGAACGGGGCCGGCCGAGGCCGCGTTACCTAAGCGCCGCGCGGGGCTACGTCAAGCGGCAGTGAGCGGTTTGTTGGCCGCGTGCCGGACAGATCGGATACCGGACGCTAGGCCGCCGCGAGGCTGTCGAGCAAGGCTGCCATATCGGACGGCAGGGGCGAGGTGAAATGCATGGCCTCGCCCGTGCGCGGATGGCGGAAGCCAAGGCTTGCCGCGTGGAGCGCCTGGCGCGGGAAATCCAGCAGCGCGGCGCGGGCAGCGGGCGGGAGCAGCCGCGCCGCACCCGGGATGCGGCGGAGATAGACGGGATCGCCGACGAGCGGGTGTCCGCGGGACGCGAGGTGCACGCGGATCTGGTGCGTCCTTCCCGTCGCCAGACGGCACTCGAGTAGGCTCGCCCCCTGCCAGGTGCGGAGCGTCGCGTAGCGGGTCAGCGCCGGCTTGCCGCCGCGTGCGACGACGGCCATACGCTTGCGGTCGCGCGGGTCGCGCCCGACCGCGCCTTCGATCTCGCCTGCGGCAGGGGCAGGAAGGCCCCAGGCGAGAGCGAGGTAGGCACGGTCGAGGTCGCGGGCGGCGAAGGCGGCGCCGAGCTTGTCGAGAACGAACTCGGTCTTGGCGACGACCATGACGCCCGAGGTGTCCTTGTCGAGGCGGTGGACGATGCCGGGCCGGCGTTCGCCGCCGATGCCGGGTAGCTCGTCTCCGCAGTGCGCGAGCAGCGCGTTGACGAGCGTGCCGCTCTCGTTGCCTGGCGCCGGGTGGACGACGAGCCCGGCCGGCTTGTCGAGCACGATGAGGTCGGCGTCCTCGTAGAGGATAGCGAAGGGGATCACCTCAGGCTCCGGCGTGGCAGGCTGGAGCGGCGGCACCTGGATCGAGAAAGCGTCTCCCGGACGGACGGATCGCGCTGGATCATTGAGCGGGACACCGCCGAGCAGGACGGCGCCGGCCTCGATCAGGGTCTTGACGCGTGAGCGGGAGAGAGTGCCGATAGCGGCGGCGAGGAAGCGGTCTGCACGCTCGCCCGCGGCCTCGAGCGGGGCCGTCACTTGGAAGGATGCGGGCATGGGCGAGGGCGCGCTGCGGGCGCTGAAGGTGGCTGTGGTGGTCATGGGCGTGCTGATCGTGGGGGGCACGGCTCTGCTGGTCGTGGTCATCACACAGCGCATGTCGGGTGGGATGCATCTCGCTGCCAGTTCCACGGACACCGGTGCCGCGACGACCCATGCCACGCTCGATGAGTTGCCCGGCACCCACATCGCCGGCACGTCGCTTGCCGGCGACCGCATGGCGGTCGCGCTCCAGGGCGGCGGGCCGGACCGGGTCGTGGTCTTCGACCTGCGCAGCGGCCGCGTGGTGGCACAGGTGGGGCTGCGGCCCTGAACGGGGCCTGCATTGCGCCGGGTTGGGGAGGGTTGATCGCGGGAGCCGCTTCGGCTAGTAGGCGCGCTCGGCCTGTCCCGTTCGTCTAGAGGCCCAGGACACCGCCCTCTCACGGCGGCAACAGGGGTTCGAATCCCCTACGGGACGCCATTTCGGAACAGAGCTGCGAACGCCGGACGAGGGCGGCCGCGCGCCTAAGGCGGCTGCGGCCGTGTGCGGCAGATTGCTCTTCGATCCGATGATGCGGACCTCGCGATCCGCAACCTCAATGCGCTCGGCAAGCGCCCGCAGGTGATCGCGCCGATAGCCGCCGCCGGCGATCCGTATCCGCTCGCGGGCCGCCGCAGCGAACTTCCGCACCAAGGCTCGCGTGATGGTCTGTCGGCCGGTGCTTTCGAGGGGGTTCGTGTCCCAACTGGTGGTGTAGAAGCTGTTTAGGAGCAGCCGGCGACGGTCGCCCGTCTCCAGCACGGCAACGTCCGCCGTCATAGCGCACGCTGCGGGTTGCGCGTCGGGGCGGGTCTAGCCAAGCTGTCCTGGTCGAGAGGAGCATTAATGATCTACGAGTTGCGCGTTTACCGCTGCGTGCCTGGCCGCCTGCCCGCCCTGCTCGCCCGGTTCGAGCATACCACGCTAGCGATATGGCAGCGCCACGGCATCCGCCCCGCGGGGTTCTGGACCACGCTGGTCGGCGAGAGCAATCACGAGCTGCTCTACATGCTGGCTTGGGAGAGCATGGCGGAGCGGGAGCGGGTGTGGTCGGCGTTCATGGCCGACCCCGAGTGGGTGCAGAAGCGGGCCGAGAGCGAGCGGGACGGTCCCATTGTCGCCAACATCCGCAACGAGTTCTTGGCGCCCACGGCGTTCTCGACGGCGCGGTGAGGAGCGCACGGCCGATCACGCCGTGCTCATGACCCGCTGCTGCCAGCATCGGCGATCCGCTTCCATACTGCGCATGACCGGATCGACCCCAGCACGTATGCGGGGACACGATGGCGTAAGACGGATTGTAGGTAGAAACACAGTGCGAGCGGGTCTCAGCCGCGGTCACCGCGCGTGTGCTCCATGTAGGCGCGCAGCGCGGCGTTTATCCGTGTCTGGTAGCCCGAACCCTGGCTGCGGAACCACTCCAGCACGTCGGGTTCAAAGCGCATAGACAGGAGCACCTTACGTCGACGCTCGGCCGGGCTGACGCTGGCTGGCCGAGGCTCAACATTGGCAAGATCGGACAAGGCCGTGGCATTCGACTTTTTGTTCATGTGTCCTCGCCTGAAACCGGAGCCAATGCCCGAGCTATTTCCGAGAGAGATACGTTCTAGAGATACACTGAGTCATGTTCTGAGATCAAGACAAACATCGGGGCGGCTCTCGTGCCCAAGGCCGGATGGTGCTTTATTGCAAAGTAGGCCTTTCAGGCGCGGTGAGACGCCGGCCCGGTGCGATCTTCGTTACCAGCTATCCTGTCGCGCGCGTGTGTCGCGTCAGAGAACTTTTGCCCTCGCCCGCGCGGACGGATGCAATTTGCGCAACCGCTCCGACAGCCGCACGGCTCCCACCATCCGAGCCATATCGAGCCGTTCCTCTGCAGTGCGCCAATGGCTTGGGACTATTCTTGGCCCCCTCTCACGGCGGCAACAGGGGTTCGAATCCCCCTGCGGGACGCCAGGTGTTCCAGATAAACCTCTCTCAAAAGTCTTGACGCCTCGCAGGCGCTTTGAACTGGAACGGCCGCCCAAGCCGGGGAGCCCAGGGCGAACGGGTTCACGACCTCGGCGGTCATGGGCGCGGAGTTGCGCAGGTTTCGCTTCGCGATGATGAGGCCACGAGCGCGCGCGACGCAGGTGCGCAATGCAGGTGATGGTGAGGTCGGCGAAACCGGGCGTGATGCGGGCAATTGCCGGGCTCGCGAGGACAGGGGCCGGGAGTAGAGCGCGACCTGGGCGACCACGGTCGCGGGTAGGACTAGGTGCTTTTGGCTCGCGATGATTTCAGGAAGGCTGCTGGCCACTCAGGCGTTGCCACTCCTCGTAGCCCAACACACAGCCATGGGTCGCCCGCGCCGAGCTATAGCCGGACCCTCACCCCTCGCCGCGTGCTCGTCCGCGTTAACGCGGGGGTGACCGGCTCGCTCCCCTGGTTCCGCTACGTGCTCTTACCGACGCCCTCCTGGAGAACCTCGGCCCGCACGAGGTCGCCGCGGTGTTCGGCCACGAGGTCGGCCACATCGCGCACCGGCACCTCATGTACTTCGGGTTCTTCATCGTCGGGAGCCTGCTGGTGCTGTTCCTGGCCGGCTCGAATCGCTGGAGCCGCTGGTGGCGGGCACGGGCGGGCCTGGCGGCCTGGCTCACGGGGGACTCGACGGCCTCGCTGGTCGTCCGGGCGCTGGCGACGCTGGGGGGCGTGGGGCTGTACTTCCTGGCCGTCTTCGGGTTCGTCTCGCGGCGGTTCGAGCGTCAGGCCGACGTGTTCGGCTGCCGGGTCGTCTCGTGCGGACGTCCCGAATGCCCGCCCCACGCCGACCTCGACGGCCCCCGCGGGGCGGGGCCGCAATCGGTCAGGGCCGTCGCCGTTGTCGGTGCCGCTCTGCCCGGTGGGCGTCCGGATTTTCGTCGCGCCCTGACGAACGTCGCCATGCTCAACGGGATGCGGCCGAACGCCTGGTCGTGGCGGCACGGCAGCATCCACCGGCGGGTCACGTTCCTGGAGGGCCTGGTGGGCGAGCCCGAGGCCGAACGGACGTTCCAGCGGCGGGTCGTCCGGATGCGTCGGGGGATGGCCGCCCTCCTGCTGTCGGTGGTCGTCGCGCTCGTCTGGGCGACGGGCTTCGGCGCCTGAGGCGGGAACCCGGGGGCCATCCCAGCCCTGCTGATGACCTGTCGATCGGCCCCGGAAGTGGATCACCAGAGCCGGGGAACTCCGTACTCGTCGAAGGTCGCATCGGCGCTGACGATCGGGATATTCTTCCGAGTCGCCTGGGCGATCAAAAGCCGATCGAAGGGATCACGATGGTGATGGGGCAAGGATATGAGACCCGCCGTGTGCCGTGGCTCGATGGCGAGGACCGCCATGTTATTGCCCTCGATGGCCCGCCTCATGAAGTCCTCGTAGGGCTCGTTCAAGACGTACTTCCGGGCTCCGATCTTGATCGCGATCTCCCAGTACGAGGCAAGGCTCACCAGGATCGTGTTGGCGGGGTCAGCGATCGGTGACCGTGCGGCGCCGTCAACCTCGGGGCGTCCAGCGCGGAACCAGAGGAGAACGTGAGTATCCAGAAGCAGCCTCACGGCATGCAATCCTCCCAGTCCTTGAGGTGTTCGTCGTCGTCCGACACGATCGTCAGCATCCCCTTGCAGTTACCGGGCTGTCGGGGCGATCGGGTGGGGCGATGAACGACCAGCCTGGCGATGGTCTGGTGGTCCCGGGTGATCGACACTTCCTCGCCGGCGGTGAGCCCGTCGATCAGTTGCGGGAGCCTGGCCTGGGCCTCTTCGATCGTGACCATGGTCATGATTGAACCTCGCTCTTCGTCAATTCCAGCGGGGCGTCGAAGTCGGGCCATTCAGTACGTGTCGTTCTTCGCCGTCCCCGGCTGAGACGGCCAACTCGTACGGGGCGTGCGGGTCAGGACGGCGACGGGCACGCCGTCGGTCGTCAACACCAACTCTTCACCGCGGACCATGCCGGCCACGACCTCGGCCAGTTTCGGCTGGGCGTCGGCCAGCGGCAGCGTGCGGGGCATCGCTCACTCCTTTGCGCTCGGGTGAGGGGCGTTACCGGACGACGACACCCTGATTGTATCCGCCCGACGCCCGCGATTCACCCGCCCCGGCGGGCTCGTCGTCGGGGTCGTGGCGGACAAGTCCCCAATCAGAGGTAAGCCTCCCGAGATGACGCCGAACGCCGGTGGGGACGGACGGGAAGACTCGAGGTTCCCGCCTGGCCCCGGCGTTCACTTGGGTGTCGCAGCCTTCCTGACGTCCGTCCCGCGGCCCATCATGCCCGGCTGCTGTCCTTGGTAGCCGGGCATCATCCCGCCGCCGATGCCGCCCATCCCCCCGTAGAACTGAAACCGCGTGTCAGGCTTGGCCTCGATGGCCTCCCAGTCGAGCCGTTCCCAGTGGCCTTTCTTGAGGTCGAACACGTACAAGTTCCGGGAGTCCTGATAGCCGATGCCCCAGGGTTATTGACCGAGGCCGGCCTCGACCCCCTCTCGAACTCCACGACGTCCCACTTCTCGTTCGCACCACTGTAGGCGTAGATGCGGTTCTTGATCTTATAAACGACCGCTTCGTCGGACACGATCGGCGACGCAGTGCCTTGCGCCGGGGGGTCCAGGTCGCGGATCGACCATGCACCGGTCCGCAGGTTGTACGCCGCGACGGACGGGATCTCCGCCCCACTCAGGTGGAGGGCCATGATCCGCCTGGTCCAGTCGACCGGCATCGCCTTCGTCCCGACCGGCGCCTTGAAGGTCGTCCAGGTGCCGTTGATTTTGTTATAGACCCGGACCCGGTCTTGCGCCGGGCGGGTACGCCGCGATGATCGAGTTGGTTTCCATGATGATGGGGATGGACGACTTGACCTCAGGCTCGCCATCGGCGTCCGGTCGTTCCGGGGCGGCGGGCTTCGCCTCGACCCCGGTCGGCCGGGACGCGACGCCCCGCCCGCCCGGCCCCGCCGCCGGCTTCGCCTGGGGGCGTGGTTGCTCCGCGAGGGCCCGGAGCTGGCTCCTCAGGTCGCGGACCTCCTGTTGCAGTTCCGCCAGACGCCTTTCTATCGCGTCGGACCGCTCCAGGACGCCCCGGGGTCGCCGGGAGGCGTGGAGGAGGCACCGGTTGGTTCGCCAACACCCGAGCCCGGGGGCTGGGGTTCGGCCGTACGCGCCGCCCCGGGGGCGGGTCGTCCCTCGTCGGCCTGCCGCGCGAGGCCGCCGGTCCCGGCCGAGACGAGGCCGGCCGTGAACAGGGCCACGGCGATCAGCTTGAGCTTGTTCGCGAACATGGTCGTCGACACTCCTTCCGCCAGGGTGATCGCGCCGGCCGAGACCACCCCGGCCGCCCCTTGTTTCATCAAGACGTGGACCGCGGTACTCACCGTCGATTGGCGGCGCGGCCGGCACCGGCACGGCGACCGTCGGCCGCCCGACGGGGCCAGCCCGCGGCGGGCAGCCGGGCCGCGCGGAGCCGGTCGCGGCGCCCGGGCCAGCCGGCTCCGGACCGTGCCGACCGGCCAGCGGAGCCGCGCGGCGGCCTCCTCGTGGGTCAGCCCCTCGAGGTAGCAGAGCACGATCGGCGCCCGGTACTTCTCGGGGAGCCGGGCGATCTCCTCGTCGAGGACCGCCCGGAGGTCGCGCCGGTCCGGCGTCGGCCGGCGGCGCTCGGCCGCTCGGCTCGACCGCCCGGCCGCTCGCGGGCCGCGCCGGCGGGCGGCGTCGGCCCGGCGCCGGACGGCGACGCGGCGGGCGACGCCGTGGAGCCAGGGGCCGAGCGGTCGCGCGTCGCGGAGCGACGCCGGCCTTGCGGGCCAGGACGAGGAAGGTGGCCTGGAAGGCGTCCTCGACGTCGTGCGGGTCGGCGCAGCACGCGCCGGCAGACGCCCAGGACCATCGGCCCGTGCCGGGCCACGAGCGCCTCGAACGCCGACCTCGTCGCGGCGGGCCACGAACCGCTCCAGGAGCTGCCCCTCCGCCGAGCCCGCGACGGTCCCCCCGCCGAAGAGCCGCTGGACGTGTTCCAGGGCGGAACCGTGGCGCCCGGTCGTCATCTGGCTCACCCCCCTTCGAAATCAACGATCCCCACCCATTACTGCACGACCCGGCCCGCGCAATCGACCTTTTTGGGAATTATCGAGAGCCGTGGGAGTGTCGCGGTTGAAGTCATGCCGGGTGCCGCAGGCCGGTCCATCCGACCGGCCCCCGATCCGTGCGGCCCGGTTGTCCCAGGCCGATCCCGCGGCCGACCGCGTCACTCCTAAGCCATGCGCCGCCCGCCACGCCCCCCGGGCCCCGGACTCGAGGGACTTGAGGAAAACCCGGGCGAAGTCCCTTTGAGGCGGGGGGGGGTGTGGTATAGTCCGGCTCGAGATCGTGCGGCCGGACTACGGAATGCGTCCGCTCGCCACGCGACAAGGAGGTCGTCGCCATGCCCAAGTGGCCCATCCGCGTCAAGCTGATCGCCGGGCTGAGCCTGGTCGTCGGGATGATGCTCACCCTGATGGGCGGCTCGATCTTCGGCCTGCACGCGTTCCACGCCAGCAACCTGACGCTCGTCGACCAGCTCCGCGAGCTGGGGGCGTCGAAGGAGCTGCTCCAGGAGGTCGTCGCGGCTGGAGCTGCCCCGCACGACGGGACGCCCGAGGAGCGGCGGCGCTGGAGGCGCAGGTCGCGGACGCGCAGCAGGCCCTGATCGGCTACCACACCGAGCTGCGGAAGAACACGACCCGGGGCAACCGGGCCGACGACGGCCGCGACGAGCTGGGCCTGGCGTTCGTCATCGACGACGACCTGGCCGCGATCCTCGCCGAGCTCGACCCCGGCTCGAAGGTCGAGCCGGTCCTGCCCGGCACGTCGGTCTACCTGGCCGGCACCCCGAGGTGCTCGCCGAGGCCGGCGAGCCCGGCCGCGGTCGGCCGCGCCGGATCGACCGGCTGAACCACCGGGCGATGGAGCTGCCCGACAAGCTCCACCGCGACTTCTACGCGATCCTGCTCGATGTCGCAGCGGCAGTACCAGACGAGCCGGGTGATCGTCTGGACCTCGGCCCTGACCGTGCTGGCGATGCTCTGCGGCCTGGCGGCGCTGTTCCACCGCTGGGTCCTCTACCCGGTCCGCCTCCTCCAGCGCGGCGTCCGCCGGGTGGCGCGGGGGGCGTTCGACTACAAGATCGACCTGAACACCGGCGACGAGATGCAGGCCCTGGCCGAGGCGTTCAACGACATGACCGCCCGGCTCAGCGTCACCTACGCCGACCTCGAGCGCCAGGTCCAGGAGCGGAGCCGCCAGCTCGTCCGCTCCGAGCGGCTCGCCGGCGTCGGCTTCCTCGCCGCGGGCGTCGCCCACGAGATCAACAACCCGCTGGCCTCGATCGCCTTCTGCTCCGAGGCGCTGGAGAACCGCCTCGCGCCCGATGCTCGACGGCGACGGCGACGGCGGCCGACGCCAAGGTCGTCCGCAACTACCTGCGGATGATCCAGGAGGAGGCGTTCCGCTGCAAGAGCATCACCGAGAAGCTGCTGGACTTCTCCCGCTGCGGCGACATCCAGCGCGAGCGGACCGACCTCGCCGGCCTGATCCAGGGGGTCGTCGAGATGATCCGCCACATGGGCAAGTACCGCGGCAAGCCGATCGCCTTCCAGCCCCGCGAGGCGGTCCTGGCCCACGTCGACGGCCAGGAGATCAAGCAGGTCGTGCTGAACCTGGTCGTCAACGCGCTCGACTCGATGGAGCCCGGCGGGACGCTCCGGATCGACCTCCGGCACGCCGAGGGGATGGCCGAGATGGCCTTCGCCGACGACGGCTGCGGGATGCCGCCCGAGGTCCTCGAGAACATCTTCGAGCCGTTCTTCACCAAGCGGCGGGTCGGCAAGGGGACCGGCCTGGGCCTGTCGATCACCCACCGGATCGTCAGCCAGCACCACGGCGAGATCGCCGCCACCAGCCCCGGCGAGGGCCAGGGGGCGACGTTCACCGTCCGCCTCCCGGTCCGCCCGGCCGAGGACGCCGGCCGAGCCGCCGGCGCCGGAGCCGGCGGCCGCCGCGCCGACGGGCCACGGGCCGCGGCGACGGCCGGGCGGCAACGGTCAGCGGTGCCGCTTAGTCGTCGCGTCGGTCATTGGCCGATCGATGCCACGGTCCGTCGAGCCGGACCTCGGTCCGACCGTCGCGCGCCGTCGGCGACGACGGACGAGTCTCACGGAGGAGACGAGTCTCATGGAGAAGACACACCAGGGCGGCCTCCGCATCCTGTTCGCCGACGACGAGGCCCACCTCCGCGACCTGATGCAGATGGAGCTGCCCCGGCTGGGGCACGAGGTCACCGTCTGCCCCGACGGCGCCGCGGCCCTGCGGCGCTGGAGAAGGGGTCGTACGACGCCGCGCTGCTGGACCTGCGGATGCCCGGGCTGACCGGGATCGAGGTCCTGGGCAAGATCCGCCAGCTCAGCCCCGAGACCCAGGTCATCATCCTCACCGGCCACGCCACCGTCGACACGGCCGTGCAGGCGCTGCGGCTCGGGGCGTTCGACTACCTGACCAAGCCGTGCAAGTGGGCCGAGCTCGAGGTGATCCTCAACCGGGTCGCCGAGCGCCGCGACCTGGCCAACAAGGCGACCGCGCTGGAGACCCGGCTCAAGGCGGCCGAGGGGACGCCGACCCTGATCGGCGAGACGCCGTCGATGCAGGCCGTCCGCCGCCTGATCGACACGATCGCGCCGACCGACGCCAGCGTGATGATCCTGGGCGAGACCGGCACCGGCAAGGAGCTGATCGCCCGCAACCTCCACGACAAGAGCCACCGCGCCGGCCAGCGCGTTCATCCCGGTCAACTGCGGCGCCCTGCCCGAGAACCTCGTCGAGAGCGAGCTGTTCGGCCACCGCAAGGGGGCGTTCACCGGGGCCGACGCCCACCGCAAGGGGCTCTTCGAGGTCGCCAACGGCGGCACGCTCTTCCTCGACGAGGTCGGCGAGCTGGACAAGAGCGTGCAGGTCAAGCTGCTCCGGTTCCTCGAGTCGGGCGAGATCCGCCGCGTCGGCGAGAACGACCCGTTCCGCGTCGACGTCCGCGTCCTCTGCGCGACCAACCGCGACCTCCGCGAGATGATCGAGGCCGAGCAGTTCCGCGAGGACCTCTTCTTCCGCCTCAACACGTTCGAGATCCACCTGCCGCCCCTGCGCGAGCGGAAGGCGGACATCCCGCTGCTGGCCCAGCACATGCTGACCCGGTTCGCGCTCGCGCGCGGCGGGCGCGGACGTCGACGCTGACGCCCGAGGCGATCGAGACGCTGATGGCGCACGACTGGCCGGGGAACATCCGCGAGCTGGCCAACGCCATCGAGCGCGCCACGATCCTCGCCGGCGGCGGCCCGATCCGCCCCGAGCACCTGCCGACCCAGATCCCCGCCCGCCGCCCCGCCGGTCCGGCACCGCCTCGCCCGCCGCCCCGGCCGTCGCCGGCCCCCACTTCCCGATCCCCGAGGGGACCCCGACGCTCCGCGACATCGAGATGAAGTACATCCAGGTCGTCCTGGAGAAGCACAACGGCAACAAGCCCGCCGCCT
>CAWIUA010000003.1:0-18544 GCA_963839135.1 uncultured Alphaproteobacteria bacterium
GGAGCACGGTGAGCCAGGCTTGCGAACCCGCCGGAAGTGGGCGCACGATGGCGTGAGAACCCATAAGTAGCACGAAGAACCGGCGGGCTCAGGGAGGATCGCATGATCCCGGGAAGCTTCGACTACCATCGGCCGTCCTCGACCGCAGCGGCGGTCGCGTTGCTCGGCACATTGGGCGAGGACGCCCGGCCGCTCGCGGGCGGGCACAGCCTCATCCCGATGATGAAGATGCGGCTCGCGGTGCCGGCCCACCTCGTCGATTTGCGCGGCATCCCGGAGCTGCGGCGGATCAGCCAAGAGGGCGAGGCCGTGGTGATCGGTGCGATGGTCACGCAGCACGAGATGCTCGGCTCGGCGCAGCTGGCCGAGCGCCTGCCGATCATCGGCGAGGTCGCGGCGCTCATCGCTGACCCGCAGGTCCGCTACATGGGCACGCTCGGCGGTAACGTCGCCAACGGCGACCCCGGCAACGACATGCCGGCGCTCATGCAGTGCCTCGACGCCGAGTATTTGGTCGAAGGCCCGCAGGGGCAGCGGGCGGTTCCGGCGCGGGAGTTCTATCTCGGCGCCTACATTACCGCGCTGGGTCCGGGCGAATTGCTCGCCGCCGTGCGCATCAAGCTGCCGCCGCGCGGCCACGGCTGGGCCTACGAGAAGCTCAAGCGCAAAGTCGGCGATTACGCGACCGCGGCGGCCGCGGTGATACTCACCCTGTCCGGCCCCGCCTCTAGCAGAGTATGCGAGGCGGCGTCGGTCGGGCTGACGAACGTGGCGCCGACGCCGCTCTGGGTCGGCGACGCGGGCGCGGCGCTCGTCGGCACGCGTTTAGAGCCGGAGGCGGTCGCCAAGGCCGTCGCAGTGACGGAGGCGGCCACCGACCCGGCATCCGACGGGCACGGCCCGGCGGAGTACCGCAGGAAGATGGCCGGCGTGATGCTGCGCCGGGCGCTGGCCCGCGCCGCAGACCGGGCAAAGTAAGGGGAGCAAGCATGGCCAAGCATCAGGTGAGCATGACCGTCAACGGCAAGCCAACCGAGGCGCTGGTCGAGCCACGAACCTTGCTGATCCATTTCCTGCGCGAGCAGCTCGGCCTGACCGGCGCGCATATCGGTTGCGATACCGGGCATTGCGGCGCCTGCACGGTTGATCTCGACGACATGTCGGTGAAGTCCTGCACCGTGTTCGCGATCCAGGCGCAGGGCGGCCGGATCACGACCATCGAGGGCATGGCGCAGGGCGGGACGCTGCACGCGCTGCAGGAGAGCTTCCGCGAGATGCACGGCCTGCAATGCGGCTTCTGCACGCCGGGGATGATCCTGCGCGCGCACCGGCTGCTGCAGGAGAACCCGAGGCCGACCGAGGACGAGATACGGGCGGGCATCGCAGGCAATCTCTGCCGCTGCACGGGCTACCAGAACATCGTCAAGGCGATCCAGCACGCCGCCGCGGCGCTGGGCGCCGCCGCTGCCGAGCCAGAAGCCCAAGGCCTTGGAGACTGTGTCATGAACGAGATGGCCCCCTCGCGCGAGGAGCGCGCCGAGAAACTGCAAGGCATGGGCTGCCGGCGCAAGCGCGTCGAGGATGTCCGCTTCACCCAGGGCCGCGGCAACTACGTGGACGACCTCAAGCTGCCCGGCATGGTGTTCGGCGCTTTCGTGCGCTCGCCCTATGCGCACGCGCGCATCCGGCGCCTAGACGCCTCCCGCGCCAAGGCGCTGCCCGGCGTCATCGCCGTACTGACCGCCGCCGACCTCAAGCCGCTCAAGCTGCACTACATGCCGACCCTCGCCGGCGACGTGGCCGCGGTGCTCGCCGACGAGAAGGTGCTCTACCAGAACCAGGAGGTCGCCTTCGTCGTCGCCGAGGACCGCTATATCGCGGCCGACGCGGTCGAGCTGGTCGAGGTGGAGTACGAGGCGCTGCCCGTGCTCGTCGATCCGTTCCAGGCGATGGCGGACGGCGCCCCGGTGCTGCGCGAGGACTTGGAGGGCAAGACCGAGGGCGCCCACGGCGCGCGCCGCCACGCCAACCACGTCTTTCACTGGGAAACAGGCGACCGCCCGGCGACCGACGACGCGTTCGCCTCCGCCGAGGTCACGATCAAGGAGCTGATCTCCTACCAGCGCGTCCACCCTTCGCCGCTGGAGACGTGCCAGTGCGTGGCCTCGATGGACAAGGTCCGTGGAGACCTGACCGTCTGGGGCACGTTCCAGGCGCCGCACGTGATCCGCACCGTGGTGTCCATCCTGTCCGGCCTGCCCGAGCACAAGGTTCACGTCATCGCACCCGACATCGGCGGCGGCTTCGGCAACAAGGTCGGCGTCTATCCGGGCTACGTCTGCGCCATCGTCGCCTCGATCGTGCTCGGCGTTCCGGTCAAGTGGGTCGAGGACCGGACGGAGAACCTCACCACCACCTCGTTTGCCCGCGACTACCACATGACCACCGAGATCGCGGCGACGCGCGACGGGCGGGTGACCGGGCTGCGCGTGCACGTGCTCGCCGACCACGGCGCGTTCGACGCCTGCGCCGACCCGACCAAGTATCCGGCTGGGTTCATGAACATCGTCACCGGGTCGTACGATTTCCCGGTCGCGCAGCTGGCGGTGGACGGGGTCTATACCAACAAGGCGCCGGGCGGGGTGGCCTATCGCTGCTCGTTCCGCGTCACCGAGGCGGCCTACTGCATCGAGCGCGGCATGGACGTGCTCGCGCGCAAGCTCGGCATGGACCCGGCGGAGCTGCGCCTCAAGAACTTCATCCGCGCCGACCAATTCCCCTATCATTCCGCGCTCGGCTGGGAATACGACAGCGGCGACTATCACGTGGCGATGCAGAAGGCGATGGACGCGGTCGGCTACGGCACCCTGCGCGCCGAGCAGCAGGCCAAGCAGGAGGCATTCCGCCGCGGCGAGACGCGCGAGCTGATGGGCATCGGCGTCGCGTTCTTCACCGAGATCGTCGGCGCCGGGCCGTCGCGCAACTGCGACATCCTGGGCGTCGGCATGTTCGACAGCGCCGAGATCCGCATCCACCCGACCGGCTCGGTGATCGCGCGCATGGGAACCAAGAGCCAGGGCCAGGGCCACGAGACGACCTACGCCCAGGTGATCGCGACGGAGCTGGGCATCGCCGCCGACGACATCACCATCGAGGAGGGCAACACCGATACTGCGCCCTACGGCCTCGGCACTTACGGCTCGCGCTCGACCCCGGTGGCCGGGGCGGCGACGGCGCTCTGTGCGCGCAAGATCAAGGCCAAGGCGCAGATGATCGCGGCCCACCTGCTCGAAGTCTCGGACTACGACCTGGAATGGGACGTTGACCGCTTCCGCGTGAAGGGGCTGCCCGAGCGCTTCAAGACCATGAAGGAGATCGCCTGGGCCGCCTACAACGCCTTGCCACCGGGGCTGGAGCCGGGGCTGGAAGCGGTGAACTACTACGACCCGCCCAACATGACTTTCCCGTTCGGGGCCTATATCTGCGTCATGGACATCGACGTGGACACGGGCGTGGCGCGGACCCGGCGCTTCTACGCGCTCGACGATTGCGGCACCCGCATCAACCCGATGATCATCGAGGGCCAGGTCCATGGCGGCCTCACCGAGGCCTTCGCCATCGCGATGGGCCAGGAGATGCGCTACGACGCGACCGGGACCATGCTGAACAGCAATTTCATGGATTTTTTCCTGCCCACCGCCGTCGAGACGCCGCGCTGGGAGACCGACTATACCGTAACGCCGTCGCCGCACCATCCGATCGGGGCGAAGGGTGTCGGCGAAAGCCCGAACGTGGGCGGCGTGCCGGCCTTCTCGAATGCCGTGAACGACGCTTTCGCGTTCCTGGGCGCCGGGCACATCCAGATGCCCCACGATGCGTGGCGGCTGTGGACGGTGGCCGAGGAGCTGGGGCTGCACGGCTAATATGGCCGCCGCGATCCCGCGTGAGGCGATTGCCGAACGCCTGGCCGGGACGGGATACGTGGCGGATCCGGATCTGGCGACCGCGCTGTGGCTCATGGACCTCTTGCAGCGTCCGCTGCTGCTGGAAGGCGAGGCCGGCGTCGGGAAGACCGAGGTCGCCAAGGCGTTGGCCGCCGTGCACGGGACCCGGCTGATCCGGCTGCAATGCTACGAGGGACTCGACCAGCACGCCGCGCTCTACGAGTGGAACTACCAACGCCAATTGCTCGCCATCAAGGCGCACGAGGCGGCGGGTGCGCCCGGCGACGCGCGCGCCATCGAGACGCGCATCTTCTCGGAAGAGTATCTTCTGGAACGCCCGCTACTCGCCTCGATCCGCCAGCCCAGCGGCGCCGGTGCTGCTGATCGACGAAGTGGACCGCGCCGACGAGGAGTTCGAGGCCTTCCTCCTGGAATTGCTGTCGGACTTCCAGGTCACGGTCCCCGAGCTAGGCACCATCACCGCGACCACGATCCCGCGCGTCGTGCTGACCTCGAACAACACGCGCGAGCTGTCGGACGCGCTGCGGCGGCGCTGCCTCTTTCACTACGTTGACTTCCCCGACGTGGACCGGGAGGCGCGCATCCTGCTCGCACGCCTGCCCGGCATCGACGTGGCGCTGGCGTTGCAGGTGGCCCGCATGGTGGGCGCGATTCGCAAGGAGGAGTTGCGCCGGGTGCCGGGCGTGGCCGAGACGCTGGACTGGGCGGCAGCGCTGGTCGGGCTCGGCATCCGGCGGCTGCACGACGATCCAGAGGCGTTGCACGCGACCTTGATGGCGCTGGTCAAGACTGCGGAGGACCGCACGCGCCTGTCCCGCCCGGTTACGGACCGGCTGCTCGGCCGTGTCGCCTAAGACCGAGGACAACCTCGGTATCCGCAACCAATTGGCCGCCTTCACCAGGGTGCTGCGCGACAACGGCTTCATCGCCGGGCTGGCCGAGGCGCGCGACGCGCTGGTGATCCTCGCCGGGGACGCAGCCTTACGGCCCGCGCCGCTCCGGGCGGCGCTGCGCAGCCTGTTCTGCTCGCGCCAGCCGGATTGGCAGCGCTTCGACGAGATCTTCGACGCGTTCTGGCTTGAGCACGGGATGAGATCGGCGACGCGCGTGTTCGGCACTCCGCCGCAGGCAGGGCCGGGGCGCAGCATCATGCCGGGCAGCACGCCGGTTGGCGAGGGCACGACCCCGGACCGCACCGAGCGTGGCAAGGCGCACGAAGCGCCCGGCGGGTCGGGCCGGCGCGCCGGCGCCTCGACGGCCGAGAGCCTGGAGCGGACGGATTTCCGGCACATCGCCGATCCCGACGATCTGCTCGCCACCCACGCCCTCGCCGCCCGGCTCGCGCGGGCGATGCGCGCCCGGCTTACCCGGCGCGAGCGGGCGAGCCGCCGCGGTGCCCGCCTCGACCTCCGCGCCACCATTCACGGCAGCGTCGCGCGCGGCGGCACCATGCTCGACCTGGTCCATTGCCGCCGCCGCCCCAAACCGCTGCGCCTCGCCTTGCTGCTCGACGCCTCCGGCTCGATGAATCTCTACACCACCGTATTCGTCCGCTTCATGCACGGGATGCTCGCGTGCTTTCAGGAGACTGAAGTCTTCGTCTTCCACACCCGCCTGGTCCACGTGAGCCCGGCACTGCGCGAGCGCGACCCAGGCCGCGCGGTCGAGCGGCTGGCGCTGATCGCCCAGGGCGTCGGGGGCGGCACGCGCATCGGCGAGAGCCTGGCCACGTTCGACCGCTGGCATGCGAAGCGGGCGCTGCGCGGGCGGAGCGCGCTTGATCATCGTCTCGGACGGCTACGACACCGGCCCGCCCGAGACGCTTGGGCAGGCGATGGCGTCGCTGCGCCGCCGCTGCCGGCGGATCGTCTGGCTCAACCCGATGCTGGGCTGGGAGGGCTACGCGCCGGAAGCCCGCGGCATGGCGGCGGCGCTGCCGTACGTGGACTTGTTCGCACCGGCGCACAATTTGGAGAGCTTGGCCGCCTTGGAACCCTATCTGGCGAGAATTTAGGCTTGCGCCGGGTTTCCGGTCCATAAGGTCGGACTCATGAAGATAGACGGCACTCCTTTCCGCAGCGTGTGGGTGGACCAGGCGGACGGCTGGTCGGTCCAAATCCTCGACCAGACGAGGCTGCCCTGGTCGCTCGATCTCCTGCGGCTGACCACGCTGCGCGAGGCCGCGCACGCGATCCGCACCATGCAGGTCCGCGGCGCGCCGCTGATCGGCGCCGTCGCGGCCTATGGTCTCGCGCTAGCCGTGCGCGAGGATGCACAGGTGGACAGCATGGAGCAGGCCGCCGCCCTTCTCGCGGCAACGCGGCCGACCGCCGTGAATTTGGCTTGGGCGCTGGAGCGGATGCTCATCCGGCTGCGCAACACCGCCCATGGCGAGCGCGCCCGCGTCGCCTACGCCGAGGCCGCTGCGATCGCGGACGAGTCCGTCGCCGAGTGCGAGAGCATCGGCGAGCACGGCAAGCCGCTCTTCGAGGCCGCTCAGACGGAGGGGCGCAAGCCTGGCCAGCCGGTCAATGTGCTTACCCACTGCAACGCGGGCTGGCTCGCCACGGTGGACTGGGGCACGGCGTTGGCACCCATCTACAAGGCGCACGATGCCGGCATCCCCGTGCATGTCTGGGTGGACGAGACGCGCCCGCGCAATCAGGGGGCGGCGCTGACCGCGTGGGAGCTGGGCAAGCACGGCGTCCCGCACACCGTCGTCAGCGACAACGCGGGCGGTCACCTGATGCAGCACTGCCAGGTGGACCTGGTCATCGTCGGCGCCGACCGGGTGACGCGCGCGGGCGACGTGGCGAATAAGGTCGGCACCTATCTCAAGGCGCTCGCCGCCCGCGACAACGGCGTGCCGTTCTGGGTCGCGCTGCCGTCGAGCACTGTGGATTGGGCGATCAGCGACGGCGTCGCCGAGATTCCCATCGAGGAGCGCGAGGCCACGGAAGTCACGACCGTCACCGGGCGCGGCCTCGACGGCCAGGTCGCGACCGTGCGCGTGGTGCCGACGGGAAGTCCCGCGGCCAACCCTGCCTTCGACGTGACCCCGGCCCGAACTCGTCACCGGACTCATCACCGAGCGCGGCCGGTGTGACGCGACGGTGGAGGGATTGGGCGAGTTATTTCCGGAGCAGCGCTGAGCGTCCGCACCCTCTCCACATAGTGCAGTCTCACCTGTCTCTTTGTTGATGCTTGCGCCGACCTCGCCGTTGTTGAGTCGCTGGCCTAACTGTGCCATCGCTGCCGGGCGATGAAGCGGTTATCCCTGCTCGCCCTACCGCTCCTGCTCGCGGCGTGCAGTGGAGGTCACGGCCCCACCCCTGTTACCAAGCAGGCATCCTCTCGCCGCGCCGGCTTCGCTGCTACGGAGCCCAACGTGCCCCCGTACGCGAGCCGGCCGGACGAGCCGTTCTTCCGCGCGAACGCCGTCGCCATCGTGCTGCGCGAGTGGCGCGCCTTCGGTCAGGCCATGGACGACGACCCGCCGAACACGCGCCCGGATGCGGGCGAGAACCGCCCCGACCGCCAGCCCGGCATGTGGGAGCGCGTCGGCGACTATTGGTTCATCGGCCAGGACGACGGCACGCGCACCCAGGACTGGACTAGCAAGTATGACGGCACGGGCACCGAGTTCCCGCCGGGCGACGACCCGCACGCCTGGTCGGCCGCCTTCATCTCCTATGTCATGCGCGTCGCAGGCGCCGGATCGCGCTTTCCGTATACGCCCGTCCATTCCTACTACATCAATGCGGCCGTCGAGGGCGGCTATGCGATCAAGGCTTATCCCTTGCAGGACTACGCGCCGCTGCCGGGCGATCTCGTCTGCATGGGCCGCGGCTTCGCTGCGACGATGCACTTCAGCAACCTGCCAGCGCCGACGTTCCCCGCCCATTGCGACATGGTCGTGCGGACCACGCCGGGCCAGGACGTGGTCATCGGTGGGAATGTGGACGGCTCAGTGACCCTGAAGCACGTTCCGGTCACGAACGATGGCAAGCTCGCGATGCCGGATGGCACGGTGCTGGACACGCGCTGGCCCTGGCTCACGGTGATCAAGGTGCTCTACGACCAGTAGGGGACCGGCCGGGCAGAGCATCAGCGCTGGCGCCAGGGCAGCCCCTCCGCCTTCCAGCCGGCGACGGTGCCGCGGTGGCCCTCCTCGTCCGTCGGTCCCTCGAACCCGTCTGCGACGTTGTAGCTGTTCGCGAATCCCGCCGCCTGGGCAGCGGCAGCGGCGGCCAGGCTGCGCCCGCCGCTCCGGCAGAGGAAGTAGAGCTTGCTCTCCGGGTCGAGCCCGGCCTCGCGCAGATGGTCGGCGAAGCTGCTGTTGACCTGCATGGTCGGATAGACCTGCCACGGGATCAGCACGGGCTGCTTGCTCGCCTGCCCGAGGTCGGGCAGGCCGACGAAGGCCCACTCCGGCTGCGTGCGCACATCCACGAGTTGCGCGCCGGGATCGCGGAGCAGGGTTTCCCAAGCGTCTCTCGGCGCGACGTTCTCCACCATGCTAAGCCTCCCTCGCGTTCGCGGAAGGTGGCTTAGCATGGGCGACGAGCAGACGGGATGGGCCGATGGCTTGCTAGCCGCGATCGGCAACACGCCGCTGATCCGCCTCCGGCGCGCGAGCGAGGTGACCGGCTGCCTGATCCTGGGCAAGGCCGAGTTCATGAACCCCGGCGGCTCGGTGAAGGACCGGGCCGGTGCCGCCATCATTCTCGACGCCGTGCGCAGCGGCGCCCTCCCGCCCGGCGGCACCATCGTCGAGGGAACGGCCGGCAACACCGGCATCGGCATCGCCGTCGTCGCCAACGCGCTCGACTACCGCACCGTGATCGTCATGCCCGAGACGCAGAGCCAGGAGAAGCAGGACGCGCTGCGCCTGCTCGGCGTGGATTTGCGGCTCGTCCCGGCCAAGCCGTATCGCGATCCGGGCAACTACGTTCACGTGAGCCGGCGCCTGGCCGAGAAGACTGGGGCGTTCTGGGCCAACCAATTCGACAATCTCGCGAACCGCGAGGGGCACCGGGTCGGCACCGGCGAGGAGATCTGGCGGCAGACGGGAGGCCGGGTGGACGCCTTCACCTGCGCCTGCGGCACGGGCGGCACGCTCGCGGGCGTCTCGCTCGCCCTCAAGGCGCACAAGCCCGGCGTGCGGATCGTCCTGGCCGATCCGGAAGGAAGCGCACTCTACGGCTGGGTTAAGCTGCAGGACCTCACCGTGCAGGGCAGCTCGGTCACGGAGGGGATCGGCCAGAGCCGGGTGCCGGGCAATTTGGAGGGGGTGCAAGTGGACGACGCCGTGCGCATTCCGGACAGTGAGGCGCTGGAGCAGATGTTCGACCTGGTGCAGCACGAAGGGCTGGCCGTCGGCGGCTCGTCAGGGATCAACGTGGCGGCGGCGAAGCGCGTAGCGCGCGAGATGGGGCCGGGGCACACCATCGTCACCGTGCTGTGCGACGGGGCAGCGCGCTATCAGAGCAAGCTGTTCAATCCGCGGTTCCTGCGGGAGAAGGGATTGCCGGTGCCACCCTGGATGGGGTGACATGCACTCCGATGTCAAACCTGCAAGTGACGGTTGAAGACCCATTCCAGCCCGCGGAAAACGCGCGCGATCATGAAGGTCAGCACGATGTAGATCGCACCCGCCACCAGCAGCGGATCGGTCGAGTAGCTGGCGGCGGCGAGGCGGCGGCCGACCCCGGTGACGTCGAGCAGGGTGATCGTGCTCGCGAGCGAGGTGGACTTGAGCTGGATCACCACCTCGTTGCTCAGCGCCGGCAGCATCAGCCCGTAGGCGCGGGGCAGGATGATGCGCCTTAGGCGCGTCCAGGGCCGCATCCCTAATGCCGTCGCCGCCTCCACCTCGCCGCGCGGCACACCTAAGATGCCGCCGCGCACGACTTCGGCGACGTAGGCCGTCATGTTGAGCGAGAAGGCGATCAGCGCGCAGGGGTAGGCGTAGCGCAGCACGTCCCAGAGGAACGAGTGGCGCACGAAGCCGAACTGCGCGAGGCCGTAGTAGATCAAGAAGATCTGCACGAGAAGCGGCGTGCCCCGGAAGAAGCCGGAATAGGCCGCGGCAGGCAGGGCGATCAGCGGCGAGCGCGACAGCCGCGCGAGCGCGAGCGGCACGGAGAGCACGAGGCCGATCAGCGACGTGATCACGAGGAGCTGCACCGTCATCCACAGCCCGCCCGCGAAGGCGGGCGCCGCGGCGGCGATGTCGTCCGCCCACCCGGCGAGCCAGGCCCCCATGGTCAGCGCCGCACGATGCCGCGGCTCGCCCGTCGCTCCAGGGCGCGGAACACCGGGTTCGAGAGGTTGAGGAAGAACAGATAGACAAAGGCGGCGGCCAGGAAAAAGACGAAGGGCGCCTTCGTGACCTGCGCGGCGATGTCCGCCTTGCGCATAAGCTCCTCTAGCCCGAGCACGGAGACCAGGGACGTGTCCTTCAGCAGGCTCTGCCACTGGTTGTTCAGGCTGGGCAGGACGAGACGCCAGGCCTGGGGCAGGTGGATGCGGAAGAAGATGTCGCGCGGCCGCATAGCGAGCGCCCGCGCCGCCTCGATCTGACCGCGCGGCACGGCGAGGAACGCGCCGCGGAAGCTCTCGGACGAATAGGCCGCGAACACCACCGAGAGCGCGAAGACGCCGCCCGCGAAGGGGCTGAGGTTCACGCTGCCGCCCGTCGTGCGGTAGAGCAGCGTCGTCAGCCCGAAGTAGCAGATCAGCAGGATGACGAACTCGGGCACGCCGCGCAGCAGGTTGCCGAGCCAGATGCAGGGCGCGCGCACCCAGGCGCGCGGGGATAGCTTGCCGAGCGCCCAGACGATGCCGACGAAAAGGCCGCAGACGAGGGACGAGAATGCGACCTCGAGCGTGACCAGCGTTCCCTGCGCGAGCTGTCCCGCGTAGCCATGCAGGTCGATCATCTGCGGACAGTCAAAGAACCGTGGTATTCATGCCGGCACGATGTCGAGTCTACGCTCGATTCGATCAAGCCGCTGTTGCGTCGTGTCCAAGCGGCTCGCCACGCTGGCGTAGTGGTTTGTCTCGGTCGCGGTCAGGTTCGCGACCTGGATTTCGAGCGTGGTCATGCGGTGCTCAAGCGACCCCAGTCGGTCCAGCACCGTATCCATCTTCGTATCGAGCCGACGCATGTAGATTACGAGGATGTTGTCAGGCTCGTCGCTCATCGCAGGCTTGCCTCTCGAACCATGGGACCAGCTCCTACCTTATTGAAAGCCCCGATAGCCGTAGTAGCGGTCGGCCACTCGCTTGTTGAAGAGGCGCACGGTGTCCCGCCGGCTACTTCGGTTCGATGCTGAACGGGAAATACTCGGCGTTGATCTTCTGGAAGGTGCCGTCCTTCTTCACCTCGGCGAGCGCGGCATTCAGCTCGGACAACAACTTGGTATCGTCCTTGCGTACGGCGATGCCGGTGCCGGTGCCGAAGATCGCGGGATCGTCCAGCGGCTTGCCGACGTATTGGTAGTCGCCCTTGCCGTCCTTCTGCAGCCAGTCGAACTCGATCGTGCTGTCCGCGAGCGTCGCGTCGATGCGCCCGGCCTTGAGGTCCTGGAACGCCTCGTCCTGCCCTTGATAGACCTTGATGTCCACGATGCCGCCGAGCTTCTGCCGGGCATAGGTCTCGTGCGTCGTGCCGCTCTGCACGCCGAGGATCTTGCCCTTGAGAGTCGCGGGATCGTCGGTGATCGTCGAGCCCTTGGCGGCGACGAATCGGGCCGGGGCCAGCGTGATCGCGTTGGTGAAGGCGACCTTCTTCTCGCGCTCGGGCGTGATGGACATCTGCGACAGGATGGCATCCACCTTGTGAGCGTCGAGTGCTGCGATCATGCTGTCGAAGTCCATGTTGACCCACTGGCATTTCAGGTGCGCGGCGGCGCACATGGCGCTTGCCTAGCTCGATCTCGAAGCCCTTCAGCTGGCCGCTGGCGTCCTTGTATTCGAACGGCGCGTAGTCGGCCTCGGTCGCGATCCGCACGACGTCGCCCTGCGCCTGCGCCGCGCTCGTCGGGACCGCCGCCGCGATGCCAGCCGCCGCTAGCAGGCCGAGGAACCAATGCTTCATCGAGAGGTCTCCTATTCCGTCGCGTGCGCTCTAATGCGTCAACATGCGGGAGAGGAACTGCCGGCAGCGCTCGGACGCGGGCGCGCCGAACACCTGCTGCGGCGGCCCTTCCTCCTCCACCTGCCCGCCGTCGAGGAAGACGACGCGGGTCGCGACGTGCCGGGCGAAGCCCATCTCGTGCGTCACGACCAGCATCGTCCGCCCCTCGCCCGCGAGGTCCTGCATCACCTTCAAGACTTCCCCGACCAGCTCGGGGTCGAGCGCCGAGGTCGGCTCGTCGAACAGCAGAACGGCGGGCTGCATCGCAAGCGCGCGGGCGATGGCGACGCGCTGCTGCTGACCGCCGGAGAGCTGGCCCGGATAGGCGTCCCCGCGGTGCGCCAGCCCGACCTTGGCCAGCATCTCCTCGGCGCGGGCGACCGCCGCCCGCTTGCCCAGACCGAGCACGTGGGCCGGCGCCTCGGTGACGTTCTGCAGCACGGTCATGTGCGGCCAAAGGTTGAACTGCTGGAACACCATGCCGCAGCGCTGGCGCAAGCGCTCCACCTGACGCGGGTCGGCGGGCACCGGCCTGCCGCCGCGCAAGCGCATCTCGACCCGCTCGCCCGCAACAGTGATGCGCCCCTGGTCCGGAATCTCGAGCAGGTTGATGCAGCGGAGCAGAGTGCTCTTGCCGGAGCCGCTGCTGCCGATGATCGCGATGACCTCGTGCTCGTGCGCGGCGAGCGAGATGCCGCGCAGCACCTCCGCATCCCCGAACCGCTTGTGCAGATCCTCGACCGCCACCGCCGGCATGTCCATCCTCTGCTCCCCCGAACGGGCCATCAGAGAAAGTTCGCACGAAGCCGGGTGACAGGGAAGCGCCAGGGCGGGTAGCGTCGCCGCGCCTCCGGCCGGCGACGCTACCCGCCCTGGCGGCATGTGAACGAATGGGAGGAACGCATGGGCCTGTCCCGGCTCGCTGCCACCGTCTGCGCGGCCGCCATCTTCGCCGCCGTGCCCGCCTGGGCGAGCACGCTAGTGTTCAACGCCGACGCCTCGGAACCCGGCGCCAAGGCGGCGTTCGAGTGGGTGGCCAAGCACTTCGAGCAGGAGAACCCCGGCGTCAACGTCAAGCTGAACATCTACGACCGGGAGAGCTACAAGCAGTCCATCCGCAACTGGCTCACCTCGGCGCCGCCGGACGTGGTGCTGTGGTATTCAGGCGAGCGGATGCGGCAGTTCTCGTCGCCTGGCCTGCTGCTCGACGTGAGCGATCTGTGGACGGAGAAGGCGAAGCAGGAGTTCGGCGGCGCGATCGACCTCGTGACCGACCATGGCAAGCAATACGGCGTGCCTTACAGCTACTACCAGTGGGGCCTCTATTTCCGGCGCGACCTGCTCGACAAGGCGGGTGTCCAGCAGATCAAGACCTGGGACGACCTGCTGAATGCCTGCACGAAGCTGCGCGCCCAGGGCGTCGAGCCGATCGCGCTCGGCAGCAAGGAGCTGTGGACGACCGCCGGGTGGTTCGACTACCTCGACCTGCGCACCAATGGCTACCAGTTCCACATGCAGCTCATGGCCGGCAAGGCAAGCTGGCAGGACCCCAAGGTGAAGGCCGTCTTCGCCCGGTGGAAGGAGCTGCTCGACAAGGACTGCTTCGTCCGCAACCACACCAGCCTCACTTGGCAGGAGAGCCAGACGCTGCTTTACCAGGGCAAGGCGGCGATGATGCTGATCGGCAACTTCATCACCCAGGGCTTCCCGCCCGAGATTGCGCCCAAGATGGACTTCACGCCGTTCCCGCAAGTGGAGCCCGGCGTGGCGGACGCGGAGGAGGCGCCGATGCAGTCCATCCACATTCCCGCAGGCGCCAAGAACAAGGACGACGCGCGCAAGATGCTCGTCTTCATGATGCGCCCTGACGTGCAGGCGGAGGTGAACCGGGACTTCAAGCAGATTCCCGCCAACAAGCAAGCGGCCGTGCCGGACGACCGCTTCCTACAGGCCGGGAAGAAGCTCCTCGACTCGGCTTCCTACCTCACCCAGTTCCTCGACCGCGACACCAGCGAGGACCTCGCCAACGTCGCCATGAAGGGCTTCCAGGAGTTCATGGTGAAGCCGGGGCGGCTCGATTCCGTGCTCGCCAACATCGAGCGCGCCCGGACCCGGATCTACGGGTCGCTCTGACGCGAGCGGGCTGAGCATTGAACGATCCAGTGCCCTCTCCCGTCAAACGCGGCCACCGCGGCGGCGGGAGCGTCGGGTAAGCATGGCAGAGGCGGCGCTCTCCGCAACGGCTACATCGGGCAGCGTCACGGTGCGCTCCTCCTGGTGGCGGCGCAACCAGATGCGGCTCACGCCCGCCATCCTGCTCGCGCCAGCCTGCGCCCTCTTCGCCGTGTTCGTCGTCTGGCCGGTGGCAGACAGCCTGTGGCTGTCGCTGAACGACTGGGACGGGATCAAGGCCCCGCGCTTCGTCGGCTTCGGCAACTACGCGGAGCTGTTCTCCGACCCGGTGTTCTACACCGCCCTGCTGAACAACCTCTGGTGGCTGATCGCATACATGCTGGCGCCCGCCTTCGGGCTGGCGCTCGCCCTGTTCCTCAACCAGCAGGTCTTCGGCATTCGCCTGGTGAAGTCCCTGTTCTTCTTCCCGTTCGTCATCAGTCAGGTCGTGGTCGGACTGGTGTTCTCGTGGTTCCTAAACCCGGATTTCGGCCTGCTCAATGCCGTCCTCGGCGCCCTCAATCTGCCAGGCGTCAACGTCCTCGGGGATGAGCGCTGGGCGACCTTCGGCGTCATACTCGCCGGACTCTGGCCGCAGACGGCCTACTGCATGATCCTCTACCTCACCGGGCTGACGGCCGTCAGCCCGGAGCTGGTCGAGGCGGCGCGGCTCGATGGTGCTGCGGGCTGGCGGATGCTGGTTTACGTTATCCTGCCCCAGCTTCGGCCCGCGACCTTCATCGCCATCGTGGTCTCGGTCGTCGGCGCGCTGCGCAGCTTCGACCTGATCTCTATCATGACGGCGGGCGGGCCGTTCAACTCCTCGCAGGTCCTCTCCTACTACATGTATCAGCAGACCTTCACCGCATTTCGTTACGGCTACGGCGCCGCCATCGCGACGGTTCTGTTCCTCATCATGGACATCTGGATCGCGTTCTTCCTCGTCTCCATGCTGCGCCGGGAGCGACGCTAGTGTTTCCAGCACCCATCCAAAGGGCGGGACCGCTTCCGCGCGCCCTCTACGGCGTGGCGCTGCCGGTCAGCCTAATCGTGTGGCTGCTGCCGCTGCTCGCCATCGCGCTGACCTCCGTGCGCTCGCTCGACGACCTCTCGCGCGGCAATTTCTGGGGCTGGCCTACCGAGTTCCGCCTCGTCCAGAACTACACGCAGGTGTTCACCTCCTCCCCCATGGGGCAGTACCTGCTCAACTCCGTGTGCATCACCCTGCCCGCCGTCGCGGGGGCGCTCGCCGTCTCGACCATGGCCGGCTTCGCGCTCGCCCGCTATCGCTTCCCCGGCGCTACCCTGCTCTTCGCGATCTTCATCGCCGGCAACTTCGTCCCGTTCCAGATCCTGATGATCCCGGTGCGGAACCTGATGATCCACGTCTTCCCGCTCTACGACACGGTTTGGGCGCTGGTCGTGTTCCACATCGCGTTCCAGACCGGGTTCTGCACCCTGTTCATGCGCAACTTCATCCGCGAGCTGCCAGACGCCCTGATCGAGTCCGCGCGCGTGGACGGGTTCTCGGAGCTGAGCATCTTCTGGTACATCGTCGTTCCCCTCGTCCGCCCGGCGCTCGCCGCCCTCGCGGTGCTGGAGTTCACCTTCATCTGGAACGACTACTTCTGGGCGCTGGTCCTCGTGCAGTCCGACTCGGCGCGGCCCGTCACGGCCGGCTTGCAGGCGCTGGCGGGGACCTGGCTCGCCGCGTGGCAGCTCATGAGCGCGGGCGCGCTGGTGGCCGCTGCACCCTCGGTCGTGATCTTCTTCCTCTTGCAGCGACACTTCGTAGCGGGCCTCACGCTCGGGGCGGTGAAGGAGTGAGCGCTCAGGACGAGCCAGCGTTCCTCGGCGCCTGCTACTACCCGGAGCACTGGCCGGAGACGCTGTGGGTCGAGGACGCGCGGCGGATGCGCGAGATGGGCCTCACCTACGTCCGCATCGGCGAGTTCGCCTGGTCGAGCATCGAGCCGGAGCCGGACCGGCTCGACTGGGGCTGGCTCGACCGCGCGATGGGAACACTTGGCGACGCCGGGCTGCGCGTCGTGCTCTGCACGCCAACGGCCACGCCGCCGCGCTGGCTGATCGCGCGGCACGAGGAGATCCTGCCCGTCGATGCCGAGGGGCGCGTCCGCGGCTTCGGCTCCCGGCGCCACACCACTTTCTCCGCCCCGGCCTGGCTGGACGCCGCCCGGCGTATCACCGCGCTCGTCGCCGACCGCTACGGCAACCACCCGGCGCTCGCGGGCTGGCAGCTCGACAACGAGTTCGGCTGCCACGACACCGTGCTCTCCTACGGCCCGGAGGATCTGCGCGCCTTCCAGGACTGGCTGCGCCGCCGCTATCAGTCGCCCGAGCGGCTGAACGAGGCGTGGGGCAACCGCTTCTGGTCCATGGAGATCGGCGGCTTCGGCGAGGTGACGCTCCCCGTGGGCGCGGTCACGGAGACGAACCCCGCCGCCCGGCTCGACTACTGGCGCTTCGCCTCCGACCAGGTGGCGGAGTTCGCCCGGATGCAGGCGGACGTGATCCGGCCGCGCTCGCCGGGCCGCTTCATCACCCACAACTTCATGGGACGGTTCCTGGAGTTCGACCACTGGCAGGTCGCCGCCGAGCTGGACTTCGCGACCTGGGACTCCTACCCGCTCGGCTTCACCGAGCAGTTCCCCTGCACGCCCGAGGAGCGCGCGGCCTTCACCGAGACCGGGCACCCCGACATGGCGGCCTTCCACCACGACCTCTACCGCGCGCGTCGGGCGCGGGCGGTGGTGGGTGATGGAGCAGCAGCCCGGCCCGGTGAACTGGGCGCCTTGGAACCCGGTGCCGCGGCCGGGCATGGTGCGGCTATGGACGTGGGAAGCCTTCGCCCACGGCGCCGAGACGGTGAGCTACTTCCGCTGGCGGCAGTATCCGAAGGCGCAGGAGCAGATGCACGCCGGGCTGCACCGCCCCGACGGCGCGCGCTCACCCGGCGGCGAGGAAGCGGCCGAGGTCGGGCGCGAGCTGGCCGCACTCGGCGACAGGCTGCCCGCGACCGCGCCGGCTCCCGTGGCGCTCGTGCTCGACTACGAGGCCGCGTGGGTGGCGCGCATCCAGCCGCAGGGGCAGGACTTCAACTACTTCGAGCTGTGCTTCCGCTGGTATGAGGCGGCGCGGCGCCTCGGCCTCGACGTGGACTTCGCGGCACCCGGCGCGCCGCTCCAGGGCTACCGCGCCGTGCTGGTGCCGAGCCTGCCGATCGTGACCGAGGCGGCGTTGGCCGCCCTGCGCGAGGCCGAGGGCACCGTGCTGCTCGGCCCGCGCTCCGGATCGAAGACGCCGAGCTTTGCCGTGCCGGACGGGCTGCCGCCAGGGCCGCTGCGGGCGCTGCTGCCGATCCGGGTGGCGCAGGTGGCCTCGCTGCGCCCAGGGCTGCGGCACCGCGTCGCGGGCGCCGTCGCGGGCGAGGCGGAGCGCTGGCGGGAGTGGATCGAGGCGGAGCGCGGGGTGGAGAGCCTGGCCTCGTTCGAGGACGGAACGCCCGCCCTGGTCCGAGCCGGGCGGGCGCTCTACCTCGGCGCGTGGCCGGACGAGGCGCTGCTGGGCGCCGTGATGCGCCTCGCGCTGGGAGAGATGGCGAACCTCACCTTAGCTGAACTTCCGCCCGGCGTCCGGCTGCGGCGGCGCGGCCCATGGCAATTCGCGTTCAACTACGGCGACGAGCCATGGGCTGCGCCGGAGCAGGACGCCGGGCGTTACCGCATCGGGGAGCCGGTCGTGCCGCCGCAGGGCGTCGCGTGCTGGAGCGAGGGCTAAACGCGGCTGGTCTCGCCTCTCAGCGGTTCTCCTGCGCGGGTTGCATGACGGGCTCGGGAACGGGCGCGCGGTGCAGCTCGTGCTCCAGGGCGTTCAGCCCGGCGCCGCCGGCCATGTGGAACATGAGCTGGTCCAAGGTCAGCTCCGAACGCGGGGTATCGACCTCCACCTCGCCCCGTGCCAGCACCATGAAGTGGTCGCCGACCATGTAGGCGTGGTGCGGGTTGTGCGTGATGAAGATGACGCCGATCCCCTGCTCGCGCGCCGCCGCCGCGATATACCGCAGGACGACGCCGGACTGCGTCACTCCGAGCGCTGCCGTCGGCTCGTCCAGGATCAGCACGCGCGCACCGAAATAGACTGCGCGCGCGATCGCCACGACCTGGCGCTGGCCGCCGGAGAGCGTTCCCACCGGCTGCTCCAAGTCGGCCAGGTTAATGCCCATCCGGCGCAGCTCCTCGTCAGC
>CAWIUA010000004.1:0-33156 GCA_963839135.1 uncultured Alphaproteobacteria bacterium
GTGCGTCGAGCAGGAGAGTCAGCAGCTCGATCGGGCTCTGCCCGCCATGCAGCGGCATCGCCTGGGGCTGGACGATCGTCGCCGTGCCGTCATAGGCGCGCAGATCGCCCCACGCCTCGAAGGCGTGCGCCATCGGGACGTGCCAGCCCGCCTCCTGCGCCGTCTCGTCCGGCGCCGCCGCGGTGTGCACGGACAGGCGCACCTGCTTGAGCAGGTCGGAGAAGCCCGGCACCGTGTAGCTCGGGTTCGCGTCGAGGATCAGCAGCATCTCGACCTGGCCCGCCGCCATGTCGCGCATCAGCGTGGCCAGCCCGGCGCCCTGGTCGTCCGGCCGGTGCTCGACCGGCTCGACCAGGTCGAACGTGTGGCCCCGCCCGCCCAGCGCTTCGTTCATGGCAAGGACGAGCGTGTGCGCCTCGGCTGGCAGGTCCGGCCCGGCATGGATTAGCGCGCGGCCCTGGGCGGCCTTGAGGTCGGCGACCACGGGCGCGACCCAAGGCGGCGCGTCGCCCGGCACGCCGCCGCCGAGCAGGCCGGCGGCGAGCGCCATCAGCCCCGCGTGCAGATCCGTGGGCGGCACGGCGAAGCGGTGGTCCGCCTGCGCGCCGAGCAAGGTCGGTGCGCTCTCGGCCGCATAGACCCGGCTCATCGCCGCACCTTGGGGCAGGAACGCCGGGTTGCGCCTGGCTCCGAAGCCGCGCGCGAGGGCGACATGGCCCGGCGCCGAGGACACGAGATCGCTCTCAAGGGCCAGGATCACGTCGGCGGACTCGGGCTTGGGCAGCAGGTCGAGATCGCGCCCATAGGCCCGGCGCACCCCCTCCCGCACCGCATCCCGCGATACCGGCTCCCACTGCACCCACTGCGCCTCGGGCAGCCGCTTCAGCAGGGCATCCATGGTCCGGCCGAGCGTGGGCGACCAGCACGTCCCACTGAGGATGCGGAGTCCCTTGCCCCGCGCCGCGAGAAGCCGCTCGCGCTCCGGGAAGAGCGCGGTCAGCAGCGCATTGCCGGTGGCCGGCTCGCCCGCCTGCAGGATGGCGCCCGAGCGGTCGGGGTCGTAAAAGTCGAGGATGAGCGCCTGGGCGAGCGCGTCCGTGGCGCCGAGGCTCGCCGGGTGCTTCTGGTTGCCCTCCACCTTGATCGGCCGGCCCATCTGGTGGGTGATGACGAGGCCGAGCGCCGGGCCGCCCATCGTCGAGGCGGCGGTGGCATAGTGGTCGGGCACGCCGGGGATGATGCCGGGCGGCGCGATCACGGCGGGAATCCAGTGCGATTCGGGAGTCGAGGGGTCCTCGCACCCAGCAAGGCCACCGAGCGCCATGCTCGCCGCCATCATGCGCAGGATGCGCCGCCGCTCCAGCGGCTGCTGCATCGCGCCGGCCAGCGAGGGGAACATGGCCGCGGCGGCGTCGCCGTCCTCCAGCAGCTGCCGCCACCGTCGGTTGCGTTCTAGCGGTGGCATATCGAGCATTCCGTGAGGTTGCGGCCGCCGATATGGTATTCCGCGATCAGCGCCTCGGGCGAGGGCGTGTCCTTCGTGCGTGTCCAGAGCGTGTTGTAGATCTGGTCGCGCGGCCGCAGGTGCGGCCCCGGGTTGCGATGGCATCCCAGGCAGAACTGCATCTCCATGGACTTCGCCTTGTACATGAGCGGCATCTCGGCCACCGGGCCATGACACTCCGAGCAGCCGACACCCTTGGCGACGTGGATCGAGTGGTTGAAATAGACGTAGTCCGGCACATTCGTGACCCGGCCCCAGTAGAGCGGCGTTCCCGTCGCCAGGCTCTCGCGCACGGGGGCGAGCAGCGCCGCGTTGGTCCAGATCTGCGAGTGGCAGGTCATGCAGGTGTAGGTCGGCGGCATCCCGGCGTTCCAGCCCGTCTCGACCTTGGAGTGGCACATCAGGCAGCCGATGCCTAAGCCGCCGACATGGTGCTGGTGGCTGAACGGCACTGGCTGGTCAATGACGAACTCGGCGCGGCGCTCCCAGTTGGTGCGCGGCCAGATCCACCACCAGCCGATGCCGCCGATGAACGCCCCCGCCATGCCGAGCAGGGCGGTTTTCGCCCAAAGATTCGCGCTCGGACGGAAGACGGCGGCCATAGTTCCTCCCGGCCCGGGGGCACCGGGCAGCGGGCGCAGCTTGGCCATCGCCCTTGCGCCGTGCCAAGTAGCCTGTTCGTGAGCGGGTGTGCTCGGATTAGATGTGCCGCGATCGCGCCGCTGGCCGGGAGCGATGAACCGCGGCGAGAAGACGGTGCGCGATTCCTGGGAGCCTAAAGCATGGCGCTTCGTAACATTTCGAGTCCGCAAATAATGCGCGGCGCGATCCTGTTGGCCGTCGTGCTCGTCGCCAGCTTGTCAGCGTCAGCTACGGAGCCCGATCAGGTTCCGCTAAGCATCAAGGGTTGCCACGGGTAGCCCGGCAATTTCTTAACGCATCTCAGTTCGAAGACTGACCTCGCGGATCACCCGAGATGTGGGTCCATTTGCCCGGCGAGTTGTGCACATACCAGTAGCCGCCCTCATCGACGAGATAGATGTTGCCGTTGTAGTAGAGCAGCGTGACGATGTAGGCGGCTCCTTCTGCGGCGCCGTTGACGTAGTCCTTCCCGCCCCAGACCGTCCACACGCTACCCGAAGCGTCCACGATCTGGCTCGCGGACGGGATCGTCGTGCCGCTCGGCGACGACGGCGCGCCGCCGGTCCGCGGATCGCCCGAGATGAGGATCCATCCGCCCGGCAGGTTGTGCACATACCAGTAGCCGCCCTCATCGACGAGATAGATGTTGCCGTTGTAGTAGAGCAGCGTGACGATGTAGGCGGCGCCTTCTGCGGCGCCGTTGACGTAGTCCTTCCCGGCCGAGACCCTCCACACGTTGCCCGAAGCGTCCACGATCTGGCTCGCGGACGGGATCGTCGTGCCGCTCGGCGACGCTTGGGAGAGCGACGGCGCGGAGGGCGAGGGCGCGGAGGGCGACGTTGCGCCGCCCGGGTTTATGAGCTGGCCGAGGTTCAGCCGGTTACCGCCCAGCACGGGCAATCCGGGGATGTGATCTGCCGAGCCGAGCAGCGCGGACCGGACTTGATTGAAGGACGCGCCAGGGTTCTGCGCCCAATACATCGCCGCCGCCGCCGTTACGTGAGGCGTAGCGAAGCTCGTGAACCCCTGCGTTCCGGCCACATCCACCGCATACCCATCGGCGTTGGTGAGCTCGTAGATGTTGACCGAGGGCGCCGCGATTTGCACCGCGCTGCCGTAGTTCGAAAGGCTTGAGAGATTGTCCGAGCCGTCCACGGCCCCGACCGAGATCACGTTGGGGCTGTTGTAGCTCGCGGGATACGCGGCGGTATTGGGATCGTCGTTGCTCTGGCTTGAGTTCGTGGCGGCGAAGAACATCCCGATATCGCTCGCGGCCGCGTTGTCGATCGCCGCTCGAAGTTCCGGGTGCTGGCTCCAGTCAGCCGTTCCGACCAGAACGGGGTATGAATTATTGATCACCATGTGGACGGAATGACCGACCACGCCTTCGATCTCGCGCTTGAAGTTCACTGCGTAGTTCAGGCCGTCGACGATCTGGCTGATCACGGTCGGGTCCGTGTAATAGTCCGCCAGGTGCTTCTTCAGCACGATGACGTGCGCCGTGCGGCAGATTCCGTAGGCACCGTTGGTCCCGTTGGTCGCCATGATGCCGGTCACGGCGGTATCGTGCCACGGATATGGATCATTGCCGTCCGGGTAAGGGTTCTCCTGGTGGTTGTAGAAATCCCATCCGTAAACGTCGTCGGTGTAGCCGTTGTGGTCCTCGTCAACGCCGTCGAACGTGTTGTCGATCGGGTTCGCGTAGATGATGCCGGGCAGGGGTGCCAGGGCTGGATGCGTGATATCGACACCATTGCCGAAATCAACGATGTAGACCATGTCGCCGCCCGTGCAGTCTGTTGTCACGGCCCATGCTTGACCTGCTTTTATCTGATCCAGGTTACTTGCCATCGATCCTGAGCAAAAAGTGCCGCCGCAAGCGACAATTATAGATAAAGTCGCAAAAAAAGTATCGACTTCACAGTTGTCTCCATAGGAATTCATATTCGGAAATTTTATTGCAAGGTATCGTTTATTAGAATATCGCTATTCCCAACGATGTTGTCGTTGGCGAATACTGACCTGGTTTTTCCTTTACGGCAACGCCTGCTCGACGAGTTTGGTCCTGTGGGCGTTGTCAACCCATCGTGTGAGCTCTCGACGGCCATGGCGGCAGAGCCGCTGAGTTGGCCGCCAGTATCACGGCGTGCCCGAGAACTCCTTCAGAACCAGCTCCAGCGCCTCAGGGGCCACGCTGACAGGCCCGGTAAACGGATAGTTTATGACGACGATGACGTGCAGTCCCATGAAGGTGATGAGCGCCAGCAATCCCGCCATCAGCGACTGGGCACGCAGGTTCTCCGTCCCGAAGAAGAAAGTGAAGCCTATGGTCACGAGGGCGCCGGCGAACAGCACGGTCCAGACAGCGCCGGGCACGATGCCGGACTCCAGGAGGAGCCGTTTGCGACGGCTCTGAGTCACGAGATCGAGCTGGTAGAAGAACTCGGACAGGATGGCGGTCTCACGGTTGTCGCGAGTGGTCAGGGACATGACCGCCGCGTAGAGCGCGCTCAGCGCCCGGGTGCCGGCTGGGCTGGTCTTGCCGCGTGCCATCGCGGGCCAGTCGTCGTTTATGGTGGCCTGAAGATAGGCTGTCAGCCGGCTGCGTATCGCCGCCCCCCCATCTGCGGCGCCGATGCCGTTCGCCAGCCGGTAGAGCGCAGCGGCGGCGCCGGCCTCCTGCGTGACAGCGCTCTCGGCGTCGCTGAACCTCTCCCAGACGACGATCACGGCAAAGGCGATCATGACTGCGTAGATCACGCCGACCACGGCGAACTTGAAGCCGGCGACCTCATTGTTCGTCGAGAGCCGCTCGAGCGGGATGAAGCGCCGGACCAGGACCGGCCCGAGCATCGACAGGATCGTGGTCAGGCCTACCAGGAGCAGCCCTGACTGCCACGCCGGCAGAGAAGCTAGATAGAGCGCCATGCGCTTGCGATCCTGTCTTAATGCCCCCGCAAGATCTGGCTCAGAAACAGCTTGAGCCGGTCCGTCCTCGGGTTCGCGAACAGCTCGCGCGGCGGCCCTTCCTCCACGATCTCGCCGCGGTCCATGAACACCACACGGTCTGCGACCTGCTGCGCGAAGCCCATCTCGTGCGTCACGCACACCATCGTCATGCCGCTCTCAGCCAGCCCGATCATGGTATCGAGCACCTCCTTGATCATCTCCGGGTCCAGCGCCGAGGTCGGCTCGTCGAACAGCATGATCCTGGGCTTCATGCACAGGGCGCGGGCGATGGCGACGCGCTGCTGCTGCCCGCCCGAGAGCTGGCCGGGATACTTGCCTGCCTGCTCGGGGATCTTGACGCGGGTGAGATACTCCATCGCCAGCGCCTCGGCCTCCGCCTTGGGCATCTTGCGCACCCAGATCGGCGCCAGCGTGCAGTTCTGCAGGATCGTGAGGTGCGGGAACAGATTGAAGCTCTGGAACACCATGCCGACCTCGCGGCGGATGGTGTCGAGGGCGCGCGTGTCGTCGGTCAGCTCCGTGCCGTCCACGACGATGCGCCCCTGCTGGTGCGTCTCCAGCCGGTTGATGCAGCGGATCATCGTGCTCTTGCCCGATCCGGACGGTCCGCACACCACGACCCGCTCGCGCTCGCCGACGCTGAGGCTCACGTCGCGCAGCACGTGCATCGCGCCATACCATTTGTTGACTTTGTCGAGCACGATCGCGGGCTGCGCCGCCTCCATAACTCGCGCCTGGCTCATGGTCCCTCCTAGCGCCGGACGGACCGGCCCAGCTCGCGCTCCAGCCCGCGCGAGTAGCGGGCCATCGTGTAGCAGAAGATGAAGTAGATTGCGGCGACCGTCAGATAGACCTCGACGCTGTAGGCCTGCCAGTGCGGGTCGTCGAGCGCGACCTTGGCTGCCTGCAGGAGGTCGTAGATGCCGATGATGAGGACCAGGCTGGTGTCCTTGAAGAAGCCGATGAAGGTGTTGACCAGCGGCGGGATCACGAGCCGCAGCGCCTGCGGCAGGATGATCAGGCCCATCTTCTTCCAGTAACCCAGGCCGAGCGCATCGGCCGCCTCGTATTGCCCGCGCGGCAGCGCCTGTAGGCCGCCGCGGACCACCTCGGCGACGTAGGCGCCTGCGAACAGGATGATCGCGACCTGGGCGCGCAGCAGCTTGTCCGGGTTCAGGCCGGCCGGCATGAACAAGGGGAACATCACGCTTGCCATGAACAGCAGCGTGATGAGCGGCACGCCCCGGATCAGCTCGACGTAGAGAACGCAGAGCGCCTTGATCGCTGGCAGCTTCGACCGTCGCCCGAGCGCCACCAGCACCGCGAGTGGGAACGCGACGGCTAGGCCGAACGTGGACAGGATCAGCGTGATCGGCAGCCCGCCCCAGGTGTCGGTCGGCTCGTACGGCAGCCCGAGCACGCCGCCCCACATCAGCAGGCCGATGACCGCGAGCGTTGCCACCCAGATCGCGATCAGCTCCTTGCGCCAGAGCCGGCGCCATGCCGACGCGGCGTAGAGGGCGAGGAAGAGGACGAGCGCGATCGCCGGGCGCCACTGCTGGTCGTAGGGGTAGCGGCCGAACAGGATGAAGCGGTACTTCTCGCCGATGACCGCCCAGCACGCACCGATGCCCATCCGCGACTGGCACGCCGCAGTGTTCGGCACTCCGGTCGCGGTCTCCGGCACCGACCAGACCGCGTGGATCACCGCCCAGCTCACGAACGCCACTGCCCAGCGGATCAGGAGGTAGCCGAGCACCAGTGTTACGGCTGTGCTCCACCACGAGCTGAACAGGTTGACGCGCAGCCACGCCGCGGGGCCGAGGCGGATGGCGGGCGGGCGGCTGGCGCGGGCGATGGGCGCCGCCGCCATGCCTTCGATTGCGGGAACCGGATGGCCGGCGGCCTCGGAAACCTCGCGCGGGCCGGGAGTGACGGTCCCAGACATGGCTTACCGCTCCACCAGGGCGAGGCGGGCGTTATACCAATTCATGAAAAAACTGATGCCGAGGCTGATCGTGAGATACACGGCCATGATGTAGGCGATGCCCTCGATGGCCTGGCCGGTCTGGTTCAGCACCGTCGTCGCGATGCTGGTCACGTCCTGATAGCCGATGGCGACGGCGAGCGAGCTGTTCTTGGTCAGGTTGAGATACTCGCTCGTCATCGGCGGCACGATGATGCGCATCGTTTGCGGCAGCACGATGCGGCCCAGCACGGCGCCGCGGCTCAGCCCGAGCGCCTCGCCTGCTTCCCACTGCCCGGCGGGCACGGCGAGGATGCCGGAGCGCACGATCTCGGCGATGAAGGCCGCCGTGTAGATCACTAGGCCGAACGTCAGCGCGAAATACTCGGGCGTGAGCGTGGCGCCGCCTTGGAAGTTGAAGCCGTGGAGCTGCGGCATGTCGAGCTGGAACGGCGCGCCGAGCGCGGCCCAGACCAGGACGGGCAGGCCGATCATCGCGGCGACGCCGACGGGCCAGACGAGCGGCCGGCGCCCCGTCGCGGCCTGCCGCTCCCGCGCGATCCGCGACCAGGCAAGCGTGACCGCCACGCCGATAAGGAACGCGAGCAGTGTCCACCAGTGCGCCGCTGCCCAGTCCAGCACCGGAACCTTGATGCCGCGGTTGCTAAGGAACACGCCCGCGAGCGGGTGCCACGCCCTTTTCGGCGATGGCAGGCCTTGCAGGAGCAGGTACCAGAACAGGAGCTGCAGCAGCACGGGGATGTCGCGCAGCACCTCGACATAGACTGCCGCGAGCCGCGCCAGCAGCCAGTTGCGGCTGAGGCGCGCGACCCCGATCAGCGTGCCTAGAATCGTCGTCAGGACGATGCCGACGACCGCCACCCGCAGTGTGTTGAGGATGCCGATGATGAGCGCCCGGCCGAAGGTGTCCATCGCCGGGTCGTACGGGATCAGGTGCTCGCCGATGGGGATGCCGGCGGTTCGGCCAAGGAAGGCGAAGCCGGTGGCGATGTGCCGGGCGGCGAGGTTGCGGTTGGTGTTGCCAACGAGATACCAGACGACCGCGACGACGATCCCAACGACGACCACTTGCGAGACAATGCCGCGCAGGCGCGGGTCGGACCACGAGAGCCGAAGCGCCCGGCGCGGCGGCCGGCGGGCGTTGGTCAGGCGTGGGTCGGCAGCGGTTCCGGACATCAGAGCGCCTTCGATCAGCAGGATCAACCTGCCGGGACTCGGTGGCGCCATGCAAGCCCCGTGCGCGTCGTGACGCTGCGGCTTTTGCTTTGACGAGCATCTTCACGCGGGGCGCTTGTCCCAAGCGCCCCGCGATCTGCTCTCACTCAGCGCAGCAGCACCTTGGGCGCCGCTTCCGTGTCCAGGCTCGCGAACACGATGGCCGCGGTCCAGAGCGCGAGCGAGATCGCCCCCGCCGCCCGTGCCGAGGCCGGCATCCGCGCCTCCGCCGCCAGCGCGGCGACGTAGCTCGTCCGGTGGAACAGGGCAGCGTTGACAAGGCCGACCGCCACCGCGATCAGCTTCGGCGCCCAGTAGGCGTGCGATCCGACGTGCACGGGATCGTAGAGGAAGAGTGCGACACCCGTCGCCACGGCGGCAGCGAAGGTTGCGTAAAGCCAGGGCAGGACGTGCTCTGCGAAGGGGCGGAGAGGCACCGTTCCGCGCCAGCCCATGAGCCTGAGATCGAGCAGACCGATGCCGCCGTAGAAAGCAGCCATGAATACGATGTGGGCGGTGCGGACCAGGTAATGATACGGCTGCAGCGCGAAGTGGTAGGGTCGCCAATCAAGCGCGATCAGCGCCTGCGCCGGGATGCGGATCGGATCGAAGAGGCTGGGGTCGGCCATGCGCGTCCGGAGTAATCCATGCCGGCACCCATCTGCGCCGTTCGCCCCTTGATATTGCGAACGCCTCGCATTAACAAGCGGCAGCCCAGCAAGGGGACGCACTCCCATGACACTGACGCAGCCGCGCCCGGCCGTACTTGCATTCGTCGCAGCTTGCGGCGCACCGCTCCTGCCAGCCGCTGCGGTGGCGGCCGAGCCGGTGCAGCTCACGCTCAAGGATCACCGCTTCGTTCCCGCCGAGGTCAGCGTGCCCGCGGGCGAGCGCTTCCGGATCGAGGTGAGCAACCAGGATGCGACGCCGAGCGAGTTCGAGAGCAACGACCTGCGCGTGGAGAAGATCGTCGTGGCCGGCGGCAAGATCATTGTCATGGCCGGCCCGCTGAAGCCCGGCACCTACAAGTTCTTCGACGACTACCATCCCGAAGCCACGGGAACGATCACCGCCCACCGTCAAGCGAAGGAGTAGGCCGGCAATGCTCGCGAGCTTGCTCATCGTCTTCCGCGAGGTGTTCGAGGCGGGGCTGATCGTCGGCATCGTGCTGGCCGCAACTCGCGGCATTGCCAACAGGGGCCTCTGGATCGCGGGCGGGATCGGCGCGGGCGTGCTCGGCGCGGCCTTGTTAGCCTGCTTCGCGGGCGCGCTCTCCGCAGCATTCGCCGGCGCCGGGCAGGAGGTGTTCACGGCGGCGGTCCTCATCGTCGCTGTCGTGATGCTGAGCTGGCACCAGCTCTGGATGGCGAGCCACGGACGTGAAATGGCGCAGCAGATGCGCGCCATGGGCCAGGCCGTGGCGACCGGGCAGAGATCGCTGCTCGCGATGGCCGTCGTCGTGGCCACGGCCGTACTGCGCGAGGGATCCGAGGTGGTCTTGTTCCTCTACGGCGTCGCTGCCGCGACCAAGGAGGGACCTCTGGCCCTGCTCGCCGGCGGGCTGCTCGGAATCCTGCTCGGCGCGCTGGTCTCATGGCTGCTCTACCGCGGCCTCGTCGCGATCCCGGTCAAGCGCCTGTTCTCGGTCACGGGCTGGCTCATCGCGCTCCTGGCGGCCGGCATGGCCGGACAGGCCGCGGCAACGCTGGCGGGCGCCGACCTGATCCCGAGCTGGGGCTACCAGCTCTGGGACACCTCCTGGCTGCTGCCCGAGGACAGTCTGGCGGGACGCGCCCTGCACGCCTTGGTCGGCTACTCCGACCGCCCCATGGGCGTCCAGCTCGCCGCCTATCTCGCAGTCTTGGCCGTCCTCGTCGTCGGGGCGCGCCTGATCCGCGGCGGGCAGCCGTCTCGCGTCGCACACCACCGCGCCTCCTGAAAGGAACAAGGATGATCCGTATCGCCCCGCTCGCCACCGCAGCGACAGCGTTCCTCCTCGCCCAGGGCGCGAGCGCGCACGAATACTTCGTCGGCGGACCCATCCATGCCCACGATATGGAGATCGTCGCAAACTACCTCGTCGGCATCGAGATGGCGCCCATGCCGCCCGGCATGGCCATGGGGCCGGACACGATCCACCTCGAGGCCGACGTGCACGCGACCGCGGACAACGCCTACGGCTACCCGGACGGCGCCTGGATCGGCTATCTCACGATCGCCTACACGATCGAGAAGCCGGGCACGCCGTGGAAGGCGAGCGGCGTCCTGCGCCCGATGGAGGCGAAGGACGGCCCGCACTACGCCGACAACATCAAGATGGACGGGCCGGGCACCTACAAGGTGACCTACCGCTTCACCGCGCCCGAGGCGAACGGCTTCCTGCGCCACGTGGACAAGGAGACGGGTGTCCCCGCGTGGTGGGCGCCGTTCAGCGAGACGTTCACCTTCACCTATCCGCAGAAGTAGGCATCGACCGCTCCTCAGCGCATGGGCGGCGCGTATTGCAGGCCGCCCTTGTTCCACAGATTGTTGATCCCGCGTGGCACGCCCAGCGGCGTGATGTTGCGGTCCCAAATCTCGCCGTAGTTGCCCACGGCCTTGATGATGTTCACCCCCCAATCGTTGCTCACGCCGAGCGCCTTGCCCATGTCGCCTTCGAGGCCGAGCAGGCGGCGGGTCTCCGGATCGGTCGCGCTCTTCGCCATGTCGGCCACGTTCGCCTGGGTGATGCCCTTCTCCTCGGCGATCAGCAGCGCGAAGTTGGTCCAGCGCACCAGGTCGAAGAACTTGTCGTCACCCTTGCGCACGGCCGGGCCGAGCGGCTCCTTGCTGATGATCTCCGGGAGCAGCACGTAGTCAGTCCTTGTTGGCCTGCTGCGAGCGGAACGAGGCCAGGCCCGACACGTCCGTGCTGTAGGTGTCGCAGCGCCCGGCGATGAACGCGTTCTGGATGTCGCTGAGGCTCTCGATCAGGATCGGCGTGAATTTGAGCTTGTTGGCGCGGAAGTAGTCGGCGATGGCCAGCTCCGTGCTGGTGCCGGGCTGGACGCAGACGGTGGCGCCGTCCAGCTCCTTGACCGAGTTCACGCCGGCGCTCTTCTTCACGAGGAAGCCGGTGCCGTCGTAGAAGTTGATGCCCGGCGAACAGCAGGCCGAGGTTGGCCTCGCGCCCGAGCGTCCAAGTCGTCTTGCGCACGAGCAGGTCGATCTCGCCCGATTGCAGCGCGGTGAAGCGGTTCTCCGTCGTGAGCGGCACGAAGCGCACCTTGTCGCCGTTCCCCAGGATCGCCGCCGCTACCGCCCGGCACCCGTCGGCATCGAGGCCCTCCATGACGCCCTTGCTGTTCGGCAGCGCCAGGCCCGCCACGTTGCCGGCCACGCCGCAGACCAGCTCGCCCCTGGAGCGGATCGTGCTCATGGTCGGCGATGCGCTGTTGCCGGCGGGGGCAGCCGTGTTGCCCCCACCTGCCTTATTCTGTGCGATTGCCGGCCCGGCGAGCGTGGCGGCAGCCAGGCCGGCTGCCAGGAGCGTGGTACGGAGCATCGAGCTTGCGTCCCCCTGAGCGCGAGATGTTGAGCGCGAGATGTCGGCGCACTGTGCGGGACGCAGGCCAGGAGTGCAACAGCCGCAGTCGTAGTTGCGGGAATCGCCGCCGCGTTCCACCATGAAAGTCATGCTGCACCTTGCCAAGCTCGCCGTGGGCACCCGGGACGTGGCGGACCTGCGCGCTTGGCAGGCGAAGCGCGCGCCGCTGCGCCACCTCACGCGCAACATGCCGCGGCGCCGGGACGAGATCCTCGGGGGCGGCAGCCTCTACTGGGTCGTGAACGGTGCTATGGTCGTGCGGCAACGCCTGCTGGACATCGCCGAGGCTACCTACAACGACGGCTCGCGCTGCTGCGCCCTCGTGCTCGACCGCGCGCTGGTTCCGGTGCTGGGACGGCCGATGAAGCCGTTCCAGGGCTGGCGCTACCTGGAGGCCGAGGCCGCGCCCCTCGACGTGCCGGAAAACGCCAGCGAGGCAGAGGGCCTGCCGGAGCCGCTCCTGCGGCAACTGCGGGAGCTGTGCCTGATCTGAGGCGCACTCTGTGTTACGCTCAGTGTTGACGGGCGCAACCGTCCGGTCGCATTGGGCGTTTGCCGCCGTCAGCCGACCAAGCGATGCCTGTGTGGGAGGGGTAGCCGTGCCACGGACCGCCGCAGACCTGATGTGGGCCGACGCGCTCGCCGCCGTGGCGCGCGCTGACCAGCTGCACCGCGAGTTCTTCCGCCCCGCGCCGGGCGGCTGGGAGCCGCCCGTGGATCTCCTGGAAACCGCGGACGAGCTGATCGTGGTCGCAGCACTCCCTGGCGTGCGCGTCGCCGATGTGGACCTGGTGATCGGGCGCGGCGAGATCGCGGTGATCGGCACTCGCCGGCTGCCGGCGGTGCCGCGGCCCGCGCGCATTCACCGGATGGAGCTGCCGCACGGACATTTCGAGCGCCGCGTGGCGCTGCCGCCCGGTTCGTACGAGATCGCCCGCCGCGATCTCGTGGATGGCTGCCTGACCATCGTCTTGCGGAAGCTGGGCTGATGGACGCGCCCCCGCCCGTCCTCCCGGCCGAGACCGCGCTGCCGGATGACACGCTCATTCTCGTTGTGGTGCGCGAGACCGTGCTTTTCCCTGGAGTCGTGGTGCCGCTGGTCGCCCAGCGTCCAGCCACGGTAACGGCGTTGCAGGAGGCAGCGCGCGCCGGGCGGCATGTCGCCGTCGTACTGCAGCGCGACCCCACCATTGAGGAGCCTTCGCTGGCCGACCTCTACCCTATCGGCACGGAAGGACGGCTGCTTCGCTACCTCACGGCGCCGGACGGCACGCACCACGCGATCGTTCAGGGCGCCGGGCGCGTTCGCCTCCTGGCGCCCGTGGACGGCCTTCCTTATCCCGCCGCGCGCGTCGAGCGCATTCCGGAGCCGGAGGTGGACGGCGCCGAGATCGAGGCGCGCGCCCACCAGCTTCGCGAGCGTGCGCTGGAGACCTTGCGGCTGATCGAGAACGTGCCGGCGGAGCTTGTCGCGACCGTCCAGAACCTGCCGCGCCCTGGGCAGCTCGCCGACCTGGTGGCGAGCCTGCTGGACCTCTCGCCCGCCGAGAAGCAGGAGGTCCTGGAGACCGTGGATTTGGGCGCGCGGCTGGACCGCGTGCTGTGGCGCCTCTCCTACCGGCTCGAGGTGCTGCGCCTCTCCGCCGACATCGGCAAGCGGACGCGCGAGACGATGGAAGGCCGCCAGCGGGAGTTCATGCTGCGGGAGCAGCTCAGGACCATCCAGAAGGAGCTGGGCGAGGACGAGGGCACCTCCCCGGAGCTGGCCGATCTCCGGCGCGCGCTGGACGACGCCGGGCTGCCGGACGATGTGAAGCGCCAGGCCGACCGCGAGATGCGCCGGCTGGAGCGGATGCCGGAGGCCAGCCCGGAGGTCGGCATGGTCCGGACCTACCTCGAATGGCTGTCCGAGCTGCCCTGGAAGCTGGGCGAGGAGCCGCCCATCGACATCGCGCAGGCGCGCAAGGTCCTGGACGACGACCACTTCGACCTCGAGAAGATCAAGCGGCGCATCCTGGAGTTCCTCGCCGTGCGCAAGCTGAACCCCGAGGGCAAAGGGCCGATCCTGTGCTTCGTGGGGCCGCCCGGCGTCGGCAAGACGAGCCTCGGCCAGAGCATCGCGCGCGCGACGGACCGGCCCTTCGTGCGGGTCAGCCTGGGCGGCGTTCACGACGAGTCCGAGATCAGGGGCCACCGCCGCACCTATGTCGGAGCACTTCCAGGCAACATCATCCAGGCGATCCGCCGCGCAGGCTCCCGCGCCTGCGTGATGATGCTGGACGAGATCGACAAGCTTGGCAGCGGCGGCTTCCAGGGCGACCCGGCCTCGGCGATGCTGGAAGTGCTCGACCCGGAGCAGAACAGCACGTTCCGCGATGCCTACCTCGGCGTGCCGTTCGACCTCAGCCGCGTGCTGTTCATCGCGACGGGCAACCAGCTCGACACCATCCCCGGCCCGCTGCGCGACCGCATGGAGGTCGTTCAGCTCTCCGGCTACACGGCGGAGGAGAAGCTCGCCATCGCGCGCCGCTTCCTTGTGCCGCGCCAGGAGAAGCAGAACGGCTTGAGCGAGGGCCAGGTGGAGATCGGCGACGACGCGCTCTCCACCGTCATCAGCGACTACACGCGCGAGGCTGGCGTGCGGAACCTGGAGCGCGAGATCGGGGCGGTGTTCCGCTTCGAGGCCGTGCGCGTGGCCGAGGGCGCCCCAGAGGGCGCTACACAGGGCGCCAGATTGCCGATCCGGGTCGGTCCCGACCAGGTGCGCGAGATCCTCGGCGCCGGCCGCTTCGACCGCGAGGTGGCGGGCCGCGTCGAGTCGCCCGGCGTCGCGACGGGTCTGGCCTGGACGCCGGTCGGCGGCGACATCCTGTTCATCGAGAGCACGAGGATGCCGGGCAGCGGCAAGCTGATCCTGACGGGGCAACTCGGCGACGTGATGAAGGAGAGCGCGCAGGCGGCGCTGAGCCTGATCAAGTCGCGCGCCGTGCATCTCGGCATCGAGCCGGGGCAGTTCGAGAGCGGCGACATCCACGTCCACGTGCCGGCCGGCGCCATACCCAAGGACGGTCCCTCGGCCGGGGTAGCGATGTTCATGTCGCTCGCCTCGCTGATGCTCGGCCGCGCCGTGGACCCGGCAGTCGCGATGACGGGGGAGATCAGCCTGCGCGGCCTAGTGCTGCCGGTGGGCGGCATCCGCGAGAAAGTCGTCGCCGCGGCGCGCGCGGGCATCACGACGGTCATGCTGCCGGCCCGCAACCGCCGCGACTGGGACGACATCCCCGCCAGCGTCGCGCGACACGCTGCGGTTCGTGTGGCTGGAGACGGTTGACGACGCCGTTGCCGCGGCGCTGACGCCGAGCGAAGGGCAGGAAGTGGCGCACGCGACCGTCTCGGCGTAGGCGTACCTCCGACCTACCCAGCCTTCTGGCCAGCCTTTTGGAAGGTATGCTCGGTGCCAGCCTCTTCCGCGACGTGCTGCACGATGGCGCGGGCGAGCTCACGGTAGAAGCTGGCTGGACCGCTATCCGAAGGAACGAACTGGATACGCCGCACGGCGAAGCGGGTGCCCAAGGCCGCGTTTGCGTCATCGACGCCGGCGCACACCTCGCGCTCCACATCGGCCGCCGCGAGTTGCCTCACGCCTGGTACGTCCAGCTCCTCTATCTCGCGGATCAGGGGCTCGGTCACGAGTTGCAAGCCGAGCAGGTTGTGCGTCGGCCCTGTGATGTGCACCACCCTGATCAGGTCTCCGTTCCGAGTGAAGCGCATGGATCATCTCACAGGTGGCGACGCAAAAGGTGACGGGACCCGGGCGTGCGCTGCCTCGTGCGCCGCAGTGTAGCTGGGGCCGTGCCGCCTCATACCGGCAGCTTGACCTGCGCCCGCAGCCCTCCCATCGGGCTGGCCAGCAACTCGATGTCGCCCCCGTGCGCCCGCACGATGTCGCGCGCGATGGTCAGCCCTAGCCCCGTGCCGCCGCGCGCGCCCGTCTCGAACGGACGGAACACGCTCTCCCGCCGCTCCGGCGGGATGCCGGGGCCGTCGTCGTCCACGGTCACGATGACGGTGCGCCCCTGCCGCTGCGCCGCGAGCAGGATGCGCCGCGCGTGGCGCCTCGCGTTATCGACCAGGTTCGTGATCGCCCGGCGCACCGCGTCCGCGCGCAGGGTGAGGCTCAGCGCGTCGGGCGCCTCCAGCTCGACCGCCGCCCCGCTCCGCCGGGCCGCTCCCGCCACTTCCTGCAACAGCGCCGCGAGATCCACCTCGCGCGCCGGCTCCTCGCCTTCGCCCCGCGCGAACGCGAGATAGCCGCCAACCATGCGCTCCATCTCGTCGAGGTCGGCCGTCATCTCCGCGACGTCGGCGCCGAGCGCCGGGTCGGGCGGCAGCATCGCCAGCGCCAGCCGCATCCGGGTCAGCGGCGTGCGCAGGTCGTGGCTTACGCCGGCGAGCATCTCCGTGCGCTGCTGAACGAAGCGCAGCAGCCGCTCGCGCATCCGGTTGAACGCGGTCGCGGCCTGCCGCACCTCGGCGGCGCCCTCGGGCCGCAGCTCGCCCGGATCACGTCCCTTGCCAAAGGCGTCCGCGGCGTAGGCGAGGCGGCGGATCGCCCGCACCTGGTTGCGAAGGAACAGCGCCGCGAGCGCGAACAGCACCGCCGCCGTCCCCAGCAGCCAGAGCAGGAAAATGTAGAGCGCGCTGCCGTAGAGGCGCTTCCGCGGTACCTCCGCTTCAAGCACCCCTTGCGGAAGCTGCACGCGGACGAGCACGTCGTGCGGGTCGCTCGTCCAATCCATCACGAAGGGGCGGCCGACCTTCTCGCGCAGCGCCGCGGCAAGGTCGTCGTCCATGGGGCCGAGCTGGTTGACGTGCGTGTCCGGCGGAAGCTTGGTGCCAGGCGACATGCGCATCGGGATCTCGTAGGTGAGCCAGGCATCGCGCAAAGTCCAGGCCTGGTCGTCGGGCAAGGGATACCGTTCCAGCAGGTCCGCCGTCTGCGCGACCTCGCCGGCCGCGGCGCCGGAGAGGCGGCGCGAGATCATGTCGAGATGGCTGCCGTAGAAGATGGTGTAGGCCACGGCCAGGACGGCCAGCAGCGGCACGAGCACGATCAGCAGGCTGCGCCCGAACAGGCCGCGCGGCAGGATCCGCTTGACCGGAAGGCCGATGGGGAGGTTGAGCCGCATCAGGCGCCCGGGAACAGGGCGTAGCCGCGGCCGCGCACCGTTTGCAGGAAGCGCGGCTCGCGCGGGTCGCGCTCGATCTTGCGGCGCAGCCGGGTGACCTGCACGTCGATCGCGCGCTCGCCGGCGTCGTCCATGCGCAGCGTCTCCGCGATCTCCTCGCGCGATAAGGTCTCCCCTGGCCGCCGGCCGAGGGCGGCGAGCAGCTGCGCCTCGCCGCCCGTGAGATGGATGGGGCCGTCGGGGCCGGCAAGCAACATGCGAGCCGGGTCGAACTCCAGCGCCCCGAGCTGCACCGGCTTCGCGGGTTCCGGCGCCGATACGGTCCGGCGCAGCATGGCGCGCAGCCGCAGCACCAGCTCGCGCGGCTCGAACGGCTTGCCCAGATAGTCGTCCGCACCCGCCTCGAAGCCGCGGATGCGGTCCTCAGGCGCCCCGCTCGCGGTCAGCAGCAGCACCGGCACCGTGCTCCGCCCGGCGCGCAGCGCTTCTGTCAGTGACAGCCCGCTCTCGCCCGGCATCGTCACGTCGAGCACCATGGCGTCCGGCTGCATAAAGCGCAGCTTGTCCCGCGCTTCAGTTGCATCCCCGGCGACGGTCACGCGGAAGCCTTGCCCGCTGAGATAGCGGCTTAGCAGGCCGCGCAGCTTCGCGTCGTCGTCTACGACGAGGACATGCGCTTCGGCGTCGGCACTCATGGGCGCGCCTTCAGCGAGATGCTCATCGGCGCACCTCCGATGCGACACTCACCTGGGAGCGCTCCGGTCCGTGTCGCCATCGAGGAACAGCCGCGCCTCGGCTCCCGCGATGGCGCGGAGCACCCGGCGGAACCCTTCCACGGCCGGGCCGCCAGCCTCACGGAAGGCCGCGAGCAGCCGCTCGCGCTGGGCCTCGAACAAGCGGCGCTCCAGCGCCCGTCCGGCCTCCGTGAGGTGCAGCAGGCGCTGCCGCCTATCGCTCCGACCCGACGCCTGCGTCACCAGTCCGCGCTCGACCAGCGCCGACAGCACGCGTGCGAGGCTCTGCTTGGTGATGCGCAGGATCGCGAGCAGCTCGCCTACGGGGAGGTCAGGGTTGCGCCCGATGAAGTGCAGCGCCCGGTGATGCGCCCGCCCCAGCCCCAGCTCCTCCAGGACCTGATCCGCCGCCCCCGTGAAGTCGCGGTAGGCAAAGAACAGCAGATCCTGCGCCAGCCGGAGCTGCTCCTCGCGCAGGAACAAGAGACTCGCCTGCGTCTCCCCCCGCGCTCCGCTCCGCGCCTCGGGCATAGCAGCCAGCGATCTGTTTTGTGTCAGGTTCGTTGACATATTCGGCTCTCGATTATACCGTCAGCTTGTTTTAAGCAACAATCTTGCCCAACTGCTTGATAGGGGAGGGAGAGAATGGCCCTGGTCCCATTCGACGACCGCGACGGCGTGATCTGGATGGATGGCGGCATGGTGCCCTGGCGCGATGCCAAGCTCCACGTCCTCACTCATGGGCTGCACTACGCGTCCGGCGTCTTCGAGGGCGAGCGTGCCTATTCCGGCCGCATCTTCAAGCTCCGCGAGCATACCGAGCGCCTGATCAACAGCGCCCACATCCTTGGCTTCGAGATTCCCTGGAGCGCGGAGCAGATCGACGAGGCGTGCCGGCAGGTCCTGGCCGCGAATGGGCTGGAGGACGGCTACGTGCGCCCGATCGCTTGGCGCGGCGCCGAGCAGCTCTCCGTCTCCGCGCACAGCACGCGCATCCACCTCGCCATCGCGGCCTGGGCCTGGCCCAACCTGTTCGGCGCGGACCGCATGAAGGGCGTACGCCTCGGCATGGCGAACTGGCGCCGCCCGCATCCGCAAACCGCGCCGACCGCCAGCAAGGCCGCCGGCCTCTACATGATCGGCACCCTGAGCAAGCACGCCGCCGAGGCGGCCGGCTTCGACGACGCGCTCATGCTCGACTGGCGCGGGAAGGTGTCGGAGGCGACTGGCGCCAACATCTTCTTTGTCATGGACGGCGAACTTCATACCCCGGAGCCGGACTGCTTCCTCGACGGCATCACGCGCCGCACGGTCATGGATATCGCCCGCAAGCACCAGATCAAAGTCGTGGAGCGCATCATCGAGGAGAGTGAGCTGCCGCGCGCGGATGAAGTCTTCCTGACCGGCACGGCGGCTGAGGTCACGCCTGTCCGCCAGATCGGCGATCATCGCTACAACCCCGGCCCGATCACGGAGCACCTGTTGCGCGACTACGAGGCGCTGGTGCGCTTGCCGCCCGACGAGGCTGCCCGGCAGGCAGCATGAGCAGCGGCGGCACGAGCAGCAGCCAGGCGATCCGCGCCTGGTAGCGATCGTGCGGGCCGCTCAGCGCGCCCGTGCTGAAGGCGTTGGCTAGGAGCCCGCCTAGTACCGAGCAGCGCGAGGCTCGCCAGGCGGGGTTCCCGACGTCGACGGGCTAGTGCCAAGAGCGTGCCGGCAAGGCCGAGCGCCAGTGCTATGCGCTGCGGCCAGCGGAGCGGTGCGACCAACGCACGGAGCCGCCCGTTCGCTTGCAGGCTCGATTGGTAGCGGGCGACCTCGGCGGCCGGGAAGTAGGCACGCAAGCGAGGGAGCACGGTCAGGTCGAGATAGTCCGGCCCGAGCGTGTCCCCGAGATCCACGCGCGGAAGCTGGCGCGCCGTGTTCAGCGCCATCGTCGCGGCGACCGCCTCCGGATGCGCGAGCATCGTCTCCCGGACGATCAGCGTCGCCTCGGGCGCGAACCGGATCGGCCCGTACCGATCACTGTCCCACACCGGCCCCTCCGGCGCCCACAGGAAAGCGTCACTGTCGTTTGAGAGCCGGCCCTTCCAGGCGCAGAGATGCCAACCAATTGCCGGGCAGCGCGCGTCCACGACCTCGCGCGCCGGGCCGTCCGCGACCAGGCGCGCGAGCATGAACACCGAGCCGTAGGGCGAGACTCCGAGCACGCCGCTGCCCGCGGCATTGGTGAGGACGAGGAGGCCGAGAGCGGCCCCGAGCGGCAGCGCCGCCTGCCACGGCGTCGCCCGGCGGCGCATGGCGAAGGCGAGGGCGACGCACGCGGCAGCGACGATCAGATGCGCGAGGTGGACCGCGACGGCCAGCGTGCCCACGACGGCTACCCATCCGCGCGCCGGACCGCGGAGCCGCTCCGGCCAGGCCAGGGCAAACACGCACAGCACGACCATCGGCGCGAACACGTCCGGCATGAGCAAGCTCGCGAACCACGGTGCCGCGGTGACGGCGGCGAGAACCGCGCAGAGTGCGACGTGCAGCAGCGGCGGCCAGGATCGCACCGATCGCGCCGCGAGCCAGAGCATGTGGGAGAGCAGCAAGGCCTGTCCGACCGCGGCGAGCCAAAGCGTGGTGCGCCCGTGCAGGAGGAACAGGAATGGGCCGAAGATCCACGGCTTGTCCCAGCCCATGCTTGGCTCGAGCGCCATCGCGAGGAGTCCGCCCGTGTCGCTGAAGAGCAGTGGGTAGCCGTTGAGGACGGCGGGCCATAAAAAGAGTGCGGCGCCGGCAAGCACGGCAAGGAAGGTCGCCATGACCCCGGGCTAGCCAGGGATCATGGCGCGTAAAAGGCGATGTGGGCGGGCGCGCTGGGGCCTGCCGGCCTCCTTGCGGTCCGGCAGGTCCGGGGCAAGCCTTACTGGTTCTGGGTCGCGGGCTGGTTGGAGGCTGGAGCCGGGTTCTGCATCGTGGTCCCGTTGTTCATGCCCGTCCCCTGAGTTTGCGGCGCGGCTCCGTTGTTGTAGGAAGCGCCCTGCCCCTGCTGCTGCTGCATCTCCTGCTGACGGCGCGCGTGCACCGTTGCCAGGTGGTGACCGGCGGCGCAGCCGCCCGCGGCGCCGAGAACGCCGTGACCGACGGCATGGCCGGCGATGCCACCGACGATCGCGCCTTTGATGCAGCCCTTGGCCAGTGCCGGCTGGAAGGCGGTGCCGGTCGCTAGGGCGGCGACGAGCGTGGCAGGGATCAGGATAGCTCGCATGATGACGTCCTTTCGTTGATGTCCACCAGGCCGGTGCAGCGCAGGAGATGTGTGCAGGTTGCCTGACCGCATCGGCCCTTGTTGCCGAGAGTTCTTAATTTCCTACACGAGTTCCGCAGCCTGGGCCAGCGTGGTGCGGCTGGACTTCACCGACCGGACCGCTTTTCGTGGTCGTGCGTCAGCCTGAAAGCCAGGTCCGACTCACTCCTCTGCCGTGATGCTCTCTGCAAGCTGCTCGCGTCCCAGCGTGGACGCGAGCAGCTTGGCGTAGCCTACTTCCCCGGCCCCGCCGGAGCATCCGCCGGCACCGCCGTCGGCGGCGAGGAGTAGGTCGGCACCGCCTGGTCGCCGGCCGTTTCCAGCTCCTTGTAGTCGTTCACCATGTTGACGCCGTAGAGCGGCTTGTAGGCGCCTCGGTGGCACGTCGTGCAGTTGATCTTGGCGACGTCCCCAGTTGGCCCGAGCCGCCCGCGCGGGAACGTGCCCTCCAGGGACGCCATGTAGTCCGTGTTCAGGTCGCGCACCATCCGGATCCCATACCAGGCGGTCACGCGCTGGGGCGTGCTCTGGCTCCAGGACGAGAACGCCCGCGAACTCGTGGCAGTAGGTGCAATTGACCCCGAGCGCCTGGGAGAAGTGGATCATCAGGGCATAGGTCCAGTCCGTCTGCTTGATGGACTGGCGATTGCCCGTGGGCAGCGCGGTCGTGCCCTGCACGCGGATCTGGCTCGCATTCTCCAGGAACGGCGTGAACGGGTCGTAGGGCAGCGACGCGTAGCCGGCGGCCAGAGACGGCAGGTTCTTGCCGACCCCCGTCTCGGCGAAGCCGCCCCGCGGCTGCTCCGGCCCAGGATCGTTGAACCAGATCGCGGCCGGCACAGGCTGGCCGCGGTGGCACGTGTAGCACGTGACGCCGACGCCCGCGACGTGGCTCTGCCAGTTCGCATTGATGTGCCGCACCATCTGGATCATGCGCCGGGCGACCCGCTTCGTGTAAAGCGAGTCGTCGGCGTAGTTCTCCGCGTTATGGCAGTAGTTGCAGCCCTGCGTCGGCGACACCCAGGCGGTGATCGCCGTCATCAGCCGCAAGAACTCGCCCGCGTCCACGTCGCCGAGGACCTTGACGTTCTGGTAGGCCTGCGACGAAGGCTGGCCGAGCGGCTCTTGCGCCGGCTGCGGCGCCGGCGCCTGATTGATGTCGAAGTTCGCCCGGAGCAGCCTCGGGTCATAGTTCTGCTGCATCCCCGTCCCACGAAACCCGCGCTGCACCGTGTCGATCGGCGGGCGCTGGAACGTGAAGATGATGATGGCTACGCCGATAACCACGGCCATGCCGAGCGCGGTGCGAAGGCCCATTTTCATGGATGCGCTCCTGGCAGCGTCGCTGCCCCTGGCTGAGTCGCCGGGTCCACTACTGGCGGGAACACGTCCGGATACGCCGGCGCCACGCCGTGCTTCACCGCCCACAGGTACCAATCATCCACAACTGTCCCGGTGAGCAGGATGCCGATGCCCCCGGTCAGCGGGCACAGCACCGCGAACCACCACGCCCAGCGGTGCAGCGACTCGAAGCTCGCGCAGAACCCCATGGTCCACCGCCAGAACAGCCCGGCGCGCTCGGCCGCCGTCCCGCGATCCACGATCTGCTCGACCTCCCGCTCGCCGCCGTAGCGGCTCACTGCAAGGATGGTGGCCGCGTGCATCGCGAACAGCAGGGTCGTGCCGTAGAGGAACACGATCGAGAGCATGTGGAATGGATTGTAGAACAAGTTGCCGTATCGGAGCGAGAATGACGCGGTCCAGTCGAGGTGCGGGAAGATGCCGAACGGCACCGCCTCGGCCCAGCTCCCCATCAGCAGCGGCCGGATGAAGCCGAGCACGAGGAAGAGCCAGATCGCCGCCGCGAACGCCCAGGCCGTGTGCGTGCCCAAGCCAAGCGCCCGCGCCCGCCGATAGACCCGCAGCCACCACAGCAGGAGCGAGCACGTGAGGAAGAACCCGGCCATCAGCCACCAACCGCCTTGGTTGAGTGGCGGGAAGCGCAGGCCCCAGCCAGGCGCCGGCGGCTCGAGCGCGAGCCACGGCAATTGCCGGATGAACTGGATCGGATTCCAGTTCACCGACGCCCACATGTTCAGCCCGATGATCTCGATCGCGATGAAGCCGAAGATCAGCGACGCGATCCCGCTCGCCCCGAGATAGATCGGTCCAACCTGCGCGTCGCCGAACTTGCCGAACAGGTGCAGGAAGAACGGCTTCCCCGACCGGGTCCACGTCGTCCGCGTGGGTGCCACGCCCGCGTAGGCCGGGCCACGGACCTGCACGCGGGTAAAGATGTTCTGATACTCGGCCATATCGATCCTCCCTGGACCGTTCTCGTTCTACGCCGCCGTCGCCTACCCGCGCCCTAGCGCCAAATCGGCAGGTTGAGCCACCAGCTCCACCACTCAGGCCAGCCGCGGGTCCAGAACGGACCGCTGATGACGATGCACACCGCGCTCCAGAATCCAGCCGACAAGGCCAGGAACAGCCCGAGCCGATGGATGCCCAGCGTGCCGATGGACCAGCCGATCGTGTCGCGGAAGAAGCTGTTCTCGTGCTCGGCGCCCTTCACCACCTCGCCTCGGCCGGGATTAACCGCCGACAGAACCAGTGAGCCATGCAGCGAGAATGCCAGCACCGTGGTGAAGAAGAAGGTGATCGCCAGCATGTGCGCCGGGTTGTAATGGAAATGGAGGTACTGGTAGCCGGTGTTCGACACCCAATCGAGATGGCTGAGGATGCCATAAGGGAACCCGTTGCCCCAGGCGCCCATCAGCACCGGCCGCACCACCTCCAGGCAGAAATACGCGAAAATCGCGACCGCGTAGGCGAACGGGATATGGTAGCCCATGCCGAGCTTGCGGGCGATCTCAACCTGCCGCAGGTCCCACGAGACGAACGCGCCGAGCGCGCACACCGTGATCACCTGCCAGATCCCGCCCGCTTTGAGCGGCGCCGCCCCCAACCCGTAGCTGAGGTCCGGCGGCGGGATGTTGATCCGCCACAGGTTCCATGTTGGCCCGATCGCCGCGCCATAGACGATGAACGCGGTACCAAGGATCGCGAAGAAGAGCGCTGTGACCCCGAAGAAGCCAACGTAGAAGGGTCCCACCCAGAAATCGAACAGGTCGCCCCCGATCAGCGTCCCGCCACGGATCCGATACTTCTTCTCGAAGCTGAGCATCGCCATCGCAGAGCCCTCTCGTTCCAATCTCTCATCCGGCATGCGGGGCCGGACCGCGCCCGAACCCCGCCGCCGTGAGCACTCGCCTCCCTAGCCGGCGCCGCTATTTCGGTGCCGTCTGGGGTGCCGGGAGCGGCGCTGCTTGCCCATTCATCGCCCCCCCGGCAGGCGCCGCGAGATACCCGTGTGCGCCTTCCAGCCAATTGAACCGGTCCGTGCTGAGCAGGATGAAGTGAATCAGCAGCGCCAGCACGAACAGGAAGATGAACAGCGCGACCAGCGCCCGGCGCGGGTCGAAGAGCAGCCAGATGCGATACATGGCGTGCGCCTCCTATGTCAGCGTCGGGAGGACGTGAAGCATCGCCACCTGGACGCCATGGACGACGTGCACGCCATGGGTGTGCAGCCCGTCGAGCAGCGTCGTCCTGTAGCCGTTCGGTCCCGGGATCCACGGGCGCCACCACCAGACGAGGATGTGCGCAATGATCGCGATCACCGTGAAGATGGCGAAGCTCATCACGAAGATCCCGTGGAACTCCCGCGCCTCGGCGTCCGTCAGACCCGAGAGACTGCTAGTCCGTCTGTCAACGTCGTCCATCGGGCCACCGACTGTGGGTGAGATAGCCATGGAACGATCCTCCTTATGTGGCCGCCCTTCGGCCGTTGCCGCGCTCGCCCCGCGCGGCTGGAGTTGTCGCCGGGTTCACGCGGCCCGGCCCCGTGCGAGCGAGCACGTCACGCGGTTTGCAGTCACCCGCCCCTCGCGCCCGGCCCTCGCTTCGCCCTCGACCCGGTCCCGCAGCCGCTTCGCCGCTGAGATGCGGACCAGGAACGGCTCCGTCTCGACGTATTCGTCGAGCAGCCGCAAGGCATCGTCGTCCCACGGGATCGCGCCCCAGACGCCGGGCCGCGCGGGCGTCGCCTCGACGCGATCCAGCTCCGTCCCGAGCGGCAGGATGTGGAACAGCGCATCGAACAGCGCGTTGCAGAACTCCTGGACGAGGTAGGTCGCCCCCGCGTAGCCCATGAACGGCGTGCCGGTCGCGCGCCGGACGATGGCTCCGGGGAACGACGCCGGGATGTAGGCGGCGCGCCCGCCCTGCTCGGCCAAGTACATGCGCTCGTTATAGGAACCGAACATCACCAGCGGCGGCGTCTTGCGCAGCGCCTCGCGCACTGCCGCGTTGTCGGTCTTGGCGCCGGCGCAGCGCGAGAGGGAGAAGGTGCACGGGATTCCCAGCTCCTCCCCCAGGAAGCGGCGCAGGCCGCGCGTGTAGGTGTCGGTCGCGACCACCGCGAAGGAGGCGGTGGCGAAGAAATCCTGCGTCACGCTGCGCCACAGATCCCAGATCGGCTTCAGCGTCGTGTGCTTCTCCGACTCGATAAATGGCTCAGGATCAACCCCCACGAGCCGCCCGAGCGTGCGCAGGAACTCGGTCGTCGCGAACACGCCGATCGGCGCCTGCACGTAAGGCCGATCCAGCTCCTCGCAGAGAAGCCGCCCGAATTCCCGGTAAAGGCAGACGTTCACGTCCGCGTCCGGCAGCTTGGGGATGTCCTCGATGTGCGCGCCGAGCGGGAACACCAGGTTGATCTCGCAGCCGATCCCCTCCACCAGGCGGCGTATCTCGGCGAGGTCGGACGGCATGTTGAACGTGCCGTAGATCGGTCCGACGATATTGACCCTTGGCTTCGCGCCTTCGGCCCGAACCCGCGGCTTCGGCTTGCTCTTTTTCGCCCCGAACTCCGTCCACAGCCAGTAGATCGCCCGGTCCGCGCTCTGCCACTGGTCCTCGTCGATGGTGCGCGGGATGAACCGCAGCAGGTTCGACCCCTCGGGCGTCACACCCCCGCCGATCATCTCGGCGATGCTCCCGGTGACGACGACCGCGGGCAGGTCCGGATCCTGGGTGGACGCCGCCCGGCGCAGCGCCCCCTCGGTCCCGTTCATCGAGAGGCTGTCTTCCGACAGTCCCGTGACGACGATGGGCAGCTCGTGCGGCGGCAGCGCGTCGGTGTAGTGCAACACCGCCGTCACCGGCAGGTTCTCGCAGCCGACCGGCCCGTCGATGACGACCCGCAAGCCCCGGATCGCCGAGAACGCATAGACGGCGCCCCAGTAGCCCCCGGCCCGGTCGTGATCGAGGACGAGCATCGGCTCAGCTCCCCACCGCCGCTTCGGCCCGCGCCCGCGCCTCGCGCGCCTTGCGCATCCGCTCCCGCGCGCCCGGTGGCGAGTGCGGCACGCCGCGCCAGCCATAGCCCGCGGCATCTCCGGTCCCGACCGTCTCGAAGAACGCGACCATCCGGCCGAACCGTTCCTTGCCCTGCGTCTGCGCGCGCACGATGGCTGGGATCGCGCCCGCACCTGCCGCCCCGAACAAGGGCCGGGCCGAGACCATATTGGTGAAATAGACCGCCGGGATGCCCAGCTCCTTGGCTTGCTGCACGAGCGGCGTCGTGCCGAGGGCGAGGTCGGGCCGCGCCTCCCGCATCGCCGCCATGTCCTGCTCCAGCGAGGCGCGATACTGCACGTGCGTCCCGCGCGCCTCCAGCCACTCCCGGTCCGGATCGCTCCAAGGCGTGCGCGGGCACGCCGTCCCGACATAAGGCACCTCGGCGCCGGCCTCGGCGAGCAGCCGGGCCACCAACAGCTCCGATCCCTCATACCCCGACACCGTGACGCGCGCCCGCACTGGGTTCGCGTCGAGGACGGCGCGGATCGGCGCGAGCGCCCGCGCCTTCGCGGCATCCACCCGCGCCGTCGGCAGCCCGGCCGCCCGGCCCACCGCCTCCAGCCACGCCGCGGTCCCCTCGACGCCGACCGGACCCGAGCCCACCACTGGCCGCCCGGCCGCCTCGAACTCGCGGATTGCGGCCGTGTAGAACGGGTGCACTGCCGCCGCGACCTCGCAGTCGAGCGCGGCGTAGAGGTCCCGCCACTCGCGGCACGGCACCTGCGGTGCGACCGCCAGCCCCATCGGCGCGAGCAGGGCCGCGACCCCGACCGGATCGGCCGGGAACAGCTCCCCGATCAGCGCCACGGCTGGCCCTTCCGGCGCCGCTTGGCGCGGGCGCTGCACCGGCCCGTCCTCCGCCTCTAGCCTGGCATAACGCAGCATCGCCCCGGCGAGCACGTCCTTGGCCTCGGCATGGGTCGGAACCCCGAAGCCCGGCACGTCGATGCCGATGACGCGAACGCCGCCAATCGCTTTGGGCAGCCGGTCGAGCGGCACCCCCGACGCCGTCGGGACACACAGGTTGATGACGACGACGAGGTCGTGCTCGCCGGCCTCCGCCGTCGCATACACCGCGTCACGGATGTCTTCGAACAGCTGGCCGCGGACGAGCAATTCCGAGTTGAACGGCACGTAGCCGACCGTGCGCCGCGCCCCATAGAAGTGCGACGTGAAGGTCAGGCCATAGACGCAGCACGCCGAGCCGCACAGGATCGTCGCCGTCCGCCGCATCCTGAGGCCGACGCGCAGCGACCCGAACGCCGGGCACATGGATTGCGGCTGGTCGTGCGGTCCGCGCGGGTAGTCGGCCGCCAGGCGGGCGAGAGCGTCGCTCTTGCCGGCCGCCGCGGCAGCCGCGAGCATCGTCTCCCGCCCGCCGTGACACCCGGAACCGGCCGCCAGGGGAGGACTGGCCGGCGGGTCCGAGGGAATGTCCGTGGGAAGGCCTGGCATCGCCGATTCCCCCCTACGCGCCGTCGTAGATCACTTCGAGCGACGGCTTCTGCAGCACCGCGGCGGCGCACATGTCTTCCATGGTCGCCGGTTCCAGCACCACGCCGCGCCCCACGGCGTCGCCCTTGAACAAACCGAGCAGCGCGTCGTGGGTGAGCGGCTTCGGCCGAACCGGCGGCGCGTCGGCCGCCTGCTGCGCGAGATCCTCGAACAGCGGCGACCAACGACCGCCGGGCTTGCCGATGATCTCGTAGCTCGCGCTCTTGCGCCTGATATCGTCGTCAGCGGGGATGGCGGCGAGCACCGGGATCTCGACCGCCGCCGCGAACGCCTGCGCCTCGCCCGTGCCGTCGTCCTTGTTGATCACGAGCCCGGCGACGCCGACGTTGCCGCCCATCTTGCGGAAGTAATCCACCGCCGAGCAGACGTTGTTCGCGACGTAGAGGGATTGCAGGTCGTTCGACCCAACAACGATCACCTTCTGGCACATGTCCCGCGCGATCGGCAGGCCGAACCCGCCGCAGACCACATCGCCCAGGAAGTCGAGCAGCACGTAGTCGAACCCCCACTGGTGGAAGCCGAGCTTCTCCAGCAGCTCGAAGCCATGGATGATCCCGCGCCCGCCGCAGCCGCGCCCGACCTCTGGGCCGCCCAGTTCCATGGCAAACACGCCGTCGCGCTTGAAGCACACGTCGCCGATTTGCACCTTCTCGCCGGCGAGCCGCTTCTTGGACGAGGTCTCGATGATCGTCGGGCAGCTCCGCCCGGCGAACAGCAGCGAGGTCGTGTCGCTTTTCGGGTCGCAGCCGATGAGCAGCACGCGCTTACCCTGCTGCGCCATCGTGTAGGACAGGTTCGCGAGCGTGAAGCTCTTGCCGATCCCGCCCTTGCCGTAGATGGCGATGACCTGCGTCGCCTTGGTGGGAGGCGCGGTCGATACCGGGTCCGGCTCGATGGCCGCCTCGGTGCGGAGATGAGCGCGCGCCCCCGCGAGGGCCTGCGTGTCGGGCGCCGCATTCATGAGCACGCTCTCCAATCCAGGATCATCTTGAGGCAGGCAGGATCGCCGAACGCGGTTCGGTAGGCCGCTTCCGCCCCCGCCGCCGCCTCGCGATGGGTTATGAGTCCGTCGAGCGAGAGCCGCCCGGCCTCGACCAGCTCCCGTGCGGCCAGCAGGTCCGCCTCGCGCCACTGCGCCGCGACGCGAAAGCGAGCCTCGCGCATGAACGCCGGCGGGAATGCGAACTGGAGCCGCTCCGCGTAGAACCCGGCGAGCACGATCTCGCCGCCCGGCGCGAGCCGCGCGACCAGCACGTCAAGCAGCGACGCGTCGCCGCTCACGTCGTAGATCGCCCGGTAGTCGCGGCGCGGATCATCGTTGGGATCGAGCACGCGGTATCGGTCCGCGCCCGCCATCCGCGCCGGGTCGCGCTCCCACACCGTAGGCGGCTCTCCGCCTATCAGGAGCGCAAGCCGCGCCAGCAGCCGTCCGAGCACGCCATGCCCCACGATCAGGTCGGGCGGGGCCGCACTCGGCGCCGCCATTGCGTGGTGCGCCGTTGCTGCGAGCGCGAGCAGGATTCCCTGCTCCCCAAGCGTCTCGCCGATCGGCAGCGCGCGGCCCCCCGGCACGACGAGTCGCGCCGCGGCTCCGCCGAACAAGCCGCGCACCTCGCCGAAGCATGACGCCCCTGGCACGAACACACGCTCGCCGACCTGTCCGCCCGACCGCGGCCCAGCCTGCGCAACCCGACCTACCGACTCGTAGCCCGGCACCAGCGGGTAGCCCATGCCAGGAAAATGCGGCATCCGGCCCGACCACAGCAGCCGCTCGGTGCCCGTGCTGATGCCGCTCCACTCCACATCCACCACCACGTCCTCATCGCCCGGCGGCGAGAGCGCGAGGCGGCTGAGCGCGAGACGTTCCGGCTCCTTCAGCACGACGGCGATGGTGTCCATCCAAAATCTCCCAAGCAGCGCAGCCTGGTCGCCAGCGTGTGTCAGCCTATTCTGACTGTCTTTCATGTCAATCATAATTTACACCCGCTCCGCCGGGCGCGCGACGATGAGGCGCGTCAGCAACGGTGTCCGCGTCGGCAGTGCCCGAACTTGGCCGAACCCCGCGGCTTCGATCAGGCGCCCGATCTCGCCCGCCGTCCGCGGCCGCCCGCGTCCCATGGCGAGCAGGTAGAACCCGAAATACGCGTCCCCGACCGGCTCGGCGCCCCGCGTCTGCGACATCGGCTCGGCGACGAGCAGCGTCCCGCCCGGTGGCAGCGCCCGGCGCGCGGCACGCAGGATGGCGAGCGCCTCAGCATCGTCGTGGTCGTGCAGCACCCGGACCAGCGACACGATGTCCGCCCCCTGCGGCAGCGCGTCCGCGAGGAAATCCCCCCCGCTCGCGCTCGCCCGGCCAGCGATCCCCGCCGCCGCGAATCGCGCTCGCGCCCGGTCCGCCACCGCAGGTAGGTCGAACAAGATCAGCCGCAGGTGTGGCGCGCGTGCCGCAGCCGCCTCGACGAAGCTGCCGTCTCCGCCGCCCACGTCGAGCAAGCAGCGGTGCCGGCCAATCCGGTAGCCATCGAGCACCTCGGCCGCGATTAGCGGCTGCGAGGCGGCCATCAGCGCCGTGTAGGGCGCCACTGCTTCCGCCCCCAGCGCGGCCGGCCGCTCAGCGGCCGCGTAAGGCCAATACCGGGCGAGGCCGCCATCCCTGCGCTCCCCGCGCAGGAGCGCCACCGGATCGGCGAGGTCGGCGTAGAGCAGGGCATGGTGCTCGACCATCGCCGCGACCGCCGGATTGCCCGCCAGCGCCGCCCCGAGCGCCCCCAATCCAAAGCGGTCCCGGCCGCGCCGCGCGGCGATGCGGAGCGACACGGCCGCCCGCAGCAGCCGTGCCGCCTCCTCAGGCGGCAACCCGAGCCGCCGCGCCAGCACCGGGAGCGTATGCGGCCCGTCCCGCAGGATGCCCGCTAAATCGAGCCGGACACAGGCCAGCAGCACCTGCGAATAGACGAACCCGGCGCAGAGGTCGAACAACGCCCGCGTCCTGCGGTGCGCAACCGGGCGCGTGAGCGGAAACCCGGCCGCCCAGTGCTGGAACCGCGGGCTGGCCAGCAAGCGATCCCGCAGCGCGAACGCCCGCTCGAGCCATGGCTGCACCGCCATTGGCTGGCCAGGCAGCCCCGGCCAAGCCGGCTCGCCGCGCGCCTGCACCGGCAAGCCCGCCTCAGGCGGCCCGCCGCGCGAGCGCCTTGGGCATCAGCCGCTGCGTCTCGCCGAGGATGAGCTGCCGCAGCTCCCCCGCCCCGCGGCACGGCGGGATGGAGCGCACTGCCTCGGCCGCTAGTATCTCCAGCCGCTCCATCGCGCCGCCAACGCCGAGCTGGAGTGCCGCGCTCGGCCGCCCGAGCGCGAGGTCCCGCCCGACCGGCTTGCCCAGCTCCTCCTCGTCCGCCACCGCGTCCCGGAGATCGTCCGCGACCTGGTAGGCCTCGCCCAGCCACTCTCCCAGCGCGCGCCACGGCTCCGGCTCGGCCCCGGCCGCCGCCGCGCCCGCCACCGTCGCCGCAGCGAACAGCGCCCCGGTCTTCGCCCGCTGATACGCTGCGAGGTCAGGCTCTGGCTCGCACTCCCAAGCCTGCCCCGCCACGATCCCGCCCGGCATCCCGACCGCCCGGCCTATCACGTGGAGCAGTGCCCCGAGCCGCTGCGGCGCTCCGGCCGCGCCCCAGGCAAGCGCCTGGAACGCCGCCACGATGAGCGCGTCGCCGGCGAGCACCGCGAGCGGTTCCCCGAACACCCGGTGCACCGAGGGCTTTCCGCGCCGAGTCGCCGCGTCGTCGAAACAGGGCAGGTCGTCGTGGATCAACGACGCGCAATGCAGCAGCTCGATCGCCGCCGCTGCCGCATCGGTCACCGCCGGGTCGTCCTCGCCGCAGGCGGCGGCGACCGCGAGGCACAGCCGTGGCCGAACCCGCGCCCCGCCAGGGAACAGCGCATATTGGATCGCCGCCGCCAGGCGGGGCGGAGCGCCGGGCGCTTCCGCACGGGCGGCGGCTGCGGTCAGGACTCGCTCGATCCGCGTCTTGGCGTTCATGCTGCCCCCCAAGGCCGCCCACTGGACGGCTGTCAGTTTGTATTGTCAGCTTGCACTGTCATGTGTAATTGACAGTCGAGTTAACAATATTCTCGACGAGGTGAGTGGGGTCGTGCGCACCAAGCGAGTCGCCGTCATCGGGGCGGGTATTGGCGGCCTCGTCGCGGCCCTGGAACTCGCGGCCCAAGGACTCGACGTGACCGTGGTCGAGCGCGCCGCCGCCCCCGGCGGCAAGATGCGCGAGATTGCGCTGGGCAACGCCCGAACTCGACGCCGGGCCGACCGTGTTCACGATGCGCTGGGTTTTTGAGGAGATCTTCGCCGACGCCGGCGCCGCCTTCGCCGACCACGTGACCCTACGCCCGGCCGAGATCCTCGCCCGGCACGCTTGGAGCGCGCGGGAGCGCCTCGACCTCTTTACCGACCTGAACCGCTCGGCGGATGCTATCGGCGACTTCGCGGGCGCCGCCGAGGCGGGTCGCTTCCGCGACTTCTGCGATCACGCCGCCCGCACCTACGCCACTTTCGAGCGCTCCTTCATCCGCGCGCAGCGTCCCAGCCCGCTCTCGCTCGCCCGCGGTGCCGGGCCTCGCGGCATCGCCGACCTCTGGCGGACGCAGCCCTTCGCGATGCTGTGGGACGCGCTCGGCGCCTATTTCCACGATGGGCGCCTGCGCCAGCTCTTCGGCCGCTACGCTACCTACTGCGGATCGTCGCCCTTCCAGGCGACGGCCACCCTCATGCTCGTCGCCCACGTCGAGCAGCAAGGTGTTTGGCTCGTGGACGGCGGCATTTATCAGATCGCGACCGCGCTCGCACCGCTGGCTGCCGCCCGCGTGCCACGTTCCGCTACGAGTCCGAGGTGGCCGAGATCGTCGCGACCTTGGGCCGGGTCGCTGCCATGCGCCTCGCGACAGGCGAGCACCTGGAGCTAGACGCCGTCGTCGTCGACGCTGATCCCACCGCCCTCGCGGCGGCCTGCTGGGGCGTGCAGCCACGGGCGCCGTCCCGCCCAGCCCCCGCCGCGGCCCCGGTCGCTCTCCGCCGTCACATGGG
>CAWIUA010000005.1:0-87506 GCA_963839135.1 uncultured Alphaproteobacteria bacterium
CTCTGAAACCAACCTACGCCGCTGGTAGTGCCCTATTTTGAAATCCCGCGCGTGCGCTCGTTCTCCCATCGTCATGGCCGGACGTGATCCGGCCATCCACGGGCTGCCCGCACCACCCGGCGCCGCCCTTGTGGGCATCAGCGAGCCTCAGCGCACACGGCTCTCACCTGTGGGCGTCGCGTGGATGACGAGATCAAGTCTGCCCCCGGAGCTTGATTCGGGGGTCCAGACATGACGGCAGAGGGGTGGGCAATGCCCGGATTCCAAAGGAGGATATTACCCCGCATCAGCCACAGGGTAGCTCGCAGTAGATATCCCACGTATCATGCCCCGCTAACAACAGGGCAGGCCGCATGTTTGAGCAGACGTTCAAGAACATCGACGATGTCCTGTGGAAAGAGGCCGGCTGCACGACAGAGCTGGATTACACCGAGCAGACCTCGTGGATTCTGTTCCTCAAATACCTGGACGACCTGGAACAGCGCCGGGCGATGGACGCCGACCTCGCCGGCAAGCCCTACACACCCATCATCGACGATGACCACAGATGGTCGAGATGGGCCGCCCCGAAGAAGGCCGACGGCACGTTCGATCACGACAGGGCGCTGACTGGCGACGACCTCATCGACTACGTGAACCGGAAGCTCTTCCCCTACCTGCAAGGCTTCAAGCAGCGGGCCACAGGCCCGGACACTATCGAATACAAGATCGGCGAGATCTCGGTGAGATAAAGAACCGCTTTCAGAGCGGTTATTCCCTGCGCGACGCCCTGGAGCTGGTGGACGAGCTGCGCTTCCAGTCGCAGAAGGAGAAGCACGAGCTCTCCCACCTCTACGAAGCCAAGATCAAGAACATGGGGAACGCGGGCCGGAACGGCGGCGAGTATTACACGCCGCGCCCGCTCATCCGCGCCATGATCCAGGTGGTGAAGCCGAGGATCGGCGAGCGCATCTATGACGCAGCACTCGGCTCGGCCGGCTTCCTGTGCGAATCCTACGACTACCTGCGGCAAGGCGACCTGACCACCAGCCAGCTCGAGACGCTGCAGACCCGCACCTTCTACGGCAAGGAGAAGAAGAGCCTCGCCTACGTCATCGCCACCATGAACATGATCCTGCACGGCATAGACGCGCCGAACATCGTCCACACCAACACGCTCGCCGAGAACCTCGGTGACGTTCAGGACAAGGACCGCTTCGACGTGATCCTCGCCAATCCGCCCTTCGGCGGCAAGGAGCGCGCGGAGGTCCAGCGGAACTTCCCGATAAAGACGGGGGAGACGGCGTTTCTCTTCCTGCCGCACTTCATCAAGCACCTGAAGGCGGGCGGCCGACCGTCGTCACCCCAGAGCACCTAGTCCACAAGCCCCTTCCCCGTGCCGCCCGGCATCCCCGTGTTTGGACGCGCGGCAACGTATGCGCCCCCGGGTTCCGCTTAGCCTCCCTAGCAGCAGGCCGATGAAGCATTTGCCGGCCGCGGCCTGGCCGTAGCCGTAGGTGCCGGCACGGGCGGTGTTGGGGGAAGGCGAAAAGGGCATCTGGCGTTCCTCGCACCATACGCGTAAATATTGAGAGTAGATATGGGAAACAAAGAATGTGGTCCCCATGGCTGACGGTGACTCTTGTTAACCTTGTAGGACTCTGTGGTTTGATCACGTCCGTGGTAGCTTTTCGTAGGCGTCGATGGCGTTCCGGCACTGTGTACCTTGCATGCAGCCTCACATTTGTATTTCTTTCCGTATTCGCGGCAGATATAGCGGATGCGCGACCAATATCTCAAGCTGCTGTGTCTGTTTTCCGTTATGCATCTCTATTTTTGGTATTAGGGGGAATACTATATTCGTCCTGGTGGATTGTGGCACTTACGTTACGATTACTGTGGAACACGGCAAAGCTGGCGTGGAGGCTGATCTACACCATAGCCAGCCCCGCGTACTTCCTGCTTGCTGATCTGTTTACGACATTGAAGATCGGTGCGTCTAATCAACAAAGCGACGTAGCTACAACAACATACTTCGAGCGGCCGGCTGACTGGACGATGAATCTCAAGGTCGGCATTTTCGTTCTTCTTATCCTATGTCTTCCTACAGTCCTCAACAGGGCCTTGGACACGTTGCGCGGAACAACCGTAATCACGAACTTCCTAGATCTAATCAGCTTGGTGTTGGTTACTCCGAAACTGTTCAATGCGAGAATCAGGGCAACATTTACGCCTTTTCATATAACCACCGCAAAGCTCCTCTCTGCAATTTGGCTTCCTTACATATCTTTAGCGGTGACGGCACCATTTGACAAAGTATTGTCTCACGACATTGATACTAATTCATGGATGATGCCAAAGTTTGCTGAGCTGACTCTATCGTTTGAGATGGCGCAAATGACTCGTTTATGGCATCGGGCGAGCGCTTTCTATTTTTATCTTACCATGATCGTCTCAGCGTTCGTCGTGTGCGTGCTCCTTCTGAACTACAAGATCTCAGACGAAAACGAAAATGACGTGGCGGACAAGGCTCTGATGTGGGGCGTCGTTGTGTTCGTGTATTCTAGGTGCTCACGATCGTCGGATGATTGTGCCTCCGTGCGAACCTCTGATGCCTGAGCGTGATCAGGATCATCTTCCCGACAACTTCACGCCGGCATTCCCTCCGGCCCCTCATCCCCTCCTCCAGTCTTACCAACTCCCCCAAAATCGGCCGCTCGCCTACCAGCTCTCGCCCTGCCTGCACCTTTAGGCCGCCGCTACGCCGCCGCCCGCGCCGCCGCGACCGCCTCCGCGACCGCCTCCGGGCTGCGCGCAATCACCAGCAGCAGCGTGCGTGCGGCCGGATCGGGGCGGCGCAGCCCCTGCTCCCAGTCGCGAACCGCCGCGACCGCGAGCCCAAACCGCTCCGCGAACGCCGGGCGGCTCAAGCCCATCCGCTCCCGTATGGCGCGCAAATCCACCGAGCCAGGCGGCAGGTGCACGCGCGCCGGCTCCATCTCGCCGCGCACGATGGCAACGGCCTCCTGCAAGGAAGCGATCAACTCGCTGGTGATTTCGGTCGGCTGGGTTGCCATCGCGTTACGTCCTTCGCGCTGTATTTCTTTCAACTCGGAATACCGCGCGACCATCACGAGAGCATCCCCTCCAACTCCCTCATCCCCTCCCTGATCTCATCCTCCAGCCTCGCCAGCTCCGCCAGGATCTCCCGCGGCGCCCGGTGCTCCACCTCCTCCCTCGCCACCTCCTTGTAGCGGTTAGCGACAGATCCTACCCGCCGCCACGATCTCCGCCTTCGGCACGCAGAAGCTCTGCGCCGTGCGCGGCCGCTCGCGCTCCGCCCCGTCGCGCTCCCCCCAGCGCGCCAGCACGTCCGGCAGGTTGTTCTTGGCGTGCTCGTCCTCGTCGAGCGCCTCGCCGGCACCGGCCCGAGCTTCTCCTCCGGCAGCAGCGGCGTCCGCTTGTCGTCCAGGCGACCAGCCGTCCGCCTGCACGTCGTAGAACCAGACGTCGTCCGTGCCGCCCGAGTCCGTCTTCGTGAACAGCAGGATGGCGGTCGAGACGCCGGCGTACGGCTTGAAGACGCCCGCTGGCAGCGAGACCACGCCGTCCAGCTTCTGCTCCTCGACCAGCATCCGGCGCAGCGCCTTGTGCGCCTTGCTCGAGCCGAACAGCACGCCGTCGGGCACGATCACCGCCGCGCGCCCGCCGGGCTTGAGCAGCCGGAGGAACAGCGCCAGGAACAGCAGCTCGGTCTTCTTGCGTCTTGACGATGCTGCTGCAGGTCCTTCGCCGTCGTTCTCGTAGTCGAGCGACCCCGCGAAGGGCGGATTGGCGAGCACGAGGCTGTAGCGCTCGTCATCGCCGGCGTGGTCCTGCGCCAGCGAGTCGCGGTAGCGGATATCGGGGTTCTCGACGCCGTGCAGCAGCATGTTCATGCTGCCGATGCGCAGCATGGTGTTGTCGAAGTCGAAGCCGTGGAACATGCTCGTGGTGGAAGTGCTGCGCGCGGCTTCTCGTCGCGCAGCATCTCCGGGTGGTGCTGCGCGCAGGTATTCGCCGGCCGCGACCAGGAAGCCCGCCGTGCCGCAGGCCGGGTCGCAGATGACATCCGTCGGCGTCGGCGCGGTCATCTCGACCATCAGCCGGATGATGTGGCGCGGCGTGCGGAACTGCCCGTTCTGCCCGGCGCGTGGCGATCTTGCTGAGCATGTACTCGTAGAGGTCGCCCTTGGTGTCGCGGTCCTCCATCGGCACCTCGGCGATCAGGTCGACCACCTTGCGCCAGCAGCGCCGGCGTGGGGATGGTGAAGCGCGCGTCCTTCATGTGGTGCGCGTAGGTGGCGCCGATTCGCCGCCGAGCGTGCGGAGGAACGGGAAGACGTGCTGGCCCACGACCTCGTACATCTCGCCCGGCGCGAAGTTCTTGAACTGCGACCAGCGCAGGTCCTCGTAGGGCCGCCCCTTGCGGGTCCTTGCCCTTCGGGAAAGATGCGCCGCTCGACCGGCGTCCGAGGCGCGCGGCCTTGCGCTCCTCCAGCGTCTGCAGGTCGTCGAGCCGGCGGAGGAACAGCAGGTAGGTGATCTGCTCGATGACTTCGAGCGGGTTGGAGATGCCGCCCGACCAGAATGCGTTCCAGATCTGGTCAACTTGGCTCCGAACCTCGCCCGTCAGCACCGCGCCGGCCTCCCCCGTTTTGGGAGGCCAGAGTGCCCGTCCTTACATGGCGCGTCCAGCGGGCCAGAGGTGGGCCTTATCCTGAGTCCAAGTCCGACCATCCCTACAAACGTCATGCCCGGACTTGATCCGGGCATCCACGTCTTCCTCGCCAAGGACGACCAACGCGAAATCCTGGACGCCCTCGCAGCCGCACGAGGAGAACCCCAACCGTGGCAATCGCGTCACAGCGCGCGCTCACGGCCCGATGCGGCCACGCCGCGCTTGACGCCCCGGGGGCACAAACCCCCATTTCGCCCCGATGTCCTCCACCCCCGCCCTCCTCGACCCAGCCGACCGCGCCCGCCAGCGCGACGAGGACGCCCAGTACTACCGCCAGGTCCTGCACAAGCTCATCGCCATGGGCACCGACCTCGCCGAGGCCGTCCACCGCCAAGCCATCGCAGAACCCGCCGCCGCCCCCAGAGCCAGCCCGAGCACGAGCCCGCAGCACCCAGCCCCACCCCGAACCAAGCGACCACCTTCGACCGCCTCGCCCGCACCGTCCGCCGCACCATCGCGCTTGCCCGCAAGCTCTCCGAGCCCGCCCGCGAGGCGCCCGGCCCGAAGCTCCGCCTGAACGAGTGCCCGCACGAGCGCCGCGCGGACTGCGCCGAGACCGACGCCCTCCACGCCGAGCCATGCGAGCGCCCCGAGGGACCCGATTGCGACGCCGACGAGGACCTCGACGACGACCTCGACGAGCAATCCTTCGCCGACCTCATCGCGAGCCTGCGCCACGACAGCGGTCTCGCCACCCTGACCGACGCCCAGCTCCGGCAGCACCGCACGCCCCCAAGACGCGCGAGAGGGCGTCCCAAGCGAGATGTGCGGCCTCTGCGCCTGCACCGCCCGGCCCCCCAGGGCAAGCCCAGGACCAGGAAGCACCGGCCCGCCAGGACCCTGATCCGGGTCCCCGGCCGCGGAAATTCTCCCGAAACCTAGAACGGAATCTCGTCGTCCAAGTCGCTCCGCCGCCACCACTCGGCGCATCCCACGACGGAGCGCCGCCGCTCGCCCGGCGCCGGCCGGCGCCCGCTCGCGCGGGGCAGAGGGGCGGGACTGGAAGCCGCCGCCCTCGCCGCCGAAGCTGCCCGCGCCCTCGCCGTCGCGGTTGCTGTCGAGCAAGGTCAGCTCGCCGCGGAAGCGATCAATGACCACCTCCGTCGTGTATTTCTCCTGGCCCTGCTGGTCGGTCCACTTCCGCGTCTGCAAGCTGCCCTCGACATAGACCTTGCGGCCCTTGCGCAGGAACCGCTCCGCCACGTCCGCCAGCCGGTCGTTGAAGATGACGACCTTGTGCCACTCCGTGCGCTCCTTGCGCTCGCCGGAGGCCTTGTCGTTCCAGGTGTCGCTCGTGGCGAGCGTCAGGTTCACCACCTTGCCGCCGTTCTGCATGGTGCGGCTCTCCGGGTCCTTGCCCAGATTGCCCACCAGGATCACCTTGTTCACCGAACCAGCCATTGCGCTCCACCCTCCAAGACTCGCGCCAGCATACCGGCCCGGCGCCTGCCCGGCCAGATACGGGGTTCCATCCTCCCGCGCGAGATGCCACATATGGGGTGAACAACCCCAGAACACCAGGGCTTTCCCCATCCATGACAGGCCAGATCCACGTCCGCGGCGCGCGCGAGCACAACCTGAAGGACGTGGACGTTCGCATCCCCCGCGACGCCCTCACCGTCATCACCGGGCTGTCCGGCTCGGGCAAGAGCAGCCTCGCCTTCGACACCATCTACGCCGAGGGCCAGCGCCGCTACGTCGAGAGCCTCTCCGCCTACGCGCGGCAGTTCCTGGAACTGATGGGCAAGCCCGACGTGGACGGCATCGACGGCCTCTCGCCCGCCATCTCCATCGAGCAGAAGACCACCAGCCGCAACCCGCGCAGCACGGTCGGCACCGTCACCGAGATCCACGACTACATGCGCCTGCTCTGGGCGCGCGTCGGCATCCCCTACTCGCCCACGACCGGCCTGCCCATCGAGGCGCAGACCGTGAGCCAGATGGTGGACCGCGTGCTCGCCATGCCGGAAGGGACGCGCCTCCTCCTGCTCGCCCCCGTCGTGCGCGACCGCAAGGGCGAGTATCGCAAGGAACTGGCCGATCTGCAGCGCCGCGGCTTCACCCGCGTCAAGGTGGACGGCACGCTCTACGAGATCGGCGACGTTCCGAGCCTCAACCGCAAGGTCAAGCACGAGATCGAGGCCGTCGTGGACCGCATCGTGGTCCGCCCCGGCCTGGAGCAGCGCCTCGCCAACTCCTTCGAGACCGCGCTCGCCCTCTCGGACGGCGTCGCCTACGCCGAGGAGGCGGATACGGGCGCCCGCACCGTGTTCTCCTCGCGCTTCGCCTGTCCCGAGAGCGGCTTCACCATCGAGGAGATCGAGCCGCGCCTGTTCAGCTTCAACTCGCCCCACGGCGCTTGTCCGGCCTGCGACGGCCTCGGCGTCGAGAGCTTCTTCGATCCCCACCTCGTCGTCCCCGACGAGCGGTGCACCCTCGCCGACGGCGCCATCGCGCCCTGGACCGGCGCCCAATCTCCCTACTACGACCAGACTCTCCAGAGCCTCGCCCGGCACTTCAGGGTGCGCACGAGCACGCCCTGGTACGACCTGCCCGAGCGGGTCCGCGACGCCATCCTGAACGGCACGGACAAGGAATCGGTCGAGTTCAGCTACAAGGACGGCGTCCGGAGCTACACGGTCAACAAACCCTTTGAGGGCGTGCTGCGCAACCTGCAGCGCCGCTTCCAGGAGACCGACAGCGCCTGGGTCCGCGAGGAGCTGTCCCGCTACCAGGCCGAGAAGCCCTGCGCCGTCTGCAAGGGCGCACGCCTCAAGCCCGAGGCGCTTGCGGTGCGCGTGGCCGGCTCGAATATCGCCGAGGCCAGCGACCTGCCCATCGCCCGCGGCCGTGCATGGTTCGCCGGTGTCCTCGCCCAGCTCACCCCGCAGCGCCAGGAGATCGCCCGGCGAATCCTACGCGAGATCGAGGAGCGCCTGCAGTTCCTCGTGGACGTGGGCCTCGACTACCTCACCCTCTCCCGCGGCGGCGCCACGCTCTCCGGCGGCGAGAGCCAGCGCATCCGCCTCGCGTCCCAGATCGGCTCGGGGCTGACCGGCGTGCTCTACGTGCTCGATGAGCCGAGCATCGGGCTGCACCAGCGCGACAATGAGCGCCTGCTCGGCACGCTCCGCCGCCTCAAGGCGCTCGGCAACACCGTGCTCGTCGTCGAGCACGACGAGGACGCGATCCAGGCCGCCGACCACCTGATTGACATGGGGCCGGGCGCCGGCACCAACGGCGGCCACGTCGTCGCGGAGGGCACGCCGGCCGAGGTCGCGGCCAATCCGGCAAGTATCACGGGCGCCTACCTGTCCGGACGCCGGGCGATCCCGGTGCCGGCCCAGCGGCGCCCGGCCGACCCGGCGCGGAGTGTCCGCATCGTCGGCGCACGCGGGAACAACCTCAAGGACGTGACGGCGGAGATCCCGCTCGGCACCTTCACCTGCGTCACCGGCGTCTCCGGCGGCGGCAAGAGCACGCTTGTCGTGGACACGCTCTACAAGGCCGCATCCCGCCGCCTGATGGGGTCGGGCGAGGTCCCGGCGCCGTTCGACCGGATCGAGGGGCTGGAGCTGCTCGACAAGGTCATCGACATCGACCAGTCCCCCATCGGCCGCACGCCGCGCAGCAACCCGGCGACCTACACCGACCTGTTCGCCCCTATCCGGGACTGGTTCGCCGAGCTGCCGGAGTCGCGCGCCCGCGGCTACAAGAGCGGGCGGTTCAGCTTCAACGTGAAGGGCGGGCGCTGCGAGGCCTGCCAGGGCGACGGCGTGCTCAAGATCGAGATGCACTTCCTGCCCGACGTGTTCGTGACCTGCGACACCTGCAAGGGCGCCCGCTACAACCGCGAGACGCTGGAAATTAAGTTCCGCGGCAAGAGCATAGCCGACGTTCTCGCCATGACCGTGGACGAGGCCACGGGCTTCTTCAGCGCCGCGACGCGCATCGGCGACCGCTTGAGCATCCTGCAGCGCGTGGGCCTGGGTTACATCAGCCTGGGGCAGCAGGCGACGACGCTCTCCGGCGGCGAGGCGCAGCGCATCAAGCTGTCTAAGGAACTGGCGCGCCGGGCAACGGGGCGGACGCTCTACATCCTCGACGAGCCAACCACCGGGCTGCACTTCGAGGACGTGCGCAAGCTGCTGGAGGTGCTGCACGCGCTCGTGGACCAGGGCAACACGGTGCTCGTCATCGAGCACAATTTGGAGGTCATCAAGACGGCCGACTGGGTCCTGGATCTCGGCCCCGAGGGCGGTGAGGGTGGCGGCCGATTGGTCGTCGAGGGCACGCCGGAGCAGGTCGCGGGGGACCCGGCGAGCTACACGGGGCGGTTCCTGGCGCCGCTGCTGCCGGGCAAGCTGCGGCGGAGCGCATAAGAGAAGGGCGGCACCTGTAGGTGCCGCCCTCTTTCAGCGTCGGTCAGATGAGACTAGTGCGCCTTGCGACGGCGGGCGAGGCCGAGGCCGAGCAGCCCGGCGCCGAGGACGGCCATGCTGGCCGGCTCAGGCACAGGCGACGGACCACCGCCCGGCGGCACCGCGAGCGTGCCGCCCAGCGACACCGAGTAGCCGCCCGAGCCGTTGCCGTTGCGCGTCAGGTCGATGCGCAGGCTCGCTGCCTCGTTCGGGTCGTAGGACCCGAAATCCGGCGTGTAGGTGCCGAGGAAGTAGAGGTCCAGGAACCCGGTCGTGCGGGTGATCACCTGCACCGTGCTCGCCGAGAACGTGCCGAACCCGGACGCCGCCCCCGAACCGGTGACGGTCAGGTTCGACGAGGAACTGCCCGTGCCACCGGGGATGGTGATCGGGCTGGGGCTGAAGGTGAGCAGCTGGGTCGGGGCTGAGCCGCCGCTAGTAAGGCCGAGGAAGCTGCCGGAGCCCATGCCGTAGAAGCCGTTGCTCGGCGCGCTGAAGCTGGTCACCGCGTCGAGCGCACCGGGATCGGGCGACACACCCCCCGAGCCCAGGGTCAGCGAACCGTCGAGCGGCACCGCGCCAGCCGCCCCAGCCCACACCAGGGCCGCCGCCGCAACACCCCATTTCGTAACAGACCTCAGCATGTCCCACTCCGCTCCACCACAGGCAGGCAATCCCTGCCGCCCTGCCCACGAACGAAGCAATCGCCGTGCCAAGTTCTAGTATATAAGCTTTTCAGTAGCCTATCTGTGTACATCCCATCGAAGGCCACCCACTGAGCATCTATCAGTTTCCACAATGTGAGTAGCCCTGGGGTGATCGTTTGGCGCATGTGCCCGGCCTGGACGGCATGGGGCTGGCATGAGTGGGATCGAGTTGTTGGCGGAAAGCATTGGCGAGGAGTTGCGGCGCAGGCTGCCGGGACAGCGCAAGACGCAGCGCGAGAGCCTGGCGCTGCTAGTGGCGACGATGCTGGATGTGCGCAGCGCCAACCTGATGGAGCTGGCGGCGGCACTGCCGCGGGCCGCCGAGCGCATCGACATGCGCTATCAGTGGGTCGCGCGCGTGCTGGCCAACCCGCTCATCGACTGCGATGCCGTGATGGAGCCTTTCGCTCAGGAGGTGCTGGCACGAGCGGCGGGGCAGGGTCGGGTGGAACTGATCCTGGACCAGAGCAAGCTGTCCGAGCGCCACCAGGTTCTCATGCTGGCATTGCGCCTGGGCGAGCGTGCGTTGCCTTTGGCCTGGCGGGTCGAGCAGACTGCGGGACCGATCGGCCTGACACAGCAGCGCCAATTGCTCGACCTCGTGGCGACCTGGCTATCTGAGGAAGCCGCGGTGGTCGTGCTGGCGGACCGCTTCTACGGCACGCCTGGGCTGATCGCAGCTTGCGCTGCGCGAGGCTGGGACTACCGGCTGCGGCTCAAGAGCAACCTGCGCGTCTTTGTTCCTGGCCAGGCGGCGTCCGCCAGGCTCGGCGACCTCGCGCAGCAGCAGCCTTACCTGAGCGGCGTGGAGCTGACCGCCGCAGCGCGCGTGCGCACCAACATCGGGGTGATCCACGATCCCGGCCACGACGAACCGTGGATTGTCGCCATGTCCGCCAGGCCGGGCTACCTGACCACACTCGACTACTCGAAGCGGTGGGGCATTGAGCCGATGTTCTCCGACTTCAAGTCGCGCGGCTTCGGCCTCGACGACACCCAGATCCGCTACCCAGACCGTCTCGCCAGGCTCGTTCTGGTCATGGCACTGGCCCTCTACTGCGCTGTCTCGACCGGCCTATGGGATCAAACCAACCATCCTCTGCCTGCCGAGACCAGGCCAGCACGCAAACAACCCAAGAAGGTCGCACGCAGCCTTACCTCTTCCTTCACCCGCGGCCTGCGCCGTATTGCAGCCCTGCTTCAGGCCGCTTTGCCTATGCCACCGCTCTGGGCCGCATCAGGCTGAAACTGATAGATGCTCAGCTGTGTACATCTCATCGAAGGCTACCCGAAACTGTAAAATCCTCCGACGCTCAATCGGTCCTACTTGACGATTGGCCGCGCCGCTCACGGCTTGCCGCGCACAGCGGCCGCGACGACGGCGAGCCGGTCGGCAACGCCGCGAGGCCGCCCCTCCTCGGCGCCCCGGCGCAAGTCGCGCCGGGCGAGCGTCGCGACGAGCACGGCGCTCACCGCCCGGCGCGGCACCTGCCTGCTGCCGCGTGCCGAATCTCCTTCGGCGAGCCAGCGCCGCCCCTCGGCCTCAAGCACGGCACGAGGGTCGCCGGCGCCGGGCGGCGGCAGCACGGCGCGGCCGCTTGCGGCGAGGACGGAACCGTGGCGCCGGATGGCAGCCGCGCCGTAGGACGCCCCGTAAGCGCGGGCGGTCGCCAGTGCATCCCCCTCCGCGCCGAGCGAGCGCGCCGCAGCCACCGCTACGCCGCCCGCCGTCGCGAGCACGTAGCTCCGCCACTCCTCCAGCGTCGTGCTCTCGCCCGCTTCCGCCTCGCGCCCGTCCACCATCGCGAGCAGGTCGGCGCGCGCGAGCCGCCCGTCATCCAGCGCCGCGGTGAGCGGTGACGCGATCTCGTGCGCCCGGCACGCGCCCTCGACCACCTCTCGCCACCATTGCAGCCGCATCAGCGCTATGACCGGCTCGCGCGCCGCCTCCCTCGCACGCGCGACCTCGTGATTGAAGGCATAAAGAAGGAATAAGGTCTCCCGCGCGTCCGCGGGTGCGAACAAAGCCGTCAGGAAGCGGTCCGGATCATGTCTCCGGGTGATCTCACCAGGGCGTGACAGCATGAGCCGCAGATGGCGGCAGCCGATGTCGGCGGCAACCTTGACGCCTGTTGCGCGTGATGACCAAGGTTCGGCCCCTTCACGAGTGGAGAGACGCCATGGCCTTCGAGCTGCCTCCCCTGCCCTACTCGCACGGCGCCTTAGCCGGGCGCGGCATGTGCCAGGAGACCCTGGAGCTGCATCACGACAAGCACCACCAAGCCTATGTCACGGCGCTCAACGGCTTCGTCGAGAAGGACCCGTCGCTGCAGGGCAAGTCGCTCGACGAGATCGTGAAGATGACCCACGGCCAGGCGGACAAGGCGCCGGTGTTCAACAACGCGGGCCAGCACTGGAACCACACCCTGTTCTGGCAGATGATGTCGCCGGAAGGCGGCCGTGTCCCAGGCAAGCTGGAGAAGAAGCTCACTGAGGATTTCGGCAGCGTCCAGGCCTTCAAGGACCAGTTCAAGACGGCGGCTACGGGCCAGTTCGGCTCCGGCTGGGCTTGGCTCGTGCAGGGTCCGGACGGCAAGCTCAAGGTTACGAAGTCGCCGAACGGCAGCAACCCGCTCGCCACCGGCGAGGGCACGGCGCTGCTCGGCGTCGATGTGTGGGAGCACAGCTACTATCTCGACTTCCGCAATCGCCGGCCCGACTACGTGCAGAACTGGCTCGACAAGATCGCCAACTACGAGTTCGCCGAGAGCCGGATGAGCTAGCGCGGCGGGGGATCCCCCCGTACGATGCCGGCTCGGCGATGCACATCCCCTTCCGCGGTCGCGGTCATGGCCGGGCATACGGGTCCCATCGCGCAAGCGCGATGAGTGCCCGTCCCGGCCATCCACGACTGTTCCGCGCACTCGAAGACGTGGATGCCCGGCCCAAGGCCGGGTATGACGCGGTAGCGCAGCGGATCGACACGACGCAAGCTGCCGCGCAGGCGCCGCGGCCGTCCGCAGCACACAGGGACGAGGAGGCCCGGCGTGCGCTCGCCCGCTACAGGGCGGTGGCGACCGGGCTGCTCCTGCTCATGGTCGCCGTCATGCTCGGGAGCTACGCGCTCCCGCCGGGCTGGCCGCGCTCGCTGCTCGAATCCGGCGCCAAGGCCGGCGTCATCGGCGGCCTCGCGGATTGGTTCGCAATCGTCGCCCTGTTTCGCCACCCGCTCGGCATCCCGATCCCGCACACGGCGATCCTGCCGCAGCAGAAGGCGCGGCTCGGGCGGGCGCTCGGGCGCTTCATCGCCGGGCACGTCTTCACCGGGGCGGAGGTGGGCCGCGTCCTCGCCCAGCTCGACCTGCCGACGATCGTCGCGCGCTTCCTCGAAGACCCCGTGGCGACCCGGCCGGCCGCGATAGAGGTGGCGGCGCTGCTGCCGCGGCTGCTCTCCTCAGTCGAGGACGGCCGCGCGCGGCGGATGATCGCCCGGCTGGCGCCCCGGCTCGTCGGCGGCGCAGGCGCCGGCCGGGTGGTCGCCGGCGTGCTGCGCAGCCTCGTCGAGGGCGGGCGGCATCAGGAGGTGCTGGGCTTCGTCCTCGGCGAGCTGCGGCACGGCCTCGATGCCCGGGAGGCCGCGTTGCGCGCATCGATCGAGGAAAGGGTCCGCGAGAAGGGCGGCGTCCTCGTCGGGTGGGCGCTCGGCGCGCAGATCGCGGCGCGGGTGATGGCGGCTGTGCGCGAGGAGCTGGACCGGGCTGGGCCGGAAGGCTCGGCGCTGCGCATCGCCTTCAACGAGTGGGCACGGCAGGAGATCGACAAGCTGGAGAGCGACCCCGCGCGCGCCCGCGAGATCGGCGTGGCGCTGCGGCGCTTCGTCGGCCACGCCACGGTGCAAGCCTGGCTCTGGGATGTGTGGTCCCGGCTGCGGCTCGCGCTGGAGCAGGACGCGGCCAACCCCTCGGGCCGGACCCAGCAACTCGCCGAGAGCGCGCTCGCCAACCTAGGCGGCGTGCTCGCGCGCGACCCGCAGGCGCGCTCGCGACTGCAAGCCGCGGTCGAGAGCGTGGTAGCGACACTGCTGCCGAGCGCACAGGTCCAGCTCTCCGATTTCATCGCGCGCGTCGTCGCCAACTGGGACACCGGCACGATCACCCGTCGCCTGGAGCTCTCGGTCGGACGCGACCTGCAGTTCATTCGGGTGAACGGCACGCTCGTGGGCTTCCTCGTGGGTGCCGCGCTCTACGCCGGGCTGCGGCTGGTATTCGGGACGGCAACGCCCTGAACCGTTTCCTGGAAGACCGCCCGATCAGCCGGCGGCGCAGGTACTGCCGCGGTGAGCGCGGCGGCGAGGTCCTGCAAGTGGTAGGGTTTGTGTAGGACAGGCAAACCGTCCGCTTCAGCGTCGCCCTGGTAGCCGGTCGTCAGCAGCACGCGAAGGTCCGGATGGCGCCGGGTCGCCTCGCGGGCGAGCGCAGCACCGTCCATCCCGCCCGGCATGATGACGTCGGTCAGCAGCAGCTCCACGCCGGAGCCGCCCGGCGCGTTCGCTGAATCAGTCTCGTCAAGCGCGGCGAGCGCCTCCGCGGCGTTGGCGACACGCCGGGCATGATGCCCGAGCTGGTCGAGAAGCTCGCATACGAGCTCCGCGACCGAGTCGTCATCCTCGCAAACGAGTATGGAGAGGCTGCGGTTTGCCGGCGGCCATGGCGCCGCTCGCGGGGTTGGATCGGCGGACTGGACGCCCGCGGCGACGGGCAGCAGCAGGCTGATCGTGGTGCCCCGTCCCGGCGCGCTGCGCACCTGCACCGCGCCGCCGCTCTGCCGGGCGAAGCCATAGACCTGGGCGAGGCCGAGCCCGGTCCCCTGGCCCGGCGGCTTGGTCGTGAAGAACGGCTCAAACAAACGATCCATGATCTCAGGCGTCATGCCCGTGCCTGTGTCCCTGACAGAGAGCCGCACGAAATTACCCTCCAAGCCGCCAGGATCGTGATCGGGCGCGAGCTGCACCGCCTCGGTCTCGATCCGCATCTCGCCGCCGTTGGGCATAGCGTCGCGGGCGTTGAGCGCGAGGTTGAGCACCGCGAGCTCAAGCTCAGCCGAGTCCGCGTGGACGGGCGGCAGATCGGCGTCGAACCGCGTGCGCACGAGCACGTTTCCGCGCAGAGTACGGGCGAGCAGGTGACGCGCCTGAGCCTCGAACCAGGGGCCGAGTGCGATCGGCTCGGGATGCAGCGGCTGACGCCGGGCGAAGATCAGCAGCCGGCGCGCCAGGTCGGCTCCGCGTCCCGTCGCGTCACGCATAGCCTCAATCAGCTTCTCCCGGTATCCTGCACCGTTCTTGGACTCGTCCGCGCGTTCGAGCAGCGCGAGACCGCTCGTCACGACCTGCAGCAGATTGTTGAAGTCGTGCGCGACGCCGCCTGTGAGCTGCCCCAATGCCTCAAGCTTTTCCGCCTGGCGTAGCCGCTCCTCGGCTTGACGCTGCTGCGTCACGTCCTGCGCCACGCCGAGCAGGCGCGCGATACGCCCGCCCGCGTCGCGTAGAGGAGTGACGATCACGTCGAAGGTCCGTAACTTGCCGCGGGACGGGACGGCCGTCGTGTACCTGTGAGTCCGCCCCAACTCGATGCAGCGGCGGAACTCCGCGCTCGCGACCTCGGCGACCTGCGGATGATGGAACGCCTCGGGCGGCTTGCCGGCGACCTCCGTGCTGCGCAGACCCAACACGCGCTCAGCTTCAGGATTGATGCCCTCGTAGGCGAAGCTGCCGTGATCGGTCACGCTAACGACGAACAGCGGCTCGGGGAAACTCTCGAAGTAGGCGCGGAAGCGGATCTCGCTCGCGGCCAGCTCGGCCGTTCGCGCCTCGACCCGGCGCTCCAGCTCCCGGTTCAGCTCGCGCAGCAGCCTCGCCGCCTCCTCGCGCGCGGCGACTTCCTCGCGCACCTGTAGCTGGCGCCCCCGCGCGCGAACGGCTGCGCGAGCGGCGGTAGCCAGCGCCTCGGCCGCGAGCGGCCGCTCCAGGAGCACCGCGTTGCCGAAGGACTCGAGCAGCGCCGCCTGCGCGGCCGAGCGGGCGGCGCGCGGCGCGCGAAGGACGAGGAACGGCAGGTCCGACCAGCTCGGCTGCCGGGCGACCCAGGTCAGCAGTGCCCCGAGCGCCGGGCCGGCCAGGTCCTCCTCGGTCGCGACGACAGCGCTCGCCTGATCGCTCAGCGTCGCGACTAAGGTGGCGAGATCGGCGCAGCGAATGACCGCCGTGCCAAGCGCCGCAAGCACGTCGGCGATGACGCCAGCATCCCGGCCGCGCGGGGCAAGCACGAGGATGCGCTGCGTCATCGTCTCACGCCTCTTCCAGCCCCGGCACGCCGAGCAGGACGGCGCTCGGATCGCGAAGCTGCTCGCTCAGGTCCAGCCCACCAGACCGGCCTATCAGCAGCTCGCGCACGGTATGCTCGTGCGGCAGCATCCGCGTCTTCGTCGCGTGGATCGCCCGGCGCACCTCACCCCCCGTCAGGAAGTAGCGCAGCACCAGCACGCTGTCAGCGAGATAGCTCACGTCCACCACAGAAATCTCGCCCGCGATGCCTCGCAGCCCGAGCACGAGCAGCGTGAGGCAGCCTTGCTGGTTCAAGTAGCTAAGCAGCTCATGGAGTTGCAGCAGCAGGAATTGCTCGCCCGGCATCGCCTGCAGGAACCCGTCAAGGCTGTCAAACACGAGGGCGCGTACCTTGTCCCGCTCGACCATGTCGCGGACCTTCGCGATGAACTCTCCCGGCGAAAGCGCCGCCGGGTCAACCTGGTGAACCGTGAGCGTTCCTTGGTCGAGCCAGGGCTGCAGGTCGAAGCCGAGCGCGCGGCAGCGGGCAAGCAGCGTCGAACGACCCTCGTCGAAGAGACAGATCTGGCCGGTCATCCCGGCGTCCAGCAGGGCCACGAGGCAGCGGGTCGCTAGGAGCGTCTTGCCGGCGCCCGCAGGGCCGGCGATGAGCAGGTTGGTGCCGGGCACCAGTCCCCCGCCGAGCAGCGCGTCGAGTCTCGGCAGGCCTGTCGTGATTGGTGCGCCGAGGAACGCGGTGCGGTGCTCGGCGGCGATCAGCCTGGGGAACACGCGGATGCCGCCGGTGACGATTACGTAGTCGTGCCAACCGCTGCGAAAGGTGCTGCCGCGCACCTTCATCACGCGCAGTCGGCGGCGCTCCGTGCCGAACTCCTCCCCGACCTGCTCCAGCACGACGACGCTGTTCGCCATGCTATGGAGCTGAGCGGCACCCTCGCCGACGGTTTGATCATCGAGCAGGAGGGCAGTGCAGCCCTGGGCGACGAGGAACTGCTTGAGCGCGAGCATCTGGCGCCGGTAGCGCAGCGCGTCCTGGGCAAGCAGGCGCATCTCACTGAGACTATCGAACGCGACGCGGACCGGGCGCGCTTCGATCACCGCGCGCATAACGGCGCGCACGGTCTCGCCGAGCTCGAGCTCGCTCGGCCGGAGCACGCTCTGCTCGACAAGCGGATCTAGCGCGGCTTCGCCGACCAGCTCGCAGATGGTGATGCCGCCAAGGTCCCAGCCGTGGCTCGCAGCGGCGGCGCGCAGCTCGTCCGCACCTTCGGACAGGGTGAGGTATAAGCCGCGCTCGCCCTCAGCGACCCCCGCCAGCAGGAACTGGAGCGCGAGCGTGGTTTTACCGGTGCCGGGGCTACCCTCCACGATATGAGCGCGCCCACGAACGAAGCCGCCGCAGAGGATGTCGTCCAGTCCCGCGATCCCCGACCTCGCCCGCGCTTCGTCCATCGAGCTCGCCTCCACCCGTCATCAACAGGTTCCCCGGCACGAGGTTGCCGGAGGGCAGCAGTGACGCTCGCATCGTGTTCGGAGGGCTTTACGGTGCGTGTGGGAATGTCGGACCGGCGTGCGGAGCGTGCAGGCCCTCACCTGCCAGAGGGTGCAGGGGAAACCGTAACCTCACGGACCAGTGAAGGCTGTTGTGGAGGACGGGCGTGTTGTGGCCGATACGTTCCCGGACGCAGCGGCCGGTCACCTTCGTGTCGGCACGCGGCCCGGTCATCTGAATGCGGAACTCACTGCCGGCTAATACCAACGTCGCCCCGGACAGGTCACTGTCCGGGGCGACTGGCATAAGGCCGCAGGCTAGCGAAAAAGGACACCGCTTCCGTGGCGGCGTAGGCCGGCGCGCCAGCGACGCCAGCGCAGCGTCGCCCAGGATACGATCGCGGCGAGCAGCGCCACGGGGAGGAGCACGGCGGCGATCGAGATCGCGAGGGCCGCGATCGCGAGTCCGCCCGCGACGAGCGCGAGCAGCGCGGCGCCCACCAGGATACGCAACGATAGCGGCGACCCGGCAACGCCCCGGAATCGCCCGTCTGGCAGCATATCCAGCAAGGGAGGACGGCGGTCCATGGCAGGGACGTGGCCATGCTTCCCGGCCAGGTCAAGCCCTACCCGCCGCGGACGCGCGGCGCTATATCGCACCCATGCGCACGCTCATCCTCGCCGGTGTCCTCGCCGCCGGCCCCGCCCTCGCGCAGGCTCCCCACGTACGGGCCGATGCGGCCTGGGCGCGGGCGACGGCGCCGGGCCAGGCCGTGGGCGCTGCCTACGCAACCCTGACCAGCCCGGCGCCAGACCGGCTCGTCGGCGTGCAGACGCCGATCACGCCCCGTGCCGAGCTGCACACGATGACGATGGACGGCAGCGTGATGCGGATGCGTCCGGTGAACGGCGTCGCTCTCCCCGCCGGCCAGCCCGTCGCGCTCGCGCCCGGCGGCACTCACATCATGCTCATGGACCTCAAGGCGCCGCTGAAGCCGGGCGAGCACTTTCCCCTGACGCTGCGTTTCGCGCACGCAGCACCTGTGACGGTGGACGTGCCGGTCGAACCGATCGGAGCACGCGGGCCGTGATGCGCCGCCGCCTGCTGCTTCTCGCGCCTGCCGGCGTCCTCGCGGGCGGGCTCGTGGGGGCCGGCGCTTGGTGGGCGACGCGCGCCGCCCCGGCGCCTGCGATCGGTGGCCCGTTCCGCCTCCTGGACGGCGACGGCCACGGCTTCACCGAGCACAGCCTCGTCGGCAAAGCGTCTCTCGTCTATTTCGGCTATACGCATTGCCCCGACGCGTGCCCGACCGCGCTGCAGGACATGGCGAACGCGGTGGGCAAGCTAACGCCCGCCGAGCGCAAGCAGGTGCAGATCGTGTTCATCACCGTGGACCCGGAACGCGACACGCCCGCGGTGATGAAGAATTACACCAGCGCCTTCGGCCCCGAGGTCGAGGGCCTCACCGGCTCACCCGGCGCCATCGCCCAGGCCGCGCGCGAGTATCGCGCCTATTACGCGCGGCATGACGAGAAAGGGGGCGACTACAGCATGGACCACAGCAGCATCATCTATCTCATGGACAAGCAGGGCGAGTTCGTGAGCATCTTCACGCAAGAGACGACGCCGGACGAGATGGCGTCCGAGCTGCGGAAGGTAATAAGCTAGGGGCCTATATCGGCCACGCCCCTACTCCGCTGATTCGCGCTGCGGCCCGCGTGCTTGCTCCGTTCGGACCGGACAAATGCGGAACAAGGCGGCCATGTCGGATCGGCTGATGAGGCTCAGCCTCGTGGGCATAAGCTCTGCGAGTTCAGGGGCGCCCCCTGCATCGAGAACCAGGACGTAGTCGAAGTTCCTTTCCCATCCCGCGAGGTAGGGAAAGAGGATGCGCTCTGTCCGTGATAGCGGCTCGGTGCCGAGCAAGCGGTAGCTCGGCACCGAGCCGATCTGCATCGAGATCTGCTCATATGGCGGGAGAACCCGGAGCGGCTGCTGCCCTGGAATGGTGAACAGCAGCGGCCAGAATGCTTTGCGCTCGATGAGCAGCAGCGCCGCCATGTGGAACTCGGTGCGCGTGAGGGCGGCAACGGTCCGCCCGGCCGGCGCCTTGCGCCAGTAGGCCGGGTTGTCCTCCGGCGCGACCGCGGCAACCAGGACGCGGCTCCCCGGTTCCACGGCGGCGATGCTCGCCCGCAGCTCCGCCACATCCTCATTGTGCCCAGCCCAGACGGCCGAGAGCACCGCCAAGCGCGCGGCGAACAGGCAAGCGAGCGCCGCGGCGGCAGTGATGGCGAAGCGCCTCGGCAATTGCCTGGGCGTGAAGCCCGCGAACAGCACGAAGCCGAACATGATCGGGAACCGAACATCGATCCATGCGCCGCCCTTCGCCGCGAAGGGACACACCGCGTAGAGCGCGACGAGGACGGTCAGGGCGATGCGGCTCCGAGCTGGCAGCAGACCATGACCCGTGCGCACGCAGAGATACACGAACAGGACGACGGTGACGGCGGTCGCTAGATCGAGCGGCGGATTGTAAGTCAGGAATGGTGCGGCGAGGTCGAAAAGCTTCTGGCCCGCGGGCAGCCAGAGGGCGTCCGAAGACGGCGCCTGCTGGAATGGCGAGCACGCGTATAGCAGCAGCGTCGGCAGGAAGATCGCCGCGACCGGAGGCGCTCGCCGCAGGGCCAGGCGCAGCGCGGCGCCGGCGGGCCCCCCAGCACGCGAGCGGAGCCAGAGCGCCTCGATCTCCTGGGCGCCGACCAGCACCGCAAGCAGCAGCACGCCGCCGAGATGCGCGAAGAATATCGCGGCGCAAGCCGCCATGCAGATTAAGCCGGCGCGCACCGGATGGCGCTCCCCGAAGCGCGCCCAGAGTGCCGCCGCCAGCAGCGCGAGGCCGACGCTGATCAGGAAGTTCAGGAAACCGAGGAGAAGCAGCGCGTTGTAGGCGATCAGCCCGGAGCACAGCGGCCACAGCCGCCAGGAGCCGAACACGGCGCGGCTGTAGGCGAGCGTGCCGAGCACTGGCAAGAGCAGGGCAAGGCCGATCACCATACGTCCGGCAACGTGCACGGGAAATGTGTGCAGCAGCGGGGGCAGGACGAGATCAACGGCCAGATTCGGGATGACCTGCCAGTGCGGTTCATACATCCGCGACAGCACCGCATCGCTTGAGCCGAAGGCGAGCACGAAGGCCCGCGCCAAGTGGTTGGGGTAGTCGAGGAGCGGCGGCACGTCGGTCAGCAGCAGGGGCGCTAGGAGGAGCAGGCAAAGGCCGACGTGAGCCGCGCGCCACGTAAACCACCCTCTTGCAACCTGCAGGGAAGACGCCGCCATGAGCGGAGAACCTCGCGCGAGTGATCCCGTCCGCGGGGCAGACCGCACGACTTGCCCCGTGCGGATCAATACTCAGGAATTATTACAAAACAGTTAACAATGCCGCCCAACCGCGGTCAGCGGCCCGCCTCACCAGTGCCCGCCTCACCAGTGATGGTGCAGGCCCGGCGCGGCGAGAGCGGTCCAACCCAGGACCGCGGCCACGACCAGGATCTCGAACGCGGACCCGGTTCGGCAGAGCGGCACAGCGACGCTGCCGCGCAGCGGCCAGGCGAGCGGCAGCCCGGCGGGCGTGAGCAAATCCGCGCCGAGATGGGAGAGGTAGCCCACGACGAGCGGTTCCGACACCGCCCGGCTCACCCCGTGCGCGTGCAGCAGCAGCGAGGTGCCCAGCACGGCAAGCAAGGAGTGCGTTGCGCCGCGGTGGCCGAACACTGCGGCCAGAGGTCGCGAGAGGATCCGAAGCCGCCGCCCCACCCAGGATTGCGGGTGATCGAGATCGGGCAGCAAGCCCCCGCCGGCGGCAAGGGCGAGTGCGGCCGGATCGAGCGCCTGCGCGCCGAGGTGCGGCGCCGCCCAAGCCCACGCCGCCACGCCAAGCGCCGCATGTGACCCCGCCAGCACGCCCTCAGGTGCCTTGACCGTCCAAATCCGCACCTCTCCACCGCTCCCTCGAACGAGAGCGGCGGTCTCTTTTGCCCGGCCCGGAGTCCCTGGACAAGCTGCTTCAATCTGCGAGCTTGCTAGGAATCCCTTAACCTGTATCCGGCAGGCTCGCCGCGGGATGGGCATTGTTCATGACGAACCGGGCTGCGCCCGGCCGGACATTGACTGGTTCACGCTTGGCGTCGGCTGCGCCCTGTCGCTGCTGGTCGCCGTCACAGTCTGGTACGTGACATGGGCGGTTGCCGCCCCCGCGGCTCGCGAGGCGATGCTCGTGCGCGCCACCGTCAACCTATGGGCAGGAGGCACGCTCGCGCGCGCCGGCCAGGTCGCGACGATCTTCGACCCCTCGGCATACTGGTGCGCTGTCCAGGCGATGTTCGGCCACAACTTCCCGCTGCGCACGTGGAGCTATCCACCGACGATGCTCCTGCTCGCCGTACCCTTGTCGTTCGTGCCCCTCGGTGCCGCTTTCCTCGTCTGGAATGCAATAGGGACCGCTCTGCTCTGGCTCGGGGCGCGAGCGGCGGGCCTCGGCCGTGTGGCGAGCCTCATCGCGCTCGTCAGCCCCGCCGCTCTGGGGAACCTGCTCGCCGGGCAGAACGGCGCCCTGTGCGCGGCGCTGCTGCTGCCAGGGCTGATGCTGCTGGAGCAGCGGCCTTGGGCCGCGGGCGCACTGCTGGGCGCCCTAGTCCTCAAGCCGCAACTGGCCGTGCTGCTTCCGGTCTGCCTGCTCGCCTCTCGAAACTGGCGGGCGCTGGCCGCCGCTGCACTGGTCGCGTCGGCGCTCGCCTGCCTGAGCGCGCTTGCGTTCGGCCTAGGGAGCTGGACCAGGTTCGTGACCCAAGTCCTGCCGTTCATGCGCCACGAGATCTTGGAAGCGCCCTGGTTCAGCGGCGCCTATCAGCCCATGATGGCGACGCCCTTCATCGCCGTGCGCTGGGCCGGCGGATCGCTCGGAATCGCCTACGCCGTGCAGGCTATCGTCGCGATCGGAGCCGTCTCGCTGTGCTGGCGGGCGTGGCGCGAGCCCGGCGCCGACACGCTGTCTCGCACCGCACTCACGCTCGCGCTCACCTTCCTGGCAACGCCCTACGGCTATTCCTACGATATGCCCGCCCTCGCGGCGGCACTGATCGGCCTCGCCGTCCGGGATGGGCCGTGGCGAGGCGAGGAACGCGTCCTGTTCGCCGTTGCCTGGCTGTGGCCTGGCTGCAGTGCCTGGCTCGGAGCCGTGCACATGCCGCCGCTCGGCCTAGCCGCGGTCGCATCCGCTGCTGCATTGGCCCTACGACCTCCCGAGCGGCAGGTGATGCCTGCTCAGCGCGACCTCACCCCGGCAATGTAGGAAACGCCGACCCTCACGACCTCGGCGGCGGCTTGAAGCGGAACAACCTGTAGGGCTGCGTACGCGTGCTGCCCTTGGAATGCCAAATCGCCATCGTCGGGATCTGGCTCGCCGTGACGAGCAGCGAGCCGTCCGGCATCTCGGCCATGCTGTCGGGCCATAGCAGACGCTCGTCCTGCACCACGATTTGCAAGCTACGGTCCGAGCGGCGGAGCTTCACCGAGTTGTCCTCGGGGCTGGTCGTGTAGAACCGCCCGTCGCGCGCGATCCAGTAACCGTCGGCGACGACCGTGGGGCCGACGTTCCGCACGTTCGGCTGACCGCCCTGCAAGCTCGCCGTGTCCGTCGCGTAGAGCGTGTTGCCGACGAGCGCCTGCCAGTAGAGCGCCTTGCCGTCGGTCGTCAGCGCGATGCTGTCGGCGGCGAACTGGGGACCGCGGCCGTCCGGACGGCGCAGCTCCTGGCCGTCCACGACCACCTTGACGCCGGGCTGCGCCTGCGTGCTCGGATCGCCGGCAAGCAGGCGCATCACTTTGCCGGCGCGCAGGTCCACGACGACGAGCGCGCCCGTCGCGCCGGAATCGGTGAGGTAGGCCCAGCGCCCATCGGGACTGACGCGCACATCGTTAAGATAGCTCCCCTGTGGCGCGGCGTCGGTGCCGAAGTGGATGGCCTGGACGATCTGGTTCGTCCTCAAATCCACCTTGAGCATCTTCGGCCCGTCCGGAATGATGAACTCCAGGCCCGGCGCCGCCGGATCGAGAATCCAAAGGAAGCCCTGCGGGTCCACGGTCACGCTTTGGACGCAGATGAAGTGGTCCTTCGCGCTGAGGGGCTGGACGTTGCGCCAGGCGTTCCACTCCATATTCGGGTATGGGGTGAGCTGCCCGTTCTTCAGCTCGGCAACGGATACGGGAACGTCCTGCTCCCAGCGCGGGAAGCAGAGGAAGATGCGGCCGTCCCGCGAGCAAGCAACGCCGGTGCCCTGCATCTCGTACTGAGCGACCTGCTCCAGCGCGGATGTCGGCGTGGGAGCCTGGGCACTCGCCGCGCCGGTAACGGCAGTTGCGGCGGCGAAGACGATAGCATCGCGACGGGCAATCACAGGCATCCTCCGGGGTGTGTCAACCTCAGGCTAACGCCTCGTCCGTTCAGATGTTGCCCTGCTCGTCGCGAGGCACGTCATCATCAGGACCATGATAGAGCGCCGCGCACTCGTCGCCGAGCACGCGGCCGACCACCTGGAGATCGTCGCGATAAGCGTCACGGATGAAGTTCATCGTGTCCAGATGGCGGTCCTCGAAATACATCCGGTGCACCTGGTCGCGCTCGGCGCCGTGGACGATGCGGCCGATGCGCGCCCAGATGCTCGCCATGGTGCACATGCCGCAGGCTTGCAGCGTGGTGTAGAGCACAGCACCGCGAAGGTCGTCGCGGCCGAGCGCCGCGCAGGCCCGGCGCATGGCGACGATTTCGGCATGCGCCGTAGGGTCGTGGCGCAGCCCCACCTCGTTGTGCCCTGCGCCGACAACCCGGCCATCGAGCACGATGACGCAACCTATCGGTGACGCGCCCGGCGCGCCCGCGCCTTGCCGGGCGAGCGAGAGTGCTTCGCGCATCCAATGGAGATCGTCTGCCGTCGCCTGGCCCGCTGAGGCCGCGCCGGGCGAGGCCCGATCGCCGGGAGCGGGACCGGCGCTCATCGTGTCACCCCCGCCAGCGCCGCCTCGGCCCGGCGCACGGCCGCGAGCGGCACGCGCGCGCGCCCAACGACCTGGCCACCGACGACGGCGAGCCAGGCCACCCCTTCCGGCACCGGGGGACGCAACTCGACGACGTGCCCCTGTTCGTCGAGCGCCACGGCACGGTAGAGCTGCCACCCGGCACGCAGCGGCCCTTGTAGCCTTATGACGCGGGCGCGCGCCGCACCCTCGTCGTCCAGCCCAATCCATTCTAGCGCCCGCGCGCCGTCCTCAACTCGTCCCCGCGTCCAGTGTAGGCGCGGAGCGGCCGCCACCTCAGGCCGACTTGGCCATGATCTCGTCGGCGATGTTGCGCGGCACCGGATCGTAATGATGGAACTGCATAGTGAAGCTCGCCCGCCCCTTCGTCATGCCGCGCAGGTTCGAGATGTAGCCGAACATCTCCTTGAGCGGCACGTGGGCGCGCACGATCACCGTGGAGCCGCTGCTCTCCTGGCTCTGGATCACGCCGCGGCGGCGGTTGAGGTCGCCGACCACGTCGCCGACGTGGTCCTGCGGAGTCGTCACCTCCACGTCCATGATCGGCTCCAGGATAATCGGCCCGGCCTGCTTCATGCCCTCGCGGAACGCGGCCTTGGACGCGATCTCGAAAGCGAGCGCCGAGCTGTCCACGTCGTGGTACTTGCCGTCCACCAGGCTGAACTTGAAATCGACCGTAGGGAAGCCGGCGAGCACGCCCGTGTCCGATTGGACGCGGATGCCCTTCTCGACGGCCGGGATATACTCCTTCGGCACCGCGCCGCCGATGACCTTGTTCTCGAACTGGATGCCCTGGTTCCGCTCCAGCGGCTCGAACACGATCTTGACCTCGGCATACTGGCCGGAGCCGCCGGTCTGCTTCTTGTGCGTGTAAGTCTCGGTGTAAGGCCGCGAGATGGTCTCGCGATAGGCCACCTGCGGCGCCCCGATGTTGGCATCGACGCCGTACTCACGCCTTAGGCGGTCAATGATGATCTCGAGGTGCAGCTCGCCCATCCCGGAGAGGATGGTCTGGCCTGTCTCCTGATCCGTGCGCAGCCGCAGGCTCGGGTCCTCGCCCGCGAGCTTCTGCAGGCCGAGCGTCATCTTCTCGACGCCTTCCTTGGTCCTCGGCTCCACCGAGATGTCGATGACCGGCACCGGGAACGCCATGCGCTCCAGCACCACCGGATCCTCGGACGCGGCCAAGGTGTCGCCCGTCGCCGTGTCCTTGAGGCCGACGAAGGCGGCGATGTCGCCCGCGTGGACTTCCTTGATCTCCTGGCGCTTGTCGGCATGCATCTGGAACATGCGGCCGATGCGCTCCTTGTTCTCCTTCGTGGTGTTCAGCACCGTGTCACCGCTCTTGAGCGTGCCGGCATAGACCCGCACGAAGGTCAGCGTGCCATACTTGTCGTTGATGATCTTGAACGCGAGCCCGGCGAACGGCGCGTTCGGGTCAGCCGCGATGCGGCGCCTCTCCTCGCCCTCGTCCTGGCCTTCCTCGGCCGCAACGGCGATGCCGGGCACGTCCACGGGGCTGGGCAGGTAGTCCACGACCGCGTCGAGCAACGGCTGCACGCCCTTGTTCTTGAACGCCGTGCCGCACAGCACCGGGCGGAAGGCGCCGGAGATGGCGCCCGCCTTGATGCAGCGCTTCAGCGTCTCGACCGAGACGTCGCCCTTGTCGAAATATTCCTCCATCGCCGCGTCATCCATGCTGAGCGCGGTATCGAGCAGCGTCTGGCGATGCTCGCGGGCGCGCTCCTCCAGATCGGCCGGGATCGGTTCGTCGTGGAACTTCGCGCCCAGCTCGCCGCCCTCCCAGATGATCGCCTTCATCTCGACGAGATCGACGACTCCCCGGAACTGGTCCTCGATGCCGATCGGAAGCTGCAACGGGAGCGCCACGATGTCGAGCTTCTCCTTGAGCGTGTCGAACGCCCGATAGAAGTCTGCACCCGTGCGGTCCAGCTTGTTGATGAAGATGATGCGAGGCACGTTGTAGCGGTCGGCGAGGCGCCAGTTGGTCTCGCTCTGCGGCTGCACGCCGGCCACGCCCTCGATGATGAACACCGCGCCGTCGAGCACGCGCAGGCTGCGGTTCACCTCGATGTTGAAGTCGATATGGCCCGGCGTATCGATGATGTTGATCCGGTAGCCCTTCCAGTCGCAGGTCACGGCAGCGGACGTGATCGTGATGCCGCGCTCGCGCTCCTGCTCCATGTAGTCAGTCGTGGTATTGCCCTCGTGCACCTCGCCGATCCGGTGGCTCTGCCCCGTGTAGTAGAGGATGCGCTCCGTCGTCGTCGTCTTTCCCGCGTCAATGTGCGCGGTGATGCCGATGTTGCGGATCCTGTCGAGGGCGGTAACGCTGGGCGTCGTGGCAGACACGGGGAAGCCTCCATGCACGGCGGGCGCGGCAAGGCCCCTGCCCCGCGCGCCCGCGTGAGTCGTCTATTCGAATGCTCGCGCGATATGCGCTCGCCCCCCTCTATTTGCAAGGCTTCGTAACGCTCCGACACACCGATCTCGACTATCCTGCCGGCATGGACAGTCGCCCGCACGCAGCGCTCGCCCGGTTCGGCCTTGGCCGCCGCGGCGCCAAGCCGCTCCCCGCCGATCCGGCTGCGTGGCTCGCCGCCCAGCTCGGTCCCGCGCCGGCTTCGACGGTGCCCTCAGGGGGTGCCGACGCCGCGGCCGCGTTCGCAGCGCTCGAGGAGGCGCGCCGCAACCGGCCGCCCCCCGGCCAGCCAGGACCGCCGCGGCTGATCTACGAAGCCGAGATCGCAGCCCTTGCCGACCAGGCGCTCGCCACCGACCAGCCCTTCCGCGAGCGCCTCGTCCGCTTCTGGTCCAACCACTTCACCGTCAGCATCCGCGCCGGGCGGGTGGCACCCTTCGTCGGCGACTTCGTGCGGTCCGCGATCCGGCCGAATGTGACGGGACGTTTCGCCGACATGCTGCTCGCCGTCATGCGTCACCCGGCGATGCTGCTCTACCTGAACCAGGCCGGCAGCGTCGGCCCGAACAGCCAGGCCGGGCTGCGCTCAGGCCGCGGCCTCAACGAGAACCTCGCCCGCGAGTGCCTTGAGCTGCACACGATCGGCGCCGACGCGGGCTACGCACAGGCGGACGTGACGAGCTTCGCGCGCATCCTCACCGGCTGGAGCGTGCAGCGCGAGCCGCCCGATGCCGGGTTCCGCTTCCGCCCGGCCGCGCACGAGCCGGGCGAGCAGGCGCTCCTGGGACGCACATTCCCGGACGGCGAGGCGGGCGGCATCGAGGCCCTGCGTTTCCTCGCCGGGCGCCCGGCCACCCATCATCACCTCGCCACCAAGCTCGTCCAGCACTTCGTCGCCGACGACCCCGACTCCGGCGACGTTCGCGCCGTAGAAGCGGCGCTGCGCGACACCGGCGGCGACCTCGGTGCCGCCGCCCTCGCCATGACGCGCCTGCCCGGCGCCTGGACTCCGCTCGCCAAGCTGCGTGCGCCGCAAGACTTCGTCATCGCCGCCCTGCGCGCGGCCGACCTCTCGCCCGAGCGCCGCCCGCCGCTCCCCGCCATCGCCGCCGGCCTCGGACAACCTTGGTTCGGCGCGCCCGCTCCCAACGGCTGGGGCGACCGCGCCGCCGACTGGTCCGGCCCAGAGGCGGTGCTTCGCCGGGTGGACTGGGCCTACGGCTTCGGCGGGCGCGACGACCTTCCCGAGCCGGACGCAATGGCCGAAATGGCACTCGGCCCGATGCTCAGGCCCGCCACGCTCACCGCCATCCGCCGCGCCGGGTCGCGACGCGACGCGACGGCGCTCCTCCTCACCTCCCCCGAGTTCCAGAGGCGCTGATATGCTCATTACCCGCCGCTCCGCCCTCCTCGGTCTCGCCGCCGCGGCGAGCCTCGGCCGCGTCCACCTCGCACTCGCCGCGGCGCCCACGGACCGGCGCTTCGTCGTCGTGCTGCTGCGCGGCGCCCTCGACGGCCTCGCCGCCGTCCAGCCCTACGGCGACCCGGCGCTGCATGACCTCCGCCCCAGCCTCGCTCTCGGCGAGCCCGGCACCGAAGGCGGCGTGCTGGACCTCGGCGGCCGTTTCGGGCTGCACCCGGCGCTCGCCGGGCTGCACGGCATGTATAGCGCGGGCGAGCTGCTGCCCGTCCACGCCGTCGCCGGCCCCGTGCGCAGCCGCAGCCACTTCGAGGCGCAGGACATCCTGGAGAGCGGCGCCGACCACCGCCTGGACAGCGGCTGGCTCAACCGCGCTGTGCAGGCGATGCCGCCCCACGGCGCCGAGGCCGCGCTCGCCGTGGGCACACAGATGCCGTTGCTGCTGCGCGGCGCGGCGCAAGTGAGCGCGTATGCGCCACACGCCTTCGCGCAGCCGACGCCGGACCTCTACGCGCAGGTCGCCGCCCTTGCTGCGGGCGACCCGGTGCTCGGCCCGGCGGTCCGCGCAGGCCTGCAGGAGCGGGCGTTCGCTCAGGACCACCTCAGCAGCACATCCGACGCGGCGGACGCGCGCGACCGCAACGCCTTCCCAACCCTCGCCCGCGCCGCCGGGCAGCTCCTCGCCGCCGCGGACGGGCCGCGCGTCGCGGCGCTGGAACTGGGAGGCTGGGACACGCACGCCGCGCAGGTAAACCGGCTCGATACGGCGCTCCGGACGCTCGACGCGGGCCTGGTCGCGCTCCGCGACGGGCTAGGCGCCGCATGGGCGAAAACCGCGGTCCTGATCGTCACCGAGTTCGGCCGCACGGCGCGAGCGAACGGCACGGACGGCACGGACCACGGCACGGCCGGCTGCGCCTTCGTCGCGGGCGGCGCGGTCGCGGGCGGGCGGATGCTGGCGGATTGGCCGGGGCTGGGCGGCGGCCGAACTCTACGAAGACCGGGACCTCGCGCCGACGATGGACGTGCGCGCGGTCGCGAAGGGGCTCCTGGCCGAGCATCTCGGGCTGCCCGGCGCGGCGCTGCTCGCGGCGTTTCCGGGGAGCCAGGGAGCGGATCCGATGTGGGGTCTGGTCAGAGCGTAAGTCGATGCAGGGCTGGATACCGGACTCGGGGTTCCGTCCGGATTCCCGAAGACGTATGCCAGGCGGCAGATCTCCGTTCTCCGCCACATGCCCTATTAAGGTTCTGATTGCGTGATCAAAGCAGTCTGACGACTCGATAATCCTGTATTTTTGGACAATACGAAATGACTACAAAGGCTTCGTGGAAGTTTACAGGAATATAGGAAACGCGCGCGATCCCGTCGCCCAGAACTTCAGGAGTGATCATCATCTCGCCAGTGAAACTATGGCGATGATCCCTTTAACATAGCACGCACTACATCATGTGCCACGGCGACCCACGATTCCTTCCTCCTAAGCGCAACATCTGGGAACTACTACGTCAAAGGTTCGATTGCCGAAATTAGCGACAATCATTAGATCGTACGGTTCACCTTTCGTGGAGACGAGCTTTCGGTCTTTTGCTGGAAGTATCGAAATGAAATCCTCTGCAACGGACTTGCCATTCCAGTCCTTTCGAGGAAATATTACGTCACGCCCACAAAGTGTTCTTTGAAAGGTTTCCAGCGGACTTATCCCGTCATTCAGTTCAGCTTTCCTTCGCTTCGCAGATTTACTTCTCAGATCGCCGTCTACAAACTCGATTACTTCGACTCCTATCCGCGTGCCGTCCCGCAAGGTCGCGCTGCAATCCGGAGGATCGAATCCGTTACAATGAGGGGAGATGGGTATGTCGGCGGGAAAGCCGCAGAAACTCAGAACCAATCTCGCGACATGCAGCTCTTCGAAAATCTTGCCCGCACGCTCACCGACCCCGCCCAGCCCAGCGGAGCGCGCCACCGCCCAGGCCGCCGAGCGCCGCCGCCTCGCGCGCAAGCAGATCATCCGCACCGTCGAGGACTGCATCCAGCGCGAGACCAGCGGCCGCGAGGCCGAGGCACTCCATGCCGAGCTCTACGAGCGCCTGGAGACGATCGACGCCGACGACGACATCGAGACCCTGCCGGTCGCCGAGATCATCGCCCTGATCCGCCGCGACCTGGGCATTGCCAACCTGCCGCGGCACCCATCCCTGGAAGCGGCGCCGGCCCGCCGACGTGCGCGAGCTCTGCGCCCGCGCCGCAAAGCCCAGGACATCCCAGCCCTGGTCCGTTCCTGCCCACGCCCAAGATCCCGCGCCCGCCTGCGCCGCCCCGGCCCGCCCGGCCCGGCACCGGCCCGCCGAGACCCTGACCCGGCTCCCCGGCCACAACGGTTACAGGCCGGACCAATCAGCGTCCATAGCGATTGGTATAAATCAGCAAACGACAGCCGGCCGCTACGCAGCCGCTTCCAGCGCCTGCTCCGCCGCGAGCCACGCCGCCTCAGCCTCTTCCGCCTCGCGTGCGAGCTGCGCTAGGCGCTGATTCGCGGCCGTGATCTCCGCCGCGCGGCCAGGCGCATACAGCGCCGGGTCGGCGAGCCGCACCTCGATCTGAGCACGCTCAGCCGCGATCCTGGCGAGCTTGGCCTCTGCATCCCGCACCTGGCGGCGCAGCGGCGCCAACTGCGCCCGCGCCTCGGCCCGCCCGCGCCGCTCGTCGCGGCGACCCGGCTCCGCCTCCGCCCGGCGCGCGGGCCGGACGCGCTCGGCCAGCAGCGCGCGGTAGGACTCCAAGTCGCCCTCGTAGGGCCGCACCGTCCCGTCGCCCACGAGCCAGAGCCTGTCGGCAACCTGGTCCACCAGCTCCGGATCGTGCGTGATGAGCAGCACGGCGCCCTCATACTCGGCGAGCGCACGCACGAGCGCGTCGCGCGCGTCGAGGTCGAGATGGTTGGTCGGCTCGTCGAGGATGAGGAGCTGCGGCGCGTCGCGCGTGGCGAGTGCCAACAGCAGCCGGGCGCGCTCGCCGCCGGACAGGCTGGCGACCTGCGTCTCCGCCCGGTCCGCGTCGAGGCCGAAGCGGGCGAGCTGGCTGCGCACCTGCGGCGGCGTCGCGCGGGCCAAGGGGCGTGAGAGCGCGCGGGCCATATGGTCCACGGGAGTCTCGGAAGCGATCAGCTCCTCCGCCTGATGCTGCGCGAAGTAGCCCACGGCGAGGCGCGGCGCCCGGCGCATCTCGCCCGACAGCGGCTCAAGGCGCCCGGCCAGGAGCTTCGCCAACGTGCTCTTGCCGTTGCCGTTGGCGCCCAGCAAGGCCACGCGGTCGTCCGGTTCCAGACCCAGGCTCAGCCCGCGCAGCACCGGGCGGCCATCATAGCCGACGGCGACCCTCTCAAGCGCGAGAATAGGAGGAGCGAGCGCCTTTCCCTCGGGGAAGTCGAAGCGCGCGGGCGTGTGCTCGACGACACCCTCGATGAGCTGGCAGCCGCTCCAGCGCCTTGAGCCGGCTCTGCGCCTGCCGGGCCTTGGTCGCCTTGGCGCGGAAGCGGTCCACGAACGCTCGCATGTGCGCCCGCTGTTGCGCGATCCGCTCCGCGGCACGCGCTTGCTGCAAGGCCTGCTCCGTGCGGATGCGCACGAACTCCGCGTAGCCGCCCGGCGTCAGCCGGATGCGCCCGGCATCGAGGTGGGCGATGCTGTCCACGGCGCGGTCGAGCAGGAAGCGGTCGTGGCTCACGAGCAGACAGGCGCCGGGGAAGCGGGCGAGCCAGGATTCAAGCCAGATGGTTGCTTCCAGGTCGAGGTGGTTGGTCGGCTCGTCGAGCAGGAGCAGGTCCGGCCGGGCAAAGAGGGCGGCGGCGAGCGCCACGCGCATCCGCCAGCCGCCCGAGAACTCCTCGACGGGCCGCGCCTGCGCCTCGGGCGAGAAGCCTAGCCCGGCGAGGATGCTGGCCGCGCGCGCGGGCGCGCTGTCCGCCTCGATGGTCCGGAGCCGGTCGTGGATCGCGCCCAGGCGCTCGGGCTCGGCGCGCTCGGCCTCGGCGAGCAGGGCGAGGCGCTCCGTATCGGCCGCGAGCACCGTGTCGAGCAGCGTCGCCGGCCCGGCGGGCGCCTCCTGGGCGACCGTCGCGAGCCGGGCGCCGGTGGCAAGGCGGATCGTGCCGCCATCAGGCTGGATCTCGCCGGCGATGGCGCGCAGCAGCGTGGTCTTGCCCGCGCCGTTGCGCCCGACGAGGCCGACGCGCCGCCCCTGGTCCACGCGGAGGGTAGCGCCGTCGAGCAGCGCGCGCCCGGCCATGCGGAGCGTCAGGTCCTCGACGGTGAGCAGGCTCATGCCGGGCGATGTAGCGCCAGGCGGCAAGTGCGAGAAGGGGTGGCCTGCTATTCGGCGCCTTCCGAAGCGCCGAGCGCGCCTTGGCCCGGCGGGCTCGGAGCGTCTTCGGCGCGGAGCGGCCGCGGTCTCCCGAAAAGATGGGTGAGCGGCGTGCCCGTGATGCCGTGGGCGAGGACGGAGGCGCCGACCGCGAGGCTGATCGCGGGCCAGGTCGTGTGCAGCCCGGTGAGGTCCTGGATCTCGATGGCGTAGAACAGCGCCGCCGCCCCGATCGGCCCGAACCAGCCGGCGAACAGCGCGTCGGGCAGGGACCGCATCCAGGGCATGAGCGGCCGCAGCAGCAGCCAGGCCGGCGGGCGGCGCAGCAGCAAGATGCCGACCGCGAAGGCGGCGCCGCGCCAGCCCAGGCCGATCCAGGCCCCCCAGGGGATCGCGGCGCCGAACAGGATCATGACCGGCAGGTCGAAGAACCGGCCCAGCGCCTCGTTGAATCGCTCGTTGCGTTCCTCAGCCTTGCTGGCTCGGATGCCGTTGTTCAGCACGGCGCCCGCGACGAAGGCGGCCAGGATGCCGTCCCCGTCCAGCACCCGCACGCCGGCGAGCACCGCCAGCGCGAGGGCAAGGACCGCGGTGACGAGCGAGGTCGGCTCCGCGTCCGGCCGCTGCGCGGCCCAGCGCAGGCAGCGGCACGCGAGCCAGCCCGCCGCGGCGCCGACGGCCACGGCGCAGCCGATCTCCCAGAGCAGGACGTGGATGACCCATTCCAGTCCCGCCTTGGCGGGTCCGCGGCCGAGCAGCAGGATCGGGAGCATCACCAGCGGCAGCGCGAGCCCGTCGTTGGCGCCGCTCTCGGCCGTTAGCGCGTGGCGCAAATCGTCCGGCACGGCTCGCTGCGCGAGCCGGCCCGTGAGGATGGGCGCCGACAGCACGGGGTCGGTCGGCGCGACCGCGGCGCCGACCAGGAAGCAGGATGCGGCCGAGAGACCGAGCGCCGCGGCGGTGACCGCGGTGCCGGCAGCCCACATCAGCAGCATTCCCGGCCCGAGTGCTACCGCGAGGCCGCGCCAGTGCTTGGTTATCCAATCCGCCGGGAGCCGTATGGCTGCGCCGGTCACGGAGATGGCAAGCGTGACGCGCGCGGCTTCCCGCAGCACCGAGGCGGCGAGCGGATGGCCGCCGGGATCGAGTTGCAGTAGGCCGAGACCGGCCGGGCCGATGAGTACCCCGAAGAGGGCGCAGGCGAGCGGTTCGGAGACCCAGAGGCGCTCGTTGACCAGGCCGGAGGTCGTCCCGAGCGCGACCAGGAGGCCGAACACGCACAGCAGCAGCAGCCATGGCTGAGGCAGTATCGCCATCGCCGTTCAGCTCGCCGGCGGCGTTTGGATGGACAGGAAGGGTGACGGCACGGCTGCGCTCCTCGGCATCTGGGGCGGGATCGGCGGTCGAACAACGCGCTTCCCCCGTCCCGGTGTCCGCGGGGGTTGCCGGGCAGGGACACCTGAGCTAGTTGCCCGCGCCATCCCCCGGACATTCAGGAACCGCCATGGCCACCGAGCGCACGCTCTCCATCCTCAAGCCCGACGCGACCCGGCGGAACATCACGGGCCGCATCAACGCCAAGCTGGAGGAGGCCGAGCTGCGCATCGTCGCGCAGAAGCGGCTGCTCCTGTCGCAGGCGCAGGCGGAGGCGTTCTACGCCGTCCATCGCGAGCGCGGCTTCTTCCGCGACCTCGTCACTTTCATGACCAGCGGCCCGGTCGTCGTTCAGGTGCTGCAGGGCGAGGACGCGGTCGCGGCCAACCGCCGCGTGATGGGCGCGACCGATCCCAAGAAGGCAGAGCCGGGTACGATCCGCGCCGAGTTCGCCGAGAGCATCGAGGCCAATTCCGTCCACGGCTCCGACAGCGCCGAGAACGCCGCGACCGAGATCGCCTTCTTTTTCGCCCAAATTGAGATAATTTCGGAGAGCGTGGCCTGAAACTCCGGCTGCTCGCCGCGGGCGCGCTCGGCGCGGCGCTGGCCGGCTGCGCGGCGCCGCCGCCACCGCCGCCTCCCGCCGTCGTCGCGGCCCCGGTCCCTCCGGCCGTGGACGGGCGTTACCGGGGCACGGCCCGCCTGATCCGCGCCGAGCGCGCCGGCTGCCCGCGCAGCGGCGCTCGAAGTCCTGGAAGTCACGGGCCACGCGATCACGCTGCCCTATACGGCGGCGCCTCGCCAGATCGGCCAGCTCAGTGCTGCGGTCCAGCCTGACGGCGGCTTCCAAGCCAGCGACGGCCTCGGCTCACTCAACGGCACGCTCCGTGGAGGCCAGCTTCAGGTCACGATCGCCACTCCCATGTGCGAGAACCATTGGTCGCTGACGCGGGTGGATTAGCCAGAGCCGTTGCTCTCGGCGGGAGCGAGGTGAGCATGGGCCGCATCGGGAGCCGCGCCATGGTGCTCAAGCCCATCGGCCGCCTGCGAACCCCCTGGCGGACCATTGCCGCCTGCCCGCGCAACGGCCGCCTGCCCGGGATCCCGCCGCCCTGCCTCGCTGTCGTGGACCCGGCCTGGCGCGCGGCGCTCACGGGCCTCGATGCGTTCACGCACCTGATCCTGCTCTACTGGCTCGGCCCCCAACGCCCGGCGCCGACGCTTCGCCCGCCCTTCGACCCCCGTCCCCGCGGCGTGTTCGGCACGCGCAGCCCGTGCCGGCCCAACCCGATCGGCCTCTCCGTGGTTCGCTTCGACGGCTTCGCGGCGCCGGGCCAGCTTTGCGTCCGCTACCTCGACTGCCGCGACGGCACGCCGCTCCTGGACATCAAGCCGTACCTTCCTACCGTTGACGCCGAGCCAGGGGCCAGCATGGGCTGGCTCGCGCGCCCGGCGCCGGGCAAACTCCCCGCATGAAAGATATGGGCATGACCGATCCCGCCCTGATGACGGCCGCCGAGCTGCGCCGCCTCTACGCCCGCGGCGCGCTCAGCCCGGTCGAGGCGCTGCAAGCGGTGCTGGAGCGCGTCGCCCGGCTGAACCCGCGCGTCAACGCCTTCGCCGTGCTCAACCCGCGCGCGCTCGACGCCGCCGGCGAGAGCGAGCAGCGCTGGCGCTCCGGCCACCCGCTCAGCCCGCTCGACGGCGTGCCCTGCACGGTGAAGGACCTCATTGATTTCGCGGGCTTCCCCACGCGCCGCGGCAGCCGGACGACCTCGCCCGAGCCGGTTCGGGACGATGCACCGATCAGCGCCGCGCTGAAGCGCGCCGGCGCCGTCATCGTCGGCAAGACGACCACGACCGAGTTCGGCTGGAAGTCGCCCGGCGACTGCCCGCTGCACGGCATCACGCGCAATCCGTGGAACCTCGCCCATACGCCGGGCGGCTCGTCGAGCGGGGCCGGGGCATCGGGTGCTGCCTCGTTCGGGCCGCTGCACGTCGGCACGGATGCGGGCGGCAGCGTCCGCATCCCGGCAGCCTGGTGCGGTCTCGTCGGGCTGAAGCCGACGTTCGGGCGCGTCCCGCAGTGGCCGCTCGGGGCGTTCGCCGCGGTCGCCTGCGCCGGGCCGATGACGCGCACGGTCGAGGACTGCGCGCTCATGTTCGGCGCCCTCGCGTGCCATGACGATCGCGATCCGTACAGCCTCCCCGATGCATCGCGCGACTGGACGGCTGGTCTCGACGATGGCGTCGCGGGCTTGCGCGTGGGCCTGCTGCGCGCGCCGGGCTTCGACGCACCCGTGGACCGGGACGGCGCCGCCGCCGTGGAGCGCGCGGCAGCGATCCTTGGCGAGGCGGGCGCCACCGTGGAGGAGGCGGCGCCCGAGCTGCCCGATACGAGACTCGTCTTCGGGCGCGTCTGGGCCGTGGCGCTCGCCGCCCTCGTCGAGGGTATGGCGACCGAGAAGCGGCCGCTGCTCGACGAAGGGCTGCGGCGCGTCGCGGAAGGGGCGCGCGGCGTGACGGGGCCGGACATGCTCGCCGCCGAGGGAATGCGGCTGCAAGCCGCGCACGCCATGGCGCGGCTGCACCGCGCGTTCGACCTCGTGCTCTGCCCGACCGTGCCCGGACCGCCGCCGCTTGCGGGCGCGCAGGCGAGACGATCCGGCGGCGGCGCTCTGGCAGGATTGGGCGCCGTGGACCTTCGCGTTCAACCTCACGCGCCAGCCCGCCATCACGGTGCCGCTCGGCATCGGCTCCCGTGGCCTGCCCAGCAGCGTCCAGCTCGCCGCCGCGCTCTACCGGGACGACCTCGTGCTCCGCGCAGCTCGCGTGCTGGAGCAGGCGGAACCGCTCGGCTCGGCACCGTTCCCGCCCGGAGAGGCCGCGTGACCGAGGCCGCCGTCGCCTGGCTCGCCGGCCAGCGGGAGGCCATGACCGCCCTGCTGCGCGCCCTGGTGGATCAGGATAGCGGCAGCTACGACAAGCCCGGCACCGACCGCGTGGGCGATCTCATCCGCCGCTTCCTTGGCGAGCAGGCCATCGCGGTCGAGGTCCTGCCGCAGGAGCGGCACGGCGACTGTCTCCGCGCCGCAGTTCCGGGCAAGAGCCGCCGCGGTCACGTCCTCCTGCTCGGCCATCGCGACACGGTATTCCCGCGCGGGGAAGCCGCAAGCCGCCCCTTCCGCATCGCGGATGGCCTTGCCTACGGGCCGGGCGTCGCGGACATGAAGGCCGGGCTGGTGATGAACTGCTTCGTGCTCGCCGCCTTCGCGCAGGCTGGCGGCGGCCCGGCGCCGCTCGTCGGCCTGTTCACGGGGGACGAGGAGATCGGCAGCCCCGAGGGCCGGCCCGTCATTGAGGCGACCGCTCGCGGCGCCCGCGCAGTGTTCAACGGTGAGCCGGGCCGCCCCTCCGGCGCCGTGGTGACGGGGCGCAAGGGCGGCGTGTTCGCCGTCGTCCGCATCGAGGGGCGCGCCGCCCACTCGGGCGGCAATTTCGAGCACGGCATCAGCGCCATCGAGGAACTGGCCCGCAAGGTGCAGGCCCTGCACGCGATCACCGATCTCTCCCGCGGCACCACCGTCAACGTGGGCCTGGTCAGCGGCGGCCAGAGCGTCAATACGGTCGCACCCTGGGCCGAGCTGCAGCTCGACCTGCGCTACGTCGAGCCCGCGGACCGCGACGCGGCGATGGACCGCATCCAGGCGGTCGTCGAGCACGCCTCCGTGCCCGGCACGCGCGCGAGCCTGGAGATCCGCGGCGAGTTCGTGCCGCTCACGCAATCCCCGAGGCGCGCAAGCTCTTCGATCTCTACGCCGAGGCGGCCCGCGCGAGCGGCTTCGAGACGGCCGGCGAGTTCGTGGGCGGCTGCGCTGACAGCGGCTTCACGGCGGCTGTCGGAGCGCCCACGCTCTGCGCCGTCGGCCCGGTCGGCGGCCGGGCGCACACGCCGGAGGAGTATCTGCGGCTCGATACGATGGTGCCCCGCGCCCAAGCCTGCGCGCGCGCGATCCTCGGGCTGGATCGCGCGGGATTGTAGCTGGCGGCGCGATGTTGCGTGCGGCGCCTTCGTAACGCGGGCTGGCCTCATGCGTTTCGATGTAGCCCTAGTTACGTGACGGGCCGCGCCCAATATCTGAGACTTAGGCCAGGAGTTGCTCCCATGTTGCGATCTTCGCTCCGCTTCGCCCGCGTCGGCATCGCTGTGGCGCTCGCAGCCATGCTCGGAGGCTGCGTCGCCTATCCGTACAATTATGGCTACTACGGCTACGGCTATCCCGCCTACGGTTATGGATACGGGTATGGTTACCCTTATTATTCGGCCTATGCCTACCCCGGCTTCATCGGCGGCCCCTTCGTGACCGGCGGCCTCTATTTCGGCGGCCTCGGTTATGGCGGCTGGGGTCGCTACGGCCGCTGGGGCGGGTGGGGCGGCTATAGGGGTTATGCCTGGAACGGCTACGGCCATGGTTGGGGCGGATGGCACGGCGGCTGGGGTGGTGGGCACTGGGGCGGCGGCTGGGGGCACCGCTGATCCAAGCCGCTCGTGCCCCGTCGGCGGCTCAGGTCTCCAGCTCGCTGTCCCAGTAGAGGAAGTCGCGCCAGCTCTCGTGCAGGTAGTTGGGCGGGAAAGCGCGGCCGTTCTCCTGCAGCTCCCAGGCGGATGGCTGGCGCGGCGCGTAGCGCGGGTGCATGTGGCACTCGCGCGGCAAGTGGTTTCCTTTGCGGAGATTGCAGTTGGCGCAGGCGGTGACGACGTTCTCCCACGCCGTTCGGCCGCCGCGCGAGCGCGGGATCACGTGGTCGAACGTCAGGTCCTGGGTCGGAAACCGGCCGCTGCAATATTGACAGGCGAACGCGTCGCGCAGGAACACGTTGAACCGCGTGAACGCTGGCTTGCGCGCGGCCGGGATGTAGTCCTTGAGCGCGATCACGCTTGGCAGGCGCATCGCCATGCTCGGCGAATGGACCTCCAAGTCATACTCGCTGAGCACGCTGACCCGGTCGAGGAACACCGCCTTGACCGCGTCCTGCCACGACCACAGCGAGAGCGGGAAATAGGACAGCGGCCGAAAGTCAGCGTTGAGCACCAGCGCAGGAAAATGTTGGCCACCGTCGGGCAACGCGCGCTCCTGATGGGCGTCGCCCAATCATGAGGCTATAGTCCTGAGACGAGCCTCAGAATCGAGTGTCGCCAAGAGAGAACCGCTTATGACACCCGTTCAGGGGATGCGGCAAGAGCAGCTTCAAAGAGTTTCACGCCCGTGTCACCGAGCCGCCCGAGAACGCGCGCTGCAGGAATAAGCCGCCCAACGCCAGCCCGGCGTCGTCAATCGCGTGGCCCAGAAGCGGCCGCCAGAGCGTCTCCACCGGCACGCCGAGCAGGCGGAGCGCGCGCTCTGCGTCGAGGCTGCGCTGCCAGGGCACGACCTCGTCCACCTCGCCGTGCACCAGCAGCACTGGCGTCGCCGGCTCGACCTGCTCCGGGGGAATCCACGCCCCGGAATACGCGAGCACCGCCCGCGGCGCCGTCCGTCGTCCCAGCCCGGCGTGCAGCGCCATCATCGCGCCCTGGCTGAAGCCCGCGAATGCCACCGCGTCCGGGCTGAGGCCGAGCCGCGCCAATTCGCTCCCCACCGTTGCCAGCAGAGGCACCGCCGCGCGCTGTGCGCCGGCGCGCAGCACGCTCGGCGTGCGGTCCAGGACTGAAAACCATTGCCGCCCAAAGGGTGCGCCGTCGTAAGGATTGGGCGCGTGCGGGGCGAGGAAGGCGGCTTGCGGCAAGCTCCTCGCCCACGGGACCGCGAGGTCGATCAGGTCATGTCCGTCCGCGCCGACGCCGTGGAGCAGCACGACGAGCTGCTCCGCCTTCCCTGTCGCGGGCTCCCGCCGCACCGCCTCCAGCTCCATGCACCTTCCTCCGAGCAGGCCGCCGGGCTATCCCGTCAGCGCTGCCAATGTCTATCACGACGCGCTTCGCTCCCAGCCCCACGGGGCTGCTTCATCTCGGCCACGCTTTCGCCGCGCTATTCGCCTGGCGCCGGGCACGCGAGGCGGGTGGGCGTTTCCTGCTTCGTATCGAGGACCTCGACCCGCAGCGCTGCCGCCCGGAGTTCGCCGCCGCCATTGAGGAGGACCTGGCGTGGCTCGGCCTCGACTGGGACGGCCCCGTTCGCGTGCAGTCGGCGCACATGGCCGAGTATTCGGCGGCGCTCGCGCGCCTCGATGCCATGGGCTTGCTCTATCCCTGCTTCTGCACGCGCGCCGACATCCAGCGCGCCGCGGCGCACGCGCCGCACGGGCCGGACGGCGCCGCCCTCTATCCCGGCACGTGCCGCCGCCTCTCCGATCGCGAACGTTCCGCGCGCCTCGTGCGCAGGGGGTCCCATGCGCTCCGCCTGGACATGGGCGCCGCGCTCGCGCGCGTGCCGGGACCGCTGACGTATGTGGAGGAGGGCACGGGCGTCGTCTCGTGCGACCCGGCCGCGTTCGGCGACGCCATCCTCGCCCGCAAGGACGTGCCCGCGAGCTACATGCTGTGCGTGACGCACGACGATGCGATGCAGGGCGTCACTCTTGTCACGCGCGCCGAAGACCTTCGCCCGGCGACCGACCTGCAGCGCCTGCTCCAGGAGCTTCTCGGCTGGCCGGCACCGCGCTACGCCCATCACCCGTTGCTGCTCGGCCCAGATGGCAAGCGCCTCTCCAAGCGCAACGGGGCGCCGAGCCTGCGCGCGATGCGGGAGAGCGGACGCTCACCCGCCGCGGTGCGGGAACGGGCGAGCATGGGACACGCATTGTAGCGTGCTCTCGCGGCAGCGTAGAGCGAGGGCAGGGAAAACCCAACGATCGCGTCCGTGAGATCGCGGTCACTGCAACCGACGAAACATCACCCGCCCTCGCACGGCGCTCAACTCGAGCGACAGTAGGTCTTGTAGGTGGAAGGCGTTGGCAAGGGAGTTTGAGTCTTGTTCTCCAGCCCGTTGGCCCCTGCTATGGTAACGATGATGCCGTCACCTGGCAGGCTCTTGAAGGACACGGCATCGTCAATGGAGAAGGCGTACGCGTTTGATGCGAGGGTAAATGGGATAGTGTCATGGATCAAGCGCACGTAAGGGTTGAAAATATACTCCGGCAGAACTGATTTATCGAAGAAGTTATACTGCAGAGTGCAATAGGTTTCGATCGCTTCCGCATAGCCCGGAGCCGAGGACAGCGGGGTCGAGCATCCCGGAAACTGCACCCAGCCATACACATCGCGCAGGAAATCTTCCGTGCCTGGCAGGGGAGCGTGCGGGAAGCACTGATGGTAGTCCGCCACGAAGAACTCGTTGACTTGCCTGATATGCTGGCAGGTCGCAGTGCCGTCCGTCATCGAAGCCGTGCACTTCTTCCAAAGGTTCAGCGTGCCTTGCGCGACCATGCCCAGATCGCCAATGCCGTTCAGCGTATCGGACGAGAGGACGGGAGGGGCGGGGGGCGGATCCCTGAACAACTCGGCATAGACCGTGTTCGTCGATGGAATCTGAGGCAAGGGATAGGGTTCGCTCCCCGGGGGAGGATCGGGAAGCGGTATCGTTGGATTTTCGGCAGTGTAGTAGGCTGGAACATAAACTGGCCACAACGCCCCGTTCGCGGCGAACGCATTCAGGCCGGGTCTAAAGGTCGCTAGCGGCTCGATGGACCCGAGAAATGTATTCTTGTCCGTGGAGTTCCCACTCGCCCCGATCGCTGCTGGCAGGTAAACCTGATCGACGGCGGAGATATTGAAGTTCACGATGTTGGTGTTGATGCTGAGGTCAGGGTTGAGCGGGGGGCCTTCGGCGGCAGCAAACGTGTATTCCACCAATTGCGCCGGAATGGACGTTGGAAAACCGTTTACGTAGGCCTTGATGACCACTGGCTCGCAGTCAGCACTCTCCGAAGCGCAGGACGGGACCGCTGCTCCGGCAGCGGGATCAACTGCGATCGGAGGGATGACGCGGCCGCTTCTATCAACGCTGTAATTGTATGCGGCATTTATTGCGGTCGAGCCGTCGAACACGAAGATGCGCATCGCGTTCCACCAGTCTATGAACTGGTCGTCAACCTTCCCGAGGTCGTCCTCATTCGTCGGCAGCAGCTGCGTATAGAAAGGGATCTTCAGCGTGACAAAATGATGAGGAGCAATACCGGACTTTTTGTTGACATAAACTTTATATAGCAGTGTCGTATTAAATATTTGTGTTTCGACGTTCTTAACATCAAAAAGCGCTTGCATCCATAGATCATGCACTGGCGTCGTTAAGCCTTTCATGATAGGGGCCTGAATTACAGGAAATATTGTATCGGTATCCGAGTTGTTATAGATGCTGATCGTCTTAGTTGGAATGGTCTGCGCGGCGACGCTGCCGAAGCTACCGAGAGACGCGACGAAAAGCATAGCAATCAGGATGCGTGCCATCTGCTTCTCACTCCCTTGCCCGCTAGCAGCCTTATGGCCTCTGCCCCGATATCTCGATGATCCGTGAGACCGGATTTGCAATAGATACGATAGCGCGCGATCTGCGCCGCTGCAACGGAGATTGCAGCAGCGATGCCAGACGATCGAAGCAGCCTCGGCGAGGCATCAATCCGACGGGTTGCGTCGCAAACTCTGGATCGAGGGGCCATCCTGCGCCGCGACGCGCTCAGACCCGGCCGTGCCAAGCCGTGAAGGCGAGGACGAGAAGCACGGCGGCGAACGCCGCGACGATGACCCACGGCGCGGGCTGGGTACGCCAAGCCCATACGGCGTCCCATGGGATACCCGCCGACTGCTCGGGCGGCTGGCGAGGCGCGCCAGCCGTCTCTTGGTCTATCGCTGTCGCGACCTCGGCGGACGTGGCAGGCTGGCCTGCCGCTTCGTCGTCCGTACCGAGCGTGGACAGCCCGAGATCGAAGCCTTCCGGGACCTTGTCGCCGGTTTTCCCGGCGTCGATCTCGGCCTTCAACTCCTGCGTGGTCTCAGGCAGAGGGCGCTGGGCCATCGGACAACCTCCTGGCGGTCAACACTCGCACATATGGTGGCTGCGGTGCCGTCACACGCCACGGTCGCGCAGCCGCTCGAAGAATCCGCGCAGCAGCGCCGCGCATTCCCGCTCGCGCACGCCGCCGACCACCTCCGGCCGCCACAGGCAGCCTGGCTGCGCGAAGATCCGCGGCCCGTGCTCGACACCGCCGCCCTTCGGGTCATACGCCCCGAACACCACCCGCGCCACCCGGTAGTGGACCGCCGCCGCCGCGCACATGGGGCAGGGTTCCAGCGTGACCGCCAGCGTGCAGCCGAGCAGACGCGGCGTGCCGAGACGCCGGGCCGCCGCGTGCATCGCGAGCATCTCGGCGTGGGCCGCCGCGTCCCGATCCTCCTCGACCTGGTTGCCCGCGCGCGCGAGCAGGGCGCCATCAGGGCCGAGAACGACTGCGCCCACGGGCACCTCGCCCCGTGCCGCCGCGTCCTTCGCCTCCGCCAGCGCGATTCTCACCGTATCCACGCCGTGATCCTTGCCCCTTGCCCCCGGAGAACGCTAGACCACGCGCCCATGCGCGCACGAACCAGGCCGCTCATCGGCGTCACGCTCGACCGCGAGGAGCCAGGCGGCTACTCGCGCTATCCCTGGTATGCGCTCCGCGCCAATTACATGGACGCCGTCGCCGCGTGCGGCGGCTTGCCCGTGGCGCTGCCGCACGACGCCGCCCTCGTGCCGGCCTACCTCGACCGGCTCGACGGCCTCGTCGTCACCGGCGGTGCCTTCGACATCGACCCGGTGCTCTATAGCGACGACGAGCGCCACGCCTCCGTCACTCTCAAGGAAGGTCGCACTGCCGCGGAGCTCGCTTTCCTTCGCGGCGCGCTCGCACGCGACATGCCTGTGCTCGGTATCTGCGGCGGCGAGCAGCTTCTCGCCGTCGTGCTCGGCGGCAGCTTGCACCAGCACCTTCCCGACGACGTGCCCGCGTCGCTCCCCCATGAGCAGCCCAATCCGCGCCACGAGCCGGGCCACGTGGTCCACGTCAAGCCGGGCACCTTGCTCGCCCGGATTGTCGGCAGCGACACGATGCGTGTGAACTCCGCCCATCACCAGGCCGTGCGCGATCCCGGCCCCCGCGCCGCCGTCAACGCCCGCGCGGACGACGGCGTCGTCGAGGGCGTCGAGGATGGGCGCTACACGTTCTGCCTCGGCGTGCAGTGGCATCCCGAGTTCATGCTCGACCCTGGCGACCGCCGGATCTTCCAGGCTCTCGCCTCCGCAGCCCAGCGTTAGCTCAGCGTTGAGCGAGGAGCGCGGGGAGAGGATCGCCAAGTGGCTCGCCAGGGCCGGCGTCGCGAGCCGGCGCGATGCCGAGCGCCTGCTCGCGGACGGCGTGGTCAAGCTCAACGGCCAGCCCGTAACCCATCCAGCCACCTTCGTGCGACCCGGCGACGTCGTGCAGGTCGGCGACCGCGCCGTGGACGAGCCGGCCCGCTCGCGGCTCTGGCGCTATCACAAGCCGGACGGACTCGTGACCACGCACCGCGACCCGCAAGGCCGGCCCACCGTGTTCGAGCGCCTGCCGCCGGGGATGCCGCGCGTCGTCAGCGTGGGTCGCCTCGACCTCAACAGCGAGGGGCTGCTTCTCCTCACCAACGACGGCGCGCTCGCCCGGCGCCTGGAGCTGCCCGCGAACGGCTGGCTGCGCCGCTATCGCGTGCGCGTCCACGGGGCCGTGGACGAGCGGGCGCTGGCGGCACTCTCCCAGGGCGCCACCGTGGACGGCGTGCGCTACGGCCCCATCGAGGCCGGGCTCGACAGCCGGCGCGGCGACAACGCCTGGCTCACCATCTCCCTCCGCGAGGGCCGCAACCGGGAGGTGCGCCGGGTGCTGGCCCACCTGGGCTTGCAGGTCTCGCGCCTGATCCGAGTCGCCTACGGGCCGTTCCAGCTCGGCGCGCTGCCGCGCGGCGCGGTGGACGAGGTGAGCGGCAAGGTGCTGCGCGACCAGGTGCCCGACCTGCCGCGTCCGCCGCGCCCCAAGGGGCCGTAGATGAGGATCATCGGCGGCGCCTGGCGCGGCCGACGCCTGATCGCCCCACCCGGCGCCGCCACCCGCCCCACGAGCGACCGCGTCCGGCAGGCGCTGTTCGACATGCTCCTGCACGCCGAATGGGCCGGGCGCGGGGCGGTTGAGGGCGCTGTCGTGCTCGACGCCTTCGCCGGCACGGGCGCGCTGGGCCTCGAAGCCCTTTCGCGCGGCGCCGCGGCGGCGGCGTTCCTCGAGCGCGACCGGGCGGCGCTCGCGGCGCTCCGCGCCAACGTCGCGGCGTGCGCGGCCGGCCCGCGCGCCCGCGTGTTGGAGTCCGATGCGCTCCGGCCAAGGCCCGGCGTGCCCTCCACGCTCATCTTCCTCGACCCGCCCTACGGCGAAGGCCTTGTGCCGCGGGCGGTCGCGGCACTCGCCGGGGCGGGGTGGCTCGCGCCTGGCGCGCTGCTGGTGGCGGAGATTGGGCGAGACGAGCCCTCGCCCTTCGCGCAGGCGCTTGCCGCGCGCACGCACGGGGCGGCGCGGATCGAGGTCGCGCGCCACGGGTCATCGAACCTTCACACTGCGGCGGGAACGACTGAGTAAGAAGCGGGCGATCCAAGCACGAGGGAGTGCCCATGCCACGCCTCAGCACCGCGCTGCTCGTCTCCGCCGCACTAACGCCCGTGGGCGCCTGGGCCAGCCCGCTCCCGTTCACGCCGGGCGACCTGGTCGTGGCCACGAGCACCTACTCGGGCAACGCCTCGACGGTGACTGTGGGCCAGCCTTTGCCGGGCGGCGGCAACGCGGTCGCGGACGGGACGTATCCCGGGGTGTTCGCCAATTCCGGGCCGGACGGCAGCTTCGGCGTCACGTCGCCCATTACCCTCGGTGAGATCACGCCGTCCGGCGCAAGCGTGGGGTCCTTCACGCTGCCGACCAGCCAGATCGTGACCAGCTTCAGCTCGAAGAGCGAGATGGCCCTCAATCTCTCGACGGACCGGAGCGCGCTCACCATCATGGGTTACCAGGCGCCCGTGAACGCGCTCGACGTGTCCAACTCCAACACGCCCGGCGCCGTCGATCCGACCAACCCGGTCACGGTCGGTCCCTACAACCGGGCCGTCGCCCAGATTAACGCGAACGGCACGGCGCAGGTCACGCCCGTGGACGCTTACAGCGGCAACAACGGCCGCGCGGCGATCCTTGCGAACGGGCAATACTACATGGTCGGCAACGCCGGGAACGGCAGCAACCCGGAGCCGGCCAGCGTCGCGGGTCAGGCGGGCGTGCAGCTCGGGGCGCCGGGCCAGACCGCGACGCAGATGATCGGCAATTTCAGCATCACCCAGGTCACGAACCCAGCGACCGGCCAGCCCTATCCGCCCGACAAGCAGCCCAAGGACAACAACTTCCGGGGCGAGACGATCTTCGACAACACGCTCTACGTGACGAAGGGCAGCGGCGGCAACGGCATCAACACGGTCTATCAGGTCGGCCCGGCCGGCAGCCTGCCCACGGCCGCGAACGCCGCCTCCGCCCCGATCACCATCCTGCCCGGCTTCCCGACCACCTTGGCCAAGGACGCCACGAACACCAGCCTCTACCCGTTCGGCCTGTTCTTCGCGAACGCGGACACGCTCTACGTCGCCGACGAAGGTCCCCAGAGCCTGACCGCCGACCCCAATGCGGGCCTGGAGAAGTGGTCGCTCGTGAACGGCACGTGGCGGCTCGACTACACGCTGCAGAGCGGCCTCAACCTGGATCAATCCTACTCAGTCCCCGGCTACCCGAGCGCCGACGACCCGGCGGTGACCGGCCTGCGCAACCTGACCGGCGCCGTGAACCCGGACGGGACCGTGACGCTCTATGCCGCCACTGCGACCTACAGCAATCTCGGTGACCCCGGCGCCGACCCGAACGCTCTCGTCGCCATTACCGACAGCCTGGGCGCGACAACGCTCCCTGGCGGGGAGAGCTTCAGCACGATCGAGGCGCCGGGATACGGCGTCGTCGTGCGCGGGGTCGCCTTCGCGCCGGAGGCGGGCACGTCCGTGCCGGAGCCCGGCAGCGTAGCCTTGCTCGGCGCCGGGCTGGCGGCCCTGGTGATGGTGCGGAGGCGGGCGTAGCTCGGACTGTTCTTACCGTCAGCGCCGCCCGAACAGCCGCTCGATCTCGGGGCGGGACAGCTTGAGCACGGTCGGCCGTCCATGCGGGCAGGTCGTGGCCCGCGGCGTCGCTTCCATGCGGCGCAGCAAGGCGTCCATCGCCGTCCCATTGAGGCGCTTGCCCGCCCGCACGCTGCCGTGGCAGGCGAGGCGGGCCAGGGCGGCATCGAGCCGGGCCGCGAGCGCCGTCGCCTCGTCGCCCTCGGCCAGCTCATCGGCCAGGTCGCGCAGCAGCGGCGCCGGGTCCGGGGCGCCGAGCAGCATCGGCAGCGCGCGCACCAGCACGGCCCCGGTCCCGAATGCCTCCAGCTCCAGCCCCAGCCGCGCCAGCTCGCCCGCGTGGTCGAGAAGGCGGGCGCAGTCGGCGGCGGGCAGCTCAACGACGGCCGGAAGCAGCAAGGGTTGCGCCCGCACCCCCCCCGCCGCGAGCTGGTCGCGCAGCGCCTCGTGCGTCAGCCGCTCGTGCGCGGCGTGCTGGTCCACGATGACGAGGCTGCCGTCCGCAGCGACCGCGAGCACGTAGGTGTCGAGCACCTGCGCGACTGCTGCGCCCAAAGGATGGTTGTGACGGGTGTCCTCGTGCGTCGGGGCCGGCTCGATCACGCGCGCCGAGGGCGGCCCCTCGAACGGCAGTGACGCCTCGGCGAAGCCGGGCGCGGCGGGGCGGGACGCCAGCCGAAGTGGTGGGCGGGCGCCGAAGGACGCGAACGAGACCGGCCGCGGCGACGCGCCGCCCAAGAGGGCGCGGCCGACCGCGCCGATGACGAGCGCGCGCACGTTCGCCGCGTCCTGGAAGCGCACCTCCAGCTTCGCCGGGTGAACGTTCACGTCCACCGCCTCCGCGGGCAGGTCGAGCCACAGCGCCGCGACGGGATGCCGCCCGGCGGCGACGACACCCTGGTAAGCGACCCGCAGCGCCGTCCGCAGCACCGGGTCCGCCACTGGGCGGCCGTTGATTGTGAAGAACTGGCCGGCGCCGGTCGCCCGCGCATGCGAGGGCAGGCAGGCGAAGCCGGACACACGCGCGCCGTTCCGCTCGCCCTCGACCTCGCGCAGCAGCGCCGCCGCCTCCGGTCCGAGCAGCGCCGCTGCCCGCGCCGGCCGGCCCTGCGGCGGCATGTTCAGCGCCGTGCGCCCCTCGATCTCCAAGCGGAACGCGACGTCCGGCGCCGCGAGCGCGAGTCGCCGCACGGCGTGCTCCGCATGCTCGGCCTCGGTGCGCGCGTGCTTGAGGAACTTGCGCCGGGCGGGTGTCGCGTAGAACAGGTCTGCGACAACCACCCGCGTGCCGGGCGAACCCGCGGCCGGCTCGACGGCGCCGACCCGGCCGCCCTCGACGCGGATGCGGTGCGCCGACGGGCACGACGCCGTGCGGCTCGTGAGCGCGAGGCGCGCCGCGGCGCCCAGGCTCGGCAGCGCCTCGCCGCGGAAGCCGAGCTGCGTGATGCGCACCAGCGCGTCGCCGTGGTCGCCCGGCGGGAGCTTGCTGGTGGCATGGCGCTGGACGGCGAGGGCGAGGCTCTCCGCGTCCATGCCGTGGCCGTCGTCCACAACCTCGATGCGCTCGATGCCGCCGCCGCCGAGGGCGATCTGGACCCGGCGCGCCCCGGCGTCGAGCGCGTTCTCGACCAGCTCCTTGACGGCGGAGGCCGGGCGTTCGACGACCTCGCCCGCCGCGATGCGGTTGACCACCGTCTCGGGAAGCACGCGGATCACGGGCATCGCCAGCTTATATCAGGTCCAGATCAACCGCAGTCTAGAAAAGCGACTCTAGAAGAGCGAGCCGAACAGCCCCTGGCGCTTGCGCTGGATGATGGGCGTATCGCCGGCCTCGGGCGACTGGCCGAGGGCTGCGTCCTGGCGCAGGCGCTGGCTCTCGCGCGTCGGGTCCACGACGGTGCCGGGGAGCGGCGCCGGGCGCCAGAACATCAGCCGGTCGGTGAAGCTCTGGCTCGGCCGGTCGAGCTGCGATTCGCTGTCCACGCGGGCGCGAATGTCATGCGGCGCGGTCGGCCCGGCGGCCGCGACGAGCGCCTGCTGCCCAGGACTGCTCTGCACGTCCGGTTGCTGCAGCACGGAGTTGGGCGACAGAACGGCCTGGGCCGCCTGCTCCTGCGTCAGCTCTTGCGGGCGAGCCTCTCCCGGCGCCGGCGTCGGCACCGTTGTCATATCGGGCGGCATGGAGAGCGGCGCGCGCGTCGTCACCCGGAACTCGTCCGGCGCGTCGCGGGTCAGCCCGAAGGTGCGCGTCAAGTCGTCGCCGTTGCAAGCAGCGAGGGCCAGCAGCCCGCAGAGCGAGACCGTGCGGGTAAGGATGCGGTTCGGCCTCATGGGACGCGGTTTAGCCCCGATCCGCGCCAGCCCGCAAGCGCTCCGTCCGCCGCGGCAGCAGCCCCTCCAGGATGAGGACGGCGACCCCGCACACGACCGCGGAATCGGCGACGTTGAACACGTACCAGGAGTAGCCGCCGGCGTGCAGGTGGAAGAAATCCTCCACGGCGCCGAAGCGGATCCGATCCAGCACGTTGCCGACGGCGCCGCCCGCGATCGCCCCGAGCGCGCAGGCGACCAGCCGCCGCTCCGCCCGCTGCATCCAAACGATGAGCAGCGCCACGACGACGAGCGCGACGCCCGCGAGCAGCCACGATCCCGAGGCGCTGTCCTGCTGGAACAGACCGAACGTGACACCTTGGTTCCAGACCATGGTGAGGTCGAAGAACGGGAGCACGTGGACCTGCCGCAGCCGCGGCAGGTCGAGCACGTGCAGCACCCACCACTTGCTCGCCTGGTCGAGCGCGAGCACGACCAAGGCCGTGACCAGCCCGTAGCCGATCACGCCGCCGCCCGGCACACGAGGCCGCTCTCCACCGCGTCGGCGCAGCGCAGGCAGAGGGCGGGGTGGGTTGGGTCGGTGCCCACTTCGGTCAGGACGCGCCAGCAACGGGCGCACTTGGTGCCAGGCGCTAGGGTGACGGGAAGCAGCTGTCCGAGAAATGCGGGAGGTAAGTCTTCTCTAAACTCGACTGCGGAGACGACTGCGATTTCGGGCCACAAATCAAGATCAAGCCTAAGTGTGTACTCGCCTGAAACCGGAACTTGGGCTTGCAACGACGACCCGATCCGCTTCTCCTCACGCATCTTTTCCAGAGATGCAGTTATTATCGCGCGCAACTGACGAATTTCCATCCACTTCGCCGCGAGCGCGTCATCCCGCCACTCGGCCGGGATGTCTGGATAGACCTGTAGGTGAACGCTCTCTTCCTCCCCGAACCGTGCCGTCCACGCCTCCTCCGCCGTGAACACCAGCGTCGGCGCGAGCCAAATGGCGAGGCAGCGGTGCAGCGCGTCCAGCACCGTCCGCGCCGCCCGGCGCCGCAGGCTGTCCGGCCGGTCGCAGTAGAGCGCGTCCTTGCGCACGTCAAAGTAGAACGCCGAGAGGTCGCTCGCGCAGAAGGCGTGAATTTGGGGCAGCACGCCCGTCCAGTCGTGACTCGCGACGGCGCCGCGAACGAGGCCGTCCAACTCGGATACGCGGTGCAGCACCCAGCGCTCCAGCTCGGGCATCTGCCCGTGGCTCACCCGCTCCGCCTCGCTCCAGCCGTCGAGGCTGCCGAGCAGCCAGCGCAGCGTGTTGCGCAGGCGCCGATACAGTTCCGCCTGCTGCTTCAGGATCTCCGGCCCGATCCGCATGTCCTCCGTCACGTCGGACGTCATCACCCACAGCCGCAGCACATCCGCCCCATACTGGTCGCACACTGTCTGCGGCGCCGTCACGTTGCCGAGCGACTTCGACATCTTGCGGCCCTGCTCGTCGAGCACGAAGCCGTGGGTCAGCACCGCCTCGAACGGCGCGCGCGCCGCGGCTGCCCACCGCCTCCAGCAGGCTCGACTGGAACCAGCCGCGGTGCTGATCCGAGCCTTCCAGGTAGAGGTCGGCCGGCCACGGCATCCCGCGTGCCTCAAGCACGAAGGCATGCGTCGAGCCGCTCTCGAACCACACATCAACGATGTCCATGACCTGATCGTAGAGCGCCGGGTCGCGGTTGCCGAGGAAGCGCTCGGGCGGACTCGCATACCAGGAGTCCGCGCCCTCCTCGCGGAACGCGGCGGCAACGCGCTCGATCACGGCCCGGTCGCGCAGCGGCTCGCCCGTCGCGCGCTCGACGAAGACCGGGATCGGCACGCCCCAGGCGCGCTGGCGCGAGATGCACCAGTCGGGCCGCTGCGCAACCATGGAGGCCAGCCGCGTCCGCCCGGCCTCGGGGACGAACCGGGACTGCGCGATGGCGTCCAGCGCCCGCTCGCGGATGCGGGTCGGGCCGTCGAGCGCGATGAACCACTGCGGCGTTGCCCGCCAGATCACGGGCGCCTTGCTGCGCCAGGAATGCGGGTAGCTGTGGGTGAGCGTGCCGCGCGCGGCCAGCGTGCCCGCCTCGGTCAGCGCCGCCGCGACCGGGTCCGTCGCCTTGAAGATGTGGACGCCCGCGAATAGCGGCACGTGGGCGAGATACGCGCCGTCCGGCCCCACCGTCTCCGGCACCTCGACGCCGTTCGCGGTGGCGATCTTGAAATCTTCCTCGCCGTGGGCCGGCGCGTTCGGCACGAACCCGGTGCCCTGGTCCGCCGTCACGTAATCGCCCGGCACGGTTGGGAGCTCCATCTCGTAGCCCCGGCCGCGGAGCGGGTGCGCGCAGACGGTGCCGGCGAGGTCCGTGCCCTTCATCACGCCCAGGAGGTGATGCTGCGTGATCCCTGCCGCCTCGCAGAACGACGGCGCGAGGGCGAGCGCGACGCACAGCCTCTCCCCCGGCCGCGCGAGCGATCCGTCCGCGACCGCGTCAACCCGCAGGACGGCGTAGTCGAGGTGCGGTCCATACGTCACCGCGCGCGTGCCCGGCACCGTCCAGGGCGTCGTGGTCCAATAGACGAGGCTCGCCCCCTCCGGCTCGCCGCGGATGACCGGACAGCGGACATAGACCGTGTCGCTGACCTTGTCGTGATACTCGACCTCCGCCTCGGCCAGCGCCGTCTTCTCGACCGGCGACCACATCACCGGGCGCAGGCCGCGATACAGCTCGCCGTTCAGCAGGAACTTGCCGATCTCGTCCGCGATCGCCGCCTCGCTCGCCTTGTCCATGGTGCTGTAGCGGTGCGCGAAGTCGCCCTCGACGCCGAGCCGCCGGAACTCCTGCGCCTGCACCTGCATCCAGTGCTCGGCGAAGGCCCGGCACTCGGCGCGGAACTGCAGGACCGGCACCTCGTCCTTGTCCCGACCCGCCTTGCGATACTTCTCCTCGATCTGCCACTCGATGGGCAGGCCGTGGCAGTCCCAGCCCGGCACGTAATGCGCGTCCTCGCCCGCCATCTGGTGGGCGCGGTTGACCACGTCCTTCAGGATCTTGTTCAGCGCGGTCCCGATGTGCAGGTGCCCGTTGGCGTAGGGCGGGCCGTCGTGCAGCGTGAAGGGCGGGCGCCCGGCTGACTCGGCCCGCAGGCGCTCCTGCAAGCCCATCCGATCCCAGCGCGCGAGCACGCCCGGCTCGCGCTTGGGCAGGTCGCCCCGCATCGGGAACGCCGTGGTGGGCAGGAACACGGTGTCGCGGTAGTCCGGCTGGCTGGTCATGGTGCGCTCACGGGAAGAGCGGCTGCGGGGCAGGGGCGTGACCCGGCGCCCTCTCAGGACGCCGGGCCGGTAATCAGCGTGCGATGCGCCGTGCCAGCCATGGCTTGCTTATCAGGGGGGCGGCGGTGCCGGGTCAAGCGGTGAGGGCCGAGCTCGACCCCAGGAGGACTCTGCCTAGCGGGATGGGCAGCGGCAATTGTGCGGCCCGTGCCAGCCCGGTCACGGATATGGTAGGGTCGTTTCAGATGGTTGGAGATGCGCCATGGATGACGCGGCCGTCGAGCCAGTTCGGCACAAGCTGGACGTCGATGATTATTACCGGATGGCTGACGCCGGCATCCTCGGCAAGGACGACCTGGTCGAGCTGATCGACGGGGACATCATCGACATGGCGCCGATCGGCCAAGGCCACGAGGCCGTCGTGAACGGGCTGAATGAAGCATTGGTCGTGGCCTGCATGGGTCGCGCCATCGTGTCGCCGCAGAACTCGATCCGTCTCGGTCGCTGGAGCGCGCCGCAGCCTGACTTAGCCGTCCTGCGGCGACGGGCCGACTTCTACGCGACGGGCGAGCGGCCTGGACCCGCCGATGTCCTGCTCTTGATCGAGGTGGCAGAAAGCTCGCTGCGTTTCGACCGGACCGTCAAGGTGCCGCTTTACGCCAGGGCGGGTATCGCCGAGCTATGGATTGTCGATCTGAAGCGCTGCGTCCTCGACGCCTACAGGAAGCCGGCTGGAGACGGATACCGCGAGACCATCACGTGCCAGCCAGGCGACCAGCTCGCCCTTGCCCTCGCGCCTGAGATCATCGTCGGGCTCGACCTGATGTTTGGCTAGACTGGGACCTCGCCGAGTGCCTTGCGCGCCGCCTCGGCATCCTCGGCGATCTGCTGGGTGAGCGCGTCCAGCCCGTCGAACTTCCGCTCCGGCCGCAGGAAGCTGTGGAAGGCCACCGCGACCTCCTGCCCATAGAGGTCGCCCGACCAGTCGAACAGATGCGCCTCGATCCGGCTCTCCAGCCCCTCCGCCACGGTCGGCCGCCGCCCGACGTTGGCGACGCCCGGCACGCTTTCGCCGCCCGGCAGCCGCACCGTGACGGCATAGACCCCCCGCGCCGGCTCCAGATGCCGCCCGAGCGGAACGTTCAACGTCGGAAAACCGAGCAGCCGCCCCCGCTTGTCGCCGTGCTGGACCTCGCCCGAGACCGACCACGGCCGCCCCAGCTCCTTTGCCGCGCGCTCCGGGTAGCCGTCCTGCAGGAGCCGCCGGATGCGCGACGAGCTGATCGGCCCCTGCGCGTCGGCAAGCGGCGGGACGATCGTGAGGCCCATGCCCAGTGCCTCCGCGCGCTGGGCGAGGAACGCGATCCCGCCGCTGCGCCGGTGGCCGAACGCGAAATCCGGGCCGCAGGCGAGGTGCGCGGCGCCGAGGCCGCCGTGCAGAACGTCGGTCGACGAACGCCTCGGCCGGCAGCTCCGAGAACGCCAGGTCGAAGGGCAGCTCGACCACGAGAGTCCACGCCCAGCGCCGCCAGCACGTCCGCGCGCTCGCTCGGCGGTCTGCAAGCGGAAGGGCGGGTCGTCGGGCCGGAACACCTCGCGCGGGTGCGGCTCGAAGGTCAGCACCGCGCGCGGCACCTCCGGCCGCGCCCCATGCGCCGCGCGGAGCACGTGCGCGTGCCCGCGGTGCACGCCGTCGAAGTTGCCAAGCGCGAACGTGGCGCCCCGTAGCCGCTCCGGCAGCCGCCAGTCCTGCAGCCGCTCCATCAGCGCTTATCCATCAGGCCGGGACCAGGACCTGCGCCTCGCCCTCGATCACCACCTTGCCCTGGACCGTGCAGGTCGTCTTGAGCGTCGCCCGGCGCTTCTCGGGATCGAATTGGGTGACCTCGGCCTCCGCCGTGACGGTGTCGCCGATCTTGACGGGCGCCCGGAAGCGCAGCGTCTGCCCCAGGTAGATCGTCCCCGGCCCGGGCAGCTTCGTGCCCAGCACCGCGCTGATCAGCCCGGCGGACAGCATCCCGTGCGCGACCCGCTCCTTGAACGGCGAGGCCGCCGCGGCCTCGGCGTCGAGATGGACCGGGTTCGTGTCCGTGCTCACCGCGGCGAAGAGCAGGATGTCGGCCTCGGTGATCGTCTTCGCCACCCGCGCCACCTGCCCGACCCCAAACGCCTCAGCCATGCCGCCCTCCGCCCGAAAGGGGGCCGTTGTGCGGCATGGTGCGGCGCAGATCAACTCAGCCGGCCTCAGGGCATGAAGCAGGTCGTCGTGAGGGTCTCCTCCCCGCAGGGCGCCACGCCGTTCTGGCCGAGCCAGAGCGAGCCGGCCGAGGGCGATCAGCGCGAACAGGATGATCGCGATCGACCACGCCGCGCTCCGACCGGGCGCTGCGCGGAGCCGCGTCTCGGGAAGGGTGATCGGGCGGCCGATGTGCATGGTGGCCTCCTTCGTTCGGCTGTATCGCAGCACGATGCGGCGTCCACGCAGTCGTGGCTGTGATGCGAGATCACAGGCGGCGGGACGAAGCGAGCACCGGAATGGACAAGCCGGGGCAGCGGTGCAAGAGAAGTCACCATGGACCGACACAAGGACGCTGCGCGGCTGCTCCTCTCCGCCCGGCGCGATCCGTCGCAGCCGAATGCAGGCCCTTCCCGAGGCGATGGCGCCGAAGACGGAGGAGCAGGCCGTGCTGATCCAGCGCGAGATCATCGCCGCGCTCGGCCCGATCGGCGGCTGGAAAGTGGGCAGCCCGTCGCCGGACGGCCCGTGCAACTGCTCGCCCATGCCGCTCTCCGGCATCCGCGCGAGCGCCTCCAAGGTCGAAGGCACCCCATGCGCGGGGTCGAGGCCGAGATCGCCGTGCTGCTCGCCCACGGCCTGCCCGCGCGTGAGGCTCCCTACACGCGCGGCGACGTGCTCGCCGCGATTGCCGGCGCGTATCCGGCCATCGAGGTCCTGCAATCGCGCTTCGCCGATCCGGATCGGGTGGACCCACTGAGCAACCTGGCGGACAGCCTGGCTCACGGCGCGTTCGTCCACGGCCCTGCGGTGCCGGGCTGGCGCGAGGTGGATCTGGCGCAGGAGGAAGTCGTGCTGCTCGTCAACGGCGCCGAGGTGAAGCGGCGCCGGGGCAACCCGGCAGGCGACATGCTGCGCCTCCTCGTCTGGCTCGCGAACGAGGGCGCGCGCTGGGCCGGCGGCCTCGAGAGCGGGGCAGTGGGTCACGACCGGCTCCTGGACCGGCAAGGACTTCGTCCCGCCCGGCGCGCGGGTCGAGGCCCGATTCGCCCGGATGGGCAGCGCCGTCGTGACCTTTCCGATCTAGCCCTTGGTTGCGGTGACGTTGGCCGCCTTGAGCACGGTGGCGACGTGCGCGACGCGGCGGCCCTGGAAGCGCGCGACCTCCAGGTCGTCGGCCGTCGGCGGCGCGTTCTGCTGGCCGGAGACCGACGAGGCGCCGTAGGGCGTGCCCGCCTTGAACACGGTCGGGTCGGCGTAGCCCAGCGGCACGATGATCAGGCCCAGATGCGCCATCGGGTTGTAGAGCGAGATGATCGTGCTCTCGTTGCCGCCGTGCAGGCTGGAGGTCGAGGTGAAGGCCGAGCCCACCTTGCCGTTCAGCTTGCCCTGGAACCACAGCCCGCCGAGGCTGTCGATGTAGGCCTTGAGCTCGGCCGAGCTGTTGCCGAACCGGGTCGGCGTGCCGAACACGATCGCGTCCGCCCACTCGGCGTCGGCCTCGGTCGGCGCCTCGTAGGCCTGCGTTCATGCGGTCCGCGTTCTCCTTCCAGCCCGGCGCCTTGGCCATGACCTCCGGCCCCACGAACTCGCGCGCCCGGCGCAGGCGCACCTCGGCGCCCTCGGCCCGCGCGCCCTCGGCGACGGCCTTGGCCAGCGCCTCGGTCGAGCCGTTGCGCGAGTAGAAGGCGATCAGGACATTGGTGGGCATGGTGCTCTCCTGTGCGGTCAAGCCGTGCGGTCGCTGCCCGCGCCCAGCGCCGCCTGCGCCGCGGCGAGGCGCGCGACGGGGACGCGGTAGGGGCTGCACGAGACGTAATCGAGGCCCGCGGTTTCGCAGAACTGGATGCTCGCCGGGTCGCCCCCATGCTCGCCGCAGATGCCGAGCTTGAGCCCGTTCTTCACGCGCCGCCCCTTCTCCGCGGCGATGCGCACCAGCTCGCCCACGCCGTCGATGTCGAGCGACACGAACGGGTCCTTGGGCAGGATGCCGTGCTCGACGTAGTAGGGCAGGAACTTGCCCGCGTCGTCGCGCGAGAGGCCGAAGGCGGTCTGCGTCAGGTCGTTCGTGCCGAACGAGAAGAAATCCGCGACCTCCGCGATCCGGTCCGCCATCAGCGCCGCGCGCGGCAGCTCAATCATGGTCCCGACCGAATACTCGATCTTCTGCCCGGTCTCCTGGAACACCGCCGACGCGGCGCCGTCCACGAGGGCGCGGGTGATCTCGAGCTCCTTCTTCGTGGCCACGAGCGGGATCATGATCTCGGGGACGGGGGCCTTCCCCGCCTCCTTCGCCGCCGCGATGGCGCCCTCGAAGATGGCGCGCGCCTGCATCTCGTAGATCTCGGGATAGGTGATCCCGAGCCGGCAGCCGCGGTGGCCCAGCATGGGGTTCGCCTCCGCAAGCTCCTGCGCGCGCCGGCGCATCGCCTCCAGATCCTGCCCGAGCGCCTGCGCGACCTCGGCCAGCTCCGCGTCCCCGTGGGGCAGGAACTCGTGCAGCGGCGGGTCGAGCAGCCGGATCGTCACGGGCAGGCCCGCCATGATGCGGAACAGCTCGGCGAAGTCCGCCCGCTGGAAGGGCAGCAGCCGGGCCAGCGCCGCCCGGCGCCCGCTCTCGTCGTGCGCCATGATCATCTGCCGCACGGCGCCGATGCGCTCCGGGTCGAAGAACATGTGCTCCGTGCGGCACAGGCCGATGCCCTCCGCGCCGAAGCGCCGGGCGGTCTCGGCGTCGAGCGGCGTCTCCGCGTTGGTGCGCACGCGCATCCGCCTCGCCTCGTCCGCCCAGCCCATCAGCTTGGCGAACTCGCCGCTGAGCTGCGGCTCGACCATGGGCACGCTGCCCGCGAACACCTCGCCCGTGGAGCCGTCGAGCGTGATCATGTCGCCGCCGCGCAAGCGTCTTGCCGCCGGCCGTGAGCGTCTGCGCGCCGCGGTCCACCCGGATTCCGCCCGCGCCCGCGACGCAGGGCCGCCCCATGCCGCGCGCGACCACGGCGGCGTGGCTGGTCATGCCGCCGCGCGTCGTCAGGATGCCGCGCGCGGCGTGCATGCCGTGGATGTCCTCGGGGCTGGTCTCGACGCGCACGAGGATCACCGCCTCGCCCTTCGCCGCCCGGCTCTCCGCCTCGTCCGCGCTGAACACGATCGCGCCCGACGCGGCGCCGGGGCTGGCCGGCAGCCCCTTGCTGAGCAGCGTGCGCGGCGCGTTCGGGTCGAGCGTCGGATGCAGGAGCTGGTCGAGCGATTGCGGGTTGACCCGCTGGATCGCCTCCTCGCGCGAGATCAGCCCGGCCTCGGCCATCTCGACCGCAACGCGCAGGCTCGCCGCCGCGGTGCGCTTGCCGTTGCGCGTCTGCAGCATGTAGAGCTTGTTCTGCTGGACGGTGAACTCGATGTCCTGCATGTCGCGGTAGTGCCGCTCCAGCGTCTCGCGGACGCGGAGCAGGTCGGCGTAGGCGTCCGGCAGCGCCTCCTCCATCGCGACCTCGCCGGGCTTGGCGCGGGCCTTCGAGAGCGGCTGCGGCGTGCGGATGCCGGCGACCACGTCCTCGCCCTGGGCGTTCACGAGGTATTCGCCGTAGAACACGTCCTCGCCCGTGCTCGGGTCGCGGGTGAAGCAGACGCCGGTGGCGCAGTCCTCGCCCATGTTGCCGAACACCATGGCCTGCACGTTGACCGCCGTGCCCCAGCTCGCCGGGATGTCGTGCAGGCGGCGGTAGGTGTTGGCGCGCGGGTTCATCCAGGAGCCGAACACGGCGCCGATCGCGCCCCAGAGCTGGGCGTGCGGGTCCTGCGGGAACGGCTCGCCGCGCTCGGCGGCGACCATGTCCTTGTATTCGCTCACGACGCGCTGCCAGTCCTCGGCCGTGAGCGCGGTGTCCTCGGTGGCGCCCGTGTCGAGCTTGGCGCTCTCGATGATCTCCTCGAAGCGGTGGTGGTCCACGCCGAGCACGACGGAGCCATACATCTGGATGAAGCGGCGATAGCTGTCCCAGGCGAAGCGCGGGTCGCCGCTGCGCTGCTCCAGGCCCTGCACGGTCTGGTCGTTGAGGCCGAGGTTGAGCACGGTGTCCATCATGCCGGGCATGGAGACCCGCGCGCCCGAGCGCACGGAGACGAGCAAGCGGAGCCTCGGCGTCGCCGAAGCGCAGGCCGACGGCTTCCTCGACGCGGGCGAGCGCGGCGGCGACCTGGTCCTGCAAGCCCTCGGGATAGTTCCGCTCGTTCTCGTAGAACGCGGTGCAGACCTCGGTGGTGATGGTGAAGCCGGGCGGGACGGGAAGATCGATGCTGGCCATCTCGGCGAGGTTCGCCCCCTTGCCGCCGAGCAGGTCCTTCATGTCCGCGCGACCCTCGTTGCGGCCGGCGCCGAAGCTGTAAACCCACTGCTGCATGGTGGCTTCCTTACCCTTCGATCTTGGAGAAATCGGCGACCTGGTCCATCGCCGCCCGGACGCGGTTGAGAAGAGACAAGCGATTACGGCGCAAGTGGGGTTCGGGGGCGTTGACGGTTACGTGATCGAAAAAGGCGTCGAGCGGGGGGCGAAGAGCTGCGAGGGCGACCATGGCGCCGATGCCAATCTTCACTCGCCTAGCAAGCCTGGAAGCGCGCGTCTAGCTTATCCAGTCGAGCCGCCAGCGCAATTGCCTGCTCTTCGTCCTCGAACGAAGAGCGCCGTCGGGCGGGTCACGGTGCGGGCCGTCGCGCTTCTCCTCGATGCGGAGGATGTTCGCGGCGCGGCGGTAGGCGGTGAGCAGGTTGGCGCCGTCCTCGGTGCCGAGCAGGGCGGCGAGCGCGTCGGTGCGGGCGAGGAGGCGCACGAGGTCGTCGTCGGCGCCGGCAGCGAACACGGCGGCGAGCACGTCGTGGCGCGCGCCTTCCGCGCGGAGCTGGACGCGGAGGCGATCGGCGAGAAAATTAGGAGCGTCTGAGTGTCCGATGATGTAAGTCTTCGTCGACCAGGATCAGTTTCTCTTGAGCTCAACTGGATGCCGACGCAGGCTACGCTGCCACCGGTCGAGAGGCTAGTTTCTGCATACGGCCTCAGCGCGAGCTCGTCTCATCGCGATATCCTCGGCGAGAAGACTGCTGTCCTTGATCCAACGGTCGATGAATCGAGCAGCGACTAAGCGCAGTCAGTTTCCCGTATGATCCGGATTACTCCTAGTGCCGCCCGGCGCAGCGCATAAGGGTCGCCCGACCCGCTCGGCTGCTCGCCGACCGCGAAGAAGGCCGCGAGCTGGTCCAGCTTGTCCGCGAGCGCGACCGCGACCGTGACAGGCGCCGTCGGCACCGCGTCGCCCGGCCCCTTCGGCGCGTAGTGGTCTCGCACCGCGTCCGCCACCACGTCCGGCTCGCCGTCGTGCCGGGCGTAGTAGCCGCCCATGATGCCCTGCAGCTCGGGGAACTCGCCCACCATCCCGGTTACGAGGTCTGCCTTGGCGAGCAACGCCGCGCGCTCCGCGAGCGCCGGGTCGGCGCCGACGAGTGGGGCGAGATAGCCTGCGAGCCGCACCAGCCGGCGCACGCGATCGCCCTGGCTGCCCAGCTTCGCATGGAACGTCACGCCATCGAGCGCGGGCACGCGGTCCGCAAGCGGCGTTCTGCCGGTCCAAGTCCCAGAAGTGCCGCGCATCGCTGAACCGCGCCCGCAGCACGCGCTCGTTGCCCGCGATGATCGCGGCACCCCCATCCTCCGCCTCAACGTTCGCCGCGAAGGCGAAGCGCGGCGCCGGCGCGTCCCTCGGCGTCGCGCAGCGCGAAGTAGCGCTGGTTCACGCGCATCGAGACCTGCATCACCTCCGGCGGCAGGTCCATGAACTGCTCGTCAATCCGCCCGAGCAAGGGCACGGGCCACTCGACCAGCCCCGCCACCTCGTCGAGCAATCCCTCGTCCTCGACGACGCTCAAGCCCTCCGCGTGCGCGAGCCGGGCGATCCCCTCAGCGATGACGCGCTTGCGCTCCTCCGCCGCGACGAGCACGTATCGTCCCCGCAGCCTTTCGTGCCACTCTACGAAGCTCCGCACCGCGAAGGCGCCCGGCGCCATGAAGCGGTGCCCCTCCGTGAGGTCTCCGCTCGCGAGGCCGTGCGCCGGGTCGTCGCCCTCGGCGAGCGTGAAGGGCACCACGCGCCCGTCCAGCAAGCACAGGATGCGCCGCAGCGGCCGAACCCAGGTGAAGAAGCTCCCTTCGCCCCAGCGCATGGACTTGGGCCAGGGAAACCGCCGCAGCAGCGGCGGCAGCGCCGCTGCCACCACCTCCGCCGCCGGCCGCGCCGCCACCGCCCGGCGCAGCAGCCAGTGCCCGCCTTGCTCGACCACATCCTCCCGCCGCGCCCCGTGCTTGCGGAGGAACCCGGCGAGGGCCTGCTCGGGTGCCCCCACGCGCGGCCCGCGCTCTTCCACTTCGCTGCCCGCCACCTCGGCCGCGACCTCGCCCACGAGCGCGATCCGCCGCGGCCCGGCGAAGCCTTGCATCTCCTGCGGCGCAAGCGGCGCCAGCGCCTCGCCCACGAGCCGCACGAGGTCGTCTGCCGCCCGCGCCTGCATCCGCGCGGGAATCTCCTCGCTGAACAGCTCGATCAGGAGTTCGGGCAACGGCTAATCCTCTAGGGCCGGGCGGATGTCGGTATGGGTGAAGTCGTCGCCCTTGAACAGCAGCGGCTCGCCGGTCAGGTTCGAGAGCGCGTAAGCGAAGCAGTCGCCGTAGTTGAGGCGTGCCTTGTGCCGCCCACGCCCGAACCTTCGCCAAGCGCTGCGGGCGGCGACGGCGTGCTCGGGCAGGACCGGGGCGATCTCGATGCGCGCGCGCTGGATGAAGGTCTCCAGCCGTTCGCTGGCGACCGCGTCGCCGCGCCCCTCCACGACCATGAACGACTCGAACCAGTTGGCGGCCGAGATGCGCGTCGTCGCCGCGTCCACGATGGCGCCGACGTAGCGCTCGTGGCCATCCTCGCCGAGGGCAATGGCGAGCATGGCGGACGAGTCCACGATCACGTCGGCAGCCCGTTCTCGTCGTAGAGCCAGCTGTGGTCCGAGGTCGTGCCCGGCTGCATGTGCGCCTTGATCTCGGCGGCGATGGCGAGCAGCTCGGCGATCTTGGCGTCCCTGTCGCGCCGACGCTTTTCCCGCTCAACCGCCTCGCGCAGCACGCGCGTCACTGCGCCGGTCAGGCTCTCGCCCGTGAGCTGCGCCAGCTCGGACGCCAGCGCGTAGGCGTCGTCGCTCTTGATGTTGAGCTGCTGGCCCATGATGGTAGAATACTCCTACGTCGTGGTAGAAGCAAGATCGCCCGCCAGCCACCCCTCGCAGCATCCCTTCGCCAGCGCCCGCACCCGCCCGATGTAGCCCGCCCGCTCCGCCACGGCGATCACGCCGCGCGCGTCGAGCAGATTGAACAGGTGGCTCGCCTTGATGCACTGGTCGTAGGCGGGCAGCGGCAGCTTCGCGTCCAGCAGCGCCCGGCACTCCGCCTCGGCGTCCTCGAAGTGCCGCGCCAGCATGGGCGTGTCCGCCCGTTCGAAGCTGTAGGAGCTGTATTCCCGCTCTGCCCGCAGGAACACGTCTCCGTAGGTGACGCCCGCCCCGTTGAAGTCGAGGTCGAACACCCGCTCGACCCCCTGCACATACATCGCGAGCCGTTCCAGCCCGTAGGTGAACTCCGCGCTCGGCATCGCGACCGGAATGCCGCCGACCTGCTGGAAATAGGTGAACTGGGTGACCTCCATGCCGTCGCACCACACCTCCCAGCCGAGGCCCCAGGCGCCCAAGGTCGGGCTTTCCCAGTCGTCCTCGACGAAACGGATGTCGTGGACGAGAGGGTCGATCCCGAGCTTGCGGTAGCTCTCCAGCAAAAGCGCCTGGCAGTCGTCCGGGGACGGCTTCAGGATCACCTGATACTGGTAATAATGCCCTAGCCGGTTCGGGTTCTCGCCGTAGCGCCCGTCGCCGGGGCGGCGGCTCGGCTGCACGTAGGCGGCTCGCCACGGCTTCGGCCCCATGGCGCGCAGCGTGGTCGCCGGGTGAAACGTGCCTGCGCCCATCTCCATGTCGTAGGGCTGCAGGATCACGCAGCCTTGCGCCGCCCAGAAGGCGTGCAGGCGCAGGATCAGCTCCTGGAACGAGGGCGGCTTCGGCATTCGCAGGAACATAGGGCGGCGCACCATAGGGGCTGCGGCAGGGACCCTCAACCCGCGGGATAACCAGGCCGTCAGGAAGCCGTGCGCGGACAACCAGGGCCTCGCGGCAGCGTTGGTTGCTTCCAGCAGCAGGGTTGGAGCGAGTTCATGGCAAGGATCGTCGTCATCACCGGCGCCGGCGCGGGCGTCGGCCGCGCCACCGTCAACGAGTTCGCCAGGAACGGCTGCGACGTCGCCCTGCTCTCGCGCGACCCGCAGCGACTGGAGGAGGCCGCCGCGGAGGCGCGCACTTTCGGCGTCCGAGCGCTTCCGATCCCCACCGACGTCGCCGACGCGGACGCGGTCGAGGCCGCCGCCACGCGCGTCGAGGAGGAACTCGGCCCGATTGACGTCTGGGTCAACGTCGCTATGGCGACGGTGTTCGCCCCGGTCTCCAAGCTGACAGCCAAGGAGGTCGAGCGCGGCACGGCGGTCACCTATCTCGGCCAGGTCCACGGCATCATGGCGGCGCTCAAGCGCATGACCCCGCGCAACCGCGGCTCCATCGTCTGCGTCGGCTCGGCGCTCGCTTACCGCTCCGTGCCGCTGCAATCCATCTACTGCGGCGGCAAGTTCGCGATCCGCGGTTTCGTCGATTCGCTCCGCTCGGAGGTCCTGCACGACAACCTCAACATCCAGATCAGCATGGTGGATTTGCCGGCGGTCAACACGCCGCAGTTCAACTGGGCGCTGAACAAGATGGGCAAGAAGGCGCAGCCGGTGCCGCCGATCTTCCAGCCCGAAATCCCGGCACGCGCCATCTACTTCGCCGCGTTTCATTCCCGGCGCCAGACCTGGATCGGGTGGCCCACGGTCAAGGCGATCCTTGCCAACCGAATCGCGCCGGGCCTGATCGACCGCTATCTCGCGAAATATGGCTACAGTAGCCAGCTCTCGGACGAGCCGAGCCCGCCGGACGCGCCGAACAATCTGTTCGAGCCCGTGCCCGGCCCCTACGGCGCGCATGGCCGCTTCGACGCCAAAGCGCGGACCTGGAGCTGGGAGGTGTTCACCAGCTATCACCGCAACGCGATGTGGGCGGCGGTCGCAGTGGGAGCCGTGCTCGGACTGCACCAGCTCGCCAAGCGCCTCGATATCTGATCGCTGGAGGACAAAGCCGCTATGGCCGACCACTACGACCTGATCGTCATCGGCAGCGGCCCTGGCGGGGCGTCGCTCGCCCACAAACTGGCACCCACGGGGAAGCGTATCCTGATGCTGGAGCGCGGCGACTACCTACCGCGGTCGCGCGAGAACTGGAATGCGAAGACGGTGTTCGTGGACGCCACCTATCAGGCGACAGACACCTGGTATGGCGCGAACGGGGAGACCTTCCATCCAGGGCTGCACTACTTCGTCGGCGGCAACTCCAAGGTCTATGGCGCGGCCCTGTTCCGTCTGCGCGAGCGCGACTTCGATGAGGTCCAGCACAAGGAAGGGATCTCGCCCGCCTGGCCGCTCAAGTATGATGCGTTCGAGCCCTACTACGCCGAGGCGGAAAACCTCTTCCACGTCCACGGGCGGCGCGGGGAGGATCCCACCGAGCCGTGGTCGAGCGGTCCCTACCCGCATCCCGCAGTGACCCACGCGCCGGTGATCCACCGGCTCGGCGAGAGCTGGAAGAAGGAGGGCGTACATCCCTTTCACCTGCCGCTCGGCATCCTCCTCGACGAGAAGCACGGCCGGCCGACGCCGACCAGCATCTGCATCCGCTGCGACGCGTTCGACGGCTTTCCCTGCCTGCTCAACGGCAAGGCCGACGCGCAGGTGCTGTGCGTGGACCCAACCCTCGCCGCGCACAAGAACTTCACCCTGCGCACCAACGCCTACGTGAGCAAGCTGGAAACCGAGCCGTCCGGGCGCAGCGTGAGCACGGTCCACGTGACCCGGCTCGGCCAGGAGGAGCGATATTCCGCCGACATCGTGGTCGTGGCCTGCGGCGCGCTCAGCTCGGCGCTGCTGCTGCTGCGCTCGGCGAACGACAAGCACCCGAAGGGCCTCGCGAACGGCTCCAACCAAGTGGGCCGCAACTACATGCGCCACAACATGTCCGTGCTGATGGCGCTGACGCGCGAGCCGAACAACACGATCTTCCAGAAGACACTCGCCGTCAGCGACTACTACTTCGGCGCCGACGACTGGGAGTATCCGCTCGGCCTGATCCAGATGTGCGCGAAGACCCATGCCGACCAGATACGTGGCGAGGAGCTGCCGCGCTGGATGGAGTGGATGCCGGAGTGGCCGTTCGCGAAGATGGCCCAGCACTCGATGGATTTTTGGCTGCAGAGCGAGGACCTGCCGCGCCCGGAGAACCGGATCTACTACGACGGCGACCGCGTCGTGCTCGACATCCACGAGGGCAACCTGGAGGCGGCGAAGCGGCTGAAGCACAAGCTGGAGAAGCTGATGAGCGCCCATGGAGCCCATCCGATTCTGCTCGACCGCAGCCTCTACCTTGGGAAGAACATCCCGATCGGCGGCACGGCGCACCAGGCCGGCACGGCGCGATTCGGCACGGACCCGGCGAGCTCCGTGCTCAACCTGGACTGCAAGGCGCACGAGCTGGACAACCTCTACGTCGCCGACGCCAGCTTCTTCCCCTCCATCGGCGCGGTGAACCCGACGCTGACCATCATCGCCAACGCGCTGCGCGTGGCCGACCGCGTCAAGGAGCGGCTGAGCGCTTAGCGCAGCGTACATGCAGGAGGCGCCTATGTCGCGGTCTCTCGACGCCGAGCCGTTCGGGTCGCTCCCGGACGGTCGCGATGCCAAGATCCATACGCTCGACAACGGCCGCTTGCGCGTCCGCATCACCGACTACGGCGCGCGGATGGTCGGCCATCGAGGCGCCTGACCGGGACGGCGGGAGGAGCGATGTGCTGCTCGGGCTGGAGGACGCGGCCGCCTACGCCACCGCTGGCGGCTCCTTCGGCGCGGTCCTCGGGCGCTGCGCCAACCGGATCGGCGGCGGACGGTTCGAGCTCGACGGCCGCACCTATCAGCTCGCCACGAACGACCGGGGCAACACGCTGCATGGCGGCCCGGTCGGGTTCGGCGAGGTCCTATGGCGCATCGAGGAGGCCCAAGGGCTGCTCAAAGCGGGATGCGCCGCGGATCGTCCTGTCCCACGTCAGCCCGGACGGCGACCAGGGCTTCCCCGGCACGCTCACCGTGCGCGCGACCTACGAGCTGGACGGCGACACGCTGCGCCTCGGGCTCGAGGCGAGCACTGACAAGCCCACGATCGTCAACCTCAGCGCCCATCCTTACTTCAACTTCGCCGGCGTCGAGCACCACGACATCCTCTCCCACGAGGTGACGATCCACGCCGCCGCCTTCCTGCCGACGGACGAGAAGCAGATCCCCACGGGAGAGATACGGCCGGTGGAGGGAACGCCGTTCGACTTCCGCCGCCCGCTCGCGCTCGGCGCGCGCATACGGGAAGCCGACCCGCAACTGCTGACCGGCCAAGGCTACGACGTCTGCTTCGCGCTCGACGGCGGCGGAACGGACCAGCCCCGGCTCGTCGCGAGCGCGCGCGACCCGGTCAGCGGGCGCGGGCTTGAGGTCCTCACGACACAGCCCGGCCTCCAGCTCTATTCCGGCAACCAGCTGAACGGGACGGTGGTCGGCAGGGGCGGGGTCGCGTTCCGCCAGTCGGCCGGCTTCGCCGTCGAGGCCCAGGGCTTCCCGGACGCGCCCAATCATCCGAGCTTCCCGTCCGCCGTGCTGCGCCCCGGCGCGATCTACCGGCAGATGATCGCCTATCGGTTCACCGTCGCGGGCTGACGCTCAACGCATCACGGCACCGTGACACCGCGTCCCGCTTGACCTTCCCATGGTGGGAATACCCACCTGCGAGGTTGTTAGGGTCGCCGGGAAGCGCGCGATGGATACAGGTATCGTCGACAAAGCCGCTGCTGGGCCGGGTCGAGGTGGACCTCGGCATCGAGGGCATGACCTGCGCCTCCTGCGCTGGCCGGGTCGAGCGTGCGCTGCGGCGGGTGCCGGGCGTGCTATCCGCCGAGGTCAACCTCGCGACCGAGCGGGCGCGCGTCACGGCGCTGCCAGGCGCGGCGCCGGTCGCGGACTTGACCGCCGCCGTTGCCGAGGCGGGATATGCGGCGAGTCCAGTGGCTGAGGCGGGAGCGCCGGCGGGCGAGGTGGACGCTGCGTCTGCGAGGAGCCGTCGCGCGCTGGCGCACGTCGTGCTGGCTGCGGTGCTCTCCTTGCCGTTGCTCGCGAGCATGGGCGCGCAAGTGCTGGGCCTGCCCTGGATGCTGCCGGGCTGGGTGGAGTTCGCCCTGGCGACGCCGGTCCAGTTCTGGCTGGGGTGGCGGTTCTATGTTGCCGGGTGGAAGGCCGCACGGGCGTTGAGCGGCAACATGGACCTGCTGGTCGCACTCGGCACGTCGGCCGCCTGGGCGCTGAGCACCTTTGACCTGCTCGCCGCCCCTGCTGGGCATGCGCCTGCGCTCTACTTCGAGAGCTCGGCGCTCATCATCACCTTCATCCTGCTCGGCAAATGGCTGGAATCGCGCGCCAAGGGTCAGACCGCGTCCGCCATCCGCGCGCTCATGGGCTTGCGGCCGGACAAGGCCCGAGTTCGCCGGGGCGGTGCCGAGGTCGAGGTGCCGCTCGCCCAGGTGCGGGTCGGCGATATCGTCGTGGTTCGGCCCGGCGAGCGGATTCCGGTGGACGGGCGCGTCGTCGAGGGCGGCGGCAGCGTGGACGAGTCCATGCTCACGGGCGAGAGCTTGCCGGTGGAGAAGCAGGTCGGCAGCCGGGTGACGGGCGCCTCGATCAGCGCGGACGGCGTCCTGGTGGTCGAGACCACCGCGGTCGGGGCGGAGACGACGCTGGCGAAGATCGTGCGCCTGGTCGAGGGCGCGCAGGCGTCGAAGGCGCCGATCCAGCACTTGGTGGACAGGGTGAGCGCCGTCTTCGTGCCGGTCGTGCTCGGGGTCGCCCTCGTCACCTTCGTCGCCTGGTGGGCGGCGACGGGGGACGCGACGGCGGCGATCCTGAACGCGGTTGCGGTCATGGTCATCGCGTGTCCCTGCGCGCTCGGCCTGGCTACGCCGACCGCGATCATGGTTGGCACGGGTGCGGCCGCCCGGCACGGCATCCTCATCAAGGACGCGGAGACCCTGGAGCGGGCACGCGCCGTCACGCTCGTCGCCTTCGACAAGACAGGCACCCTGACCGAAGGGCGCCCGGAAGTCACGGACCTGATAGCGGTTCCAGGCGCCGAGCCGGCCGAGGTGCTGTGCCTGGCCGCGGCGCTCCAGGCGTTCAGCGAGCACCCGCTTGCCGCTTCCGTCCGGCGCCGGGCGGGCACGGACGGAGTTCAGCAGGCGCGCGCCATGGAGTTCCACGCGCTAGCCGGGCGCGGCGTATCCGGCGAGGTTGGAGGGCGCCTCCTGATCCTCGGCAACCGGCGCTTGCTGCGGGAGAACGGGATCGCGACGGGATCCCTGGACGCGCAGGCGACGGGGCTGGAAGCGTCCGGGCGAACGGTGTCCTGGCTGGCCCAGCTTGCGCCGGATCGGCGCGTGCTCGGCTTCATCGGGTTCGGCGACGCGGTGAAGCCGTCCGCGCGGGCGGCGGTGGCGGCGCTGCAGGAGCAGGGCGTCGCGGCGGCGATGCTGACGGGCGACGGATGGGGCGCGGCGCGAGCCGTGGCGCTGTCGCTCGGCATCGAGGAGGTCGCCGCCGAGGTGCTGCCCGAGGGCAAGGCCGAGGCGGTCGCGCGGCTGCGTGAGCAGGGCGGGATTGTCGCCATGGTGGGCGACGGCATCAACGACGCGCCCGCGCTCGCCGCTTCCGACGTTGGCATCGCCATGGCGACGGGTACCGACGTGGCGATGAACGCGGCGGGGATCACGCTAATGCGCGGCGACCCGGCGCTCGTCGCGGGCGCGCTCGACATCTCGCGCCGAACCTACCGCACGATCCGCCAGGGCCTGTTCTGGGCCTTCGCCTACAACGTCGTCGGCATCCCGCTCGCAGCCTTCGGGCTGCTCAGCCCGGTCGTCGCGGGCGCGGCGATGGCGCTGAGCAGCGTCAGCGTGGTCGCGAACGCGCTGCTGCTGCGCCGCTGGCGTCTCAGCCCGGCGTCGGCGCTTGCTGCACCTCGACGGTGACGTGCGACAGCGCCGGGAAGCGCGCGAGCAGGCGGTGGTAGTAATCCGGGCCGCGCGGCAGGGCGGTGACGACGGCGAGGATGGCGCCGAGGTGCCCCGGCCCTAGGCGCCACAGGTGCAGGTCGGTCAGCCGGTCACCCTCAGCCTCGACCGCCCGGCGCACGCCCTCGGCTACACCCCGGTCGGGAACCACGTCGAGCAGAACGGCGCCGGTGTCGCGGATCAGCCCGTAGGACCAGCTCGCGATGACGCAGGCGCCTACGATTCCCGCCAGCGGATCCATCCAGAGCCAGCCGAATGCGCGGGCCAGGAGCAGCCCGACGATGACCAGGACCGAGACAGCGGCGTCGGCCAGGACATGGACGATAGCCGCGCGCAGGTTGTTGTCGCGGTGCGCCGCGCTGGAATGGTCGTGATCGTGCTCCTCGAAGACGAGCGCGTGCTCCTCCGCCGGGCCGTCGAGATGGAGGTTCACGGTGAAGGCGTGCGGCTCCGGAATGATGCCGGCGCTCTCGAGGTAGGCGCCGCGATCCTGCATGGGGAATGCCTGGCGCGCGCCGTCCGGGCGTATCGTCTCGACGGCGACCATCCGCGGCGCCGCACCCTCGAATCGGACGCGGAAGCGGGGCGGGACGCCGTCCTCGTGGATGGCCAGGATAAGGTCGCCGTCGTCCAGGACGATGCGACGCTCCTCCGCGCCGTGGGCGTGGTCGTGCGCGTGGCCGTGGTGGTGATGATGGTGGTGGCCGCCGCTCAGCAGCCAGGCGCTCGCCACGTTCACCGCCAGGCCGAGGGCCGCGATGGGGATCGCCTCGCCGAAGCGGATCGGCACCGGCGCGAACAGGCGGCTCACGGCCTCGTAGCCGATGAGGAGAGCGATCATCAGCAGCACGATGGCGCTGCTGAACCCGGCCAGGTCGCCGAGCTTGCCCGTGCCGAAGGTGAAGCGGGGATCGTGCGTGTGCCGGCGCGCGTAGCTGTAGGCGAGCGCTGCGAGCAGCAAGGCGCCCGCATGCGTGGACATGTGCAGGCCGTCGGCGACGAGCGCGATCGAGCCGAACAGCAGGCCGCCAACGATCTCCAGAACCATCATGGCGCCGCACAGCACGATGACCACCCAGGTCCGGCGCTCGGCGCGCTCGTGTCCTTCGCCGAGGAAAACGTGGCTATGCTCCAGGGTGGCGATATCGTCCATGCCGGGGTTACTCATCTAAGGTAAGTGCGGACGATGCCCATGAGCTGCTCGGCGGCCTCCGCCTTGGGCGCGCCGGGTTGCGCGTCGGCGTCGAGCAGGTGCGTGCGGACGTGGTCCTCGACGATTTCGGCCATCAGCCCAGCCATGGCGCCGCGGACGCCGGCGATCAGGTGCATCACCTGCTCGCACCCGGCCTCCGCTTCGAGAGCGCGCTCGATGGCCTCGACCTGGCCCTTCATGCGGCGCACGCGCGCCAGCAGCTTGCCCTTCTCGCGGATGGTGTGGGTCATGGGCGCTGCGTAGCATAGGGTAGGGGGCTATGCCAAACTCTCGCCTCACGATGGCCGTGTCCTGCTTCGAAATCGAGGCCGCCGCTTCTCATTGAAGTGTCGTGACAAGAAGGCCGGATTTCTCGATAGAACATCATCCGCTGCCGCGGCCGCTTGCGCCCAGGCTGTCGCAGGCCGATGATTTCGGCGCAACGCTGACGCGAGGGAGCATCCCATGAGTGTCTTCGGCTCGATCATGTCCAAGATTCTCGGAACCCACCCGGCCAGCACGCAGCCCGCGTCGCAGCCGGCGGCTGCCCCGGCGGCGGCTGCCGCTCCGCAGGACCCGTTCACGCCGGCTCAGGCCCCGGCCGCTCCGGCGCCGGACAGTGTTCCGGCGCCCAGCAGTGCTCCGGCGTCGAGCAGTGGCGCGCCGCCAGCTGCGCCGCAGCAGGCCGTTGACGTGGAAGCCGTCCTGACCGGCCTCGCGTCGAAGGCGTCCCAGAAGCTCGACTGGCGCCACTCCATCGTTGACCTGATGAAGCTCCTCGACCTCGACAGCAGCCTAGATGCGCGAAAGCAGCTCGCGCAGGAGTTAGGCTACACCGGCCAGATGAACGGCTCCGCCGAGATGAACATGTGGCTGCACAAGCAGGTCATGCAGAAGCTGGCAGAGAACGGCGGGAAGGTGCCCCAGGATTTGAGGTGATAATGCCCGACGCCACTGGACCAAGCCTGGCCGTGGCGGAATAAGAGTTTCGGATTTCGATGTAGGGCAATACCCTCACAGCAGCCCTGCGGCCAGGTTCACCGTCAGCGCGACGATGACCGTGTTGAACAGGAAGCCCAGGAGGCCGTGCACCGTCGCGAGCCGGCGCAGCTTGCGGTCGGTGATCTGCACGTCCGAGACCTGGAAGGTCATGCCGATCACGATGGCGAAGTAGAAGAAATCCCAGTAGTCGGGCGGCTCGCCTCCGGGGAATTCGAGCCCGCCGTGCAGGCCGCTGGGCGCCGTCTGGTAATACTCATGGGCGTAGCGCAGCGCGAAGACGACGTGTGTCGCGAGCCAGCTCACGGCAAGCGTCGCGGCGACGAGGGTGACGCGCAGGTCGCGCACGCCGGGCGAGGAGGTCTTGATGGCCGAGAACTCGGAAATCACGGCGACGACGCTGGCGATAATGCCCAGCACCACCACCGAGAAGACGAGCCACTCGCCGGCTTCCTGCGCCTCCGCGTGTTCCGCCATCTCGCCCGGCGCCGCGCCGACCGCGCGCGCCCCGAGCAGCAGCATGAGCGCGAGCGCGAACCCGTCCCAGGCGATGACCAGCCGCCCCTGCACGCCTGCTAGGGCCAGCACTGCGAACAGGGCGACGCCGCAGAGCGCCGCGAGGAGCGTGCGCTGGTGGGCGAAGACGACGCGGAGCGGCCCGGGGCGCCTCACTCTATCGCGGTCATCAGCCCCGCGGCGAGCCGCGCCTGGCGCGGCAGGCTCTCCCATAGGATGTGCTCCTCCAGCGTGTGCAGCCCGGCGCCTTCCGCGCCCAGCCCGTCGAGCGTCGGCACGCCTATGGTGCCCGTGAAGTTGCCGTCCGACCCGCCGCCCGCGGAGGTGCCCGGCAGCGTGCGGCCCAGCCTCGCCGCGACTGCCTGCGCCCGCGCGTGCAGCGCGCGGCACCCGGCGTCCGGCTCCCAGACCGGCCGGGTGACGCCACGCTCGACGCGCAGCACGACGCCGCCTTCCTCGCCGGCGAGCGCCATCATGCGCGCGATGCCGCGGTCGAGGTCGGCCTGGCGCTTCGCCATAGTCAGGACCTCGGCCTCGCAGCGCGTCGGGACGCAGTTGACCCAGCGCCCGCCATGCACCACGCCGGCGCTGAACGTGCAGTCGGGCCCGGTCATGGCCTCGATCGCGAGGATGCGCCGGGCCATGGCCGAGACCGCCGAGCGCCCAGCGGCGAGCGCCCAGCCGGCGTGGCTCGGGCGGCCGATCGTCTCCAGCCGGAACCGCGCGATGGCGTAGCGCCCCGTGACGCAGCCGCCGCCGGGGTTCGCCGGCTCCGGGACCAGCACGGCCCGGTGCCCTCGCGCCTCAGCCTCGATCAGCTCCCGCGTGCTCGGGCTGCCGACCTCCTCGTCGGGCGTCAGCAGCACGGTGACGGGCAGGGGTGTCTCGACGCCCGCGCGGGCGAGCATGGACAGCGCCTCGAGGTGGAGCAGGATGCCGGATTTCATGTCCTGGATGCCGGGCCCATAGACCCGCGAATCCTCGCGCCGCCACGAAAGGGTTGCGAGCGTGCCGACCGGGTGCACGGTGTCGAGGTGGCCGAGGACGAGGATGCCCTTTCCCGGCCGCGAGTGCGGCATCCGCGCGCGGAGGCAGCCGGCGAAGCCGTTGCGGCCGGGTATGCGCTCGATCCCGGCGCCGAGTGCCTCCAGGTCCTCGCAGGCGAGGTCGAGCATCCGCTCGACGGCGTCGGGATCGAACGTCGGCGACTCGCACTCGACCCAGGTGCGCAGGCGGTCGAGGAACGCCTCGGTGTCGAAGGGCAGCGCAGCCGGGTCCATCATGGCGTCCGTCATGCGGCGAGCCTGGCGAGGGCGCGGGCGAGGACGCGCGTGCCGGCGGCGAGGGCTTCGGGCGAGGCATACTCCGCCGGGTTGTGGCTGATGCCGCCGCGGCAGGGCACGAACAGCATCCCCGCCGGGCAGATTGGTGCGACGAACTGCGCGTCGTGGAACGCGCCCGATTGCATCCGCATCGCCGGCAGCCCCTCCGCGTACGCCGCGTCCTCGACCGCATCCACTACAAGCAGTGGGAACTCGGTCGGCATCGCGCGGAACGTCTCGCGCACCTCGACGCCGAGCGCGCCGCCGACGGTCGCCTTGACCGTGTCCTCGATGGTGTTGCCACGTGCGGCGAGGACGGCCGCATTCGGATGGCGGAGGTCTATCGTGAACTCGACGCGGTCGGCGACGGAGTTGCTGGTGTTCGGGCGCACGGAGATGCGGCCGATCGTGAAGCGCAGAACGTCCTCGGGATCGGCCATGAGCTGGTTGAGGGCGCCGGCAGCCCGGACGAAGCCCTGCACGGCATCGCGGCGGAGGCCGAGCGGCGTCGTGCCGGCGTGCGCGGTCTCGCCCCTGAGCGTCACCGTGAACCAGCGGCTGCCCTGGATGCCGGTGACGACGCCGATGGCAACGCACTCGCGCTCCAGCCGTGGCCCTTGCTCGATGTGCGGCTCCAAGTAGGCGCAAGGCTCGGCGCCGAGCGGGCGGCGCGGCAGGTCGGCCTCGGCGGCCAGGTGCTCGGCGAGCGCGTCGGCGAAGCGGACGCCCGCCGGGTCGCGCATTTCGGCGAAGCTGGCGAGGGGCGTGTGCCCGGACCAAGCCATGCTGCCCATGCAGCCCGGCGTGAACCGCCCGCCTTCCTCGTTGGTCCAGGCGACGATCTCGATGGGCCGCCTTGTGCGCAGGCCCGCGTCGTGTATCGCCTGCACGGCTTCGAGACCGGCGATCACGCCGTAGATGCCGTCGAAGCGGCCACCCTGGGGCTGGGTGTCCATGTGGCTCCCGGTCACGACGGGGGCGGCGGCAGGGTCCGCGCCCTCGCGGCGTAGCCAAAGGTTCGCGGCTTCGTCCACACTCACGGAGGCGTCTGCTTCCGCCGCCCAGGCAATGAGCAGGCGCCTTGCCTCGCGGTCGAGCGGGGTGAGGCAAGCGCGGTTCACGCCGTCGCCGGGGATGGCGCCGAGGCGGGCCATGGCCATGAGGCGGTCCCACTGGCGCTGCTCGGAGACGAAGGTACTGGGGCTGGGCGGAAGCTGGTCCATGATGTCTTCCCGGACTCGCCCGCCTGTCTGCGGCGGCTGCGCGTCCGGGTCAACATGGCGCATCTCCGGACAATGCCTCTTATCAGGAACGCCTCGTCGCGGCCGGGGAGCCGGGTCAGGGTAGCGGCGGCGCCGGTGCCGGGCCGGGTGGGCCGGGGCGGTGCAGGCGGGCGCGGGATCTTGGGCGTGGGCTGGAACGGACCAGGGCTGGGGTGTCCTGGGCTTTGCGGCGCGGGCGCAGAGCTCGCGCACGTCGGCGGGCCGGCGGCGCTTCCAGGGATGGGTGCCGGGCAGGTTGGCAATGCCCAGGTCGCGGCGGATCAGGGCGATGATCTCGGCGACCGGCAGGGTCTCGATGTCGTCGTCGGCGTCGATCGTCTCCAGGCGCTCGTAGAGCTCGGCATGGAGTGCCTCGGCCTCGCGGCCGCTGGTCGCGCGCTGGATGCAGTCCTCGACGGTGCGGATGATCTGCTTGCGCGCGAGGCGGCGGCGCTCGGCGGCCTGGGCGGTGGCGCGCTCCGTTGGGCTGGGCTGGGCGGGGTCGGTGAGCGTGTGGGCAAGCGCGATGGTGCGGCGGATGGTGCGGGCGAGGCGGTCGAAGGCGATGGCGAGCTGGGGTGCGGCGGCTGCGGCTGGGGCGGGTTGGGCGGCCGGCTCGGGGGCGGCCTGGCGGTCGATGGCGCGGGCGAGGCGGCTGCCGATCTCGACCAGCTCGTGCAGGACCTGGCGGTAGTACTGGGCGTCCTCGTCGCGCTGGCTGGCGCGGTCGGCCGGGTCGGGGAGGGCCGGGCTGGAGGACATCGGGGAGGATAAACGAGTTTGTCGCGGGCGGGGTCAAGCGGTAAGTGGGGGTGCGTGACTGGAGGTGCACCGGTTTTGGTTCGGGGCGGTGGATCGAGTTGGGGCTGTGCTCTGCGCTAGAGTCATCGTGAGTTGGAGGGGTGCGGGTTGCATGATCGCTGGCCACCCTCGTGCCCCGACCGCCGAAAGGAGCGTGAGGAGTCTCGGGCACGCGGCCTTCGGGCGGCGCGTCCGGAATGAGTGGGTCGCCATCTGGAGGAGCCGGCATGGACGGTATGAGGGGTTGCTTCGCGCCCATAATGGACGCCCTGTGGCGATCGAGCACTTCTTGGAATTGGATATTCACTGGGATTTTTCGCCCGCGTACGCGGCTTGCGAAACCGCAAAACTATCTTCCAGCATCTGGAACCGGGTGATCCGACCTTCGGAGATTGTCAGGATGATCGCAAAGGCGGACTCAATCACCCTGCCGGTTCGCCTGACCCGGGATGCGAGCTGTCCAAGGATGACGGCCCGTGTATCGCTGGCAAGAATTTCGTCAACGTCAAGGCGAATGCGATCTATTTTCTCGGTGGTCTCTGTAATGAAGGAAAGAACAGACTGCCGTCCGGTTTGCGCACCGATCCACGGGAAGGCGGAGGTGTCGCCCGGAATATCCCACGTCATCTCTTCCGCAAACAGTGCGACGATTGCTGCCGGCTCGGCATCCGACGCTAAGCGCCCGAGAAGTTCCTGAGCGATGGCGATATTGTCAGTCTGAACCATGAGACCTCAGGATTGGGCAGGCGGGATTGGCGAGGACGATGAGTGGCAGCTATGGATCGGGGTAGCTCTCTAAGCGGGCTCCTGGGTCAGGTGCCGCCTTCGCTATCGCACAGCGGAGAGCGGCTATTCCGCTCCGCAGCCATGCCGTGCAGCCGGCAGGCTCCCCTCACCCAAGCGGAGGTCCTGTGGCCCATCAGGCCCGCGCGACGTTCCTGGCAAGGAAGGCGCGGATAAGGGGCACCATCTCATCCGCCCTATCCTCCAGCGCGAAATGACCCGTATCGATGAGGTGGAACTTAAGCTTCCGAAGATCACGCTTATACGGGTATGCGCCGTCAGCCGGGAAAATCTTGTCGTTCCTGCCCCAGACGATAAGTGTCCATCCGGGATCATAAGGTTGTCTGGCAGAGCTTTCTGACCATGAGGCGGACCGAGGCCCAGCGCAGGAACGCCAGGCCGGAGCGGTTGAGGCACTCCCAGTCCTTGGCCAGCCGACGGCATCGGTTCAGCCACGCGATGGTTCGCTCGACGATCCATCGCTTCGGGATGACCACGAAGCCCTTCGCCGCGTCGGAGCGCTTGACGATCTCGACCTCGACCTGGCGGCAAACCCGCCGCAGCCCTTGCTGGAACTGCGGCCCCTGGTAGCCACCATCGGCGTAGAGTTTGAGCAGGAACGGATAGAGGCCGAACAGCGCGCCCATCAGCAGCACGCCGCCGTCGCGGTCCTGCACGTCGGCCGCGTGGACGATCGCGTGCATCAACAGGCCCTGCGTATCGACGAGCACATGGCGCTTCTTGCCGCGGACCTTCTTGCCCGCATCATACCCCGACGGGTCGATCGAGCGCCCCCTTTCTCAGCGCCCTTCACACTCTGGCTGTCGATGATCGCAGCCGTCGGGCTGGCCTCGCGCCCGGCCAACTCTCGGCATTGCACGTAGAGCGCGTGATGGAGGCGCTCCAACGTGCCGTCGTCGTCCCAGCGCCGGAAGTAGTCGTTCACTGTGCTGCGCGCGGGCAAGTCCTTGGGCAGCGCCGCCCACTGACAGCCGGTGCTGAGCACGTACATCAGCCCGTTGACCACTTCCCGCACGTCCACGGTGCGCTTGTTGCCGCCGCGCTTGGCAGGCGGGATGAGCGGCCCCACCAGGGCCCACTCCGCGTCGGTCAGGTCACTTGGGTAACGCAGCTTGCTGCGGTCGTAGCGGCCCCGGTTCTCGTTCGTCCACACGTTGCAACCTCCGTCCGCCGAGCCGCTCTAAGGGGATCACAAGGCGCTCTCACATCGCAAGATGTTCCCGGATGGACACTAACACTACAGTTGCACATTCCGTTTCAGATGCGAGCGCTTTGCGGTGGTTTGGTGCGCTCGTCGCCAGACTGACCAGGCGATCACGAGGGCGGGGCGGATGCGTCGCTGGGCCAGGCGCATCGCTAGGCGGCGGATCTCCTGGACCGACCAGCGGATGAGAGCGCACGTGTCCGCGGCAGGCGCGGCAGCGTTTTTGGGGGTGCCTGGTTCGCCTGCTGGCGCACCCGTGCCAGCACGGCAAAGGCCAGCATCACCAGCGAGACGTGCCGGTGCCAGCCGTGCCAGGAGCGGGTCTCGTTGTGGTCGAGGCCGAGCTCGGTCTTGGCGGTCTCGAACGCGTCCTCGATGGTCCAGCGGCTGCCCTCGACGGCGACCAAGGTCTCGATGCCGGTCCCGGCCGGGCACCACGTGCTGAAGTAAGCGAGCGCGCCGTCGGCGAGGTTGCGCCGGATCAGCAGGCCACGCGTCCACAGCCCGCTCAGCGCCTCGCTGCACTCCTCTGCGTCAAGGTCGGCAAGCTCCACATAGGCCCAGTCATAGAGCCGTGCGCCCTTGGTGCCCGCGCCTGCGGACAGGCGCAGCCAGGCGGAGGCGTCGAGACCGTGGGCGATCTCCTCGGCAGTGCCAGAGATCAGGGGCTTGTTGATCCACGCGTTGAAGGGCTGCGTGGCAGCGGTCCCGAGCACGTAGCCCTTGCCGGCACGGCGCAGCGCCATCTCAACCTCGCCTGTGCCATAGACGGTGTCGCCGACCACCCAGGAGAAGGGCACGCCCGCCGCGATGGCGCGCTCGGCCATGTCCAGCGCGAGCCGGGGCTTGGTCGCGAACTCGACCTCCTCCGGCACATGGGCCGCAGCCAGGCGAGCAGGATCCTTGGTCCAGTCCTTGGGCAGGTAGAGGGCACGGTCGATGAAGGCATGGCCGTGGCGCGACACGTAGGCCATGAACACCCCGATCTGGCAGTTCGTGATCTTGCCCGCAGAGCCCGTATATTGCCGTCCTACGCCGCAACTCGCTTTGCCCTGCTTGAGGAACCCGGTCTCGTCGATCACCAGCACCCCATCCGCGTCCGCCAGCGTCTCCAGCGCGCAGTCGCGCACGATGTCGCGCAAGCTATCCGCCTCCCACCGGCCGCGCCCCAAGATGGCCTGCTGGCGCCAGGGGCCGGGGTCACCCGCCGCCTCGGCGCGCATCCAGCCCGTCTTGCGCCGCTCCGGCCCGAGCAGCCCATCCAGGAACAGGCCTGCCGAGGTTGCCACCCGCTCTTGCGTGAACAAGGGGCGCATCCGCGCCTTCGCCTCTCGCAACTCCGACGCCCACAGCTCCAGCATCGTCTCGATCGATGCACCGCTCATCCCCACCCTCCCGACCACGTGGGAGGAGATCAGGTGCCAAGCTTAGAATGCAACTGTAGTGCTAAGGGTCGGCGGCTGATACTTTCGGAAATAGGCCTGAACTGCCGGGTAGAGCGGCAGGTTGGTGCGGTAGTCGTAGAACAGGTCCATCTGGATATCGGCGTTGCCCGGCCGATCGAGCAGGGCCTGGTCGTGGACCCAGTTGTCCGGCGAGATCCGGCTGACATCGGACACCCCATCCGTGTACTGAAATTTCGTCGTCTCGGGCGCTATCAGAACATGCAGAGCCTTTCGGTGGGCCTCCGAATGGTCGGACCAATATGCCTTGAACGGATCCCAGAACTCCTTCAACCCTTCTTTATAGGCGTTGCCGTTCTGCACGATCAGTGCGGTGACGCGCTCGGGATGCTTCAGTGCGAGACGCCACCCAACCGGTGCCCCGTAGTCCATAACGTACATCGCGTAGCGCGCCACGCCGAGCTGATCGACCAAGCCGCCGACCAGTTCGCCGAAACGGTCGAACGTATAGGTGAAGTTTGCCCGGTCCGGCATGTCGCTCTGTCCAAAGCCGGGATAGTCCGGCGCGATCACATGATAGCGGTCAGAAAGGGCCGGGATTAGGTTGCGGAACATGTGTGACGATGTCGGGAAGCCGTGCAGCAGTAGCACCACCGGAGCGGATGGCGGCCCTGCTTCCCGATAGAAGATGTTGGTGCCGTCAACCTTCTTCGTGCGGTAGTGCATGACGCTCGACGTGGCCGCCGCCCCGTTCGGAGACGGCTCAGCAGCAGACGCGCTGCCAAGCGTGGCAAAGCCGGCGGCCAAGGCGGGGACAGTCCAGACGAGCTGCCTGCGATCGACCATCGGTGGAGCGTGGGAAACGCGACGTGCTTTCATGTCAGCCTCCGAGCGAGGTGCACCCGCCGCCTCGCGGGCATCACACCGGGCCTCACCGGCCTTGGTAGACCAGCCTCGTGAACAAGCCCCGATCGGTAACGAAATTGCCGTGCGTCGCGTCGCGAGCAAATGTCGGCTTCGCTGCTACCGCTTCCTTCCGCGATCGACCGGTATTGATCGAGTCCTTTGATCCCTACCACGCCCTACGCGTGGATCGAGGTTATTCGGGGCCTAGTTCTGGATGAAGGCCAGCAAGTCGCTGTTGAACTGGTCCTTGTGCGTTGCCGTTAGTCCGTGCGGTGCGCCCGGGTAAACCTTGAGCGTCGCCCGCTCTATGATCTTCGAGGACCGCAGCGCCGAGGCAGCGATCGGGACGATCTGGTCGTCATCGCCATGGATGACCAGGGTCGGGACGTCGATCTTCTTGAGATCCTCGGTCAGGTCGGTTTCGGAAAACGCCCTCACACATTCATAGGCGCCCCGCAGCCCGGCTTGCATGCTCCAGGCCCAGAACGCGTCCCTCACGCCCTGCGAAACATTCGATCCGGGACGGTTCGCGCCGTAGAAGGACGCGCTGAGTTCCCGGTAGAACTGGGGGCGATCGTGGAGCAGGCCGGTCCGGATTGCATCGAACACCTCGATCGGAAGGCCGCCTGGATTGGCGGCTGTCTTCAGCATCAGGGGCGGTATGGCGGAGACCAGAACAGCCTTGGCTACGCGCTTCGTCCCGTGCCGCCCCATGTAGCGCGTGACCTCGCCGCCGCCGGTGGAATGGCCGACCATGACCGCGTCGTTGATGTCAAGCGATTCGAGCAGCTCCGACAGGTCGTCGGCATAGGTATCAAGGTCATTTCCGTTCCAGGGCTGGCTCTACCGCCCGTGACCACGGCGATCGTGGGCAATGCACCGGAAGCCGTGCGACGCCAGAAACATCATCTGCTCGTCCCATGCGTCCGCGTTCAGCGGCCAGCCATGAGAGAAGATAAGAGGACGGCCGGTGCCCCACTCCTTGTAGTAGATCGTTGTGCCGTCCTTAATCCTAATCGTGCTACTCATCGGCGCACTCCCCCGATCGCATCAGCGGACGCTCCGCATCCTGTGCGGGTGCCTGGCGCGGATGCATTCAGCGCCTCCGGACTTAGCCGATTGCCGTATCGGAACGCCGCCACTATGAATGAGAAGCATCTTCTCACTGTTCGGAAAGGCGGGATCTTATGGACCGCTTGGAGGCGATGTCAGTGATCGTTGCCGTCACCGAGACGGGCAGTTTCTCCGCCGCATCCCGCTGGCTGGGAACGCCCGTTGCAACCATCAGCCGGAAGGTCGCCGATCTAGAAACGCGCCTGAAGGCCGAGTTGTTTCAGAGATCTTCGCGGCGGATGACACTGACCGATGCTGGCCGGGCCTATGTCGAAGCCTGCAAGCGGATCATCGAGCAGGTGGACGACGCCGAGCGCCAGGTGTCTGGCGAGTACCCGAAGCCCTAAGGGCGACCTTGCGGTGACGACACCCTGGGGCCTTGGGCACACGCACCTGCTTCCCATCGCTGTCGAGTTCTTGGATGCTTATCCCGAGATCGGCCTGCGACTTCTCCTGACTGACCGTGTCGTTGACACAGTCGAGGAGAACGATCGACGTGGCCGTCCGCATTGGCAGCCTTCCTGAAAGCAGCATGATAGCGACCCGGATCGGCTCGATCCGTCTCGTGGTGTGCGCAAGTCCCGCATATCTGGCGGCGAGAGGACGTCCGCAAACCCCTGATCACCTTCGCGATCACGACTGCATCGCGATTGGCGATGCTGTTTCTCCGAACTCCTGGACGTTCCGAAAGGGAAAGCGCGCAAGCTTGGTGCCTATCCGGTCGAGGCTATGCGTGAACACGTCAGAGGCTGCTGTCATTGCCGCCGTCGCTGGTGCCGGATTGACCCGAGTCATGTCCTACAAAATGGACGCAGCGAAGCGTGCGGGAACACTTGCATTGGTCCTCGAGGCTTTCGAGCCGGAGCCCTTGCCGGTCCACATCGTCTATTCACCGCGCAAGCCAGTCCCAATGAAGCTCCGCGCCTTCCTAAACTGGGTGACGCCGCGCCTCAAAGCCCGGCTCGCATTTGGTGACGACAGAAGCTGGCAGGCCGCTGAGGTACCAAGTCAAGGCGCCTGACCGACCCGCCGGACACTACTCAACGAAGCGCGCATACGATGGCCGCGCAGATCCTCGGCACTCTCGCTGGTTCGCAGGAGAAGCAAAGGGCACCCGGAGGCAGGCTTCGTATAGCCTGCCCCCGGGCACCCCTGCGATCAGCGGAGGTCGAACCGGTCGAGCTCCGTGACCTTGTGCCAAGCGGCGACGAACTCACGCACGAACTTCTCCTGCGCGTCGCTCTGGGCGTAGATCTCGGCCAGCGCGCGGAGCTGCGCGCTCGAGCCGAAGACCAGGTCCACCCGCGTCGCCGTCCACTTGTGCTCGCCGGTCTCGCGGTCGTGGCCCTCGAACGTGTCCGCGCCCTCCGCCGTCGGCGTCCACATCGTGCTCATGTCGAGCACGTTGACGAAGAAGTCGTTCGTCAGCGTTCCCGGCCGCTTCGTGAACACGCCGTGCTGCGAGTGCGCGACGTTGGCGTCGAGCGCCCTCATGCCGCCGAGCAGCACCGCCAGTTCCGGCGCCGTCAGGGTCAGCAGCTGCGCGCGGTCAACGAGCAGCTCCTCTGGCTTGAAGGTGGACTGCGCCTTCATGTAGTTTCGGAACCCGTCGGCGAACGGCTCGAGCACGGAGAAGGACTCGACGTCCGTCTGCTCCTGCGTCGCGTCCGTGCGGCCCGGCGTGAACGGCACCTCGACCGCCACACCCGCCTTCTTCGCCGCCTCTTCCACCGCGGCATTGCCAGCGAGCACGATCAGGTCGGCGAGCGAGACCTTCTTGCCGCCAGGTTGCTTGCCGTTGAAGGCGCTCTGGATGCCCTCAAGCACGCCCAGCACCTTCGCGAGCTGCGTTGGCTGGTTCACCTCCCAGTCCTTCTGCGGGGCGAGGCGGATGCGCGCGCCGTTGGCGCCGCCGCGCTTGTCCGAGCCGCGGAACGACGCGGCGGAGGCCCAGGCGGTGCCGACCAGCTCCTGAATGGAGAGGCCGGAGGCCAGGATTTGCGCCTTCAGGGAAGCGGCGTCCTGCGCGTCGATCAGCGGATGATCGACCGCCGGCACCGGGTCCTGCCAGATCAGCACCTCGTCCGGAATCTCGGGGCCGAGGTAGCGGGCGCGGGGGCCCATGTCGCGATGGGTCAGCTTGAACCACGCACGGGCGAAGGCGTCCGCGAACTTGTCCGGGTTGGCGTGGAAGTCGCGGGAGATCTTCTCGTAGATCGGATCGACCCGCATCGCCATGTCGGCTGTGCTCATCATCGGCGGGTGCCGCTTCGCCGGGTCATGCGCGTCCGGCACGAGGTCCGACGCGGCGCCGTCCTTCGGCTTCCACTGCCAGGCGTTGGCGGGGCTCTTGGTCAGCTCCCACTCGTAGCCGAACAAGGTGTCGAAGTAGGACATGTCCCAGGTGATCGGGGTCGGCGTCCAGGCGCCCTCTAGGCCGCTGGTGGTGGCGTTGCCGCCGATGCCGGTCTCGAAGGTGTTCACCCAGCCGAGGCCCATCTGCGCGATGTCGGCGCCCTCGGGCGCGAGGCCCACCTTCTCCGCGTGGCCGGCACCGTGGGTCTTGCCGAAGGTGTGGCCGCCGGCGATGAGTGCGACCGTCTCCTCGTCGTTCATCGCCATGCGGGCGAAGGTCTCGCGGATGTCGCGCGCGGAGCCGGCCGGGTCGGGCTGGCCGTTCGGGCCCTCCGGGTTGACGTAGATGAGGCCCATCTGCACGGCAGCGAGCGGCAGCTCGAGCACGCGGTCACCGGTGTAGCGCTTGTCGCCGAGCCAGGTGTCCTCGCTGCCCCAGTAGATGTCCTCGGGCGGCTCGAACACGTCCGGGCGGCCGCCCGCGAAGCCGAAGGTCTTGAAGCCCATGGACTCGAGCGCGCAATTGCCGGTCAGGACCAGCAGGTCGGCCCAGGAGAGCTTGTTGCCGTATTTCTGCTTAATCGGCCAGAGCAGGCGGCGCGCCTTGTCCAGGTTCGCGTTGTCCGGCCAGCTGTTCAGCGGCGCGAACCGCTGCGCGCCCGACCCGGCGCCGCCGCGCCCGTCCGCGGTGCGGTAGGTGCCGGCGCTGTGCCAGGCCATGCGGATGAACAGCGGCCCGTAATGGCCGTAGTCCGCTGGCCACCAATCCTGCGAGTCGGTCATCAGCGCGTAGAGGTCGCGCTTCACCGCGGCGAGGTCGAGCGTCTTGAACGCCTCGGCATAGTTGAAGCTGCCGCCGAGCGGGCTGGACTCGGGGGTGTTCTGGTGCAGGACCTTGAGGTTGAGCTGCTCCGGCCACCAATCCTTGTTAGCGCGGCCGGCGAAGGTGACGTGCGGGCGATGCCCGTGCACGACCGGGCACCCGCCCGCATTCTGGCCGTCAAATCCGTCCATTGTTCCCTCCGCTTGACACGGGTTCGTCCAGGGGCGCCGCGAGCCGGGCGGTCCCTGAGGCTCCGCGTGCGGTCACCGTTTACCCTGTCCAACCTATTGAGGGAAGCCTTAGTTTTGCATTAAGCCGATAGACAACGCCTATCGATTCGGCGACACTGCTTGCCGATGAACCTTCGCGATCTCCGGTACGTCCTCGCCGTTGCTGAGCACGGGCATTTCGGCCGCGCCGCCGAGGCCTGCGGCGTGAGCCAGCCGACGCTTTCGGTGCAGCTTCGGAAGCTGGAGGAGCTGCTGGGCGTGGTGCTGTTCGAGCGCGGGAGCAAAGCGGCGGCGCCGACCGCGGCGTGCGAGCGCCTTCTCGACCATATCCGCGCCGCGGTGGCCGGGGCCGACTCCATCCTTTCTGTAGCGCGCGACTTGCGGGATCCGCTGGCCGGCCGGTTCCGGCTGGGGATCATTCCGACGCTGGCGCCCTATCTGCTGCCGCTGGTGTTTGCGCCCCTGCGCGAGGCATTGCCCGCGCTCGAGGTGGAGCCTTGGGAGGACCAGACGGCGGCGCTGCTCGACCGTTTGCGCGCTCACGAGCTGGACGCCGTGCTGGTCTGCACCGAGCTGCCCGGCCCGGAGTTCGGGAGCCGGGCGCTGTTCGACGAGCCGTTCCTGGCGGCGCTGCCGCCCGAGCATCACCTGGCGGCGCGGGCGGTAGTCGATGAGGCGGCGCTGGCAGGGGACGTGCTGGTGCTGGCCGACGGGCACTGCCTGCGGGACCAGACGCTGTCGGCGTGCGGGCAGAGCGGGGTGCCGGGGGGACCGTTGCGGGCGGCCAGCCTGTCAACGCTGCTGAACATGGTCGCCGCCGGGTATGGGACGACGCTGGTTCCCGGTCTGGCGGCGGGCCAGGCGGAGGATGCGGGGATCGTGCTGCGCCCGTTGGCCGCCGGGTCACGGAGGACGGTGCGGCTGGGGTGGCGCGTGAGTTACCCGCGGTCGGGGGTGGTGGAGGCGGTGGGGAAGGTGATTGCGGGACGGTTGCGGGGGTGGGAGGGAGGGGGTCGGGGGGATTCCGTTGGAACGTCGGGTTGAGGGCTGATGAGTTGCGTGCGCCTGGCACGATGTGGCGTAGCAATCGAGGCGGAATCGGTTGTTCAGTGTGGAGGCGGTTCCCGATCCGGTGATTTGTGCCACACTGAGCGAAGATGAGGCCATCCGAAGCTTTGGCAGTTCACGGCGCAGAGTTGCGGCGGCTTGTCAGCAGCCGCGGCCTCTCGCGTCCGCGGGTGTATGGATCGGTGCTGAGCGGCACCGACACGGACGAGAGCGACCTAGACCTGTTGGTCGAGCCTGCGGACTCGACCAGCCTCATGACGCTTGCGGCCCTCGAGGTCGAGGCGGAGGCGTTGCTCGGGGTGCCGGTCTCCGTGCTCACGCCGAATGCGCTGCCGCCCAAGTGCCGCAGCGCTGTTCTGGGCCAAGCGCAGGGTTTATGAAGCACCCGGAACGCGTCGAGGATTATCTTGCGCACATTGCGGAGGTCATCGAGCGCGCAACTGGCTAGGTTCGGTCCTTGCCGGACTTTGAAGCGTTCCAAAGAAACCGGCGGGTTCAGGATGCGGTCGTGCGCAACTCCAAGCCCCGGCTGCGCAGATGCGCGCAACGACAATACTCGCGCCGCGCAGCGGAGGGGTGTCTTCAGATGGAGTTGCCTCGCGCAACTCCGGTGCTGAGAGCGGTGCTCAGCGCCTCGCGAAGTTCGCGATATCGCTTGCTGTGCTGCGGCTGATGTCGGGACAGAGGGCGGGGAACACTTCCGTGCCGTGGATGGTGCCCATCACTTGGCGGCAACGAGCAGCGACGCCGTTCTGGATCAGGAGGCGATAGAAGTTCACGCCCTCGTCGCGCAGCGGGTCGCACTCGTTGACGCTGATGACGACGGGCGGCAGCCCCTTGACGTCGTCGGCCGTGGCGAAGCCGGGCCAGGCGAGTGGGTTACGCGCTTCGAACGCCTCGATGCCGTATGCCATGGCCGCGCGGTTGTTGTTCAGGTTCAGGAAGATTCGATCATTCTCGTAAGTTGAGGGATTCTGCGGCAGTGGCCATTGGCCGGCGATGTAGGGGCAGACGGCATAGAGACCCTTAATCAGGCCGGCATCCCCGTCCTGCTTGAGTTTCAAGCCGGTGGCGAGCGTCAGGTTTCCGCCGCCGCTCTCACCCGCGACGATGATGCGGTCCAAATCGATACCGAGCGAGGACGCGTTGGCGCACACCCATCTCAGGCCGGAGACGCAATCGTTCAGACCGGCTGGGAAGGGAGCGACTTCCGGCGCGGAGGAAGCGTGAAGCGCATTTCGGAAATCGACCATCGCCACGGCGACGCCCTCTGCTGCGATGATCCGGCCCCAAGCCTGGTAGTTGTCGTCGAAGGCGGACAGGAACTGCATGCCGCCGCCATGGATGTAATAGACGCATGGCAACCGTGTGGTCCCCTTCCGGGCGGATGAGCGCGATGTTCACCTTGTTGCGGTCAGGCGAGGAGGTGAAGATCTCCGTACGCGTGCTCAGGCCCTTCGACGGCGCGACCTCCTCATTGGTCAGCGTGGTGAAGAAGGCTTTCAGCCCCCGCGATACGGCCCGCGCCTCGTCCGAGTTCGCCTCCGTCAGCAACTGCTCGCGGCTGCTGCATCGGGTAGAGCAGGCAAGGCGAACTCGCCGAACATGGCCTTGATACGGGGATCGATGCGAGGGTCCTCTAGCAGCTTCGAGGTCATCATACCTCCTGATAGTCC
>CAWIUA010000006.1:0-17405 GCA_963839135.1 uncultured Alphaproteobacteria bacterium
CACATCCTCGTCGAGCAGGGTGCCGGCGCCGCTGATCGTGCCGTCCTCGCGGCGGCCGAGGCCGTTCGCGTCCAGGGTCGCGGGCAGGCCGCTGAAGGGCAGCGTCGTGCCTTCCGGCAGACCCGCGAGCAGCACGCTGTCCGAGACGAGCGCGATCCGGCCGGGTGCGGCCTGGAACGCGAGGCGGCAGGCGAGCGGGTGCGCGTGCCGGGCATCACCGATCAGGCCGCAGACCAGGCGCGGGTCGGTGAGCGCGGCGCCTGGCACGCTGGGATCGCGATGATGGAAGGGGCGCATGGCGGTGAAGAGATGCGTGACCAGCGTGGCGCCCGCCCCACGCCGGCGGCGACCTGCCCGGCCGTCGCGTCCGTGTGGCCGAGCGAGGCGCGGACGCCGCGCGCGACGAGGCGGCGGATGGCGTCGAGTGCACCGTCGCGCTCGGGAGCGAGGGTCATCATGGTCAGCGCCCGATGGGCGAGCAGCGGGTCGAGCCGATCAGGCATCGGATCGCTCATCCAGTCGGCGCGGTGTGCGCCACGCCGGGCCGGGCTGAGGAAGGGGCCTTCGAGGTGCGCGCCAAGGATTCGGGCCACAGGCTCGTCCGCGAGCGCCTCTTGCGCGGCGCGGCAACGGTCGAGGCTGGCGAGCAGGTCCGGGATGGGTGCCGTGATGCTCGTAGGCTGCACGCTCGTGGTGCCGTGCCGTGCCATGGCGCCGAGCGCGCGGCGATACGCAGGGATGTCGGCGTTTGCGAAATCCACGCCGAAAGCGCCGTTGGTGTGGATGTCCACGAGGCCGGGCGTCAGCGTACCCTCGGGCGCCCCAGGCAATTTGGTGTCCAGCACCGCGGCGATCCGTCCGTCCTGCAACTCGACGACGCCGGGGCCGCGCAGGTGCCCGTCCACGAGAAGGCGCCAGGCGGCAATTCGTTGCATTGGCTTGTGCGCTGTAGTCATCAGGACATATCGTGCCGCTTCCCTGCCGCGAGGATAGCCCCATGCGCCGGATCGCGCCTGTCATAATGCTGTTGCTTGGCATGTCCCTCTGGACGGCGCGGGCGCAGCAGCCTGCGACGGTGTTCGCCGCATCGAGCCTCACCGACGCGATCGGCGCCATCGCTGCCCTCTACGCCCATGCCGGGCACCCGGCGCCGCGCGTCAGCTTCGGCGCCTCGTCCGCGCTCGCGCGGCAGATCGACCAGGGTGCGCCCGCCAACGTCTTCCTCTCGGCCGACGAGCGGTGGATGAACTGGCTGCAGGACCGCAAGCTTCTCGTGCCTGGCACGCGGCGCAATCTGTTGAGCAACGAACTCGTGCTGATCGTGCCGAAGGATCGCGCACGCCCAGAGGGAGGCAGGATTGCGGTTGGGCCTGGCCTCGACCTGAACGCGCTGCTCGGCCCGGACGGCCGGATCGCGACAGGAGACCCGAAAACCGTCCCGGTCGGGATCTACGCGGAGCAGGCGCTGCGCAAGCTCGGGCTGTGGGACAAGGCAGCATCACGAATCGCGCCGGCCGAGAACGTGCGTGCGGCGCTGCTGCTCGTGGAGCGCGGCGAGGCCGCGGCGGGGATCGTCTATGCGACGGATGCCGCGGCGAGCCAGAAGGTCGCCGTCGCCGGCACCTTCCCGGCGAGCAGCCACGACCCGATCACCTATCCCGTCGCACTCGCGCACGGCGGCGACACGCCAGAGGCGCGGGCGGTGCTCGCGTTCATTGAAGGTCCCGAGTTCAGCCGCAGCCTTCAAGCGGTTCGGCTTCGGGGTGGAGTAGGCCCTGCCGCTCGCGCCGGGCGAGTGGGAGGCGGTCCGGCTCTCGCTCTGGGTCTCGCTTCTGGCCGTAAGCGGAGCGCTGCCGCTGGCGCTGCTCGGCGCCTGGGTGCTGGCGCGGCTGCGCTTCCCAGGGCGCGGGCTGCTGGCGCTCGTACTGAGCCTGCCGCTCGTGCTGCCGCCCGTGGTGACGGGCTGGCTGCTCCTGATCGTGCTCGGGCGGCGCGGGCCGGTGGGCGCGCTGCTCGACCAGTGGTTCGGGATACGGCTTCCCTTCACCACGGCGGGGGCGGCGGTGGCATGCGGGACGATGGTGTTCCCGCTGCTCGTGCGGGCGGCGCGGATCGCGTTCGAGGCGGCGGACCCAGGGTTGGAGGCGGCGGCGCGCAGCCTAGGCGCGGGACGGCTCGACCGGCTGTTGACGGTGACGCTGCCGCTCGCAGCACCCGGCGTGTTCGCAGGGGTGGCGCTGGCCTATGCGACGAGCCTGGGCGAGTTCGGCGCCGTCATCACCTTCGCCGCGAGCATCCCCGGCCAGACGCAGACCCTGCCGCTCGCGATCTTCGCGGCGTTGCAGGCGCCGGGCGGGGAGGCGCAGGCGGCGCGGCTTGCCCTCGCGAGCCTGGTGCTAGCGGCGATGGGCCTCGGGGCGGCGGAGTTGCTGGGACGGCGGCTGAACCGCTGGGTCGGCCGTTGAGCCTGGAGGTCGCGCTGCGGCACAGCTGGGGGGATGCGGCACTCGACATCGCGTTCGAGGCGCCGACGCCGGGTGTGGTCACGTTGTTCGGCCCATCCGGGAGCGGCAAGAGCCGTACGGCGCTGGCGGCGGCCGGGCTGTGGCGCCCGGCGTGGTGCCGGGTCGCGGTGGACGGGACCGTGCTCGCGGACACGCGGGCGGGCGTCTGGGTCCCGGCCGAGCGGCGGCGGCTCGGCGTGGTGTTCCAGGACGCGCGCCTGTTCCCGCACCTCGGCGTGGAAGCGAACCTGCGGTATGGGATGCGGCGGGCGCGAGCGGGGCCAATACGCTTCGATACGGTCGTGGACCTGCTCGGCATCGGGGCGCTGCTGCGGCGGCGGCCGCACACGCTCTCGGGCGGCGAGCGGCAGCGGGTCGCGATCGGCCGGGCGCTGCTCGCGCAGCCGCGCCTGCTGGTCATGGACGAGCCGCTGGCGAGCCTCGACGCTGCGCGGCGCGCCGAGATCCTGCCCTACCTCGCACGCCTCCGCGACGCGCTGCGCCTTCCCATTCTCTACGTGACGCACGCGCTGGACGAGTTGGCGCGGCTCGCGGATACGGTCGTGCTGCTCAACTCGGGACGCGTGGTGGCGGCCGGGCCGGTCGCCGAGGTGGCGGTGCGGGCGGACCTGCCGCTGGCGCTCCGCGACGACGCTGCGGCGGTGCTGCTCACCCAAGTCGCCGCGCACGATCCGGCGCGGGGCCTGACGCGGCTGCAGGCGGACGGCATGGCCGTGCTGGTGCCCTTGCTGGATCAGCCCGTGGGCGCGGCGGTGCGGGTGCGCGTGCCGGCGCGGGAGGTGGCGCTCGCGCGGGGAGCGATGCCGGAGGCGATCAGCTTCCAGAATGTGGTGCCGGGCCGGGTGCGGCGGGTCGTCGGCGGCCCGCGCGCCGCGCTCGTGGAGCTGGACGCCGCGGGCGTGGCGCTGCTCGCGCGCGTGACGCCGGACGCGGTAATGCGGCTAGAGCTTGCACCGGGTGTCGAAGCGGTGGCGCTGTTCAAGAGCGTGGGGGTGGAGGTGCTGTAGCCCTCCGAGCTTATTCAGCTCGCCGCGCGGGCGCGCCTGCCGAACGGCACAGGAACCCGAAGGCTGCTTCGGGTATCTTGGCACGTGCAAGCGGGCCTGCATCAGCCCACGTTTCAGGCGTGGCATGTCACCGAGAGGACGCCGAGCTCCGACGTTCCTGCGATAGGCCGAGACCCTGGCCGAGGAGAACGTCGATCTCCGTATCTCGATTTCCTTTCTGCGGCTTGGCCGCGCGACACGGAGAAGGAGGCACCCATGCTCGTGAGCTACGAACGCGCCGAATCAGCCGTCATCGTGACGATACAGCGGCCTGAACGGCGCAACGCGGTTGACGCCGCGACTGCGTCGGCGCTGGCCGAGGCATTCCGCCGCTTCGAAACGGACGCGGCGGCCTCGGTCGCTGTGCTGCAGGGCGCCGGCGGCTACTTCTGCGCCGGCGCGGACCTCAAGGCGCTGTCGGCCGGCGAGCGCGGGCGCGTTACCGAGGACGGCGATGGGCCGATGGGGCCGACGCGGATGAGGCTGTCCAAGCCGGTGATCGCAGCGGTCGAGGGGCACGCGGTGGCCGGCGGCATGGAACTGGCGCTCTGGTGCGACCTGCGCGTCATGGCCGAGGACGCGGTGTTCGGTATCTTCTGCCGCCGCTTCGGGGTGCCGCTGGTCGATCTCGGCACGGTGCGCCTGCCGCGCCTCATCGGGCAGAGCCGAGCGCTCGATCTCATCCTCACGGGCCGGCCGGTGAAGGCGCAGGAGGCGCTCGCCATCGGCCTGGCCAACCGCCTGGCGCCGCAGGGCGAGGCGCTCGAGGCCGCGCTCAGGCTCGCGCGCGAGATCGCCGCCTTTCCCCAGGCATGTCTGCGTAACGACCGCGCCTCGGTGCTGCGCCAATGGAACCTGAGTGTCCATCCGGGATCATAAGGTTGTCTGGCAGAGCTTTCTGACCATGAGGCGGACCGAGGCCCAGCGCAGGAACGCCAGGCCGGAGCGGTTGAGGCACTCCCAGTCCTTGGCCAGCCGACGGCATCGGTTCAGCCACGCGATGGTTCGCTCGACGATCCATCGCTTCGGGATGACCACGAAGCCCTTCGCCGCGTCGGAGCGCTTGACGATCTCGACCTCGACCTGGCGGCAAACCCGCCGCAGCCCTTGCTGGAACTGCGGCCCCTGGTAGCCACCATCGGCGTAGAGTTTGAGCAGGAACGGATAGAGGCCGAACAGCGCGCCCATCAGCAGCACGCCGCCGTCGCGGTCCTGCACGTCGGCCGCGTGGACGATCGCGTGCATCAACAGGCCCTGCGTATCGACGAGCACATGGCGCTTCTTGCCGCGGACCTTCTTGCCCGCATCATACCCCGACGGGTCGATCGAGCGCCCCCTTTCTCAGCGCCCTTCACACTCTGGCTGTCGATGATCGCAGCCGTCGGGCTGGCCTCGCGCCCGGCCAACTCTCGGCATTGCACGTAGAGCGCGTGATGGAGGCGCTCCAACGTGCCGTCGTCGTCCCAGCGCCGGAAGTAGTCGTTCACTGTGCTGCGCGCGGGCAAGTCCTTGGGCAGCGCCGCCCACTGACAGCCGGTGCTGAGCACGTACATCAGCCCGTTGACCACTTCCCGCACGTCCACGGTGCGCTTGTTGCCGCCGCGCTTGGCAGGCGGGATGAGCGGCCCCACCAGGGCCCACTCCGCGTCGGTCAGGTCACTTGGGTAACGCAGCTTGCTGCGGTCGTAGCGGCCCCGGTTCTCGTTCGTCCACACGTTGCAACCTCCGTCCGCCGAGCCGCTCTAAGGGGATCACAAGGCGCTCTCACATCGCAAGATGTTCCCGGATGGACACTGAGTGAGGAGGACGCGATGCTGAATGAGGTCCGCCTCGGCCTGGCGACGATCGCGAGCGGCGAGACGCTCGACGGCGCCGAAAGCTTCGTCGGTGGCACAGGGCGGCACGGCCGCTTCAGCGCCGGCGGGACCGGAACGCCCCGATGACCGGCGGAGAGCAGGCACGGGTTCACGCGAGTTCTCCCGTCGGCGAGTTGAGAAACGGGATTGCTTTTGTGATTCTTGGCAGGGCTGTTGCATAATCGCCCTGATCGCTAGGAGCGGGTGAGGCTTGACGGCTCTGCGAGCCTCGCTGCAGTCCATATGGGGAGGACGGGTTCGTGAAGATTGCAACAAACACTCTTGTCGGGGCAGCTTTAGCGTTGAGCCTAGCAACCGTCGCCAGGGCTGCACCAGCGGATTACTTAGCGGAACTTCAAGCCAAGCAGACCGCGTTGCTGAAGATCAGAAGCGAATACATTGCGTTGGGAGCGGATATGATGCTTGAGCAACCCAACTCTCAAAGCTTCTTTTTCACTTCTTGCTATCAGGTTGATGTCGGTGCTCTTGGGCAGTTCGCGATGATTATTGGCAATGTGGCAAACCTCGCTCTTGGCAGCAAGATAGCTCGCAGTTCACAGGATAATGATCTCATTCGCCCGATGCTTCAGAACGCAGTTAACCTCGCACGTGCAACGGGAACGCAGACGGTCAAAGCAATACAAACGGTCGAGAAGTTGACCCTCTGCCAAGGCGGCAATCTATCAAAGCTGGCGACGGAAGCGGCCGAGGCGGTGAACAGCACAGAAGATATACTTGCCAAGATGACTGAGTAAGCTGGCGGACACCTTCTGCGACCGGGCCGCCGGTGGTGAACGCGGGGCGCGACCCTATACACAGGACGGTGAAGTTCCGCTGCTGTGATGGCTCTCCCGCGCTTCGCGGTGATCGTGACGGTTCAGCACTGATGATTGGAGCTTGCTGCACTGGCGCTCGAAGAACAGCGGATGAATGAGCTTTGTTCTCTGCCGGGCTGTCGCGTCAAGGCTATCAGGCCCGAAGGTCCGCAACGCAAGGTCGGTGCCTGGAACCTCGACTACCTAGCGAGTCTTCTCCACGGAACCGCTTGACCGCTGACCCGATTGCCACGTGGTATCAGTCCATGCCGCTTCACCACTGGCTCGCCTTCGCCGCCGCCGCGGGCATCTTGCTCGCGATACCGGGTCCGACCGTGCTGCTCGTGATCTCCCACGCGCTCGGGCATGGGCGCCGCGCCGCAGCCGCGACGGTCGCGGGCGTGGCGCTCGGGGATTTCACCGCCATGACGGCCTCCATCCTGGGGCTCGGGGCGCTGCTTGCCGCGTCGGCGGAGTTGTTTGCGGTGCTGAAATGGATCGGCGCGGCGTATCTGATCTACCTCGGCGTCAAGCTCTGGCGCGCTCCAGTGTCGGGCGACGCGGAGGCCATCGTGCCGGCGGAGAGCCGTCGCAGCCGCCTTCTCCTGCACGCTTACGCCGTCACGGCGCTGAATCCGAAGAGCATCGTGTTCTTCGTGGCCTTCCTGCCGCAGTTCCTCGATCCCGGCCGGCCGCTCCTGCCGCAGTTCGCCATCTTCGAGGCGACCTTCCTGACTCTCGCCACCTGCAATGCGCTCGCCTACGCGAAGCTGGCCTCGGCTGCCCGGCGCACCATACGCAAGCCGAGGGTCCAGCGCGCGGTCAACCGGGCCGGCGGCACGCTGCTGATCGGGGCGGGAGCGCTCGCCGCCACGTGGAAGCGCGCGGCCGGCTCGTCTTGAGTTCGGGACAAAAAAAGATCCCGACCAGGTTGGGCAGTGACCTCTTGCTCTCTGACTGTCATGGCTTGCCCTGGTCGTCCCTCTCGCTCTCAAGTTGCGCGCGGGCGTAGCCCATCGTCCCGGAACCGAGTGTAGAGAGAGGAGCCAGGACGGACAGACAACCCCTTGCGCGCGCACCCTCGCTTCCCGACCTACATCGGATCAGGAGGTCGTATGCCCGAGGTCGTGATCTACACCCAGCCCTGGTGCCCGTACTGCGCCCGCGCCAGGAACCTGCTCAAGCGCAAGGGCGTCGGATTCCACGAGATCAACGCCCCGCACGGTTCGCCCGAGCGCGAGGAGAGCATTGAGCGCAGCGGCGGCCGGACGAGCGTGCCGCAGGTGTTCGTTGACGGCCGCTACGTCGGCGATTCCGACAGGCTTGCGGCGCTCGATGCCGCCGGCAAGCTCGACCCGCTGTTGCGAGCAGCGTAACTCCCAGCCGCCCAGGGCGAAGAAAACTGCGTGCGCGACATCCGCGCCCGGATCAAGGAGCAGCCCGTGCGTCGTATCGTTCCTACCTTCGCCCTGCTGGCGGCGCTCGCTGGCGCCCCGGCGTTTGCCGCGACGGTGCAGCCCTACACGTCAGCGGCCTTCGCCGCCGCGCAGCAGCAGGGCAAGCCCATCCTGGTGCACGTGACCGCGCCCTGGTGCCCGACGTGCGCGAAGCAGCGCCCCATTCTTGCCAGGCTGGAGAGCGATCCGAAGTTCAGCACGCTGGAAGTGTTCAACGTGGACTTCGATTCGAAGGCCGTGCTGCGCGCCATGGGCGTGCAGAGGCAGAGCACGCTGATTGCGTTCCACGGCGCGACCGAGGAGGCCCGGTCCACGGGCGAGACGAGCGAGGACGCGATCCGCGCCGTGCTCGACAAGGCCGTGCTCGACAAGGCCGTGCTCGACAAGACGGGGAGCTGAGGCGGATATGGGGTTTGGGAGTATCGGCTTCGGATTCCTCGCCGGCATGCTCTCGACCCTCTCGCCCTGCGTGCTGCCGTTGCTGCCGCTTGTGGTCGGCGGCGCGGTGTCGGCGCACCGGACGGGGCCGCTCCTGCTGGCGGCGGGGATCGCCGCGTCGTTCACAGGCATCGGCTTGTTCGTCGCGACCGTGGGTTTCGCAGCTGGATTGGACGACACCGTGTTCCGTGCAGCCTCAGCCGTGCTGCTGGGCGCGATGGGCCTCGTGCTGCTGAGCGGCGCGCTGCAGCAGCGCTTTGCGCTCGCGGCGGGCGGCGTCGCGGACGCCGGGAATGCGCTGCTGCAGCGGCTCGCGCCGTCGGGCGCTGGCGGGCAACTCCTGGTCGGGCTGGTGCTCGGGGCCGCCTGGAGTCCGTGCGTCGGCCCAACGCTGGGGGTCGCGTCCACGCTCGCGGCGCAAGGGCGGGATCTCACGGCCGTGGCGGCGGTGATGCTGGCCTTCGGTCTCGGTGCCGCGCTGCCGCTGCTTCTGATCGGCGCGCTGTCGCGTCAGGCGATGCTGCGCTGGCGCGGGTGCATGATGCAGGCCGGCAGGGCGGGAAAGCTGGTCCTAGGTGCGAGCGCGATAGCCGTCGCGGTCCTGATTCTTACCGGCATGGACCACCGTCTGGAAGCCATGCTGGTCAACGGTTCGCCGGCCTTCCTCACGGACGTGACGACGCGCTATTAGCCGCCCGCCATCGCGACCTCCCGCCCGCGGCCGGCCTCGGTCATCATCGCGGCGAGCTCTGGCCGCCGGGCGAGCTGTCGTCGATACGATTTAGGAACGGCCGCGACAAGCGTCCCGCCGCGGCCCAGCATGGCGTCCCCGATCTCGAGCACGCGCAGGTTCGGCCATGCCTTCGACCGGATGCGCAGGACCTCCTCGACGATCTCCGCCGCCGGGCGGTCGGGCAGCGCCTGAGCGAGCATGAGCATCATCGATGCCGTGGAGCGCGAGATGCCGGCGTGACAGTGGACCAGCAGGTGAGCGTCGGCGCGCGGCTCGGCCATGAGGTCGCGTCCGAACGCGAGTAGCGCCGCGACGTGCTCCGGCTGCGGCGGCTCCTCGCCCGGGATCTCCTCGATCACGTCCTTGAAGCGCAGCTCCAGCCGCTCGTGCTCCCTGAACGCGCCGAACGCGGGCGGCACCGGCCAGCCGGGGTCGAGGATGGACAACACGTGGCTCACGCCCGTCGCGCAGTGTCCCTTCAGCTCCTCGATGCCGCAGACGGTGATCCGGAAGGGGGCGATGGTGTCCAAGGCTCGGGCTCCACAGGGCTGCGTAGGTCGCTTGTGGACGCGCGCGGTGCCGCGGGCAAGGTCCACGGCCGGCGCTCTAGCACAGGCCGAGCTACAGCGCCGGCGGTGCGGCTTGGCTCGCTGCCTTCGCAGCGGCATCGGCCGCCTGCACCGCGAAGATCCGGGCATCATACAGGCTCTCGAACATCCGTGTGGCGTTGCGTGACACCTCGAGGCGGGCTTCGCAACTCGCCACCTGCGCCAGGCTGGGAGCGGGCTGCGCCGCGTAGTCCCACGCCGTGGCGAACCCGACCCTGGAGTTTATCAGATCGCGCGCGGCCATTCCCATAGGGGGTGGTGGCCCTTCAAGCTGCTTGAACTGCACCGTCATGATGCTGCGGACGAGGCAGAACCCAAGTCCAACCGCGGATTTCCCCCACTCCCAGCGTCCCTGGTGCGGATCGCCCGGCAGCGGCGGCCCGTATTTCGCTCGCAGCGTGTCCAGCAACTGCTCATCGCTCAGCGCCTCAGGCACGGCGACGGTGCGCTGGACGGCGAGCACCTTGCCCGACGACCGGTCGAGCAGCACGATCTGCTCGGTCTTATCGGCGTTGACGAAGATGCGAACCGGACCGAGGTCGCGCGTGCCCGTGCCGCCACCCCCCGGCGTTCCCTCCAGCACCATGCCGACAGTCATGTGATGGCGGACAATGTCCTCGGCCTTTGCCATCTCCATCCCGAGCCGGAGGCCGACAACGTCGGGACCGTATGGCACGCCCGCGAGAGCGTTCGCCGCGACGCGGCGGACGCTGGCGTCAGCCGATTCGGCGGCAGCATGAGCGGCAGCCTCCCGAGCCTGCGCCTCGGCCGCCTTCTGCTCGGCGAGCTTCTGCGCGGCGGCTTGCCCGGCGCTGGACGCCGCAGCGGCTTGCTGCACCGCGGTAGTCGCACGCTCGGCGGCGGAGGGGAACGCGCTCGCGGGGAACCGGGCGAACACGCGGCCGCTCGGGCTCACCAGCTCCGCCCCTTCCAGATGCGCGAGCAGGATCGAGCCCCGGCCGCCTGGCGCGGAGATCAGGCGTTCCGGCGTGAACACCACGCGCGAGTAGACGGCATCTGGCACCGAATGCGCTGACTGCACGTCCTGAAACACCTGCTCGGCCTCTGTGGGCGGCAGCTTGACGCCATCAAGCTCGAGCACCCGGTCGAGGGCGACGACCTCCGGCCCTTGCCAGCCCATGAAGCCCAGCCCGGCAGCTTGCGCGTCAAGCGCCGGCGGCGGGTTCGGCTCCTTCGGCAGCTCGAGCGTGTAGATGGCTCGGCGGTCGATTTCAGTGGCTGCGCCCGGCGGCACCGGCTTGGTCGCAAGGTTGGCCCCGCGTGGGAAATACGCGGGCGGGCTGAGCAGCTCGAACCAGCCTGGCGCCAGGCCGGGACGCAGATAGCAGCAGCGCAGCCGCAGGGTGGAGGTCGCGTGGTCATAATCCGGCACCTTCCCGCGGCTACCGAACAGCGTCCTGCCCGCGTAGAGTCGGCCGGGGGCCGTCGCGGCGATGCGCGTCAGCAAGGCGCGCATTCGCGGCGCGAGCTCGGGCGCCGCGAAGTCCGGGTTCTTGCCGCGTACATCCTCCAACGCGAACGCGAAAACGTGACCGCTGCCGGCGGTGAAACGCCCGCCGGCGCCGGCCGCTTGATAGGCGTATTGGTCGAGCTCGATCTGCGATTTGGTCATCTGCAGCAGCCCGGCGTCGTCCAGCACGCCGGGATCAAGGCGCAATGCCTCGAACGCCAGGACAGGATGCGTCGCCGGAACCGCTTCGGCCGAAGCGGCCGGCGCGGCACCTTCCGGCGCATAGACATGCAGGATATCACCGTCCTGAGGGTCCATTGCCTTGGCCGAAACCAGCTGCGCGGCCAGGCCCTGCTCGGTCGCGACGATGTTTACCACGGCGTCGATTCGCACCGAGCGGGGTTGGCGCGCGGGCGGGAGATCGAGCCGCGCCGCTGCCGCTGCCGGCGTCATCGGCAAGGTGGTCAGTACCCCGCCATCGTCGATCACGAAGGACAGGCCGTTCGCCGGCAGATCGGGCGCGAAGATTCCGTGGCACCAGTCGCCTCGCGGCTCGACGGTGACGCGGCGCGCGGCAGGCGTGGCGTTCGTGTCCAGCAGAGCGAAACGCTGCTTCTCCTTGTCATAGGCGGCGAGCAGAACCGGCAGCGAGACCGTCATCGACCGCGTGGGGCCGGCCTGCCGCTCCGCATCCAGCGCGCTCTGCATCGACGGACGCAGCTGGGCGACCAGGTCGCGCCGCTTGATCTGGTTATCGGTCGCGCGACGAAATTCCTCGCACTCGGGGGTATTCCACGTGAGCTGCACCGCCCGCCACAGCAGCACGGCGTCGTCCTCCTTCCCCATGTCGGGACGGGCCGCCAGCAGCAGGCCGAACAGCGTCCGGAAATCGGCTGGCGGCGCCGCTTGCCCTCTGGACGGAGCAGCCCTCGCGTGCAGGGCCGCCCAAGCGGCGGGAGCGGCGGTGGGGGGCGCCTGCACCGCGACCGCCCCGCCCGCTGGCGGCGCAGCCGGCGGCGATGGAGCGCCAAACAGGGATGGGTCATAGGTATGCAGCACGGCGCCGGTGTTAGGATCGACGGCGCGCGCCGCGACGACCCGGCCGACCAATCCACCCTGCTGGCCGGTCGCCTCGACCACCGTCTCGATCCGGACCGTAGGCGATCCGGACCGAATCGTATCGAGCCACGCCGCCGCCGCCGCGCGCGGCATGGGCAGCGCCCTGATGGCCTCTCCTCCTTGGACGTGCAGCACGGGATGCATGGTGGTCTGGGCATTGCGCTCGACCGCCTGCCGCACCAGCAACGACGGCGTGTCGATCGGGCAGGTCGCACGCTCGACGTCGGTCACGCCGGTGTAACCGTACGGCACCTCCGCCTTGGCGCTGAGAATGGAACCGGCGCTCTGCTGAGGTGGAACCTCGAACGCTCCCGTCGCCTCGTCGTACGGCCCGAGAGCAACGGGGCCATCAATGCGGAAACGCACGACGGGGGAAGCCGCCGCTTCGGCGATGCGCGCATCCATCCACGTGCGGCTCTCGGCGATAAAGGAGTCGAGGCGCAGCTCGTTCCTCACCGCCGCCATATCCCGCGCACACTCGGGCGAGCCCCAGCGATCGATCAGCGCGCGATACAGCAGAGGGACGACGTTGTTGCGGAACAGGTCCGGACGGCTCGCCATCAGCAGCTTCAGCAGCTCCAGACGGTTGACCGGAGGCGCGTCGAACTCGGCCGTGCTCGCAGCCAGCGGTCGATGCATCCTGGAAGCCGCGGTTTGCGCCGCGGCAGCGCCGGCCGTGTCCATTGCCGGCGGCGTGTCTGCGGTGGGCGGCACCGCGGCTGACTCCGTCGCGTGCGGCATCTGGCGCAAGGCCGCGAGCCGTCCAGCCATCGTTTGGCGGAGGCAGAGGGGATTCGCCCCGCAGGCGTCCCGCCGCCTCATCCAGGCGCGCTGCTGGGCAGACAGGCCGGCTGCGTCACCACCGGTCGCGGCGGCTTGGGCTGACCGGAAAGCCTCGGCCAACTCGCGGTCCAGCTCCGCGAGGCTTGGATCACGGCAGATCGCGATCTCCGCAGGAGCGGTCGCGCGCCTGCAATCGAAGCTCGGGGTGCCGTTCGCCGTGGCCGGCATTGACGGCGTGACCGCCGGCCCTCGCTCGTGCCAGGCGCTCCGGACCGCCGCTTGGGAAACCGGTGTCACCTCGCCGCTCGCCGGCTGGCCGTGATCGCGCAGGAAGCCGCGCAGCGCCTCGCGCGAGCGCTCACCCCATGACCCGCTCGCGGGACCGGCGTCGTAGCCGAGGTCGTCGAGCATGCGCTGCATCTCGGCGGCCCTCTGCCGGTCGGCAGCGGTGGGCGTCACCGCCCGCGGCTGGCCGTAATAGGCGGGCGGGGGTGGCGGGTAGGGTTGGTAAGCTCCCGCGGGCGGCGCGCTGTAAGTTGGCCGCTGCTGGCCGTAATATGCTGGCGGCGGGTAGTTTGACGGTGGCGGCTGGCTGCTCGGAGGCGCGGCATTTTGCAGGAACGTCCTGAGCATCGTGTCCCACTGCGCCGAGGCCGCAGAGGGTAGGAGGCACGCGAGCAGCCCCGCGAGCAGCGCTGCGAGGGCGCCGCCGCGTGCTGTAGGCCAAGCGACCAAGCGGATGAACGTTCCCTGCGCCATCTCCAGCAACTCCCCGCTGCTATCCTCCAGCGCAGGGAGCGACTCCGGATTGGCGTCCGCTGCACGCGCTTCTACTTTGACCTGATGCAAGCGCGTCGTCGAGGCGGACGCAAGCCGAATGATGTCGCTGCGCCGCTCCTGGTTGTGCCAGCCCGCGGCACTCCCTTGTAGCGAGTGCTCAAATCGCCATGTCATGGGCATGATTCACTATCAGCTCCGGTGCAGCCAGGACCACGGCTTCGACGGCTGGTTTAAGGACAGCGCCGCCTTCGACGCCCAGGCCGGGCGCGGCCTCGTCGCCTGCCCCGCGTGCGGGGACACCGCGGTGAACCGTGCCCTCATGGCGCCGTCCCTCTCGCGCCCGCACAAGACCCTTGATCAATCCGGCCAAGAACATGCGCAGCCGCCCAAGGCCGCGATGCTCCCGGACGCGATGCGCGCCGCGCTTCAGCGCCTACGCGCTGACGTTGAGAAGAAGTGCGACTACGTGGGCAGCGAGTTCGCCGAGGAAGCGCGCCGCATCCATCGCGGCGAGAGCGAGCGCACCGGCATCTACGGCGAGTCGACGCCTGACGAGGCCGAGGCCTTGGCCGAGGAGGGCATCAACGTCGCCCGCATCCCCTGGTTGCCAAGAGCCGACGGCTGAGGCTAGGCCGTCGCCATCGCCGCGACACCCAGCTCCCGCTGCATGGCTTCCCGCATCAGGTATTTCTGCATCTTGCCCGTGACCGTCATCGGGAACTCGTCCACGAAGCGCACGTAGCGCGGCACCTTCTGGTGCGCGATCCGCCCCTGGCAGAAGGCGCGCACCTCGTCCTCCGTCATGGTCTCACCCTGGCGCAGCTTCACCCAGGCGCACAGCTCCTCGCCGTAGCGCTCGTCCGCCACGCCGAAGCACTGCACGTCCTGGATCTTGGGATGCTTGTAGAGGTATTCCTCGACCTCGCGCGGATACACGTTCTCGCCGCCGCGGATCACCACGTCCTTGATGCGGCCGACGATGTTGCAGAACCCTTCCTCGTCCAGGGTCGCGAGGTCGCCGGTGTGCATCCAGCGCGCGGCGTCGATGGCCTCGCGCGTGCGCGCCTCGTCGCCCCAGTAGCCGAGCATAACGGGATAGCCGCGCGTGCACAGCTCGCCGGGCGTTCCGCGCGGCACGATCCGGCCTTCCGCGTCCACGATCTTGACCTCGACCTGCGGGTGCACGCGCCCCACCGTCGAGACCCGGCGCTCAAGCGGGTCGTCCACCGAGCTCTGGAAGCTGACCGGGCTCGTTTCCGTCATGCCGTAGGCGATGGTGATCTCGCTCAGGTGCATGTGGACTGACGGCGCGACGCATCACCTCGATCGGGCAGGGCGATCCCGCCATGATGCCGGTTCGCAGGCTGCTCAGGTCGAATTCCTTGAAGCGGGGGTGCTCCAGCTCCGCGATGAACATGGTCGGCACCCCGTGCAGCCCCGTGCAACGCTCCGCCGCGACGGTCTCCAGGACGGCCAAGGGATCGAAGCCCTCGCCGGGGTGAACCATCGCCGCCCCGTGCGTCGTGCAGGCGAGGTTGCCCAGCACCATGCCAAAGCAGTGGTAGAGCGGCACGGGGATGCAGAGCCGGTCGTGCTCGGTGAGGCGCATGGCCTCGCCGATGAAGAACCCGTTGTTCAGGATGTTGTGGTGGGTGAGCGTCGCCCCCTTGGGGGAGCCGGTCGTGCCCGAGGTGAACTGGATGTTGATCGGATCATCGAACTGCAGGGTCGGCCCGATCTCGGCGAGCCGGGCGCGGTGCCCGGCCGTCGCCAGGCCAGGTACGGTCTCGAAAGCCAGCGTTCCGGGGCCGCTGCCGCCGATTTGGATGACCGTGCGAAGCGCGGGCAGCCGGGCCGCGTGAAGCTGCCCCAGCGCGCTGTGGGCCAGCTCCGGCGCCAGCTCGCGCAGCATCCCGATGTAGTCGCTGCTCTTGAACTGGGTCGCGGTGATCAGCGCGGCGCAGCCGACCAGGTTCAGGGCATACTCCAGCTCGGTGGTGCGGTACGCCGGGTTGATGTTGACGAGGATGATGCCCGCCCTGGCGGTGGCGAACTGCGTGATCACCCACTCGGCGTTGTTGAGCGACCAGATGCCGACCCGGTCCCCCTTGCGTAGGCCCAGCGCGAGCAGCCCGGCGGCGAACCCGTCCGCCCGTTCGCGCAGCTCGCGATAGGTGAGCCGGACGCCCTGGCTGCGCACGATGAGGGCCGGGCAGTTGCCGTGTCGGTCCGCGATGCGGTCGAGGTTGCTCCCGATGGTCTCGCCCAGGAGCGGCACGCTCATGGCCCCGTGGACGTAGCTCGGCAGCGCGCTGGTCATGGCCGTTCTTCTCCTCTTGCTTGCTTCGAGCATAGGCGGAAAGCGCTCCGATTGCGCGAGGTTCATCCGGGTCAGGGCGGTCCCGTGAAGAAGAATGCGAGCGCGAGCAGGACATAGACGCCGACCAGCAGCACGCCCTCAAACCAGGTTGTCTCGCCGTCACCCGCGATCGCGTTGACGATGAAAGCCGTGCCGGCGATCGCGAACAGATCGAGCGGGTCCGAGAACACGAGCGTCATCGGGCGGCCGATGACCCATGACCCGAGCACGAGCAGCGGCGCGATCACGAGAGCGACCTGGATCGCGGAGCCGGCGCAGATGCTGATGACCAGCCCCATCCGATCCTGCCGCCCGAACACTACGGCCGCCAGCAGGTCGGCCGAGGTGCCGATCAGTGCGAGCGGGATCACGCCCATGAACAGGAGCGGGATCCCGAGCGTCTGGGCTGTCGCTTGTAGGGCGTTCGAGACGATCTCGGCGCCGAAGGCGGTAGCGACCGTTGCGGCGACGAGGACGAGCAGGGCCTTGGTGAGGCTCCAGCTCGGCTCGCCTTCCTCCTCCTCGCCCGAGGAGAAGACGTCCCGATGCGTGACGAGCGTGAAAACCAGGTTCCCGGCATAGAGCAGCAGCAGCACGACCGAGACGCTCAGGCTCAACGCCTCGTCGCTGATCCTGAGCGCATGCTGGCTGCCCTGCCGCGCCCCGGTCGCCAGGTCGAAGATCGCCGGCAGCAGCAGGGCAATCATGACCAGGGCGAACATGCTGGTCAGCAGCCCGGCGCGCTCACGCCGGAATGTCTGGCGCTCGCGCACCGTGCCGCCTGCCAGCATCGCCAACCCCAGCCCGAGAAGGCTGGTGCCGATGATGGAGCCGGTGAACTGGGCGCGGACGATGCCGGCACCGCTACTGGTCAACACGAAGAAGGCGAGCAGCAGCTCGGCGACGCTGCCGAAGCTGACGGTCAGCAAGCCGCCGATGGCGGGTCCGGCATGGGCCGCAACCTGCTCAGTAGCTTGGCGCATCCAGTCCGCCAGGATGGCGACCGCGACCGCCCCGGCGAGGAAGACCCAGACCGGACCGGCATGCACGAGATAGTGCAGCACGGCTGCGAGGGGCAGGAAGACGAGCAGGAGAAGACGTATCATGGCGTGTGATCTGATCTCGAGGCTAAGGATGCGGCTATTGCCGGCAGGCGAGCGGGGTGCCTAGAGCATCATCCGTTCAAATGGAGTCATTTGAACGGATAAAGATGCTCGCCAAAACAATCCGCTGGAGCATGTGCAGTGAGCCGAAGCGAACGGAACATGCTCTAATAGTCTGGGCTCTCGTCCTCGAGCGCCTGCACGGCGACGAGCACCACGACCGCGGCGGCGATCACGACGATTCGGAGCAGCATCGCGATGCTTTCCAGCGCCCTGACGTTGCGGGCGAGCTGGTCGTCCGGCTTCCCAAAG
>CAWIUA010000007.1:0-137372 GCA_963839135.1 uncultured Alphaproteobacteria bacterium
ACGCCGCACGACCTCGTGGACGCCGAGCGCTGGGTTGCGGAAGGCTACACCGAGGCGCTGCGCACGCCGGACAGCACGCTGGTCTTCGTAACACCCGAGTGCTTCCGGCAGATCCAAGCCGACCAGGTGGCGTGCATGGGCTGCCTCAGCCAGTGCCGCTTCAGCAACTGGAGCCAGCACGAGCCAGACTTCACCACCGGCAAGAAGGCCGATCCGCGTAGCTTCTGCATCCAGAAGGCCTTGCAGGACGTGCGCCGCCCCGACCAGACCGATGAGCAGATCGAGCACGAGCTCATGTTCAGCGGCCACAACGGCTTCCGCTTCGCGTCGGACCCGTTCTACTCCAACGGCTTCATCCCCACTGTTAAGCAGTTGGTGGAGAGGATCATGACGGGGCGGTAGCCGCCCCGTTCCGGTACAGATTGTCGGTTCATGCTGGCGAGCTGCTAACCAGCTCCTCCAAGCCCCACCGCGGCCTCGGCTCCGCGTCCAACCCGCTGACCAACCCAAGCCGCAGCCGCTCCATCCCCGCCCACGCCACCATCACCGCGTTGTCCGTGCACAGCCGCAGCGGCGGTGCAGCGAGCGGGATGCCTGCGCGCCGGGCGACCGCGTCCAGCGCCGCGCGCACGGCCTGATTGGCGGCAACGCCCCCCGCGACGACGAGCAAGCGAGCCTCGGGCATCATCGCGAGCGCGTTCGTCGCCCGGTCCGCGACCACGGCGACTGCGGCGGCCTGGAACGATGCCGCAAGATCCGCAGCATCGCGCTCCGGGAGCGGCCCTGGAGGGAAGCGTCCGACAAGCTGCGCCACCGCGGTCTTGAGACCACTGAACGAGAAATCGCAGCCCGGCCGGCCGAGCAACGGCCGAGGCAAGGGATAGCGCGCCGGATCGCCCTTAGCCGCCAAGCGCTCCAGCGCTGGGCCGCCGGGCCAGGGCAGGCCGAGCATCTTCGCTACCTTGTCGAACGCCTCGCCCACGGCGTCGTCCAGCGTGCTGCCGAGCCGCCGGTAGCGCCCTACGCCCTCGACCGCGACGCACTGGCAATGCCCGCCGCTCACGAGCAGGAGCAGGTAAGGGAACTCGGCGCCGCCAGGCACCAGCCCCGGCAGACGCGCCGTCAGCGCATGCGCCTCCAGGTGATTGATCGCGAGGAACGGCTTGCCGGCCGCGAGCGCAATCCCTTTCGCGAAATTGGCACCCACCACCAGCCCGCCGATCAGCCCCGGCCCGGCACTCGCCGCCACCCCCGCCAGATCGGCGACGCCCACGCCCGCCTCGGCCAGCACGTCCCGAACCAGGCCTGGAAGGTGGGCGAGGTGCGCCCGCGCCGCGACCTCGGGCACGACGCCGCCATAGCGCGCGTGCTCGGACTGGGACAGCACAGCCTCGGCCAATATGCGGCCGTCCGCGTCCAGCACGGCGGCCGCGGTCTCGTCGCAGCTCAATTCAATCCCAAGTAGGGGGAAGCTCTGCATAATGCGGGGTTTCCAAAGCAGGGCGACCCTTCTAGGACACCGCGATGCCCGACGCCCAGCCCACGAGCAGCTTGCTGCTGCCGCTCCCGCCCCGCGTGCGCCCGCACGGCCATGCGCTGCCGCTGCGTGTCGGCACCCGCGGCAGCCCGCTGGCGCTCGCCCAGACCGCGCTCTTCCTCGACCGCCTCGCCCAATTCTGCCCGGCGCTGCGCCTCCACGACGTCTTCCGTGAGGAAGTGATCCGCACGACCGGCGACCGCGTGCAGGACCGTAGCCTCGCCGAGATCGGTGGCAAGGGCTTGTTCGCGAAGGAGATCCACGAGGCTTTGGCGGGGGGCCGCGTGGATTTCGCCATTCACAGCCTGAAGGATCTGGAGACGGTCCTGCCGCCCGGCATCATCCTGGCCTGCACGCTGACGCGCGAGGACGCGCGCGACGCGCTTATCCTCGGTCCGGGCTGCCTCTCGCCCGATCCAGCCGCTCCCTTGGAAGCGTTGCCGCTCGGCGCAGTCATCGGCACCAACTCCGTCCGCCGCCAGGCCCAGCTCCTCCACGCCCGGCCCGACCTGCGCATGGCGCTGCTCCGCGGCAATATCGGCTCGCGCATCGAGAAGGTTCGGCGCGGCGACTGCGCGGCGAGCCTGCTCGCGCTGGCGGGCCTGCGCCGCCTCGGGCTTGAGGCGGAGGCGGCCGTGGTGCTCGATCCGGACAGCATGGTCCCCGCCGCGTGCCAAGGGATCGTGGGCATCACCGTGCGCGAGGACGACCACAACCTCCGCGAGCTGCTCGCCGCCATCGAGGATCCGGCCGCGCGCGCCGTCAGCGCCGCCGAGCGCTCCATGCTCGCCGAGCTGGACGGCTCTTGCCGCACGCCGATCGGGGGCCACGCCCGATTCCTGCCCCCCAAGCCTGGAGAAGACAACAGGCTGCACCTCACCGGCCTCGTTGCCCGCGCCGACGGCAGCTTCCTGCTCAAGCGCAGCCTCCACGGCCTCGCGGACGACGCCGCCCGCCTCGGCGCCGAGCTGGGCGCCTCGCTCCGTGCCGACTGCCCGCGCGACATCTTCGCCTGACCTGGGCGAGGCTCAGGGCGCTTCGCGGGGCGTCCTGATCACGCGGCCCTACGAGGCCGCGCGGGAGACTGCCCCGCGCCTCAAAGCGCTTGGCTGGCAGCCCGTGATCGCGCCGTGCCTCGACGTCGTGAATTTGATGATCGAAGCGCCGCCCAAGGCGGACGCCGTGCTGGTAACGAGCGCTAACGCCCTACCGTCCGTGCCGCCCGAATACCGTGCCGTGCCGCTCCTCGCCGTGGGCGACGCCACCGGCGCGCGGGCGCGCGCCCTTGGGTTCCAGGATGTGCGCAGTGCTGGCGGGGACGCTGTGGCATTGACCGCACTCGCCGTCGCCACGCTTCCGCCTGGCGCCCGCCTGCTGCTCCCCGTCGGCGCGGGACAGGGCGCGGCGCTCGCCGCGGCACTGTCGGCCGCCAGTTTCGAAGTGCTTCGCCGCGTTGCCTACCGGGCCGAGCCGCCCCGCATCTTCCCGCCCGCGGCAGCCGAGGCGTTCCAGGCGCGGGGCCTGCGGGCCGCGACGTTCTTATCGGCCGAGACGGCGAGCGCCTTCGCCGGATTGCTGCCCATAGGACTGAGATACTGTCTCGCCAGCGTGGACGCGCTCGCCATCAGCGAATCCGTGGCCGCTGCATTGAACCCCTTGCCCTGGCGCCGGGTCCGTGTTTCTGCATCTCCAACATTAGACGGGATCATCGCGCTGCTATGAGCGACCAATCTCCGAATGACCCGCCGCCGGGCGACCAGCCCATGGCCGACCCGCTTCCGAGCGAGCCGACGCTGGACACGCACCGTCTGGACGAACCGCCGCACAGCCCATCGCAGAGCGCATCGCTGGACGCGCCGCCCGCTGCGCCCGCGGAGCGCGCCTACGCCGAACCCGTGCAGCGCCGCGGGTCGGGCCTGGCAGCGCTCGCGTCCCTGCTCGGTGTCCTGGCGTTCCTGGCGCTCGTGGCCGCGGTCGTCTATCTCTATGTAACTCCAGGCGCGCGCCCTGTCCTAGCGGGGAACGTCAAGCAGGATCAGGACCGCATCGGCGCATTGACGGCGCAGGTCCAGGCGCTCTCCAACCGCGTCGAGCAGCTCGCGTCGCACCCGCGCAAACGCCCGCTCCCGCGGTGGATCTCAAGCCGCTGGCGGACAAGATCACCGCCCTGGAGCAGCGCCCGCAGCCCGCTCCGGTGGACCTGAAGCCTCTGGAGGACAAGGTCGCCGCGCTAGAGCAGCGCCCGCAGCCCGCTCCCGTGAACCTGAAGCCGCTGGAGGCCGCGGTCGCGGCGCTGGCGGCACGCCCCCAGCCCGCCCCCGTGAACCTGAAGCCGCTGGAGGACAAGATCGCTGCCCTTGAGGCGCGCCCGGTACCGACGCCGCCGCCTCCCGCGGCGAGTCCGGCAGACCTCGAAGCGCTGGGCAAGCGCTTCGATCAGCTCGCCGCACAGCAGGACTCGGCCGCCAAGAGCGAGGCGAGCCAGGTTGCTGCGATCGGTGCCCGGCTCGACAAGGTCGAATCGCGCCTCGCGGCTGCCGAGCAGCAGGCAAGCAGCAACCAAGCCGCTCTGACAACGCGCCTCGACAAGATGGACAGTCGCCTGACCACCGCCGAGCATTCAGCGGGCGAGGTTGCCGGGCTGACGACGACGGCGCAGCACCTTGCCCGGCTGCAAGGGGCCGCCGCCGCGCTCGACGCCGGGCAGCCGCTCGGCACCATCCCGGACGCTCCGCCCGCGCTCGCACGCTTCGCAACCAAGCCGCCGCCGACCATGAGCGAGCTGCGCCTGAGCTTCCCGGCCGCCGCCCAGGCCGCGCATGAGGCGAGCCAGCCCGCAATTACGGAGGGGCAGCCCTTCATCGACCGTCTCTGGACGCGCGCGCAGCAGTCCGTGACGGTTCGCGAGGGCACCCGCGTCGTGCTGGGCGACCCAGTCGCGGGCGTGCTGGCGCAGGCTCAGCACTCCCTCGACGCGGGCGACCTCGCCGGCGCCGTCCAGGCTCTCGACGGGCTCGCCGGTCCTGCTGCCAAGGCGATCAAGCCGTGGCGCGATCAGGCCCAATCGCTGCTCGACGCGCGCGCGGCGCTCGCCAAGCTAGCCGCGACGGAGGGCTAGGCCGATGCGCGCCGCCATCCGCTTCCTCATCATCGCCGCAGTCATCGTCGCCATCGCTTGGGCGGTCTCGCTCTTGCCCGGCTCGGTCTCGGCGCAGCTCGGGGATCTGACCTACGAGGCATCCACCCCGGTCACGGTGCTCCTCGCCGCGATCCTGTTCGTCCTGCTCTACATCCTGTTCCGGGTTCTAGGAGCGCTGCTCCGCAGCCCGCGCCGGCTTCGCGCCGCTGGTGCCAGGCGCACCCGGGCGCGCGGCGATACGGCCGTGACGCGGGCACTGGTGGCGCTTGCCGCGGGTGACGCTACCGCCGCGCGGCGCGAGGCCGAACGCGCCCGGTTGAGCCTTGGCGACCAGCCGATCGCGCTCCTGCTCGCCGCGAGTGCCGGGCGCCTCGCCGGGCGCGAGGCTGAGGCTGAGACCGCGTTCCGGGCGCTCGCGTCGCGGCCGGATGCCGCGTTCCTCGGGCTGCGTGGGCTGCTCCGCCAGGCCATCGCGCGCGGCGACCTCGACACCGCGGCCGATCTTGCCCGCCGCGCCGAGGCTGCCCAGCCCGGCGCCGCGTGGCTCCGGACCGAGCGGCTCGAACTCGCGCTCCGCACCGGCGCCTGGCAGGATGCACTGCGGCTCGCTCCCCCCGACAGGTCGGCCCAGCGCGCCGCACTGGGCGCTGCCGCGGCCGACGCGGCGTCGGACGCAGGCGAGGCTAGACGCCTCGCCAAGGCTGCCTGGGATGCCGACCCAAAATTCGGCCCCGCCGCCCTCGCCTACGCCCGGCGTATGCGCGCCGCGGGCCGGGAGCGCGTCGTGCAGGAGGTGCTCCGCCGCGCCTGGGCCGCGGCGCCGCAGCCCGACCTCGCCGAGTTCGCGCTCCGGCTTCACCGCGACCCGCTCACGCGCGTCAGGGCCGGGAAAGCGTTCGTCCAGGAAGCGCCGAACTCTGCCGACAGCAATCTCTTGCTGGCCCGCCTCGCGCTCGATGCTGGGCTGTTCGGCGAGGCGCGCCGATATGTCGATGCGGCGGCCGCGACCGGGCTACGCGAGCGCCGTCTCTATGTACTCAAGGCCGACCTCGCCGAGGCGGAGGACGATCCGACCGCTGCCCGCGACGCGCTGCGCGAGGCCGCGACAGCCGCCCCCGATCCCGAGTGGCGCTGCACCGTTTGCGGCACGATACAGCCCGCGTGGGAGCCGGTCTGCTCGTCGTGCGGCAGCGCTGGCAGCCTCGCATGGTCAAGCACGCCCGTGCACGCGCAACGGCAGCTCGTCCGTCTCGACGACGCGCAAGACGTCGAGACGCTGCCGTAGAGCACTCGGGCCTGCGGGCGCTCGCGTCAGCGCAGCGGCAGCTCGCGCGTCTCGCCGAAACCCATTACGTCGAAGCACTCGCGTGAGAGCCCGGTCGCCGCACGCGCGGCTTCGAGCGCGCGGACCGGTTCGTCGATGCCTTCGTCCGTGAGCTGGAACGTGCCCCAGTGCATCCCGATCGCGCGTGTGGCGCCCAACTCCGCACGGGCGGCAACGGCTTCGGCTGGGTCCACGTGGACGACCCCCATGATCTCGCGCGGCATGTAGGCGCCGATCGGCAGCAGGGCGACGCCAGGCGGTCCGAGGCGGTCGCAGATCATCGCCCAATGCCGCCCCGCCCCGGAATCGCCCGCGAACAAGAGCCGCCCGTCCGCGACCTCCACCATGAACCCAGCCCACAGCGTCTGGAATCGGTCGAAGGGCGTGCGCCCCGAGAAGTGACGCGCCGGGGTCGCCGTCACGCGCGCGGGACCGAGCGCGCAGCCCTGCCACCAATCCAGCTCAACGGCGCCCGGCACACCCGCCCGCGCGAGGCGTCTCGCATTGCCGAGCGTCGTCACGACGCGTGGCGCCCAGCGCGCCTGGAGCGCGCGCAGCGAGGGCAGGTCCATGTGGTCGTAGTGGTCATGGCTGAGCAGCACGGCGTCCACCCGCGGCAAGGCGCCGAGCGCGATTCCCGGCGCTCGCGCGCGTCGCGGGCCGGCCCACTGGACGGGCGAGGCGCGCTCGCTGAACTGCGGGTCCGTAAGCAGGGTCAGGCCTCCAAAGCGCAGCAGGAAGGTGCTGTGGCCGATGAAGGTGACGCCGACGTGGCCGGGCGCGACGGAGCCAGGCGGCGGGTAGTCTGGATCCACGACGCGCTTCGGCCAGCGCGCTCTCTCGCGGGTCAGCGCCCAGCGCAGCAGCACGGCGGAGCCGCGCGATCCGACCGGGTCGAGGTTGTGGAAGCGCTTACGCCGCGCCACGCCTCGCCCCACGCCGGGCCAGCGCCGCCGCGAGCGTGTTCTCCAGCAGGCAGGCGATCGTCATCGGCCCGACCCCGCCCGGCACCGGCGTGATCCATCCTGCGACCTCCGCGCAGGCGGCGTAGTCCACGTCGCCCGCGAGGCTGCCGTCCGCAAGCCGGTTAATGCCCACGTCCACGACGGCTGCACCCGGCTTCACCCAGTCTCCGCGCACCAGCCCGGGACGCCCTGCGGCTGCAACAAGCACGTCCGCCGAGCGGCACTCGGCGGCGAGGTCGCGCGTGCGCGAGTGCGCGACTGTGATCGTCGCGTCTGCGTCGAGCAGCATCGCCGCGAGCGGCTTGCCGACGAGGATGGAGCGCCCGAGCACCAGCGCCTTCGTCCCGGTGAGCGTGATCCTCGCTTCGGCGAGCAGCCGCATTACCCCGCGCGGCGTGCAGGGCGCGAGCAGTGCGCGCCCTTCCCGCAGCAGCCCGGCGTTGAGCGGGTGCAGACCGTCCACGTCCTTCGCCGGATCGAGCGTCTCGATGACGGCGCGGGCGCGGATGTGCGGCGGCAAGGGAAGCTGCACGAGGATGCCGTCCACGGCCGGGTCGGCGTTGAGCCTCGCGACGTGATCGAGCAGCACGGATTCGCTGGTGGTGCCGGGCAGGCGGATCGTCTGCGCCGCGATGCCGGCCGATTGCGCGGCGCGATCCTTCGCGCGGACATAGACCGCGCTCGCTGGGTCGTCGCCCACGAGCACGACGGTGAGGCCGGGCTGGAACGGGAGCTTGGCGACGCGGGCCGCCACCTCGGCACGCACGCGGGCCGCGAGCGCGCGGCCGTCGAGGATGCGAGCGGGCACGGCTAGAACAGGATTCCCTGCCAATTCCCGGTGAAGATCGCTGTTTCCACGCCACGGAGCACGGGTACAACGAGGAGTTCGAGCACGGCAATCACGACGATGGGGCTGATGTCTATGCCGCCGAGATTGGGCAGCGCATTGCGGATCGGCCGCAGCACCGGGTCGGTGATGCGGTGGAGGAAGTCGCCGATCGTCCAGACCAGCCGGTTGCGGGTGTCGAGGACGCCGAAGGCGGTCAGCATGCTGAATACGGCGGCGAGGATGATCGCCCACACGTAGAGCCGGATCGCGAGATAGAGCAGTGAGAACAGTCCGGTGATCACGGTGCCGCTCCAGAGGTCGGCGGCTTCTAGCCCTCCCTGGCCCGCGCGCGCAACACGGCAGGATCGGCTTGACACCAGGCAAGGGCGCGAGCAAGGTCCGCGCCCTGCGGAAGGCGGGGCTGTAGCTCAGTTGGGAGAGCGCCTCGTTCGCAATGAGGAGGCCAGGGGTTCGAATCCCCTCAGCTCCACCACCGCCTCGCATCAGGAGCGCCGCTCGGCGATGACGCGCTCCAGCCGCGCCGCAGCCTTCAGCAAGTGCGTGCGCATGGCCGTCCGCGCCGCCTCGACATCGCCCTGCTCGATCGCATGCGCGATCGCCAAATGCTCGACGATCGTCGTTCCCTTGGTCTCGGGCACGTAATACGTGGCCGGATACCAGAGCCGCACGATCACCTGGATCGTGGAAGCGATGCTCGCGAAGATGCAGTTCCCCGCGATCTCGGCGATTTGGGTGTGGAACGCGTTGTCGAACGCCATGAAGCGGCGTTCGTCCTCCTGCGCGCCGCGCATGTGCTCGAGCGTCCGCATCAGCGCGTACGCGGTCGCCGGGGTGCGAGAAGCCGCGGCGCGGCCGGCGCACTCCACCTCCACCAGCACGCGCACGTCCACCAAGTCGCCAAGGTTGCGCTCGCTGAGCAGTAAGCCCCATTTGAAGGCCCCCGAGAGCAACTCCGAATTAGCCTCCCGCACGTAGGATCCCTCGCCGGCCCGCGCTTCCAGCACGCCTAGAACGGCGAGACTCTTGACTGCTTCGCGGATCGTCGAGCGCCCTACCTGGAAGCGCGCGGCCAGCTCCTTCTCGGACGGGATCATGTCGCCGGGCTTCCAGATGCCCTGCATGATCAGCTCTGCGATGGCGTTGACGATTCCTTGTGGCAGCGTTGCCCGGCTGACAGGCCGGCTGTCGTCGGCCTCGCTCGCACCCGAGAGGACAGCCCGCGACCGCTTCTCGGGCAACCGCGTGCGCCGCGTCCTGTTTGGCTGCGCTGTGTCCATGCGTGCTCGATCCTTCGGGTTCCGTCGATCGGAGATTCTAGGCCTCAACTCGGCGCACAAGCAGGTTGTCTGACATTATAATCGCATGATAAGCTTCCGGGTAAACCTAGTAGGAGCCGTCCGATGGTCAAGCAGCCGCTAGAGGCCCGCCACCTCACGGACAAGCCGATGTGGCCGAAAGCCGCCGGGTAGAGCGCGCCGCAGCCCAATGAAAACGCAAAAGAAGCAGCAAGGGAGAAAGATCATGCGGAGGCGTCCAACGGCGCGGCTCTTCGGCCTGCTTGGCGGCGCAACACTGCTCGCGGCAGGCGCCGGGCTGATCGGCACCGGCCATGCTAGCACGCGGGCCGAGCCGTTCCCTGGCTGGGGCGAGCCGACCATTGACGCCAACATGTCCGTGGACCAGGCCAAGGCTATCGTCGCCGAGCGTACCAAGCCGCAAACGGACTGGAAGGGTCCCACTGACGGCCCGCGCGCGAGCACGGAACCCGTGACGATCGCCTGGGTCTCGGGTGATGAGTCCTATTCAACCTACATCGGCTGGGGCAACGGCCTGCGCCAGGCGGCGAAGGCGCTGGGCTGGAAGCTCCTCACCTTCAACGGCCAGGGCAGCGTGAGCGGCCAGCTCGCTGCCATGCAGCAGGCGCTCGCCGCGAACCCAACCGCCATCATCACCCCGGTTGACGCGAATGCGCTGCAGAAGCCGATCAAGACGGCCATCGCGAACGGCATCCCGGTGATCGGCATCCATGCCACCGCCTTCCCTGGCCCTAGCCCGCAACTTGGCCTCTTCCAAAACATTACTTCCAGCCCGGCCGAGATCGGGCAGTCACAGGCCGCCTACGTGATCGCGATGTCGGACGGCCACGCGCGGGTGATCCACACGGTGGACAACAGCTACGCGATCGCCCGCTTCAAGGCGCGCGCGGCCACCGAGCCGGTGAAGAACTGCAGCGGCTGCAAGCTGCTGGAGATCGTGAACATACCGATCGGCGATCTCGCCGCCCGCATTCCCCCGACCATGTCCGGCCTGCTCGCGCGCTACGGCGACGGCTGGTGGATGACAACCTGCTGCGACGACTATTACCCCTACATCGCCTCGTCCCTGCACTCTGCAGGCATATCGCCCGACAAGGCGCACCTGGTCGGCGCCGACGCGCCGCCGGCCACCTATGACCTGATCCGCAAGGGCAACTACGAGGTCGCGAGCGTCCCCGAGCCAAGCACCCTGTTCGGCTACGAGGCGATGGACGCCGTGGTGCGCGCGATGGCGGGCGAGCCGCCGGCGAAGTTCATCCAGCCCACCTTCATCATCACCAAGGACAACGTGGACACGGAGGGCGGCAAGAACCACGAGTTCGTGCCGAGCAACAACTTCGCTTGCCATTACCTGAATATCTGGAAGGGCACCAAGAACCCCTGCTGACGGAGGATACGCCGATGGCGGTCGGGCAGCCTCCCGTGCTGGAGATACGAGGCCTCACCAAGCACTTCGGCGCGACGCTGGCGCTCGACCGCGTTGATATGGCGGTCGGCGCCGGGGAGATTCACGCCCTGGTCGGCGAGAACGGGGCCGGCAAGTCCACGCTCATCAAGATCCTCGCCGGCGTGCATCCGCCGGATGCCGGCGAGATCAGGCTCCTGGGCGAGCCGGTCACGCGCTTCGGGGCGCACCTGCCGCTGTCCTTCGTGCACCAGGACCTCGGCCTCGTGGACGAGATCAGCGTCGGCGAGAACGTCGCCCTGGTGGCTGGCTTCCCGCGCCGCCGCGGTCTGATCGCCTGGCCGCTGGTCTGGCAGCGGGCGCGGGAGATCTACGCCGCGATGGACGTGGAGCCGCCGGACGCGCGCGCGCCGGTCGGCACGCTCTCGGCCGCAAGCAAGGCGATCCTGGGGATCGTGCGCGCGCTGTCGCGGCAGGCGCGGGTGGTCGTGCTCGACGAGCCGACGGCAGCACTCCCCGAGCCTGACGCCGCGCGCCTGTTCGAGGTGCTGCGCCGTCTGCGCCGCTCCGGCTGCGGCGTGATCTACGTGACGCACCGGCTGGGCGAGCTGTTCGGGCTCGCCGACCAGGTCACTGTGCTGCGCGATGGGCGCCGGGTGCGCGCGGCGGCGATGGGCGCGATCAGACCGCAGGAGCTGGTTCAGGACATGCTGGGCCGCGCGGTCGAGCTGCTCCATGCCCACCATCCCACAGCACCCGGCACGCGCCACATGCTGGAGGTCGCCGGGCTGCGCTGCGGGCGCACCGGCCCGGTGGACTTCCACGTGGGCACCGGCGAGATCGTGGGACTGGTCGGGCTGCGCGGCGCCGGCCATGAGACGATCGGCCGCGCCGTGTTCGGCGCTGCCCGGCCGCAGGGAGGCACGATCCGCCTGGACGGCGCCGCGCTGGCCCCGGGCGACGGCATCCCGGAGCGAGTCGCCCGCGGCATCGCGCTGCTGCCCGCCGACCGCCCGCGCGAGAGCACGCTCTCCGGCCTGTCGGTGCAGGAGAACCTGCTGCCGCACCCGGGAATCGCCGGCGGGAGGACCTGGACATCACCGTGCCGTCCCGCGAGCGCCGCCGAGCCGCCGCCGTCCTGCAGCAGCTGGACGTGCGCCCGCGCGACCCGGCGATGCTGATCGACTGGCTCAGCGGCGGCAACCAGCAGAAGGTCTTCGTCGCCCGCTGGCTTCAGTCGAAGGCGAGGCTGTTCATCATGGAGGAGCCGACCGCAGGGGTGGACGTGGGCGCCAAGCTCTCGATCCATCGCCTGCTCGTCGCGGCGGCGCAGCGCGGGGCCGCGATCCTGGTCGTGTCGTCGGATTTCGAGGAAGTGGCGACGCTGTGCGACCGGGCGCTGGTCCTCGGCCGCGGCCGCATCGTGGGCGAGCTGCGCGGGGACGCGCTGACGGTGGACAACCTGGTCGCCAGGGCTTCGCTCGGCAGCGGCCACGGCGCGGTGAGCGCCGCGACGGGGAAGGGCGCGGTGAGCGCCGCGGCGGAGGACGTACGCCATGGATGAACAGGTCGCCGGCCAAGAGTGGGCAACGGAGGACGGTCCGCGGCGGCAGGCACATCCGGGAGCCGCCCGCAGGCGGCTCGCCGACCTCGCCGCGGTGTACGGCCTCGCCGTCGTGTTCGTGCTGGTGATGGTGGTGTTCGGCCTGCTGCGGCCGGCGAGCTTCTTCAGCGCCATGAACATCAACACCGTCCTGGTAGGGCAGTCGGTGACGGCCATGCTGGCGCTCGCGGAGATGGTGCCGCTCGCGACCCGGCAATTCGACCTCTCCGTCGGCTTCCATCTCGGCATGGCGCAGGTGCTGATCGTCGGCCTGCAAGTGCAGAACGGCCTGCCCTGGCCGCTGGCAGCGGCGGTAGTCCTGGCCGTCGCGGTGCTGGTCGGCGCCGTGAATGGGCTGCTGGTGACGCGCTTCGGCATCGACTCCTTCATCGCGACGATGGGCGTCGGCACGCTGCTCTACGGCATCTCCAACTGGTACAGCGGCGGCGCGCAGATCGCCGGCTCCGACCTGCCGGCCAGCTTCACGGGCCTCTCCAACATCGTCTGGCACATCCCGCTGCCGGCGCTTTACGTGGCCCTGGTGGCCGCGGTGCTCTGGGTGGTGACGGAGCGCCTGCCGGCCGGGCGCAGCCTCTACGTGATCGGCGCCAGCCCGCGCGCCGCGGCGCTGCTCGGCATCCGCACGCAGCGCCAGATCTGCGTCGCCTTCATCATTTCTGGCCTGCTCAGCGGGATCGCCGGCATCCTCCTCGGCAGCATCCTGGAAAGCGGGACGCCCTCCGTCGGCCCCGAGTATCTCCTGCCCGCCTTCGCCTCGACGCTGCTCGGCGCGACCTCGATCCATCCCGGACGGGTCAACGTCGTCGGCACGCTGCTGGCGGTGCTGATCCTGGCCTTCTCGTTCTCCGGCGTGCAGCAGCTCGGCGCCCCCTTCTACGTCCAGTATTTCTTCAATGGCGGCATCCTCATCGTGGCGGTCGGCCTGTCGGTTTATGCCGCCGCGCGGCGCCGTGCCGCGGCCAGCGCGACCGGCACCGGGGATGACGCTGCACCCGGCTGAATGCTTGTCTTCGCGATGGTGGAGCAGTGAAATGAGCGGCACTTTTCCGGCCCCGTTCGCCACCGGCCTCGGATGGCCGGAAGGTCCGTCCGTGCTGCCCGACGGGCGGGTCGTGATCGTCGAGAGCTACCGCAGCCAGTTGACGATCCTCGGCCCGGACGGCCAAGCCAGCCGCTACGCCTACGTGGCGGGGGCGCCCAACTCGTGCGTCCTCGGCGGCGACGGCGCGTTCTATGTCTGCCAGAACGGCGGCACGACGGGGCCTTGGCGCGCCGCCGAGATGACCACGCCCTCGATCCAGCGCGTGCGCGAGGGCGGCGAGCCCGAGATGATCCTGACCGAGGTCGCGGGCCGTAAGCTCAACGGGCCGAACGATCTCGTCTTCGCCGCGGACGGCAGCCTGATCTTCACCGATCCGGGGACCTATAACCCGGCATCACCGGACCCGAGCCGCATCTACCGGATCGCACCGGACGGCCAGGCGAGCGTTCTCGTCGATTTTCCCGAACCCGTCTTTCCGAACGGCGTCGCAGTCGAAGCCGACGGGTCGGTGGTGTGGGGCGAGACCTACACGGGGAAGGTCGGGCGGCGGCGCCCGGACGGCACGCTGGAGGATCTCGGCCGACTGCCGGGCGACAAGCCGATGCCCGACGGCCTCAAGGTCGGCGCCGACGGGCGGCTCTACGTGACCGATCTCGCCGCGGGCGGCATCCACGTGCGCGCGCCGGATGGCCGGCCCGACCGCTTCATCCCGTGCGGGATCGCGACCACCAACTGCGCATTCAGCGGCGAGGTGTTGTGGGTCACCAATGCCGGTGTGAGCACGATCGGGCCCGACCCGTCCTTCACCGGCACGCTGGTCCGCCTCGACGTGCCGGGCGGCGGCGGCCCGGTTCACCACGGACACATCGGGAGGTCACGGCCGTGACCAGTTTGACAAAGCCCGACGACCGAAGCGCCCCGCTCCTCGTCTCGTCCACCGGATCGGGGCGCGACCGCGACACCATGGCGGCTTCGGGCGCGGCATCCGGCCGCTTCAAGCAGCTCTACAACGTCACCCAAGTCCGAAAGGCGGCGCGCGCCGCCTTGCCGCGACCGGTCTTCGACTTCGCCGACGGCGGGGCCGAGGACGAGCGCACCCTGCGGCGCAACGTCGAGGCCTTCTCGGATGTCGCCCTTCTGCCCCGTCCGTTGAACGGCGCCGCCACCCGCGATCTCTCAACCGAGCTTTTCGGCCGGCGCATCGCCATGCCGCTCGTGATCGCGCCGACTGGCCTCGCCGGCCTGTTCTGGCCCGATGGCGAGCGCGAGTCGGCTCGGGCGGCCGCCGCGAGCGGCATCCCGTACTGCGCCAGCCACGGATCGGTCTGCACGCTCGAGGACATCGCCGGCACCGGCGTTGATCCCCGCTGGATGCAGGTGTTCGTTTACAAGGACCGCGGCTTCACGCGTGAGATGGTGGAACGCGCCGCCGCCGCCGGCTACGCGGCCCTGGTCCTCACGATCGACAACCAGTTGCTCGGCAACCGTGAGCGCGACCTGCGCAACGGCTTCACCATTCCGCCGCGGTTCGGACTAGCCGGAACGCTCGCGACCGCCACTAAGGTGCCCTGGCTGCGGCGCATGCGGACGACGCTGCCGCGCCTGACTTTCGGCAACTACGTGCGCCCAGGCAGTCCCCACGACATCGCGACACTCGCCGGCCGGCTGGCGGACATGCTTGATCCGGGCCTGTCATGGGCGGACGTCGATTGGCTCCGGGGCATCTGGCGCGGGCCGCTCCTGATCAAGGGCGTGCTCCATCCGGACGAAGCGCGAGAGGGCGTTAACCGCGGCATCGACGGGATGATCGTCTCGAACCATGGCGGGCGCCAGCTCGACGGCGGCGTCGCCAGCTTCGATGCGTTGCCGCCGATCGTTGACGCCGTCGCGGGCCGCGTTCCCGTTCTTATGGACGGCGGCGTGCGTCGCGGCAGCCATGTCGTGAAAGCACTCGCCAGCGGCGTAGCCGCCTGCCTGATCGGGCGGCCGCAGCTGTGGGGCCTCGCCGTCGGGGGAGAGGCCGGGGTGCGGCACGTGCTCGACATCCTTCGCCGCGAGATCGACCGGACGATGGGTCTGATGGGAGCGACGCGGATCGGCGACCTCGGCCCGCATTGCCTGATGCCGGCGAGAGCTGGACGGCATCATGACTAGTTGCAACAGGGGCGCCCGCAACCGTGTCAGGCAGCTCATCAGAATTGGCCGCCCCGCAGCACAGGACGATAAGCAATGATTCACGATCCCCCGCTGCTGACGATCCGGCGGCGTTTCCCCCGTCCGACGGCCGAACAGGTGGCAGCATTCCGGGGCGTACCGACGGGTCATCTCGTGGACGCCATGGGCGGGCGCGGCTGCTTGCCGCACGAGATCCGCGCGCTGTTCCCGGACAAGGCTCGCATGGTGGGTGTCGCCGTGACGTGCCACACCGGACCGGCGGACAACCTCGCCCTGTTCGGTGCGGTCGATGTCGCTCAGCGGGGCGACGTCCTGGTCGCTGCGACCGACAAGTTCGTGAGCACGGCGGTGACCGGTGACCTTTTGCTCGGCATGGCGCGCAACAAGGGCGTCGCCGGCTTCGTGACCGATGGTCTCGTCCGCGACGTGCCAGGCCTTCAGGCCGTCGGACTGCCGATCTTCTGCGCCGGGGTAACGGCGAACTCGCCGGCCCGCAACGGCCCGGGTCACATCGGAACCCCGATCGTGATCGGCGACGTGGTGGTGAACCCGGGCGATATCCTGATTGGAGATAGCGACGGCGTAGTGGTCGTGCCGCGCGAGAGAGCTGACCACTTGATTAGCAAGCTCGTCGGCATCCGCGCCGCCGAACAAGCGCTCGAGGCTAAGGTCGGTGACGGCTTGACCGTGCCGGACTTTATACGCGACGTCCTTTCAACCAGAGCCGAGTACATCGATTGAAGCGAGCTCTGGCGCCCTCGCGTGCGGCGCGAGGACGGCGCGCAGCAGCGCGCCCTGTCACGCCGGACCAGCGGCAGCTCCCGGGCCCAATAGGTCTCTTTAAGGCACGCGCCCCACAAGCCGGATGCCGCCCAAGCTGCCGCTCTCGTAGAGCCGGTTGATGACGGCGTAGAAGAGCTCGTGCGCCGCATAGGCCCCTTCACCATACACGCGGGCATAGCTCGCGTGTTGCTCGCGCCACGACTTCAGGCGCGCGGCGGCGAAAGGAGCCCAGTCGGGTGTCAGGTCCGTGGCGGCCACGTCGGCGAAGCCGCCCGAACTTAGATCGCGTACGTAATCCTCGGCGCTAGTGACTGTGATGCCGAAGACAACGTTTCGCAGGTCGTGCAGATCGGCGTGGGAGAACGGCGCGCGCATGCAGAGATCCTCGATATAGCAACCGCCGCCAGCGCGCAGCGCTCGCGCGAGCCGGGTGCAGAGCTGCGGCCGGTCAGGGATGTGCAGCACGGCCAGCCAACTGACCACCGCATCAAACGCAGCCTCTGGCAGCTCGCAGCTGAGCGCATCGCCGCACAAATGCGTCACGCGCGCCGCGAGCCCGCTGCGGCGCGTGAGGTCCACGCCGATCTCGTGCAGGTCTGGTTGCAGCTCCAGCGCGGTGACGCTGCACCCCGTCGCAAAAGCGAGATAGCGGGCCGGCCCGCCGATGCCGGAGCCCACGTCGAGCACCCGGCTCGTGGGTCCAATCCCGAGCCGGTCCGCCGCGGCCTGTATCGCATCGATGCCGTGGTAGTGCCATTGGTCGAGTGCGAACAGTTGCTCGGGCCGGATCGGGTCCGTGGGACCGATGCCTTGCGCGGCGAGACCGCGGGCGACGCGGTCCAGCTGCGTGTAGAGGGGCATCGAGGCGATCGTTGCCTGCTCCTTCATCCGGCATCTCCGTAGGTCATTGGCGACTCGCGTCCGGTGATGCCGCCTGGCGAAGGGCCCCCGCGGCTTGAGACAGGCGCGCGTCGGCATCCGACCCAGCGACGCGGTCCAGTCGAGCCGACGATCTGATGGCGGTGTCAAGCTACAAGCAAAGCTGGGGCGGCTTGACCCATATCTGCGGCGATCTGCGCACGAGCCTTGGGAGACTGGCGGTAGTACTGGTGAGAAGTCAGGAACGTGAAGGGATAGTCCTGAAAACCCGTAGCATCGACCATGCGATACTTGGCAGGGGGGAACAGCGACTGATCGGATCTATGGCGCGGCCCATCCTGCCCGAGGCGCTGAGCACCCAAGTTTACGGCCTGGCTGAGTTGCAGCACGTGATCGGCGTGGCTGTAATAGATCGCGACGTGCTGGGCTAGCTGGGGCAGGCCGCTCAGCCGCGCGAGGCTGGGTTGATCGAAGGTGTCGTAGCCGCAATCCGCCGCCGCGAGAATGGCCAGATCGAACAGCTGGGCGTTGCTGTTGCCGTGCAGGAACCAGTTCTCGACCGCGCTCTCGAGCGCCAGGTTGCCCATGCTGTGGGCGAGCAGGAACGTGCCGCGCTTGTTCGCTCGGGCCGTGCGCAAGATCGGCTCCAAGCCGGCGAAGAACGTCATCAGGTGCACACCGGACAGGCGCGCCATGGTCTGGTCGTGTAGGTAATCACCCTGCAGGATCGGGATGTCGACGATCCGCCCCAGCGACGGCCAACTGAACGCAACGACCGTCGTATCTGCCGCTGCGATTCCGGACGCCGCCATCCATTCCCGGTTGAACGCCCCGCGCGTTATCGCGTCGCTGAACGTGTTGTCGAACCCATGGATGAACAGGAGCAGATTGCGGCCGGCGTTCGACAGATCGTCGATGGCGGTCTGCGCGAATCCACCCTGATGAGTATCCTGGATCGCATTGACCGTCCCTTGAGCATTGGTCGCGAGATCTATGCCGTCCACGAACGCCGTCCCATACATCATGGCCGCTGACGACGATGGTGCCTGAATATTCGGGCCGTAGCTTGCGACGATATCGGCTGGCCCGGTCAGGACGCGGTTGCTCGCGAAGTATACGGTCGTCGGCATCCGAATGCGCCTTCCAGGCCCTGATGCCAGAGCTGCTCAGCAGGCCGGGCCAGTTTCCTGCTCCTTGGAGCAAGTATGCGCCATTGTAAACGGAAGCGCAACAGAGTCTCGGATTTGCTGCAGGCTCGGGGCTTTCCCAGCCCGTGCGCGGCGCCTGTCCGTTCGAAGGCAGGTTTCGCGAGAACGTTGTGAGACAGGGTAAGCCCCGATCCGCCGGTAAGCTGGATCACGACCCAGTCGGCCTATGAGGGCGTCGCATCGGCCGTCCTACGCAGGCCATCAACGAGGACATCGACCAAGCGCAATACGTTCGCCTGCCAGCCGGGGTTGTCGTGAGTGTAGCACATGCCAACGAAGGCGCGGACGAGGTCTTCAGGGCTGATATCGGCACGTATCTCGCCTGCCTCGACGGCCCGGCGCAGCAGGCCCCCTACGGCGCAGGTAAGGCGCTCGAACGTATAGGCGGCGAGGTCAGACGAGCCGTGCGCCGCGAGCGCGAGCGCTGCTGACATGCCTTTCTTCGTCGCGACGAACTCTACGTTCGCGCGCATCCAGCGGCGCAGCGCTTCGACCGGCGCCGCTTCCGCGTTTAGCTGCTCTGCTAAATCGACGAGATGCTGCACTTCCCGGCGATAGACCGCCTCGAACAATGCCTCGCGAGTCGGGAAATGCCGGTACAGGGTCCCGATCCCGACACCGGCACGCCGCGCCACAGCCTCAAGGCTTCCCCCCGGGCCACCGGCGCTGAAGACTGCCTTCGCGGCCTCGAGCACGCGCTCGCGATTGCGGAGCGCATCAGCGCGCGGCCCCCTCGCGGTCTTGCCCGAATGATCGCCCATGTCCCCCATCCAACTCTCGTTTCCGCTTGCAAAGCGGAGGCAGCCTCCATATAACGCATCAGCGGCACCGGAGCGGCCGCGCAAGGCATCGCCCGCCGGCCATGGACATTGCGCGCGGCGGAAATCCTCCCGGTCGTGTGTAAGCCGTGACCACAGCGGCACTCCAATTGATCGCGGTACGCCGGCACCGCCGCCCGGCCCGTTTTACAACAGCTCTGATCGGAGCGCTTCATGAGCCTGTCAATCACCGTCACCGTGAACAGCGTGGAGAGGATGCTCGAACTCGAAGACCCGCGGGTCACGCTCCTGGACCTCCTCCGCGAGCGCCTCAACCTGACCGGAGCCAAGAAGGGGTGCGACCGCGGGCAGTGCGGGGCCTGCACGATCCTCGTTGACGGACGACGGATCAATTCCTGCCTCGCCCTTGCGATCAGCCACGACGGCGCTGACATCCTCACGGTCGAAGGCTTGGCGCATGGGCACGAGCTGCATCCCATCCAGGCGGCGTTCATCGCGCATGACGGCTTCCAGTGCGGGTTCTGCACGCCGGGCCAGATCATGAGCGCGGTCGGCCTGATCCAGGAAGGTCAAGCGGGGGACGACCCCGAGCGCGTGCGCGAGGGCATGAGCGGAAACCTGTGCCGGTGCGGCGCCTACGCCGGGATCACGGAAGCGGTGCTGGACGCGCAGAGACGCCTCGCCGAAGCCAGCCGGGAGCAAGCCGCATGAACACCTTCGAGTATGTCAGGCCCGCGACCATACGCGACGCCGTCGCGGCTGCCTCGGCGCCCGGCGCCGCTTACCTGGCCGCCGGCACCAACCTCGTTGACCTGATGAAGGGCGGCGTCGTCCGACCCGCCCGCCTTGTGGACGTCAATCATCTCCCAGGGCTCGACAGGATCGAGCACCTGCCTGGCGGAGGCGCGCGGATCGGGGCGCTCGTGCGCAACTCCGACCTTGCCCACGACCCGGATTTCGCACGGCGCTTCCCGGCAGTCGCTGAGGCGCTGCTCTCGGGCGCTTCGGCGCAGCTCCGCAACGCCGCCACCGTCGGCGGCAACCTCTTGCAGCGGACGCGATGCGCTTACTTCTACGACGTCGCGAGCGCCTGCAACAAACGCGCCCCCGGCTCGGGCTGCGATGCCCGCGGCGGCGAGACCCGTCTGCACGCCGTCCTGGGGTGGAGCGAGGCCTGCATCGCCACGCACCCGTCCGATTTCTGCGTACCGCTCGCAGCACTCGACGCCGTGGTGGAGGTCGAGGGCGAGGCGGGAAGGCGCGATATCCCGCTCGAAAGCTTCCACCGCCTGCCCGGCGACGCGCCGGAGCGCGAGACCGTGCTCGAGCCGGGTGAACTGGTGATTGCCGTACGCTTGCCGGGCGAAGCGGCCCGGTTCGCCGCGCACGCCTGCTACCTTAAGGTCCGCGAGCGCACCTCGTACGCGTTCGCGGTCGTCTCGGCCGCCGCGGCCCTGCGCATGGAGGGCGACAGGATCGCCGAGGCGCGGCTCGCGCTGGGCGGCGTCGCGCCGAAGCCCTGGCGCGCCCGCGCCGCGGAGGAGATCCTGGCCGGCGCGCGTCCGGATGCGGCCGCCTTCCGCCGGGCGGCCGAGGCCGCGCTCGCCGAGGCGAAGCCCTCAGGCGAGAACGCGTTCAAGATCGAGCTGGCGCGCCGGGTCGTCGCGCGCGCCCTCACGCAGGCCGCGGCCGGACCGCCCGCACGCGTGCCCGCGCTCCCGGCGTCCCCGTTCGCGTCCATCCCCGGAACTATCCGCCATGTCTGAGATCACCCTCACCCAGGCCGCGGCACACGTCCGGCACGGCTCCAGCATCGGCCAGCCGCTCACTCGGCGGGACGGCATCCTGAAGGTCACGGGAGACGCCCGCTACGCAGCCGACAACCACCCGCCCGGGATGCTCTACGCCGTCCTCGCGGTGAGCAGCGTCGCCCGCGGCCGAGTCGCCGGCCTGGATGTCGAGGCTGCCAAGGCGCACCCCGGCGTCGTCGAGGTCATGACGCAGGCGAACAAGCCGCCGCTCGCGGTGGACCCGGACGCGAAGACGAATCCATTCGCGTTCCGGCTCGACCTCCTGCAGAGCGATGCCGTGCGCTACGCAAACCAGCCGATCGCGGTGGTGATCGCCGAGACGCTCGAGGCCGCGACCGAGGGCGCTGCGCTGCTGTCGCCCCGCTACGAGGTCGAGCCTGCCCGGGTCGGACTCGACTCCGGTGAGAGCTTCGTCCCGCCGGCCGTGGGCGTCGGCAATCCGGCCGAAGTGCGCCGCGGCGACGTCGAGGCGGGCCTCGCGGCGGCGTCCACCCGCATCGAAGCGACCTACGAGACGCCGGCCCAGTATCACAATGCCATGGAGACGCACGCCGTCGTCGCGGCTTGGGACGGCGACACGGTGTCAATTGACATGCCGACCCAGGCTCTCGCCATGAGCCAGGGCCGCATTGCCGAGCTGCTCGGGATCCCACCGGCAAACGTTCATATCCGCAGCCCCTTCATCGGCGGCGGCTTCGGCTCCAAGGGCCTGTCCGGGCCGCAGGTGCTGGGCATCATGGCGGCCCGCCTCGTCGGGCGGCCAGTCAAGCTGGTGCTCCGCCGGGAGCAGATGTTCGGCCCTGTCGGCCACCGGGCGCCGACGCGGCAGACGCTGCGCATGGGCACCGACAGCGAGGGCGCGCTGACGGCGATCGCGCATCACGCGAAGACCACGTCGAGCAGCTTCGACGATTTCTTTGAGCCGGCCGCCGACGCCTCGCACACGCTCTACGCGAGCCCGGCGATCGCCACGTCGCACGAGGGTGTGCGGCTCGATACGGGGACGCCGCTGTTCATGCGCGCGCCGGGCGAGGCGTCCGGCAGCATCGCGCTCGAGAGCGCCATTGACGAGATGGCGCTGGCCTGCAGGATGGACCCGCTGGCGTTCCGTCTCAAGAACTACGCCGAAGTGGAGCCGATCTCTGGCAAGCCGTTCTCCTCGAAGGCGCTGCGCGACTGCTACGCCCAGGGCGCCGAGCGCTTCGGCTGGGCGTCGCGACCCCTTGCGCCGCGGCAGATGCGCGACGACGCCGGGCTGCTCGTCGGCTGGGGCGTGGGCACCGCGACCTTCCCGGCCTTGATGTTCCAGGCGCAGGCCAGGGCGGTGCTCCGCGCTGACGGCACCGGCGTTATGGAGACCGGCGCCCACGACATGGGCCAGGGCGCCTGGACCGCGCTCGCCCAGATCGCGGCCGACAGCCTGGCGCTCGACCCCGACCAGGTCGAGTTCAGGGCCGGTACGTCCGATCTACCGGACGCGGGAATCGCGGGCGGCTCCGCCCACACCGCGACGGCCGGCATGGCGATGCACAGCGCCGGCGCCGACGTCATCGCCAAGCTGGCGGATTTGGCCACAGGCGACGAGCGCTCGCCGCTGTTCGGGGCCGGGAACGCCGGGGTGATCGCGCGCGACGGCCGTCTGTCCCGCCGCGACGACGAGACGCGCGGCGAGAGCTACGCCGACATTCTCGCCCGCGCCGGGCTGGCCGAGATCGAGGGGCGCGGCAGCAGCGCGGCTGACCCGGCCGCTCAGGCTGCCTACGCCATGCACGCGCACGGGGCGGTGTTCGCCGAGGTCAAGGTTGATCCGGATTTCGGGCAAGTGCGCGTGTCCCGGCTGGTCGGCGCCTTCGCGGCTGGAAGGATCATCAATCCGCGCCTGGTGCGCAGCCAATATTTTGGCGGCATGATCTGGGGAGTGTCGTTCGCCCTGCATGAGCAGGCCGTGATGGACCCGCGTTACGGTCGCCCGATGAACGCGAACCTCGCCGAGTATCATGTGCCTGTGAACGCCGATGTGCCTTCGCTCGAAGCGATCCTCGTCGAGGAGCACGATCCGCATGTCAATGCGCTCGGCATCAAGGGGGTGGGCGAGATCGGGATCACTGGAACGGCGGGCGCCATCGCCAACGCCGTCTGGCACGCGACTGGCATCCGTGTCCGCCGCTTCCCGATCACCCTTGATAGCCTGATCGACGCTGGCTTGTAGGCGATCCGCGTTGATCAGGCCCACCCGAACCTGGGCGCCCGACCTATCGTCCGCATCGCCTACCCATGATGCATCTGAGTCTGCGAGCTCGCAGCTGAACTTCACCGCACGGTCCTGCTTTAGGCCGAACTTTGCCCAGTTTTTGACGTAAGACGCTGAAGAGGCAGGACAAGTCCCGGGTCTGCGGTCATGTGGCGTGCAGATTTCCCTTGACGCGACACGACTCGGCCTGATTCCGTCCACTCATGTATGTCGCCGTCATCCCCAACCGAGGCTCACCGCCGGCCATCCTTCTGCGCGAGAGTTACCGCGAGAATGGCAAGACCAAGAACCGAACCCTCAAGAACCTCTCCGATTGGCCGGCCGAGCGCATCGAGCAGCTGCGCGCCGTGCTGCGCGGCGAGGCGCTGCTGCCCGCCACCGACGCCGTCGAGATCGTCCGCGCTCTTCCCCATGGCCACGTGCTCGCCGCGCTCGGCACTGCACGGCGGATCGAACTCGAGGCCCTGCTGCCGCGTCGCGCGTCGCAACGCCGACGCGATCTGGCACTCGCCCTGATCATCGCCCGTCTGCTCGACCCGGCGGCCAAGCTGGCCACCGCGCGGATGCTGGACCCCGCCACCGCCAGCCATTCGCTGGGCGAGATGCTCGGGCTTAGCAGCGTCACCGCCAAGGAGGTCTACGCCACGCTGGATTGGCTGGGCACGGAGCAGGGCTTCATCGAAACCACCCTGGCCCGCCGCCACCTCAAGGACGGCGCCCTGCTGCTCTACGATGTCACCTCCACCTACCTGGAAGGACGCTGCTGCGAACTGGCGCGGCATGGGTATAGTCGCGATCATCGGCGCGATCGCGCGCAACTGGTCATCGGCCTGCTCTGTGCCGCGAACGGCTGCCCGGTGGCGGTCGAGGTGTTCGCAGGCAACACCGCCGATCCGATGACGCTGTCATCCCAGATCGACAAGCTGACGCAGCGGTTCAAGCTGCAGCGCGTGGTGATGGTGGGTGACCGCGGCTTGCTCACCAGCGCGCGAATCGAGGAGACGCTGCGCCCGGCCGGGATCGATTGGATCACCGCACTGCGCGCCCCGGCGATCAAGGCGCTGGCGGCCGAGGGCGGGCCGTTGCAGCCCTCCCTGTTTGACACCCGCGACATGGCGGAGATCGTCAGCCCCGACTATCCGGGCGAACGCCTGGTGGTCTGTAAGAACCCGCTGCTGGGGCAGGAGCGGGCACGCAAGCGAGGAGAGCTCCTGGCGGCCACCGAGACGGACCTGATCCGCATCCAGGCCCGCGTGCAACGGGCGAGCAAGCCACTGCGTGGCGCAGCGGCGATCGGCCAAGCCGTCGGCGCGGTGCTGGGTCGGCGCAAGATGGCCAAGCATTTCCAGATCAGCATCAGCGACGATGCGTTCGGCTTCGCCAGGAACGACGCCGCCATCGCCGCCGAGGCCGCGCTGGACGGCCTCTACGTGGTGCGCACCAACCTGCCGGCCGCGCGCTCCGACGCCGCCGCCACGGTGCGCGCCTACAAAAGTCTCAGCCGCGTCGAGCGGGCCTTCCGCTCGATGAAAACCGTCGATCTGGACCTGCGTCCGGTGTTCCACTGGACCGCGCCGCGCGTGCGCGCGCACGTGCTGCTCTGCATGCTGGCCTACTACCTGGAATGGCACATGCGCCAGCGCCTGGCGCCGATCCTGTTCGACGAGCACGACCCGGTCGGACGTGATGCACAGCGGACATCGCCCGTGGCGACGGCCACGGCCTCGCCGGCGGCTCGGCGCAAGACTGCCGGCACATGCACCGATCCCGCCGATGGCGAACCACTGCCGGTGCATAGCTTCCACACCCTGCTCGCCGATCTCGCCACCCTGACCCGCAATGTCGTCCGCCTCGGCGGCGATCGCATCACCGCCATCCTCGCCACCCCCACCAGAATGCAATGCCGGAGCTTCGATCTGCTCGGCGTCGCGCTGGCAGCGTAGACAGACAGCCCTACCAAACGTGAGTAAGGTCAGAGTTTGCGGTCGAAAGTGGGCAAAGTTCAGTTTAGGCTGCCCGCTCCCGTCCGACGCGAGCCGGCACATAGACTCCGTGCTCGGCTGCGAGTGGGAGAAAGCGCGTCGTGAGGCCTAGCGTCGTTTCAGTGCCGCCGAGATAGAGCACGCCGTCGGACACGACCTGCCGAGCGATGGCGTTCAGAACGCGCGTCTTCGTCGGCGGATCGAAGTAGATCAGCACGTTTCGGCAAAATACGACGTCAAACCTGCCGAGCGCTGAAAGGTCGGTCAGCAAATTCCACTCGCGGAACTGGACAGCTGCCCGGATATTCGGCTTCACCCGCCAGCCCTTCTCCTCTTTCTCGAAGTATTTGACGAGCATCTGCACAGGCAGACCACGTTGAACCTCGAATTGCGTGTAGAGGCCCTCACGTGCACGCTGGATCGGCTCGCGAGCGAGATCCGTGCCGAGTACCTCGACGGACCGCCCGGGCATCGTGGCCCGATCCTCCGCAAGCACCATAGCGAGCGAGTACGCTTCTTGGCCGGTGGATGCTGCGGCGGACCAGATGCGAAGCGGCTGGCTGGCGTGACGCGACTGGTGCAGCCTCGGCAACGTCTGCTGGCGAAGATGGGTGAACGGCTTGGTATCACGGAAGAATAGGGTCTCGTTGGTGGTCATCGCCTCAACCACCTCACGCGCCAGCTCTGCGCTGTGGCCTATTCCTGGCGTGCCGCATAGGCGCTCAGCAAGATCCCCGAGATCCCTCAAACCCTCCCGCATCATCAGGGAAGCGAGCCTCGCTTCCATCAGATAGAGCTTGTCCGGTCCGAGCACTAAGCCAGAACGCGCGCGGATCAGCTGGGCGATCGTCTCATAGGGACTCACGCTGTAAGACCCTGCAGCAGATCGAGGGTGCGCGCGGCCAGGCGCGGGATGGGCAGCACGGCGTGACACAACCCGGCCTTGGCCACGCTGCCCGGCATGCCCCAGACCACGCTGCTTGCTTCGTCCTGCGCGAGCGCCGTTCCGCCCGCCTCGATGATGGCCCGCGTTCCGGCAAGCCCATCCTGGCCCATGCCTGTCAGCACCAAGGCCAGGACCCGGCCGTCGCACGCGTCGGCGGCTGAGCGCAGCGTCGGGTCGGCCGCCGGGCGGCAGAAGCTCTCCGGTGGACCGTCCCAGAGCTTGGCTCGCAGGTCCTTCGCCGCCCGCAGCACCAGAAGATGGCGGTCGCCCGGCGCGAGATAGATCCGGCCAGGCTGGAGCACCTCGCCGTCCTGCGCCTCGGTGCAGGGGAGGTTCCCTGCACGCCCCAAATGCTCGGCGAGGATCGGCATGAACGTCGGCGGCATGTGCTGCACCACGACCACGGGTACCGGCAGCGGGCCACGCGCTGCTAGGCCTTGCGCCAAATCGAAGAGCGCTCGTGGGCCGCCAGTGGAACTGGCGATCGCGAGCAGCCGCGGCCGACGCCCGGCAGGCCGCAGCGAAAGCGAGCCCAGGAGTCCACCAGAGCGAGGATCGGCCGCCCGCTGGATAGAAGCGTGCCCCTTTACCTTGCCGAGCAACTCGCGCTGGAAGCCATCCCCTTCCATGTCGTGGATGCTCGGCTTCGGGAGGTAATCCGCCGCTCCATTGCGCAAGGCTCGGAGCGCCACATCGGCACCGTTCTGCGTAAGCGTCGAGGCCATGATGACGCGCACACCAGGCGATGCGTTGAGAAGGAGCGGCAACGCCGTCATCCCATCCATGATCGGCATGTCAACATCGAGCAGAACCACGTCCACATGCTGCCGGGTAACGGCGTCGAGCGCTGCCTGACCGTTGCCGGCGCGAGCGACAACACGCACGTCGGGATCGCTCTCCAGCAACCGTGTCAACGCCTCACGCGCGACCGCCGAGTCGTCGCAGATCAGCACGCGCGTCTGTGTTGGCCGCACAAGCAACGTCGCTGCGTTCACAAGAGGCCGACCTGAGCGAATTTCCCGACGAGCAGCTCCTCGTCGAACGGCTTCATGATGTACTCCTGCGCCCCGTGACCGATCGCAGTCTCAATCGATCCGAGGTCATTCTCTGTCGTGCAGAACACGACCAGCGGCTTGTCCGGACCGAATTCCGAGCGGAGCGCATGCAGGAACTCGATGCCGTTCATGACCGGCATGTTCCAGTCCAGCAGAACGCACTCCGGTGCGCTGCGGCGACACGCCAGCAACGCCTCGGCCCCGTTCTCCGCCTCCTCGATGCGGAAGCCATGCAGCTCAAGGATCCGGCGGGCGACTTTGCGCACGACCCGGCTATCATCCACGATGAGGCATCGCCGTTCCAATATCGCGTTCGGGGTAGAACAAGGGAACGCGGGCATTTCGGTCACGTCTCCGAAGGAACTAGATCGAGCACGCGCCCGAGATCGAGGACGACCATCAGGCGATCGGACAAGCGGTGGACGCCAGCGCAATAGCGGCGCCAGGCAGGCGGCAAGTTCGGCGGCACGCTCTCGATTCCTGACGCGGGAAGCGTCAACACCTCTGTGACCTGGTCCACCAGCAAGGCATACAACTCATTGCTATGCTCGGTAACGATGCTCATGCGCTGCGCCCCAGCTTCCGCGGGCGGCAGACCAAGGCGCCGGCGCAAATCGATGGCAGTCACGATCTTGCCGCGCAGGTTGAGGCTGCCGGCGATCTCAGGAAGCGCCAGGGGAATGCGCGTGATGTTCTGTGGGCCGAGCACGTCGCGCACGCTCTGCACCGGCAGGCCGCAAAGCTGCCCGGCGACGCTCAAGGTAACGAGCACAGCCGTGATCTCCGCAGCAGCGGCCAGCTCTGCCTCGGCCAGCACAGAGCCGCTCATGCCACGGAACCGGCCGATGCCCGCACACAACGCTGCAACGCGGAAAGCAAGGCGGCGCGATCGAGCTTCGCGACATACTCGGTGAAGCCGGCAGCACGTCCGGCTGCGACGTCGGCGGGTGCCGTCAGCCCGCTGAGCGCCACGAGGGGGAGCGTGGCCCAGGTGCCTCCGGCGCGCACGTCACGGGCGAAGCCTAGACCACCCAAGCCCGCCATCTCGATGTCGGATACGATTACGTCGAACTGCACGCCCGCCTCCTGCAAGGCAAGTGCACGCTCGGCGCTCTCTACGGTCGACACCTGATATCCCGCTGCCGAGAGCGTCGGCACGAGCATCTGGCGGAAGAAATCGCTGTCCTCGATGCAGAGCACGCGCACCCTGCCGATACGGCCGCCCACTGAGCGGAACCAGTCCTGCCCGGCCTCGGCGAGCCAGTAGCCGGCGTCCAGCACTTCGGTCGCTCGCCCGGCGATGACGGCCGAGCCGAGCACGCCCGGTCTCGCGCCGCCCAGCTCGATGTGCAGCCGATCGGTAACCACGTCGAGGATCTCGTCCACGACGAGGCCCATGCTTCGCTCACCCTCGGTGAAGACGAGGATCGGCAGGCCCCTGCCGTCATCCCCTTTGTTCCCGAGAGGTTGGCCAGGATCAAGGCAGAGGAGCGGCATGAGTTGCCCGCGATACTGCGTAACGTAGCTCCCGGTCGTGCCCTCTATCCGCTCGTGTGGAATGTGCTCCAAGCGCGCCACCAGCCCGAGCGGCACGGCGCGCGGCTGCTCGCCGCCAGCGCGGAACAGGAGGATGCTCGTCCGCTCCTCGCTCTGCATCCCGATGGCCTGCGCCGTGCTGACGGCCCGCCGGGCTTCATTCGCGCTGCTCACCCCAGCCGCCCGCGCAATGCCGCTTGGGTCCAAGATCATGATAACGCTGCCGTCACCGAGGATCGTATTGCCGCTGAACATCGTGATATGGCGCAGAATTGGCGTCACCGGCTTGACCACGATCTCCTCGGTGTCGAACACCCGGTCCACAATCACGCCGAGCGTTGTGGCGCCCACGGAGGTCACGACGATGTAGGCATTGCTCGTCCCGGGCGGCGCGTCGGTGACTGGGGGAAGCCGCAGCAGGTCAGCCAGCGAGACGAGCGGCAGCAATCCGTCGCGCAAGCGCAGAATTGGGGTGCCCTCGATGTGCTCGATCCAAGCCGCCCCATCGTCCTCTCCGCCTGGGACTACGCTCGGACGCGCTACGAGATGCGGTCTTGAGCGAGCACGGACGAGTTCGACCACGCCTGCCTGCGGGATAGCAAAGCGCTCGCCCGCGGCCTCGACAATCAGGGCCGAAACGATTGCGAGCGTGAGCGGGATGGTGATGGTGAAGCAGGAGCCTGCGCCGGGCTTGCTGTGCAGCCCGACGGAACCGCCAATCCGCTCGATGTTGGCCCTGACCACGTCCAGGCCCACGCCGCGGCCGGAGACGGACGTGACTTCGGCCGCGGTCGAGAAGCCGGGGCGGAATATCAGCTGGTGCAGTTGGGCGTCAGTCATCGCGGCCAGCTCCGCCTCGGTCGCGAAACCGTTGGAGAGTGCCTTCGCCCGGATGCGGTCGAGCGCGAGGCCGCGCCCGTCGTCGCTGACGTCGATGAGGATCTGGCCGCCCTCATGGTAGGCACTGAGCTGGATGCGCCCTGTCTCCGGCTTGCCCATTGCCCGGCGCTCTTCAGGCCGCTCCAGGCCGTGGTCCGCGCTGTTGCGGACCATGTGCGTGAGCGGGTCCCGCATCAACTCCAGGACTTGCCGGTCCAGTTCCGTGTCCTGGCCGTGCATGTGGAGCTCGATGCGCTTGCCCAGGTCGCGCGCGAGGTCGCGCACGAGGCGCGGCAGCTTCGCCCAGGCGTTTCCGATCGGCTGCATGCGGGTCTTCATCACGCCCTCCTGCAGATCGGACGTGATGTGCGACAGGCGCTGCAGTGGCGCTGAGAAGGCCGGATCGTCACGCGTTCGCGAGATCTGCAGGAGCTGGTTGCGGGCGAGGACCAACTCGCTCACCAGCGTCATCAAGTTCTCCAGCACGTCCACGCCCACGCGTATGCTCTGGGGTGCACTGAGGGCCGGCATCTGGGCAAGCGCCGGCACCAGCTCCGGCGCATTGTCCGCGGCCGACCCAAGTACCTTGGACGTGTCGCCATTGGCCAGGGCGTCCAGAGCGGCGATCAGCCCGCCGTCGTCCCCGGCCGGCTCAGTGCCTGTCGCTTCCAGTCCGGCGACGATCATCCTCACCGTGTCGAGAGCACGGAGCACGCCGCTGACCAGACCCGCGGTAACAGCAAGTCGCCCGTCCCGAACACGGCCCAGCACAGTCTCTGCCGCATGGGTGACGGCCTCTAGCCGGGCGAGGCCGAGAAAACCGCAAGTGCCCTTTATCGTGTGGACCAGGCGGAAAATCAGGGAGACCGAAGCCTGATCGCCCGGTGCCTGCTCCAGACGGAGCAGGGCCGTGTCCAGCTCGGCGAGACCCTCGTTGGTTTCAATCAGGAAATCCGCGAGCAGGTCGTCCATCCCACGCCTCCGACAGCGGGGCCACAGTGCCGCGCATGTGCGAAGAAACCGTTAACCTCGGGGAACGCTGAGCGGTGTGGCGCTTAGAACAGGTGGCGCCTCCTCGACGGCTAGCTCCATTCTGGCGGTGCGGGCTAGGAGGGCGCAGAGTGGTGCGAGGAGCTCGCGCGGCCCGCCCGGCGCCGCGCCGGCGAGACCCAGGATGACGCCGGGCCGCCAAGCCGCGCGCGTGCCGTGCGCAGCCACGCGCAGCGCCCCACCTCGATCGGCAGAGATCTGGATGGTGCCGCCCGCGGGCAGGGCTTCCGCGCCGAGCATCAGCATCGCGAGCGCGAGCCGCACGCGGCACCCAATGAGCGGAGTCGGCCCGAGGCCCGAAACGTCCACGTGCACGCGCTCATCCAGTCCAGCGGTAAGCTCAGCGATGCCGGGAGCGCCGAGCGGGTCCGAAACGGGACCGAAGACCATCCGGACCAGCCGCAGCCGGTGCGCGAGCGCGTCGGCTGCCTCGCGTGCAAGGACGATGGCATCGCCACCCGCCGCACCGCCTTCCTCTTGGGCCAGGTCCAGCGCGCCCGCGAGCGTGCCTGCCAAGCCGCCCAGGTCATGGCAGATACGCGCACAGATCATCTCGCCGAGCTGCAGGCTCTCCAATTTCATTTACTTTTCCTTTGCTACCTCTGGCTTACGGTGTCGCGAGCGCCCATGTCGCGGGTGGGACGAGAGGGCAGAAACCATGATGCATTTACGCGCTGCCGCAGAGCCGGGCCAGCGCATCCGTCATCTTGGCCGGCCCGACTGGGGTATCGGTCAGGTTCAGAGTGCGGTCGGCGATCGCGTCACGGCTAATTTCGAGCACGCTGGCAAGGTTGTCCTCAACCTCGCCGCGGCCAGCATCGAGTTCGTCGAGGACGACGCTTGAACATCGTCCTGCCCAGCGCTACCCCTCGTGCCACCATGCTCGACCCGTTCGGCCGCGCCATCACCTACCTCCGCGTCTCGGTCACGGACCGCTGCGACCTGCGCTGCGTCTATTGCATGTCTGAGGACATGCACTTCCTGCCCAAGGCGGAGGTGCTGACGCTGGAGGAGCTGGAGCGGCTCTGCGCGGCGTTCATCCGGCTCGGCGTCCGCAAGCTCCGCATAACCGGCGGCGAGCCGCTCGTCCGGCGCGAGGTGCTGGGCCTCTTCGAGCGGCTCGGGAGCCGCCTAGGACGCGGCCTCGATGAGTTGACGCTGACGACCAACGGCACCCAGCTCGCCCGTCATGCAGCCGCCCTCGCCGCCTGCGGCGTCCGCCGCGTCAACGTCAGCCTCGACACCTTGGATGCCGAGCGCTTCTCCGCCATTACCCGCTGGGGGCGGCTCGACCGCGTGCTGGACGGCATCAGAGCTGCCAAGGACGCGGGCCTGCACGTCAAAATCAACACAGTCGCGCTGCGCGGCGCGAACGAAGACGAGATCCCCGCCCTGCTCGACTGGTGCATCGCCGAGGGTCACGATCTCTGCCTGATCGAGACCATGCCGATGGGCGACGTGGGTGCGGACCGGGCGGACCAGTACCTTCCCCTCTCTCTCGTCCGCGCCCGGCTCCGAACCCGGTTCGACCTGACCGAGAGCACGCACCGGACCGGCGGCCCGGCCCGCTACTACGACGTGGCAGGGACCGGAGCGCGGCTCGGGTTCATCACGCCGATGACCCACAATTTCTGCGAGGGCTGCAACCGGGTGCGCCTGACCTGCACGGGAACGCTCTACATGTGCCTCGGCCAGGACGATTCGGCCGACCTGCGCCGCGTTTTGCGCTCGGGTGCGGACGACGACGAGCTCGACGATGCGATCCGGGCCGCGATCGCGCGCAAGCCGCGCGGGCACGACTTCGTCATCGACCGCCGTTCGCGTGCCCCGAGCGTCGCCCGGCACATGAGCCTGACGGGGGGCTAAAGCTTGTCCGAGGCGGAGTACATCGCGCGCTACCTGGACGAGTCGGCTGCCGCTATGCAGGCGTTCGCCGCGAGCTGGGAAGCTCGCGCCGTGCTGGCCCGCATGGGCGAAGCTATCGCTCGCGCGCTTCAGGCCGGCGGCAAGCTGCTCATCGCCGGCAACGGCGGCAGTGCCGCCGACGCGCAGCACATCGCGGGCGAGTTCATCGCGCGCCTGATGTTCGACCGCCGACCGCTCGCAGCACTCGCCCTGACCACCGACACCTCAGGCCTCACGGCCGTCGCCAACGACTACGGCTACGAGCACGTGTTTTCACGCCAGATCATGGCTCTCGGGCGGCAGGGCGACGTGTTTCTCGGCATCTCAACCTCGGGCCGCTCGCGGAACATGCTCTGCGCGCTGGACGCGGCGCGGGACGCCGGGCTGGTGTGCCTCGGCTTTACCGGCCAGGATGGCGGTCCGATGCGCGAGCGGTGTGACCTGATCCTTGAGGCCCCTTCGGCTTGGACGCCGCTCATCCAGCAAATACACATTACGGCGGCGCATCTCGTCTGCGCGCTCGCCGAACGGGCGCTCTGCCCGGTTCCCGCCCGGTAGTCTTGCGCGAAGCTACGGTCCGGCAGGCCGTGGTCCTCGCCGGAGGCTTCGGTACGCCGCCCGACGCATCCGCGCCGGCAACGCCGCGATTGCTCCTGCCCCTAGGCGGGCATCCTTTCCTGGCCTGGCAGCTGCGCGAGCTGTCCCGCTTCGGCGTGGAGGAGGCGGTGCTGCTAACCGGCCATTTCGGCGGGCCTGTTCGCGAGGCACTCGACGGGATCGCCGCGCGGCTGCCCAAGCCGATGCGGCTCGTAGTCGCCGAGGCGCCGGTCGAGGCCGGCACTGGCGGCGCTCTCCGGCACGCGCGCGAGCTGCTCCATGAGCGATTTCTCCTCTGCCGTGGCGACTCCCTGCTCAGCACGAACCTTGCCCGGCTGCTTGCTGCCTGGGCTGAGGATGGCGAGGAATGCACCGCGCGGATGCTGCTGCGGCCGACGGCCAAGACGTCCCGGTTCGGCGTCGTTGAGACGGCGGGCGAGCAGGTCGTCAGCGTGCGCGAGCGGCCGGAGGGGGCGGAGGCCGCGCTCATGAACACCGGGCTATACGCGTTCAGTTGCTCCGTGCTGGAGGGCATCGGGGAGCGCTGTTCGCTAGAGCGGGACATGCTGCCTGGGCTCGCCGCCGCTGGGCGCCTGCGCGGCACGGTGTCGGACGGCTATTTCGCGGATATCGGCGCGTCGGAAAGCCTGGCGCAGGCGCATCGCGAGTTGGCATCCCGGCTTCATCGCCGGGCGCTGTTCCTTGACCGTGACGGCGTGCTCAACGTGGACCACGGCTGGGTGGGAACGCGCGATCGCTGGGAGTGGATGCCGGGCGCCTTGGATGCGATCCGGTTTGCAACCGACCGGGGCTGGCACGTCTTCGTCGTCACCAATCAGTCCGGCATCGCGCGCGGGTATCACACCGAGGCGGACGTGATGGCATTGCACGCCTGGGTCGCGGAGCAGGCACGGTCAGCCGGCGGGACGGTGGACGATTTCCGGTACTGTCCCTACCACCCCGAGGCATCCCTGCCCGCGTATAGGACAACCTCAGACTGGCGCAAGCCGGCGCCGGGCATGATCCTGGACCTGCTGCGCGCCTGGGAGGTGGACCCGGCACGCGCGGTTCTCGTCGGCGACCAGCCGCGCGATCTCGCTGCGGCCGAGGCGGCCGGCGTTGCGGCGCATCTTTTCGGAGGCGGGGATGTGGGGCGGTTCGTGGAGCCGTTGCTGGCTTGATTCGTCCAGATCACTTGGCGACAAGCGGGCACCCGCCATCACTCTCCGGACGGAAGACCTCCGCCCCAGAGATCGCCTTGCGAAGGGAGAGAAGGTCATACGAACCCTTTGATTCGGATGGCAGCTTCGCCTGCCACAGCATCATGTCCTAGAGCACCCGGCCGTCCTGGCGGATGCGGACGTTATGATCGTAGAAATCGTTCACCCGCATTCCCGCATCTCTTCCCGACGACGCCAGCGGGTGGTGCCCGCCGCTAGACCGTTTCAGGTAGTGTGCACCGCGGCATAGGCACCCGCTTGCACCACATTGGGGATGTGGCCACCTGGATAGGCCGCCAAGTAGCGCTTCGTCCAAACCCGCTTGGCGTCGCTTTGGTCGTGGTAGAACGACGTTGCTCCCACAGTCCCGCAAGGCGCTGCCCTCCTTGCGGGATCCCGAATTCCTGGGCCTGCTTGATAGCATTCACGAGATCGCTGCCCGCATTCCGCAAGGCCGATGGTGGCCGCCCCGGAACCGGTGCCGAAAGCAGATAGGACGAGAAGTCATCGGCCGCGATCACCTCGATCGGCACGCCGAGACCTCCCGCCCGCATCCTTGACGGCCACTACGGCCTCGACCGTTCCACGTCTGGAAACCGGTGCATCCGATTGGCTTTCTGTCGGACAAGCCCGATACCCCAAAAACTTGGGTATCTGCGCCCCATTTTGGCGCACTTGGTCTCAGGGATAGTATCCTTTCATAAGGTTCGCATCCGCCGGCGGAGCAGCGCATGAAGGTAGAAGGCAAGGTCGTCGTCGTGACGGGAGGCGCCGATGGCATCGGAAGGGCGCTCGCCAGACGGTTCCACCGGGAGAATGCGAGACCATCGCCGTCGTCGATCTCAATGCAGCCGGCGCGGCCGCCGCCGCAGCGGAAATCGGCGGCGCCGCGTACGAGTGCGACGTGTCCGACGATGCCGCTCTTCACCGGGTTGTCGAGGATATCGAGGCGCGGTTCGGCCCAATTGCGCTGTTCTGCTCCAATGCGGGGATCGCGGCCGGGTTCGACCTGGCCTCGAACAATGTCGCCTTCGCGGCCGACGAGATATGGAATCGCAGCTGGGCCGTGAACGTCATGGCCCACGTTCATGCCGCCCGCATCCTGGTCCCGAGAATGCGGGCGCGGGGCGGAGGGTATTTCCTGAACACAGCGTCGGCGGCTGGGCTGCTCTCGCAGATCGGCAGCGCCGTCTATGCGACCACGAAGCATGCCGCCATCGGCTTCGCGGAGAACCTCGCGATCTCTCACCGCGCCGACGGCATCAAGGTCTCGGTTTTGTGCCCGCAGGGCGTGGACACGCCGATGCTCCGCGCGTTGCCCGCCGGGCCGCAGTCGAGCGACGGCGTGCTGCATCCCGACGATGTAGCGGACGCTGCGATCCGGGGCCTCGCGGACGAGCGCTTCCTTATTCTACCCCATCCGGAGGTGGCGACCTACATGCGAAGCAAGGTCACGGACTACGATCGCTGGCTCGGCGGTATGGCGAAACTGCAGCGCGCATTCCGCGAGACGACAGCGCAGGCGCCCGGCGCGCGCACCGCCATTCAACCCACGGATAAGGCTGAATCCCATGGCTGACCCTTGCGTCGAGCGCGTGCTGCTGACCAACGACGACGGCATCGATGCGCCGGGGATGGCCGTGCTGGAGGAAGTTGCGGCCGAGATCGCCCGCGAGGTTTGGGTGGTCGCACCCGCAAATGACCAGAGCGGCAGCTCGCACTCCATCAGCCTGCACGCGCCGCTGCGCGTCAGCGAGCAGGGCGAGCGCCGTTACGCGGTGTCCGGGACACCGGGCGACTGCGTGGTGCTGGGCGTGCAGCATCTCATGGCGGCGGCGCGCCCCGACCTGGTCCTGTCCGGGGTCAACCGCGGCGCCAACCTGGGCGTGGAGACGGTGTTCTCCGGCACTGTCGGTGCTGCGATGACCGCCCTCCTCCTTGGCCTGCCCGCAATCGCGCTCAGTCAACTCTTCAGCCGGCGACAGCCGGTCCATTGGGAGACGGCGCGCACCTTCGCGCCGGACGTGATCAGGCAGCTCATCGCATCGGGTTGGGAGGGACAGCAGGCGTGCCTCAACGTCAACTTCCCGCACGCGCCACCCGAAGCCGCGGGGCCGCTCACCCCGACCCGGCAGGGCGTTGGGCTGGTCGAGGCGATCGAGGTGGTGGAGCGCACCGATCCGCGCGACGTCGCTTACCATTGGCTGCAGTTCCGGCGCGGCCCCCGCCCGGACGCGGCCGAGAGCGAGGCAGTCGCTGTCGCGGCGGGCCGGATCTCAGTGACGCCGCTGCGTTTCGAGCGAACCGATGAGTTCGACCTACGCGACCTTGTCGCACGCGTTCGCAGCTTCGGCCGCGCATCCCGGTTGACCTCGCGTGACCGAGGCGACACACGCCGGCGGCATCGCCTACCTCACGGCCGGTGATCCTGACGCTCCGCCGCTGGTGTTCCTGCACGGCATCGGCGGCGCGGCGCGGCAGTGGACAGCGCAGCTCGAGCACTTCGGCGCGCGGCGATTCCGGGCGGTAGCGTGGGACATGCCGGGCTATGGCGGCTCGGCGCCGCTGGACATCGTCTCGGTGGACACGCTCGCGGCGGCGCTGCTTGGATTTCTGCGCGCGCTCGGCCTGGAGCGCCCGGTGCTGGTCGGCCACAGCATCGGCGGCATGATTGTGCAGCGCGTGCTCGCTGACCCGGCGTCGCACCCGGTTCGTGCCGCCGTCCTGGCACAAACCAGCCCGGCATTCGGCAGCCGCGACGGCAGCTTCCAGGAGCGGTTCCTGAGCGAGCGTCTGGGACCGCTCGACGCCGGGCGCTCAATGGCGGAGATGGCGGACACGCTGGTGCCCGCGATGGTCGGGGACGATCCCGATCCGGCCGGAGTGGCACTCGCCCGCGAGCTCATGGCGTGCACGCCGGAGAGCAGCTACCGCGCCTGCATGATCGCCATGCCCGGTTTCGACCTGCGGGCAGCGTTGGAGCGGATCGCGGTGCCCGTCCTAGTGCTGTCTGGCACGCAGGACGCGAACGCGCCGGCGCCGATGATGGAGCGGATGGCTGCGCGCATCCCTAGTGCATGCTACGTTGCGCTGAACGGCGTAGGGCATCTGGCGCCGTTGGAGCAGCCGGGCCGGTTCAACGCGGCGCTGGACGGCTTCCTGGAGGCGCTCCCCTAGCGCGGAGGAGAGACCGCATGGACGTCGTCGCCCGCGGCGTGCTGGACACCGCCGACTTGGACGTGCCGATCTTCCCGCCCGCCGCCTTCGGCCTCGACGCCGAGCAAGCCGCCCTGCTCGACCGCGTGCGTGCCCTGGCCGCGACCCGCTTCGCCCCGCGCGCGGCGGAGTGGGACCGGGAGGCGACGTTCCCTGTCGAGAACTACCGCGACCTGCGCGATGCTGGGCTGCTCGCCGTGTGCATCCCGAAGGCGCAGGGCGGGCTGGGAGCGAGCTACCAGACGTACTCGTTGGCCGGCGCCGAGATTGGGCGATACTGCGGCGCGACGGCGCTGACCTGGAACATGCACGTGTGCTCGACCCTCTGGTCCGGTGCGCTGGCGGACGACCTGGACATGACGCCGGAGGAGCGCGGCGCGCACGAGCGGCGCCGGGCGATGCACTACCGCCGCATCGTGGAGGGCGGCGCCGTGTATTCGCAGCCGTTCAGCGAGGGCGGCGCCGCGGCGGCCGGACAGGCAGCGTTCGGCACCGAGGCGCGCCCGGTGGACGGCGGCTGGCTGGTGTCAGGCAAGAAAATCTTCGCCTCGCTCTCCGGCCACGCCGACTACTACGGCATCCTGTGCACGGAGCGGATCGAGGGCGCCAAGCCGTCGCAGCGCGACACGCTCTATCTGGCGGTGCCGGCTGGCGCGAAGGGCGTTAGCGTCAGCGGCGAGTGGGACCCCTTGGGGATGCGCGGCACCGTCTCGCGCACGCTGCATTTCAGCGACGTGTTCGTCCCGCACGACGAGGCCCTGATGCCGCGGGGCGTTTACATCCAGGCAGCGTCGCGCTGGCCGCACATGTTTCTCACTTTGTCGCCGACCTACATGGGGCTGGCGCAGGCTTCTTACGACTTCACCGTGCGCTACCTTCGCGGCGAGATGCCCGGCACGCCGCCGGTGAAGCGGCGGATGTATCCGACCAAGCAGCTCGCCGTCGCCGAGATGCGGGTGAAGCTTGAGGCGGCCAAGTGCCTTTGGTTCCAGGCGGTGAGCGAGGCGGGGCCGGACCCCACGAAGGAGCAGGTGATGCGCGCCTGGTCCGCGCAGCACACCGTGATGGAGACGGCGAACGACCTGGCCCGGCTTGCGCTCCGCACCTGCGGCGGGCAGGCGATGCTGCGCTCGCTGCCGCTGGAGCGCCTCTACCGCGACAGCCGCTGCGGCAGCCTGATGCTGCCCTGGACGGCGGAGCTGTGCCTGGATCGGCTGGGGCGGGCAGCGCTGTATGAGGACGGCGAGACGGACGAGTAGGCCATGCCATTTTCGCGGACCTGGTCGAGCGCAACGCAGACAGGGTGCCGGACAAGGCGGCGATCCGCTTCGAGGACGCGGTGCTCACCTACGCCGGGCTGGTCGAGCGCGCCGCGGCGGCGGCGCGCTGGCTGCGGACAGCGCACGGGGTAGGCGTGGGCGACCGGGTGGCGGTGCTGGCGCGCAATCACCCGGCCACGCTGGTGCTGCTGCTAGCCTGCGCCCGGCTCGGCGCGGTGCTGGTGCCGATCAATTGGCGGCTCGCGGCGCCGGAGGTGGCGTGGATCGTCGCCGATGCCGAGCCGAAGGTGCTGGCGGTGGACGCCGCGTCGGCGGCCCTCGCGCCCGCGGGGACGCCAGTGCTCAATCTCGACGGGACCTTGGAGGGCGCTGCCGGGCCGGACCGCGATCCCGGCGCCGGGCTGAGCCAACCGCTGCTGCTGGTCTATACCAGCGGCACCACCGGGCGGCCGAAGGGCGCCGTGCTGACGGGCGAGGCCCTGGTCGCCAACGCCGCATTGAGCGTGGACATGCACGACCTGACCCGTGCGGACCACGTACTGACCGTGCTGCCGCTGTTTCACGTGGGCGGCCTCAACATCCAGACCATGCCCGCCCTGCTCGCGGGCGCCACGGTGACGCTGCATCCGCGCTTCTCCGCCCCCGCCACCCTGGCAGCCATCGCCGCGGACCGGCCGACCTTGACCGTGCTCGTGCCCAGCACGTTGCAGGCGCTGATCGAGGACCCGGGCTGGCCCGGCGCCGACCTCTCCAGCCTGCGCGCCATCGCGACGGGTTCTACGGTCGTTCCGCCGCACCTGACCGCGCCCTTCCGCGCCCGGGGCGTGACGGTGCTGGACGTGTATGGTGCGACCGAGACCGCGCCCATTGCCATTTACGAGCCCATCCGCGGCGGCCCGGCGCGCCCCGGCCCCGGCTGCGAGGCGCGCGCCGTGGATGATGCTGGGCAGGACGTGCCGCCGGGCACGCCGGGCGAGGTGTTGGTGCGCGGCCCGCAGCTCTTCAGCCGATACTGGCGCAACCCGGCGGCGACCGAGGCTGCGCTACGCGATGGCTGGTTCCACACCGGCGACGTCGGCACGCGGGCACTCGACGGCTCCTGGACCGTGCACGGCCGGCGCTGCGACCTGATCGTGTCCGGCGGCGAGAACGTGTATCCCGCCGAGGTGGAGCGCGTGCTGCACGAGCATCCCGCCGTGCTGGAGGCGGCCGTGGTGGGCCGGCCGGACCCGCGCTGGCAGGAGGTGCCGGTGGCCTTCGTCGTGCTGCGCCCGGCCGCTAAGCCGTGCGGTGCTGACGAGCTGAAGCGGCACCTGCTGGACCAGCTCGCCCGCTTCAAGGTGCCGCGCGACCTGCGCTTCGTCTCCGCGCTGCCGCGCAACGCGATGGGTAAGGTGGAGCACGCGGCGCTCCGGGCCGCCGCGCTGTGATCGCCGACCGCATCGAGGGCAAGTGGCTCGACGCCTTCCGCGAGGTGTTCGAGGCCTGCGCGGTGCGGCCTGGCGAGGTGGCGGCGATCCTCAGCGAGACGCAATCGCGCGCGGTGAACGTGCACCTGGCCGAGCTCGCGCTGCACATGCTCGGCGCGCGCCCCTTCCACGTCGTGGTGCCCAGCCCGCGCAACCCGCATCCCGTGCCCGTCCGGTCCACCGGCGCCAGCGAGGCCATCGGCGGCCTCGGCCCGGTCGTGTCCGCCTTGGGGCAGGCGGGCTTCGTCGTGGACCTCACGGTCGAAGGGCTGATGCACGCGCGCGAGACGCCGGCGATCCTGGGGGCTGGCGCCCGGATCCTGTACATCGGCGAGCACCCGGAGACCTTGGAACGGCTGCGGCCCGATCCCGCGCTGGAGCGGGAGGTGCGCGCCGCGGCCCGCGCTCTCCGCGGCACCGAGACCATGCACGTCACCTCGGCCGCCGGCACGGATCTCCGGGTGCGGATGCAGGGCGCCCGCACCGTGGGCGTCGCCGGCTGGACCGCGCGGCCCGGCACTCTCGCGCACTGGCCCGGCGGCCTCGTGGTCTCGTTTCCCGCCGCGGGATGCGTGGACGGCATATTGGCTCTGGACCGCGGCGACGTGAACCTCACGTTCAAGCGCTACCTGGAATCGCCCGTTACGCTGCGGATCGAGGCGGACCACGTCGTGGCTATCGAGGGCACGGGCACTGACGCGGCCCTCATGCGCGGGTATCTCGCGGCCTGGGGCGATCGCAACGCGTATGCCGTCAGCCACGTGGGATGGGGCATGAACCGTGCGGCGCGCTACGAGGCGCTGGCGATGCACGGGCGGCGGGACACCAACGGCACCGAGCTGCGCGCGGTCGCGGGCAACTTCCTGTTCAGCACCGGCGCCAATGAGTTCGCGGGGCGGCACACCGCCGGGCATTTCGACCTGCCGGTGATGGGCACCACGATCGCGCTGGACGGGACGGCGGTGGTGCGGGACGGGACGCTGCTGGACGTTTTCGCGACGGGCGGCAACGGCGCCGGGGTGGGTGGCGATGTAGGCGCCCGGCGTGGTTAGGGGCGGCGACCGTGGGCGGGACATGGTTGCTCGACGAAGCGCGGCAGCGAGGTGAAAACGAACCTACGGGAGGTTGGCATGTCTGTTTCGTCCAGAACAGGGTGCTATCGCTATAAATCCGCGAGCCTTGCTGCGAATTGTCAAAATAATTCGTTGGTCTTCAGGGGTGAAGCCGATCCAGCGTGTATGACAGTCTCATGCCGGCACATGCGATCACCATTCCTCCCGCAGCGCTCGCGGCCGTTCTCCTCGGCGCCTTCCTGCACGCGTCCTGGAACCTGATTGTCCGGGCCGGCCGCGACCGGAACCGCGAGACGGCGCTGGTGGTGGCGGGCGCGACGGTGCTTGCCGTCGCCCTTCTGCCGTTCTTGTCGCAGCCGAGCCGAGAGGCGTGGCCCTTCCTTGGCATTTCGGCCGTCCTGCACGCGGTCTATTTTGCCCTGATCGCGGAGGCCTACTCGCGCGGCGAGGTGTCGCTGGCCTACCCCCGATGCGCGGTACAGCGCCGATGCTCACGGCGGTGCTGGCCTGGGCGGTGCTGGGAGAGGATCTCTCTCCCGTCGGCTGGCTCGGCATTGCAGTGATTTGCGCCGGCGTCGGCCTGATGGCGCACCGGACCGGAGCTGCCGGCGAGCGTGCCGCGGTTGTCCTGTCGGTGTCCAATGCGGTCGTGATCGCTTCCTACACCTTGAACGATGCAACGGGCGCAAGGGCGTCAGGCGATGCGGTCGCCTACACGCTGTGGATCTTCCCTCTGACGGCCCCGTTGCTCCTGGCATGGCTGCTCCGGCATCGCAGGCTTCAGCGGCCGTCGCGGACCGAGTATCTCCGAGGTCTCGCGGGAGGCGCTTGCACCGTGAGCGCCTACGCCCTGGCTCTCTGGGCCATGACGATCGCCCCGGTTGCCCCGATCGCGGCGTTGCGGGAAGCGTCCCTGCTGTTCGGCATCGCTTTGGCGCGCATCATCCTCGGTGAGCGGCCAAGTCGGCGGCGATGGGGGGCGGCCGCCGCGATCGCCGCAGGGGCAGCGATCCTCCGATGGGGTGATAATCCAGGCGTATGCACGGCTCACGAGGGTGACGCTGCGCTCCAGCGCCACCGCGAGAAAGGCGCGGAGGTCGTCGAGGTTGTCCTGCTGCGGACTGTTCAGGGCTTCGGGCAGGGTGATGATGCGCAGCAGCGCGGCGTCGAGCCCGAGTAGAAGCCCCAGAGCGAGGCGGGCAGCATCGAGGATGTCTGGCACGGATTACCTGTGATGCTGGAATCCACGAGCAGGCTCGCGGATTTCCCCGACCTGTGACGACCGTGGTCTGCGCTGAACTCGAACGGCGCGACCGCGCTTGAGCTACCCCGCCAGCTCCGCCTCACGCACCCGCCGCTCGCCGGCCGGCACCACCCGGCGCCCGCCCACATACGTCGCCGCCACGGCGCGGTCATCGCCCAGGGTGAGCAACGCGAACAACTCCTCCGCAAGGTCGCCCACCCCCGCCATCCGATGCGCCATGGCCGGCGTAGCGCAGGAGTCGAGCACGACCAGGTCGGCCTCGTAGCCCGGCGCCAGCGAGCCGATCCGCTCGCCGAGCCCCAGCGCCTCCGCGTTGCCGCGCGTGATGGTGTGGAAGGCCTCCAGCGCCGGCCAGCTCTGGCCTTGCAGCTGCAAGACCTTATACGCCTCGGCCGCGGTGCGCAGCATGGAGTAGCTGGTGCCGCCGCCTACATCGGTCGCGAGCGCGATCCGCACCCCGTGCCCCCGCAGCCGCGCCATGTCGAACAGGCCGGAGCCGAGGAACAGGTTCGAGGTCGGGCAGAACACCGCCACCGAGCCGCTCCCGGCCAGCATCTCGACCTCGTCGTCGTCCAGGTGGAGGCAGTGGCCGAACAGGGAGCGCGGGCCGAGCAGGCCGAAGCGCTCATACACGCCCGTATAGCTCGGCGCCCAGGGGAACAGCGCCTTGATCGCCGCAATCTCGGCATGGTTCTCGGCGAGGTGCGTCTGCACGTACGCGGTCGGGTAGGCGCGGGCCAGCGCTCCGGCCGCTTCGAGCTGGGCGTCCGTCGAGGTGAGCGCGAAGCGCGGCGTCACGGCGTAGAGCTGCCGCCCGCGCCCGTGCCAGCGGCGCAGCAGCGCCTCGCTCTCCGCGTGGCTCTCGCTCCGCCGTGTCCAGCACGCCGGGCGGCGCGTTGCGGTCCATCATCACCTTGCCCGCGATCATGCGGGTGCCGCGCCGCTCGCTCTCGGCGAAGAACGCCTCCACGGATTCCGGGTGGACGGTGCAATACACGGCGGCCGTCGTGGTGCCGCAGCGCAGCAGCTCGTCGAGGAAGAAGCCCGCCGCCGCCGCCGCCGCGTCCGCCTCACGCAGCCGCTCCTCCTCCGGGAATGTGTAGCGTTGCAGCCATTCGAGGAGCTGGGCGCCGTGGGAGCCGATCACCCGCGTCTGCGAGTAGTGGATATGGGCGTCCACGAAGCCCGGCATGATCAGGCCGTCGGGATAGTGGTCCACCTGCGTGCCGGGCGGCAGGGTGCGGAGCAGCGCCGCGGCCTCGCCGACCGCCTCGATCAGCCCACCCCGCATCACGACGAGAGCGTCCCCTATGTAGCGGTGGGAGGCGTCCGCGCCCGCGAGCGCCGGGTCCGCCGTGAACGTCAGGACGCGCCCGCGCACCGCCGTGGTCGCCTCGTCCGCCATCGCTGCCCTCCTCGAGCGCCGCTCGCCCTAACCCCGCTTGTTGGGGGCGCCCGACCCTACCCTATCTCACGACCCGCCTTGCAGTGCGCGGCGAACTGGAGAACCTTCAGGCAAACGCGAAGAATGGCGGGAGAGCGGCGGCGCCGTGTCGTTCCTGGAGAACATCCAGACTTTCGTGCGGGTCGTTGACCTGGGCGGCATGTCGGCGGCGGCCCGGCAGTTGCGCCTCTCCCCGGCCGTGGTCAGCCACCGCTTGCAGCAACTGGAGGGCCACCTGGGCGTGCGGCTGCTGAACCGCACCACGCGCACGTTGCACCTGACCGACCCAGGGACGGCGTTCTACGAGGCGTGCCAGGGCGTGCTGCGGGCCGTCGAGGAAGCGGAGGGCGTCGCCTTCGAGGCCGGGGGCATCCCGACCGGGAATCTCCGGATCAGCGCCCCGCTCGGCCTGGGGCGCCGCGCCGTCGCGCCGCTCCTGCCCCGGTTCTGCGCGCTCTATCCCCGACTCTCCGTGCGCCTGCGCCTCTCCGAGCACCTGCTCGACTTGGTGCGCGAGGCGGTGGACCTCTCAGTGCGCCTGGCCGTGCCCGAGGACTCCAGCCTGATCGCGCGCAAGATCGCCGAATGCCCGCGCATCCTGTGCGCCTCGCCGCGCTACCTGGAGGAGCACGGCACGCCGCGCCTGCCGGACGATTTGTTCCAGCACGAATGCTTGCTGCTGCGCTTCCCCGGATCACAGCAATACCGCTGGACGCTGCAGACCGCCTCGGGACCCATCACCCTCCACCTGCACGGCCGCCTGGACGCCGACGACAGCGACGTGCTCACGGCCTGGGCCCTGGAAGGGCTGGGCATCACGCTCAAGCCGGTGTTCGAGGTGGCGGCGCACCTGAAATCGGGCGCGCTGCGGCCAGTGCTGCTCGATACGCCGCCGCCGCCCACGACGCTGGCCGTGGTCTATCCGCACCGGCAACTGCTCCCGTCGAAGGTGAGGCTGCTCGCGGACTTCCTGGTCGCCGAGCTTGGTCCGCTCGTGCAGCGGGACATCGCCGGGCTGGATGTGCGGGCGCTCGCCTGATTATTCGGAGATGTTGTAAGCTGCTTCCAAGACCTTCTTCGTGACCGGAACGATGGAAACGTGCTCCGCTCTTCCTGCGGATCAGGGAGGATCGGCACACATGGCGAGCCAGCATCAGCCGTCGCAGGAATCACCGCGCGACTGCATCCGCTTCTTGCTCGGGAACGATCCCGTCGAGCTGCGCGGCTTCGACCCGACGCTCACCGTGCTGGACTGGCTGCGCGGCGACGCGCGGCGGACCGGCACCAAGGAGGGCTGCAACGAAGGCGATTGCGGCGCCTGCACCGTCGTCGTGGTGCGGCCGGAGGCAGGGCGGCTGACGTATCGAGCGGTCAACGCCTGCATCCAGTTCGTGGGCACGCTCGACGGCTGCCAGCTCCTCACCGTCGAGGACCTGAAGCGGCCGGACGGCGCACTGCACGCGGTGCAGCAGGCGATGGTCGATTGCCACGGCTCGCAGTGCGGGTTCTGCACGCCGGGCGTCGTCATGTCGCTGTTCGCGATGCTGAAGACTTACGAGACGCCCCCCTCCGAGGCGGAGATGGACGACATCCTCGCCGGCAACCTTTGCCGCTGCACCGGCTACGCGCCGATCGTGCGTGCCGCGCGCCGGATGTATGAACTCTACGGCGGCGATCGCTTCGCCGCGGACGAGGCGGCGGCGCTCGCGCGCTTGCAGGCGCTCGACGATGGGTGCCCGGTCCACGTGCGCTGCGGCCAGCGCAGCTTCCACATCCCCGCCACGGCGGACCAACTCGCCGCCGTCATGGCGGAGCACCCGGAAGCCACGATCGTCGCCGGCTCAACCGATGTCGGGCTCTGGGTCACGAAGGCGATGGAGCGGCTCAACCCGGTGGTCTGGATCGGGCGCGTGCGCGAGCTAGGCCGGATCGAGGAGACCGAGGCCGCGCTGGAGATCGGCGCCGGCGTCACCTACACGCAGGCCCTGGGACCGCTCGCAGCGCTTTACCCCGACCTCGGCGAGCTGTTCCGCCGGCTCGGCTCGGTCCAGGTCCGCAACCTGGGCACCATCGGCGGCAACATCGCGAATGGGTCGCCCATCGGCGACTCCCCGCCAGCCCTGATCGCCATCGGCGCCATGCTGCACCTGCGCCGGGGCGACGCGCGGCGCTCGATGCCGCTGGAGCAGTTCTTCCGCGCCTACCGCTTGCAGGATCGCCGGCCGGACGAGTTCGTGGAGCGAATCAGCGTGGCCAAGCCAGCGCCCGGCACGCGCTTCCGCGCCTACAAGGTGAGCAAGCGCTTCGACCAGGACATCTCCGCCGTGATGGGGGCCTTCCTGCTCCGCGTCGAGGACGGCCAGGTAGCCCAGGTGCGCCTCGCCTACGGCGGCATGGCGGCGACCCCGAAGCGTGCCGCGCACGCCGAGGCCGCGCTGCTCGGCCGCGCCTGGGACGAGACGGCGCTGCGTGACGCGCAAGATGCGCTGGCCGAGGACTTCCAGCCGATCGGCGACATGCGCGCGAGCGCGGGCTACCGCATGGCTGTGGCGCGCAATTTGCTTCTCCGTCTCCATATCGAGACAACGGCGCCCGGCGCCGAGACCCGCCTCGTCGGCGACAGGAGTCTCGCCCATGCCTGACCAGATGCTCCCCGACCTGGTCGCGAACGCAACGGACCAGGGTGCGCTGCGCCGCCCATTGCAGCACGACAGCGCCCACAAGCACGTCTCCGGCGAGGCGCTCTACATTGACGACCTGCCGGAGCCGGCCGGGCTGCTGCACGTCTATCTCGGCCTGAGCGCGCGGGCGCACGCGCGCATCCTGTCCCTGAACCTCGACGAGGTGCGCGCGGCGCCCGGCGTCGCCCTGGTGCTTACGGGCCATGACGTGCCGGCGCACAACGAGATCAGCCCGGTCGGCAAGGGCGACGAACCGCTGCTCGCGACGGAGACGGTGGAATACCTGGGCCAGCCGATCTTCGCGGTCGCGGCCCCTACGCGGCAGGCGGCGCGCGAGGCGGCGCGGCTGGCGGTCGTTGAGTATGAGGACCTCCCGGCGCTGCTGGACGTGGACGCAGCACTTCCGGGCGGCGTGCTGGTGACGGAGCCGATGACGCTCCGCCGCGGCGATGCTGCCAGCGCCATCGCTGCGGCGCCGCGCCGTCTCTCGGGCCGGATGCGGGTCGGCGGCCAGGACCATTTCTATCTAGAGGGCCAGATCGCGCTCGCCGAGCCGGGCGAGGACGGCGACGTGCGCGTCCATTCCTCGACGCAGCACCCGAGCGAGACGCAGCACCTCGTGGCCCACGTGCTCGGCGTCCCCGACACGAGCGTGACAGTCGAGGTTCGCCGCATGGGCGGCGCGTTCGGCGGCAAGGAGACGCAGGCCAACCTGTTCGCCTGCATCGCCGCGATCGTTGCCACCAAGAGCGGCCGCGCGGCCAAGCTGCGTCCCGACCGCGACGACGACATGGCGATCACCGGCAAGCGGCACGACGTGGTGCTCGACTACGAGGTCGGCTACGACGAGGAGGGCCGCATCCACGGTGTGGCGATGCGCTGCGCCGCTCGCTGCGGCTTCTCGGCGGACCTCTCCGGCCCGGTGACGGACCGCGCCCTGTTCCACGCCGACAACTGCTACTTCTATCCCCACGTCCGGCTCTCGTCGCTGCCGCTCAAGACCAACACGGTGTCGAACACCGCCTTCCGCGGCTTCGGCGGGCCGCAGGGCATGGTTGGGGCGGAGCGGATCATCGAGGAGATCGCCTTCGCCACCGGCCTCGACCCGCTGGAGGTGCGCAAGCGCAACTTCTACGGAACCGAGGACCGCAACGTCACGCCGTATCACCAGGTCGTCGAGGACAACATCATCGCAGGGATCGTGGCGACGCTGGAGCGGGACTGCGACTACGCCGGGCGGCGCGCGGCCATCCGGGCTGCGAACGAGGGCAGCCCGGTCATCCGTCGCGGCATCGCGCTGACGCCGGTGAAGTTCGGCATCTCCTTCACCGCGACGCACTACAACCAGGCCGGCGCGCTCGTCCACATCTACAACGACGGCAGCGTCCACCTGAACCACGGCGGCACGGAGATGGGTCAGGGCCTGTTCGCCAAGGTCGCCCGCGTGGTCGCCGAGGAGCTGCAGCTCGACCTCGACCAGATCAAGGTCACCGCGACCACCACGGGCAAGGTGCCGAACACGTCCGCCACCGCCGCCTCCTCCGGCGCCGACCTGAACGGCAAGGCGGCGCAGGCGGCGGTGCGCACGATCAAGGCGCGGCTCGTGGACTTCGCGGCCGAGCACTGGTCGGTGCCGAAGGAGCAAGTGGAGTTCCTGCCCAACCGCGTGCGCGTCGGCAACCAGGAGGTCCCGTTCCGGACGCTGATCAAGCAGGCCTACATGGGCCGCGTCTCGCTCTCCGCGACGGGGTTCTACAAGACGCCGAAGATCCACTGGGACCGCGCCAAGGGCGAGGGTCGGCCATTCTTCTACTTCGCCTACGGCGCTGCCTGCACCGAGGTCGCGGTCGATACGCTGACGGGCGAGCACCGCATCGAGCGGGTCGATATCCTGCACGACGCCGGGCGCTCGCTGAACCCGGCGGTCGATATGGGGCAGATCGAGGGCGGCTTCGTCCAGGGCGCCGGCTGGCTGACCACGGAGGAGCTGGTCTGGGACAAGGAAGGCCGGCTGTGGACGCACGCGCCGAGCACCTACAAGATTCCCGCCTGCGGCGACCGTCCGCGCATCTTCAACGTTCGCATGATCGAGGGCGCCGACAACCGGGAAGACACGATCTTCCGCTCCAAGGCGGTCGGCGAGCCGCCCTTCATGCTCGGCATCTCGGTGCTGCACGCGATCTCGGACGCGGTGGCGAGCGTCGCCGACTACCGGACCTGCCCGCGCCTCGACGCCCCGGCGACGCCGGAGCAGGTGCTGGGCGTGGTCGAGCGGCTGCGCACGGGCAGCGTGTCGTGAGCGGCCTCGCCTCGGCGCTCCGCCGCTGGCTTGGCGACGGCGAGAAGGTGGCGCGAGTGCTGATCACCCGCGCGCGCGGCTCGACCCCGCGCGAGGCGGGTGCAGCGATGCTGGTCACGGCGAGGGAGACCCGCGGCACCATCGGCGGCGGCACGCTGGAGTGGGAGGCGGCCGCCCGTGCCCGCGTGCTGCTCGCGCAGGAGGGGGACTCGCTCGACCTGGAGATGCCGCTCGGCCCGGCGCTCGGCCAGTGCTGCGGCGGCCACATCTCGCTGCGCATCGAGCGCGCGGACGGGCGCGTGCTGCGCGAGATGGAAGCGGCCGAGCAGGCGGAGCGGGCGGCCTTGCCGCTGGTCCTGATGTTCGGCGCGGGGCATGTCGGCCATGCGCTCGCCCGCGCGCTGGCGCCGCTGCCGCTGCGGCTGCGCTGGATTGACGGCCGGGCGGAGGAGTTCGCCGCCGCCATCCCGGACGGGGTGGAGGCGGTCGTGACCGATTCCTGGGAAGGCGAGATCGCCCGCGCCCCCGCCGGCGCCGCCTGCCTCGTCCTCACCCACAGTCACGCGCTCGACGCCCGCATCACGGCGGCGGCGCTGGAGCGGGGTGACCTCGCCTACGTTGGCCTGATCGGCTCGCGCAGCAAGCGCCGCCGCTTCGAGCGCGGCTTCCGCGACATCGGCATCCCCGAGGACCGGATCGCCGCCCTCGTCTGCCCCATCGGCGACCGCGGCATCCGCGACAAGCGCCCAGCGGTCATCGCCGCCCTCGCCGCGGCGGAACTGATCGAGGCATTCGCCAAGCACGCGGCCCAGCCGCGCACGATGCAAGAGGACGCGACCGAAGGGAGGGCCGCATGAGCAACCGGATCGAGCTGCGCGGGATCACCAAGCGCTTCCCCGGCGTCGTCGCCAATGCCGAGCGTGACCCTCGCCGTGGCACCGGGCGAAATCCACGCCCTTCTGGGCGAGAACGGCGCCGGCAAATCCACGCTGGTCAAGATCATCTACGGCATCCTGCACGCCGACGAGGGTGAGATCCTGTGGGACGGCAAGCCCGTCCGCATCCACGACCCGCACGCCGCCCGCACGCTCGGCATCGGCATGGTGTTCCAGCACTTTTCCCTGTTCGAGGCGATGACGGTGCTGGAGAACGTCGCCCTCGGCCTCGACCGGCCCGAGAAGCCCGCCAGGCTCGCCGAGCGCATCCGCACCGTCAGCGCCGCCTACGGCCTGCCGCTCGACCCGGCGCGCGAAGTACACACGCTCTCGGTGGGCGAGCGGCAGCGGATCGAGATCGTGCGCTGCCTGCTGCAGTCGCCGAAGCTGCTGATCATGGACGAGCCGACCTCGGTGCTGACGCCGCAGGAGGCCGACAAGCTGTTCGAGACGCTGCGTAAGCTCGCCGAGGACGGCTGCTCGATCCTCTACATCAGCCACAAGCTGCGCGAGATCAAGGCTTTGTGCCACAACGCCACGGTCCTGCGCGGCGGCCGCGTTGTGGGCAATTGCGATCCCACGGTCGAGACGGCGAGCAGCATGGCGCAGATGATGATCGGCGCGCAGCTCCGCCCCCTCGCCCGGCGCTCCGAGACGCCGCTCGGGCAGACCCGGCTCGTCGTGGACAAGCTTGACGTGCCTGCCGACGCGCCGCACGGCACCGATCTGCGCGGCATCTCGTTCGCCGTGGACGCGGGCGAGATCTTCGGTATCGCCGGCGTCGCCGGCAACGGCCAGAACGAGCTGCTGCTCGCGCTGAGCGGCGAGCGCACCGCCGGGCGGAGCGGCGCCGTGACGATAGACGGCAAGCCCGCTGGAACGCTCAACGCGGCCCAGCGCCGGGCGCTCGGCCTCTGCTCCGTGCCGGAAGAGCGCAACGGCCATGCCGCGGTGCCCCAGTTCAGCCTGGCGGACAACGCCGTGCTGAGCGCGCACGACCGGATGCGCCTCTGCACCGGCGGCATCGTGCGCGCCGCCCGCGCCGCCAAGTTCGCCCAGCGCATCATCGCCGACTTCGACGTGCGAACGCCGGGCGCGCAGGCCACGGCCTCCAGCCTGTCCGGCGGCAACCTGCAGAAATTCATCGTCGGGCGCGAGATTCTCCAGAAACCCGGTGTCCTGGTCGTCTCGCAGCCTACCTGGGGCGTGGACGCGGGTGCCGCTACAGCGATCCACGCGGCGCTGCTGGCGCTCGCGGCCGAAGGCTCGGCCATCGTGGTGATCTCGCAGGACCTGGACGAGCTGCTGGCGATCAGCGGGCGGCTCGCGGTGCTCAACGTCGGCGTGCTCTCCGAAGCCCTCGTCACCGCGCAGGTCTCGGTCGAGGCGCTGGGCCTGCTGATGGGCGGCGTGCACGGAACGGAGACTCAGCCGGCGGAACGCCCGGCGCAGGAGGTGGCCTATGCAATTCAAGGTTGAGCCGCGACGGCAGGTCTCGACGAGCCTGCTGTGGCTGACGCCGGTGCTGTCGGTGCTGTGCACCGTCGCGGTGGCGGCGATCCTGTTCGTGGCGCTTGGCTACAACGCGGTGCGGGCGCTCGGCGACCTGTTCGTGGCGCCCTTGCTCTCGGTCCAGGGCCTGACCGAACTGGCGCTCAAGGCATCGCCGCTTGTGATGATCGGGGTCGGCCTTGCCGCCGGGTTCCGCGCCAACGTGTGGAACATCGGCGCCGAGGGCCAGCTCACCATGGGTGCCATCGCCGGCGGCGGGATCGCGCTCGCGTTCTACGGCCAGAGCGGCATCTGGATCCTACCGCTGATGTGCCTGGCCGGCATCCTGGGCGGCATGGCCTGGGGCGCGATCCCGGCCTTCCTCAAGACCCGGTTCGACGTGAGCGAGATCCTGGTCAGCCTGATGCTGACCTACGTCGCCGCGCTGTTCCTCAGTATGCTGGTGCTCGGCCCGTGGAAGGACCCGGAAGGGATGAACTTCCCGCAGTCGCGCATGTTCTCGGACTCGGCGCTGCTGCCGGTGCTGATCGAGGGCACGCGGCTGAACGTCGGCGCGCTCGTGGCTCTCGGCGTGGCGGTGGTCGGATGGCTGGTGATGTCGCGCTCGATCCTCGGGCTTCGAGATTCGCACCGTCGGCACGGCGCCCGCGGCGGCCCGCTTCGCCGGGTTCAGCCGCAACCGCGTGGTGTGGCTGACGATGATGGCAGGCAGCGGGCTCGCCGGGCTGGCAGGCGTGTTCGAGGTGGCCGGCCCCATCGGCCAGCTCATCCCGACGCTCACGCCGGGCTACGGCTTCACGGCGATCATCGTCGCCTTCCTCGGCCGGCTCCATCCCCTCGGCATCCTGGCGGCGGGCCTGGTCATGGCGCTGACCTACATCGGCGGCGACAACGCGCAGGTGGATATGGGGCTGCCGAACGCCATGGTCGGGCTGGTTCAGGCGATGCTGCTGTTCTTCCTGCTCGCCTCTGACTTCCTGGTCCGCTATCGCCTGCGCCGCGTCGCCAGGCCGCAGCTCGTGCGTGAAGGGCCAGCCTCTGAGGGGAGTATGCCGGCATGACAATCGGAATCCTCGTCCCGCTGCTCGTCTCGGTCATCACCGCGGCGACCCCCTTGCTCCTCGCGGCGCTCGGCGAGCTGGTGGTGGAGCGAGCCGGCGTGCTTAACCTCGGCGTCGAGGGCATGATGCTGGTCGGCGCGGTTTGCGCCTTCGCGGTCGAGACGCTCACCGGCAGCTCTACGCTCGGCGTCGCCGGGGGCGCTGCCGCGGGGGCGGCGATGGCGGGCCTGTTCGGCGTGCTCACCTTGACGCTGACCAGCAACCAGGTCGCGACCGGCCTCGCGCTCACCATCTTCGGGATCGGCCTCAGCGCGCTTGTCGGCGCGGGCTTCGTCGGCCATCCGGTGCCGCAGCTGCCGAAGCTGGACATCCCCGGCCTCTCGACGCTGCCGGTCGTGGGTCCTCTGCTCTTCCACCACGACGCGCTGGTCTATCTCTCCATCGCGGCGACGGCGGGAATCGCGTGGTTCCTCAAGCGCAGCCGCGGCGGGCTGATCCTGCGCGCGGTGGGCGAGGCGGACGGCTCGGCCCACTCCATCGGCTACGACGTGATCGGTATCCGCTACCTCGCCGTGCTGTTCGGGGGCGTGATGAGCGGACTCGGCGGCGCCTACCTCTCGGTCGCCTACACGCCGATGTGGAGCGAGCAAATGACCGCCGGCCGCGGCTGGATCGCGCTCGCGCTCGTCGTGTTCGCGGCGTGGCGGCCGTGGCGCCTCCTCGTCGGTGCCTACCTGTTCGGCGGCATCGCCATCCTGCAGCTCTACCTGCAAGGGAGCGGCCTCGTCGTCGTGCCGACGCAGGTCATGGCGATGCTGCCTTACCTCGCCACCATCGTCGTGCTTACCCTGATCTCGTCCGGCTCGGCGCGCTCGCGCCTCGGCGCGCCTGCCTGCCTCGGCAAGCCGTTCCGCGCGGCGAGCTGATCCCCAAACCTGCCCCAGGAGACGCCCATGAACCCTCTCGTCGCCCGCCGCAATCTCCTGCTCGGAGCCGCCGCTGCTGCGGGGGCGGGGCTCGGCGGCCTCCGCGCCCGCGCCGCGGAGCCGCTGCGCGTGGGCTTCGTCTATCTCGGACCGGTCGGCGATTTCGGCTGGACCTACCAGCACGACCTAGGCCGCAAGGCGCTCGACACCGCGCTGGGCAGCGCGATCAAGACGACCGCCGTCGAGAACGTGACCGAGGGACCAGACGCCGAGCGCGTCATCCGCCAGCTCGCGACCAACGGCAACGGCCTGATCTTCACCACGTCCTTCGGCTTCATGAACCCGGCCGAGCGGGTCGCGCGCCAGTTCTCGAAGGTGAAGTTCGAGCAGGCGACCGGCTACAAGACGCTGCCCAACCTGGCGGAGTACAATTCCCGGTTCTACGAGGGGCGCGCCGTGTGCGGCGCCATCGCCGGGCACGTGTCGAAGTCGGGCGTCGCCGGCTACGTGGGATCAGTACCGATCCCCGAGGTGGTGATGGGCATCAACGCCTTCACGCTCGCCGCGCAGAAGGTGAACCCGAACTTCAAGACCAAGGTGATCTGGGTGAACTCCTGGTTCGATCCGGGAAAGGAGTCGGACGCGGCGAAGTCGCTGATCGACCAGGGCGCCGACGTCCTGTGCCAGCACACGGACAGCCCGGCGGTGATGCAGACCGCACAGGAGCGCCACGTCCTCGCCTTCGGCCAGTCGTCCGACATGCATAGCTTCGGGCCGGACGCGCAGCTTACGGCGATCGTGGACAACTGGGGCCCCTACTACATCGAGCGCACCAAGGCGGTGCTGAACGGCACCTGGAAAACGCAGAGCGTCTGGCTGGGCATGAAGGAGGGCCTCGTCGAGATCGCTCCGTATGGACCCGGCGTGACGCCGGCGGCGCGCGAAGCCGCCGACAAGGTGAAGGCCGGCATCATCGCCGGCACGCTCAACCCCTTCGCCGGACCGATCAAGGATCAGAAAGGCGAGCAGAAAGTCGCAGCAGGGACAGCGATCCCGGACCCGGAATTGCTGAAGCTGAACTGGTATGTGGAGGGCGTCCAGGCCTGACCACGCCGGCGTGATCGCGCTCAGCCAGGGCCAGCGCGGCACGATGCGTCTTGCCAGACCGGCGCCAGCCATCCATGACGGGAGAAAGTTGAACGGACGCGCGCCCCAGGATTGAATGACCAAGGTCCTCACCTCACGGTCCGTTTCCGTGCTCGCGCCCTTGCGGCGCCTCCTGGGGTGGCGTGCGGACCTCGCCGCGCTGCTGCTCGGTATCGTCTCGGCGCTCGCGCTGCCGCCCGTTCACGCCATCCCGGTCCTGCTCATCGCCGTGCCTGGGCTGCTGGCCCTGCTCGACGCGTCGCCTGGCGCGCTGGTGGCCCTGCGCCGAGGCTTTGCCTTCGGCTTCGGGCATCACCTCGTCGGCCTCTACTGGGTCACGGAGGCGATCCTGGTCGAGGCCGCGCGCTACTGGTGGCTCGTGCCTTTCGCCGTGCCTTTCCTCGCCGCAATCCTCGCCCCGTTCATTGCCGTGCCCTGCGCAGCCGCGCGGCTCGCCCCACGCGGATGGCAGCGCCTCTGCGTGCTCGCGGGCGCCTGGACGCTCGCCGACATCGCCCGGCAATACATCGGCACCGGCTTTCCCTGGAATCCCTGGGGCAGCGTCTGGGCGGTGCCGGGCGGGTTCGGGGATGTGATGCTGCAGCCGCTCGCCTGGATCGGCACGCCGGGCCTGACCTTGCTGACCGTGCTGCTCGCGGGCCTGCCCGCGCTCGGCTGGCGCGCGGTCGCGGGCGGCGGCGCGGCCCTCGCCCTTTGGGCAGCGTCTGGGGCAGTGCGCCTCGCTGAACCTGAGCCGCCCGCGCCGGACCTCGCCGTCGTGCTTGTCCAGGGCGACGTCGCCGAGGGCACGAAGCGGGATCAGGCCGAGGCGCTCGCGGTCTTCGAGCGTTACCTGCGCCTCACGGCTGAAGGCGTCGCGGAGGCCGGCGCACGGCCCAGCGTCGTCGTATGGCCGGAAACGGCCAGCCCATTCCTCCTCAGCGCCAACTCGGCCGCCCGCGCCGCGATCGCCGAGGCCATGCGCCCGGCGCGCTTCGCGCTCATCGGCAGCATCCGTTTCTCCGGCCCGACCGCTCTGCCGTCCTCGGAACCATCCAGCAGCGCCGCCGATCTGCCGCGCAACAGCCTGTTGGCACTCGACGCCACCGGAAAAGTCGTTGCCGTCTACGACAAGTGGCACCTCGTCCCGTTCGGCGAGTATGCCCCGTCCTGGGTTCCACTCTCGGTGCATATCGTGCCGGGCCAGCTCGCATTCGGGTCCGGACCGGCGACCCTGCGCCTGCCGGGCATCCCTCCCGTGGGGCCGATGATCTGCTATGAGGCGGTCTTCCCCGCGCAGGTCGCCAACGAGGCCGCTCGCCCGGAGTGGCTCGTCAACATCACCAACGACGCCTGGTTCGGCAATTCCACCGGGCCGCGCCAGCACCTCGCCGCCGCGCGGATGCGCGCGGTCGAGGAGGGCCTGCCGCTCATGCGCGCAGCCAACACCGGCATCTCCGCAGGGTTCGACGCGCGGGGTCATGAGTTGGGGCGGCTGCCGCTCAATACCGCGGGCATGCTCGTGCTCGACCTTCCTGGCCCGCGCCCGCCGACCAGCTTCTCGCGTTGGGGTCTCGTGATCCCGGGCCTGCTCGCCCTCGCCCTGATCGCTGCCGGCTCGGGCCTCGCCCGCAGGCGCGCGGTAACGTGATTATAACGTTCAGGCTTCGTAAGGGGTTGATTCAAGCTTGACACAGCTCTTATCGTTTCGCGTTAATGTCTCACTCTCGATATCTCGCGTTGACAATCTTCGGTTGCGTCGTTAACGACTTGTCAGTGAGTGCGCGATCTCAGGGTCCTCCGATGATTGAGTTTCCCACGGCTTCAGAGGACTACGTTCCTGCGGACCCTCCGGAGCGTGAGGGGCGGAGCAGCCCTGTTGATGTCCATGTCGGCGGCCGCATCCGGTTGCGCCGTACGCTGCTCGGCATGAGCCAGGAGAGGTTAGGAGAGGCGCTGGGGCTCACCTTCCAGCAGGTGCAAAAATACGAGCGCGGCGCGAACCGCGTCAGCGCGTCGCGCCTGTTCGATCTCTCGCGCGTGCTCGACGTGCCGATCTCGTTCTTCTACGACGACATGCCGGAGGAAATCGGCGGCCCCGGGCTAGGCAGCCGTGCGCCGGGCGGCTTCGCCGACGCTCAGGATGCCTTCGGGCAAGATGAGGCCCTGCACCGGCGCGAGACGCTGGAACTGGTCCGCGCCTACTACCGCATCGCCGACCCAGCCCTGCGCCGCCGTATCTTCGATCTTATCAAGACGATGGGATCCCCTGAGGCCTAGTCTTCCCTAGCCGTCGCGCAACTGCGGGTTGTCGAACACCGGGCTGCGCCACTGGTCGAGCGCTTCTCGCAGCGCCGCTGCCAGATTCCGCTTCTCTGCCTCGCCCAGCGCCTGCGCGATCTCCAGTTCCGCATCGCGCGCCTGCAGGAACAGTCCCGGTGCCCGGCCTTGCCGCTCCTGCATTACCACCCGCAGCCACGCGGCCGGCAGCACGCGCTCGCACCGCCGCCCCCGCACGCTGATCCGCACAACACGAAATCCCGAATCGCTCAGCAGCAGCACCTCGCAGGCCCGCGCCTGCCGGGCGTTCCAGCGTAGCAGCAGCAGCGCGAGCACGATCTCCAAGCCGTTGATGCCCACCGCCGGCCAAGCGCCGAGCCACCACAGTCCCGCCGTCACGGCGCCGCTCAGGAGCAGGATCGCCGCGGCGAGCGAGAGGAGTCCGCGCCGCCCCAGGCTGCGGTGCGGCGTGATGACCGCCTCGAAGTGGACCGCCTCCATGCTCATTACATAGCTGTCCAGAACCGCTTGTCACCCCGCAGCCGGCGCGACATCGTCTGCCCATGCACGCGGCGCCCCTTATGACGCTTTCCCAGGTCACGGCCTTCCTCAAGGCGCTGTCCGGCCTCTACCCCGATGCTGCGAGCGAGCTGGACTTCACCGATCCCTACACGCTCCTCGTCGCGGTCGTGCTCTCGGCCCAGACGACCGACGCGGCGGTGAACCGCGCCGGCCAGGCTTTGTTCGCGGAGGCGCCGCACCCGGCCGCCATGGTCGCACTCGGCGAGGACGGCATCGCCCGGCACATCCGCTCCATCGGCCTCTGGCGCGCCAAGGCTCGCAACGTCCTCGCCCTCTCGCGGATTCTCATTGAGCAGCATGGCGGTCAGGTGCCAAGCGAGCGGGAGGCGCTGGAGGCGCTGCCCGGCGTCGGGCGCAAGACGGCCAACGTCGTGCTCAACGTTGCCTTCGGCCAAGACGCCATGGCCGTGGATACCCACGTTTTCCGCCTCGGCAACCGCACCGGTCTCGCGCCCGGCAAGACTCCGCGCGCGGTGGAGGATGCCCTGGTCGCGCGCGTGCCCCGCCCCTGGCTGCGCATCTCGCACCACTGGCTGATCCTGCACGGCCGGCGCGTCTGCACGGCGCGGCGGCCCGAGTGCTGGCGCTGCGCCGCAGCTGAGCCCTGCCGCTTCCCGGAAAAGACGCCGCCGCCGCGCGCCCGCTTGCCGATGCGCAAGGCGACCCTTAAGGACGGCTGATGCTGCAGGAGCGTCGCCCATGTCCCTGACCCGCAAGCGCGTCCTCGTGACGGGGGGCGCTGGCTTCCTCGGCTCGCACCTGTGCGAGCGGCTGATCGCGGACGGCCACGACGTCTTGTGCGTGGACAACTACTTCACCGGGCGCAAGGACAACGTCGCCCACCTGCTCGGCCTGCCGCAGTTCGAGGCGCTGCGCCACGACGTCACCTTCCCGCTCTACATCGAGGTGGACGAGATCTACAATCTCGCTTGCCCGGCCTCGCCCATCCACTACCAGTTCGACCCGGTGCAGACCACGAAGACCAGCGTCATCGGCGCGATCAACATGCTGGGGCTGGCCAAGCGCACCGGGGCGCGCGTGCTGCAAGCCTCGACCAGCGAGGTCTATGGCGACCCGACCGTGCATCCCCAGCCGGAGACCTACCGCGGCAACGTCAACCCGCTCGGCCCGCGCGCCTGCTACGATGAAGGCAAGCGCTGCGCCGAGACCCTGTTCTTCGACTACCACCGCCAGCACCGCACCCAAATCAAGGTGGTGCGCATCTTCAACACCTACGGCCCGCGCATGCACCCCAACGACGGCCGCGTGGTCAGTAACTTCATCGGCCAGGCGCTCAGGGGCGAGGACATCACGCTCTACGGCGACGGCATGCAGACGCGCGCCTTCTGCTACGTGGACGACCTGGTGGACGGGTTCGTGCGCATGATGGCGACCGACGAGGCCGTGACCGGCCCGGTGAACCTGGGCAACCCGCACGAGATCCCGGTGCGCGAGCTGGCCGAGCGCATCGTGCGGCTGTCCAACTCGCGCTCGCGCCTGGTGCACCGCCCGCTGCCGCAGGACGACCCGATGCAGCGCTGCCCCGACATCGGCCTCGCCCAGCGCCTGCTCGGCTGGCAGCCCCGCGTCGTCCTCGATGACGGCCTCACCCGCACCATCGCCTATTTCGACAGGCTGTTCGCCGCGCGTGGCTCCAAGCCTCTGGACGCCGCCGCCGATTAGGACGGATCGCGCGCCCCCTCGGCCCTACGCCATCACCTTGTCCAGCGTGATCGGCAGGTCGCGCACCCGCACACCCGTCGCGTGGAACACGGCGTTCGCCACCGCGCCCGCCGACCCCGTGATGCCGATCTCGCCGATGCCCTTGATCCCGAGCGGGTTCACGTGCGTGTCCTGCTCCGGTACCAGGATCACGTCGAGGCTCGGCACGTCCGCGTTGACCGGGACGTGATACTCGGCGAGGTTGTTGTTCATCGGCCGGCCGGACCGCTCGTCCATCAAGGTGTGCTCGTGGAGCGCGAACGACACTCCCCATACCATGCCGCCCAGGTATTGACTGCGGGCGAGCTTCTCGTTGAGCAGCCGCCCGGCCGCGAAGGCGCCGACCAGCCGCGTCGCCCGGATCTGGCCGAGGTCAGGATCAACCTTCACCTCGGCGAACACCGCCCCGAACGCGTGCATGGCGTAGTGCTTCTTAGCCTCAGGCGTCGAGCAGCTCCCCTCGGCCTCGACGTAGGGCTTGCTCGCGCGCTTGAGGATGTCCCCGAACGCCTCCCCGCGCGACGGATCGTCGCGCCGCACGAGCCGACCGTCGCGCGCCTCCACGCCTACGTTCGACGCCCCATAGAGCGGCGAGGCCTGGTCGGCGAAGGCGATCTGGGCGAGCTGATCCAGCACGGATTCTGCCGCGCCATGGACCGCCGTTCCCACGCTCGCCGCCGTGCTGGAGCCGCCGGAGATGCCGCCGTTCGGGTAGTTGGTGTCTCCCAGCTCGAACCGAATCAGGCCCAGCGGCAAGCCGAGCGAATCGGAGGCTGCCTGCGCGATGCTCGTCCAGGTGCCCGTGCCCAAATCGTGCGTCGCCGACGCAACGTGCGCCGTCCCGTCCGCGAGGAGGCGCACCCTCGCCTTCGCCTCGCGCACGTTCGTTGGATACGACGCCGTACCCATGCCCCAGCCGACGAGCAGGCCGTTTTTGTCGCGCATCTGCCGCGGCTGCCGCGTCCGGCCCTTCCAGCCAAACCGCTCCGCGGCCTGCTCGTAGCACTGGCGCAGCGACTTCGACGAGAACGGCTTACCGGTCAGCGGATCCTGCTCGGCGTAGTTGCGCAGCCGGAACTCTAACGGGTCCACGCCGAGGGCGAGCGCCATCTCGTCCATCGCGCTCTCCAGGGTCACGCTCCCCGACGCCTCGCCCGGCGCACGCATGTAGGAGGGCGTGCCCACGTTCCCGCGCACGACCGAGTGCGTGCTCGACAGCGCCGGCGTCGCGTAGAGCGTGCGCGTTACCAAGCTCGCCGGCTCCGCGAACTCGTCGAAGCTGCTGGTCTGGCTGAGCGTGTGCTGCGACAACGCCGCGAGCTTGCCGTCCTGCCCGGCGCCGAGGCGGAACTCCTGCCGGGTCGGCGCCCGGTGCCCGATCGGGCCGAACATCTGGGTGCGCTCCAGGGTGAGCTTCACCGGGCGCCCGGCCATCTTCGCCGCCATCGCGGCGAGCACGACGTGCGACCAGGTCGGCCCCTTCGAGCCGAACCCGCCGCCTGTGAACCAGCAGACCACGCGCACCTGCTCCGGCTTGATGCCGAGCAGCGTCGAGACCCGCTTCTGCGTGGGATACAATCCCTGCGTCGCGGTGTAGAGCGTGAGCTGGTCGCCGCTCCACTCGGCTACGGTCGCGTGCGGCTCCATCGGGTTGTGAGTTTGGTGAGGCGTCGTGTAGGTGGGATCGAGCCGCGCCGCGGCGGCGGCGAACGCCGTATCCGGGTCGCCCTTCTTCGCATCCGGCTCCTCGCCCGCGCCCGCCTTCTTCGGCGTGAAGTCGCCGCCGGCGTCGAGGCCCATCTGCGGCGGCTCGGCCTGATACTCGGGCCGTACGAGCCGCGCGCCCCACCGCGCCGCCTCCAGGGTCTCCGCGAGCACGACGGCGATAGGCTGCTTCGCATAGCGCACGCCGTCGTCCTGCAGCAGGTCGAGCTTGAAGTCGCTCGGCGAGGTCTTCTTGTCCTCCGGCGTGGGCAGGCGCGGCGCGTTCTGCGGCGTCATCACGAGCACGACGCCCGGCACCTTCTCCGCGGCGCTGGTGTCCATCCGCGTGATGCGCCCGCGCGCGACCGTGCTCGGCACGAGGACGGCGTGCAGCATCCGCTCGGGGGCGATGTCCGCGGTGTAGCGCGCCCGGCCCGTGACCTTCGCCGGGCCGTCGCGCCGGTCAACCGGCCGTCCGATCGGGTCGGCTTCGGGGTTCGCCCCAGGGACGACGACATCAGGCATGAGACTCTCCCGAGAATGGGCTGGCAGGCAGGGCGGGAAGCTCCGCAGGCGTGCCGCGCGCGGCGAGCAGGAAGGCCCGCACTGCGACGCGCCGGGCAAGCTCGACTTTGAAGTCGTTGTCGCCCTGGCCCTTCGCGCCTTCCATCGCCCGCGCCGCGGCGCGCTCGAACGCCGGGCGGTCCGGTGCAGCACCTGCCAGCGCTTCCTCCGCCGCCCGCGCGCGCCAAGGCTTCATGGCGACGCCGCCGAAGGCGAGCCGCGCCTCTCTGATGCGCCCGTCCTCCAGCCGCAGCGCCGCCGCGGCCGAGACGAGGGCGAACGCATACGAGGTCCGGTCCCGCACCTTGAGGTAGCGCGCGTTCCCCCTGAACCCGGCCGCGTCCTGCGGCAGCCGGACCGCCACGATCAGCTCGCCCGGCTCCAGCACCGTGTCGCGCTCCGGGTGATCGCCCGGCAGGCGATGGAATTGGTCGAACGGAACGTCCCGCTTCCCCGCCGGGCCGTCGATCTCCACGGTCGCGTCAAGTGCTGCGAGCGGCACGCAGAAATCGGACGGGTGCGTCGCGATGCACTTGTCGCTCCACCCGAGGATCGCGTTCAGCCGGTTGAAGCCGCCGAACGCGTCGCAGCCCGACCCCGGCTGGCGCTTGTTGCAGGCGGAGGCGGTGTCGTAGAAGTAGAGGCAGCGCGTGCGCTGCATGAGGTTGCCCGCCGTGGTCGCCGCGTTGCGCAGCTGGGCTGACGCCCCCGACCGCAGCGCTTCCGCGACCATCGGGTAATCCTGGCGGAACTCCTTGTCCCACGCGAGATCGCTGTTGCGCACGAGCGCTCCCACCCGCACGCCGCCGTCCGGCTGCCGCTCGATCCGGTCGAGACCCGGCAGCCGCGTCACATCGACGAGATGCATCGGCTGCTCGATGCCGCCCTTCATCAGGTCGAGCAGGTTGGTGCCGCCGCCGAGGTAGGCGGCGCCGGGCTGCTGGGCGGCGGCGATGGCGTCCGCGACGCTGCTCGCCCGCGTGTAGCTGAACGGGTTCATCGCCGCGCCTCCCCCGTCTTCTGCCCCGTCTTCTGAACGTACAGCGTCTTCTGCGCTTGCAGGACCGCCTCGGTAATGCCGCGATAGGCGCCGCAGCGGCAGATGTTGCCGCTCATCTCCTCATGCACCCGCTCCGGATCCCCGCCTGCCGCGTGCCCCTCGTGGATCAGGCCGACAGCAGACATGATCTGGCCCGGCGTGCAGAAGCCGCACTGGAACCCATCGTGCTCGATGAACGCGGCCTGGACGGGATGCAGCCTGCCGTCGTTCGCCAGCCCCTCGATGGTCGTGACCTCGTCGCCGTCATGGCTGAGCGCGAGAGCCAGGCAGGAGTTGACGCGCCGCCCATTGACCAGAACCGTGCAGGCGCCGCATTGGCCGCGGTTGCAGCCCACCTTGGTGCCGGTGAGGTGCAGCCGCTCGCGCAGCAGGTCGAGAAGCGTCACGCGCGAGTCGTCGAGCGCGATGTCGCGCCGCTCGCCGTTGATGGTGAGCGTGAGATGGAACGCCTGGCCGGCGGCTACGGACGAGGGCGGGGCGGCTTGATCGGCTTGCTGGGTGGCGGCCTGCGCGAGATTCGGGGCGGAAAAGGCCGCCAGCCCGGCCCCGGCTCCGACTATTGCGGTGCGCCGGGTCACGGACGTGGGATCAGGATGGGTCATTCGGAGAGGCTCCGGCGTGTGTCACCAGCCTAGGTCAACGCCGCTACGTCCCTACGGTTCACGCCGGCTCGTCGGCGCCCCTAGCCCCGCGCGGGAACGCGGGCCGGCCGCATGTCCGCCTCTCGCAGGTCCGGCAGCAGAGCTGCGAGCAGCCCTAACGCTGGCAGGAACGCACAAACCTTGTAAACGAAGCCTATGCTCGTCGCGTCGGCGAGCACGCCGAGCGCGGCGGCGCCGATGCCGCCCAGCCCGAACGACAGGCCGAAGAAGATCCCGGAGACCAGCCCTATCCGCCCGGGCAGCAGCTCCTGCGCATACACCAGGATCGCCGATGCCGCCGACGCCAGGACGAGCCCGATGACGACCGTCAGCGCCGCCGTCCAGAACAGGTTGACGTAGGGCAGCGCCAGCGTGAACGGCAGCACGCCGAGGATGGAGAACCAGATCACCCGCTTGCGCCCGACCCGGTCCCCGATCGGGCCGCCGATCATCACCCCGGCCGCGAAGGCGCCGAGGAACACGAACAGCAGCACCTCCGAGGCCTGCACCGACACGCCGAACCTGTGGATCAGGTAGAGCGTGTAGAAGCTGGTCAGGCTCGCCACGTAGAAATACTTGGAGAACAGGAGCGTCACCAGGATCGCGAGCGTCGCCATCACCCTTGCGCGCGGCAGCGCGGTCCCCTCACGCCGGGTCGCAGCACCTCGCCGGCTCGGGATCCGCGCCCGATACCAGCGCCCGACGAAGCCGAGGATGAGCATGGCCAGAAGCGCCGCGGCCGAGAACCACGCGACGCTGCGCTGCCCGTAAGGGATCACGATGAAGGCGGCGAGCAGTGGCCCGAGCGCCTGCCCGAAATTGCCGCCAACCTGGAACACGCTCTGGGCCAGCCCGAACTGTCCCCCCGAAGCGAGCCGGGCGACGCGCGAACTCTCCGGGTGAAACACCGACGATCCCATCCCGACCAGCCCGGCCGCGATCAGCAGCAGCCCGAAATTCCCGGCACGCGACAGCAGCAGCAGCCCGGCCAAGCTGAACCCCATGCCCGCCGCGAGCGAGTACGGCAATGGGCGCCGGTCCGTGTAGAGGCCCACGACTGGCTGCAGCAGCGACGCCGTGACCTGGAACGTGAGGGTCAGCAGGCCGATCTGGCCGAAATCGAGCGCGTAGCTCTGCTTCAGGATCGGGTAGATCGCGGGCAGCAGCGACTGGATGAGATCGTTAAGCATGTGCGAGACGCTGATCGCGCCGAGCACGCTGAACACCGTTCCTCCGGCTGCCGCCGTCCCGACCCTGATCTCCGCAACCGCCTTCTGCACCGCGCCAACCTCCGTGCGACCATCCAATGTGCGCCCGGCAGCCAACGTGGGGAAGCGCGCGTCGTTCAGCCCTGCCCCGCGCCGAGACTGCTCAGCGCTGGGGCAGAGCCAAGGAAAGCCTTACTCGGCGGCGTCCATCGGCACCGCCCGCAGCACGCCGCGCTGTTCGGCGGCAAGGCTGCGGTAGATCGCGAGGTAGTCCTCGGCCATGCGCCGGGCGGTGAAGCGTGCCTCGAACCCTGCCCGCACCCGCGCGCGCGGAAGCTGGCCGAGGCGCTGGACGGCTGCGATGGCGCCCATCTCGTCCTCGACGATGAAGCCGGTGCGGTTGTCGTCCACGATCTCCGGCACCGAGCCGCGGTTGCACGCGATCACCGGCGTGCCGCACGCCATCGCCTCGATCATCACCAGGCCGAACGGCTCCGGCCAGTCGATCGGCATGAGCAAGGCGACCGCGCCCGAGAGGAAGGCGGGCTTGTCGCGGTCGGAGATCTCGCCGATCATCTCCACGCCGCCGCCCTCGGCCAGCATGGGGCGGATGACGGCCTCGAAATACTCCCGGTCCGCCTTATCCACCTTCGCAGCGATCTTGAGCGGGATGCCGCACGCGCGGGCGATGCGGATTGCCCGGTCTGGTCCTTTCTCGGGCGCGATGCGGCCAAGGAAGGCGAGATACTCGGGCTTAACGCCCTCTTGCGGCGTGAGCAGCGTGGCGGGCAGCCCGTGCAGCACGGTACCGACATAGCGCGCCTGGGGCAGCGGCCGGCGCTGGCTGTCGGAGATGCTGACCACGGGTGCGTTGGGGAAAGCGTTGTACATGGGCTGCAGCTCGGGCAGGTCGAGCCGGCCGTGCAGTGTTGTCACGTACGGCGTGCGCTGCCGGCTGAACAAGCTGAACGACCAGTAGTCCAGGTGGAAATGGAGCACGTCGAACTCGTCCGCACGCCGGCGAACGGCCTCCATGAGCAGCATCTGCGGCGCGATCGGGTCGCGGATGGACGGGTCGAGCCGCAATGCGCGGGGCCAGCACGGCTGAAGCTCTGCGGATGTTTCCGAGTCCCCGCTCGCGAACAGCGTCACGTCGTGACCGAGCGCGACCAACTCCTCCGTGAGGAACGAGACGACCCGCTCGGTGCCGCCGTAGAGCTTAGGAGGAACGGCCTCGTGCAGCGGGGCGATCTGGGCGATGCGCATGGGAAAGGAGGCTCCTGTTTTTGATCTTGCGTTGCCCTAAAGACGCACCAAACAAGGCAGCAGTTTGGCAGTGCAACATGAAATGCGGAATAGATACGCGCGGGTGACTACCACCGCCGGAGTCGGCGAGCGGAGCTAAGTGCCTGATTATAGGCTGATACATTCTGTAAGAGGCCGTGACGTGGACGCTCGCGCACACCTTTGTTCACGATGACGTGCTCGACTGATCCATCCGGGGAGCGCACCAATGGTCGCGTCCAGCCCAGCGCTCCGCACGCCTATTTTCGTGAGGCGGCGTAGCCTATGATCCAGCTTCTGGTTGTCCGCCGGGGAGAGGCGGCGCCGAGGAGAGGCTGATGTATCTTCGCCCTGCTTTCGTGGAGACCGATCCGGCGCGCATCCGCGCGCTCATCGCCGCGAACCCGTTCGGCGTGCTGGTCACGCACGGTCCAGACGGGTTGGACGCGAGCCACGTGCCGTTCGCGATCGAGGGGGATGAGAACTGGTGGCTCGCCGGGCATCTCGCCGCGGCGAACGCGCAATGCGCGCGAATTGATGGCGGCCCGGCGCTCGCCGTGTTCGGCGGCCCGCACGCTGCCGTGTCACCGAGCTGGTACCGGACGCAGCCCGCCGTGCCGACGTGGGATTACGCTGCCGTCCACGTCCACGGCCGGCTCGAATCCGTGACCGATGACGCCGGCATCGCGGCGGGGCTGCGAGCCGTCGGCGCGCACGACCCGGTCGGCTTCAGCCTCGACGCCATGCCTGGCGGGTTCCGCACCAGGATGATCGCGGGCATCCGCTCCTTCCGCCTGCGCCCCGAGCGGATCGAGGCGCAGTGGAAGATGAGCCAGAACCGCTCGCGCGCGGACCGCGAGGGTGTCATCGCAGCGCTTCGGGCGCGGGGCGAGAACGCGGTAGCGGATTTAGTCGAGGCGACGCTCACGCCTGACGCCTAGGGTTACTTGTTCGTCCGCTCCCGGTTCAATCTGACGCCGTCGCTGGCGGTGGTGTCGTTCATCACGTCGCCCTCGGTCGTGTTCTCGCCCTTGATGAGGGCCGGATCCGCGTCCGACCGGGCGAAATTCCCCTTCGAGTCGTTGACGCCGGGGTCGCGCCGCAGGTCATCCGGCAGCTTCGGCACGCTGTCCGCGGTGCCGGCGCGAGGGTGCTTGGATGCAGTCATGGCCGTCCTCTCCTATGGGTCAGGACGGAACAACGCCCCACAGGAGCAGGAGTGGTGCCGCTCCCGCCGGGTTGAACCGCGCCCCTGTGCGCTGGGCCGGCGCTCGCAAGCCTGTGCATAGTCGCTGCACTCAGTTGGCGCGTAATGTTATGTGTCATGAACATCGGCGAAGCTGCGGCGGCATCGGGCGTCTCTGCCAAGATGATCCGCTACTATGAGGCGATCGGGCTTATCGGGCGCATCGAGCGAACCGGGGCCAACTACCGGCGCTACACGGAGGCCGAGGTGCAGACCTTGCGCTTCCTGCGGCGGGCGCGGGATTTGGGCTTCTCGGTCGAGCAGATGCGCGAGCTGCTGCTGCTCTGGCGCGACGATCACCGCGCGAGCGCGGACGTGAAGCGCCTGGCGCTGGCGCACGCCGCCGCCTTGGAGCGCAAGGCGGAGGCGATCGCGGCCATGAGCCGCGCGCTGCACGACCTGGCCGATCACTGCGAGGGCGATCACCGGCCGGAGTGCCCGATCCTCGATGACCTGGCCGCTCGTCGCAGCGACGTGAGGCAGCCTTCCCACGGGTGAAGGGTGTTGGGCGAGATCATGGTCCCAGCCTGGCTTCACGCCCTGTCCATCGTCATTCCTGCTGCTCGGGGCGCTGTGCGCCGCGGTCATCGCCGCCGACGTGGCGCGGCATCCGCAGCAGATGTGGAATCATGAACGTCGTCTGGCCGGTGACGGCGCTGTTCGGCACGGTCTGGGTCGCTTGGCAGTATTTCATCTACGGCCGGCTCGCCGAGCAAGCGAGACGGCGCACGCCGCCACGCGGCGCGGCGAGGAGATGCCGAGCAAGAGGCGCACCCCGTTCCCCGTCAAGGTGGCCGATGGCGCGCTCCACTGCGGCAGCGGCTGCACGCTCGGCGACATCGTGGCGGAGTGGCTGGTGTTCGCTCGCGCCGGCGGTCGCGGTCTGCGTTCGGCTGGCACGGGCCTGTTCGGCGAGAAGATATTCGCGACTTGGATCGTGGATTACCTGTTCGCGTATGCGTTCGGGATCGTGTTCCAGTATTTCACGATCGAGCCGATGCGGAACCTCTCCGTCGGCCAGGGCATGTGGGAGGCCGTCAAGGCGGACACCCTGTCCCTCACCGCATGGCAAGTGGGCATGTACGGGTTTATGGCCTTCGCTTATTTCTATCTATTCAGGAACGTTGATCGGAACGACGCTCACAACCAACACGGTTGAGTTCTGGTTCATGATGCAGCTCGCGATGCTTTGCGGCTTCGCGACGGCTTACCCTGTGAACTGGTGGTTGATCCGTGCAGGAATCAAGGAAGCAATGTGAGAACGCGGAGGCGGCGAGCGTCGCCGCGCCGCTTCGCCTGCACGCCGCGCGGGTGCTGCCGGAGTGGATCGACTACAACGGCCATATGACCGAGCACCGCTACCTGCAGGTATTCGGCGATGCGACCGACGCGCTGCTGCGGTTCATCGGCGCCGATGCGGCGTATGTCGCCGCCGGCCATAGCTATTACACCGTGGAGACCCATCTGCGGCACCTGGCCCAGGCGCGGGTGGACGAGGCGCTGGAGGTAGCGACGCAGCTCCTGTCGGCCGACGCGAAGCGCCTCCACCTGTTCCACATCCTGCAACGCCCGGCGGACGGAGCAGTGCTCGCGACCGCGGAGCACTTGCTGCTGCACGTGGACGCGGCGGCTGGGCGCGCCTGCCCGGCCGCTCCGGAGATGCTGGCACACGTGCTGTGCATCGCCGTCGCGCATCGAGCCCTGCCCCGCCCTGCCGCTGCCGGCCGCCACGTCGGCCAGCGTCCCACTTCGGGCTGAGCGCCTCTGCCGGCGCGATGAAGTTGCCCGCCGCGCCGCAGACGAGCACGTCGGCAGGACCCAGCTCTGAACGGCTGCGCGCGCGCCCGTCTCGCAGCTTCGTGTCACTTGCTGCCGGCCGCACCGCGGTGAATCGGCTTGTTGATGCTAGGCCAGGTGCCGATTCCACCGCGACCGGATACGCACTGGTTATCAGCGGCGTGACCCGGCACCGCACCCGCGAGCTGACCGCGCAGCGCGGGACCAGGCTTGACAACATACCGACCGTCCGGTATGTATCGCGCATGGATGCAGCACAGACCAGCCCGGGACGGCGCGACGCGAAGGCCAAGCTGCTCGAGGCCGCGCTGGGCGTGATCCGCGCGAAAGGCTTCGCGGCCACCTCGGTCGATGACCTCTGCCAGGCCGCTGGCGTGACCAAGGGTGCCTTCTTCCACCATTTCCGCAGCAAGGAGGATTTGGGCGCCGCCGCTGCGAACCACTGGTCGGAGATGACGGGCGCCCTGTTCGAGCGCGCGCCGTATCACGCCCATCAAGACCCGCTGGCCCGCGTCCTGGGCTACGTGGATTTCCGCCTCGATCTGATCCGTGGCCGGCTTGCCGAGTTCACCTGCCTGGTCGGCACGATGGTGCAGGAAACCTACGAGACGAGCTCCGCCATCCGAGCCGCCTGCGAGGCCAGCATCTGCGGCCACGCCGCACAGTTGGAACCCGACATCGCCGCGGCGATGCACCGCTACCGGGTTGAGGGAGATTGGACCGCGCGCAGCCTCGCGCTCCACACGCAGGCAGTGCTGCAGGGCGCCTTCATCCTCGCCAAGGCGACCGGCGATCCCGACGCCGCGCGCGACAGCATCGGTCATTTGCGCCGGTATATCGCGCTCCTGTTCCAAGAACCGACTAAGCAGGAGATCCTTTCATGACAACCGCGTCTCCGAGATCGCCGATTACGATCTATTGGATCAAGGCGCAGGCGCCGCGGCGCGTCCTCGCGCTCATCAAGCATCTCGGAATCGACGCCGAAACTCGTCGAGCTCGACATGATGGCAGGCGCGCTTCAGGCGCCGGAGTATGCACGCCTGAACCCGAACATGAAGGCTCCCACGCTCGTCGATGGCGCCAAGGTGCTTTGGGAGTCGTCCGCGATCATGGCGTATCTGTGCGGCAAGGCGGATTCCGATATGTGGCCCTCAGGCGATCCTGCCGAGCAGGTCGAGGTGCTCCGTTGGCTCTCCTGGAATGATTGTCACTGGGCCGGGGCCGTCGGACCGTTCTACTTCGAATATGTGGTGAAAGCGACGTTCGGGATGGGACCGCCCGACCAGGAGGCCCTGAAGTCGAAGGTAGAACCGTTCGAGCGATTTGCGGAGATACTCGATCAGCATCTCGCGAAGAGTCCTTACGTTGCCTGTGAGCGGCTGACCATCGCCGACTTTCAATTGGCGTCGATGGCAACCTACTGGCGCGAGGCACACATGCCGATGGAGCAATATCCAGGCATCGTCGGCTGGATTGATCGTCTCAATCAACTTCCGGCCTGGGCTGAGCCATGGCCAGCCAAGGCTCCGCTTCCCGCCTGATCGGACGCCCGTTCGATCTCAGATCGGCCATCTGCGCCGGTGGATCACGCACCTGCTCCAACAATCCCTCAAAGGAGACACCGCCATGACCGAGCCTGCCACCAACCCTGCCGCCCAGGGCATGCACAGCTTGTCGCCGCACCTCGTCTGCGCGGGCGCCGCGGAGGCGATCGAGTTCTATCGCCGGGCTTTCGGCGCCGAGGAGCTGATCCGCCTGCCCGGCCCCGACGGCAAGCTGATGCACGCCTGCGTGCGCATCAACGGCTCCTCGGTGATGCTGGCGGACGAGAACCCGTCCTTCGGGCTGCGCGGGCCGAAGAGCCTGCACGGCACGCCGGTGACGATTCATCTGATCGTCGCCGATGCCGACCAGGCCGTAGCCCAGGCGGCCCGCGCAGGAGCCACGGTCGTCATGCCGGTCGCCGACATGTTCTGGGGCGACCGCTACGGCATCGTGGAAGACCCGTTCGGCCATCGCTGGTCCGTCGCAACGCCGCAAAGGACCCTGACCGCGGCGGAGATGCAGGAGGCCGCGCGCGCCGCCATGTGCGGCGAGACCGTCGCGGTATAGCAACTGGGCGACTACAACGGCCGCTTCCCGGCCCTGCGCGGCGCGGCGCAGCTTCCATGCCGCGCGTCCGACGACCTTCACTCGTTTCGCAAGGAGCTGACGATGCGTTGCATGTTGCTCATGATCCCCAAGGGTTACGAGACTGCCGCGCCCGGCACGATGCCGGACCCTGCGCACGTCGCCGCGATGATGAAGTTCACGGCGGAGATGCAGGCGGCTGGCGTTCTTCTGTCGCTGGACGGGCTGCACCCGCCATCCATGGGTGCCCGGGTCACGTTCCAGGGCGGCAAGCCTGAGGTGACCAGGGGACCGTTCTCAGACAACCGTGACGTGCTGGGCGGCTACTGGATGCTCCGTGTCGGCTCCTTGGACGAGGCGATCAACTGGGCAACGCGCTGCCCTGCCGCCGGCACCGAAACGGTTGAGGTCCGCCGCGTGCAGGAAATGGAGGATTTCTCCCCCGAGGTCCAGAAGGCGGCTGCCGGCTGAGCATCCGTCGTTCGCAACGAGACCTGCTCAATCACGGCGCTCAAGATGCTGGAGGAGCAGCACGGCGCCGGGCAGCTCGCGGCGCTTCTCCCGCAGCAGCGCCGTGCCGCCGACGGCGAGCACGGCGATCGCGGCGAGGAACTCGCGCAGCCGGTCCGGAGCGCTGGCGTCGAACGGCAGGACGCAGCCGCCGGTGCGGCGCGCAAGGTCAAGGAACAGCTCGGCGTCCCGGCGCGCGTTCCAATCGGCCGTGTCGTGCAGGACGATGAGCTTGATGCCGCGACGCCCCATCTCGTCCGCGAGCTTGCGGCCCCGTGCGAGCAACTCCTCGAAGACGTCGCCGATGTAGGTGACGACGCGCACGCCGGGCGAGGCGAGCGCGCGCGAGAGGATCGGCAGGAGCTGGGTGTGACCGGCGATGCAGGTGATGCTCGCGGCGCGGTCGCGAAGCGCGTTCGGTTCGGCGGTGAAGTCGGTAAAGGTATGCAGGCGCGAGCCGCCGTGGACGGCCAAGGCAACGTCGAGCTCGCCCGGCAGCGCGCGTACGAGGGCGTCGGTGACTTGGCGGGCCGTGGCCCAGGCTGGCTCGCGCGACGCGGTCGCGTCGAAGCCGAAGATCAGGCGGGGACGGCCCGGCGCGGCGGCTGCCGCGGGGGCCGGCACCGCCATTGCCGCCGGGCGCTGGCGCAGCAAGGTGGTGACCGACGCCGCCAAGGCGCGCAGCCCGCCGGTTCGAGCCGGCGCTCTGCCGCTCGGGCCATCCGGTTCGGGGTCGGGCACTAGGACGAAATTCGGTGTGTCGGTCATGGGATGCAGCACTCCCAGGCTTCGCCGCTTGCCGTCCCGTATCCTACTCCCGGACGACGCCGGGCGCGATTCGGTGCACCGGCCCGGCCGCGTAGCCACGCCCCGGAGGTCGGGGCCTCGCCGATCTGACCGCTGCCCGCAGGATCACCGGCGAGCGAATACCTAGCCTGTTTTCCGTCGCGCCATCGCGCGCCGCGCAGGGTAGGTGATTGTTTTGGCGAGCACACCATCCGTCCGAGCGATTCCGCCATCGGTCATCACGCTCTGGCACGGCGTCCGCGGGCCAGTCCCACCCTCGCCGCGGACACATTGAGACGGTATGCTGGGCGCCATGAGCACGCGCTACAATGAGTTCGCCGGCCAGAGCATTGAGCGGATCGCAGCACTCAGCGACGGCGTGTTCGCGGTCGCGATGACTCTCCTGGTTCTCGACCTGAAGGCGCCCGCCGCCGAGGCAATCCACGGGGAGGGCGATCTGTGGCGCGCGCTGGAAACACTCGCGCCGCGGCTGCTGGTTTACGTGCTGAGCTTCCTCACCCTCGGCATCTACTGGGTCGGGCAGCAAGCACAGCTCGGGCTCCTGAGCCGCAGCGACCGGAACCTGTCATGGCTCCACCTCGCCTTCCTGTTCGCGATCACCCTCATGCCGTTCTCGACGGCGCTGATGGCGGAGTTCATCGCCTACCGCACAGCGCTCCTGGCCTACTGGGCCAACCTCCTTCTCATCGGGATCGTGATCTTCGCGAGCTGGCGCTACGTGCTCAGGGCAGGCCTCCTGCGGAACGACACGACCGAGCAGTGGGTCGGGGCGGAGCGCCGCGCCGCGATCGCGCAGGCGCTCTACGCCTTTGGCGCGCTGCTCTGCATCGTCAACACATATTGGAGCATCGCGTTCATCGTCCTCGTGCAGCTCAACTTCGCCGTCGCGCCGCGCCTTGGGTTCCTATCGCGCCTCTGAAGCCGAAGGCTGCCGCGCCTTGGCTAGCGCGTCGAACTGGCGGAGATGGGCGATCAGCGCCGGCATGGCGCGGAGCGGCACCATGACGGGGCCGTCGCTCGGCGCGCGGTCGGGATCCGGGTGGGTCTCGATGAACACGGCGGCAACCCCCACGGCCACGGCCGCGCGGGCCAGCACGGGCGCGAACTCGCGCTGCCCGCCCGACGCCGCGCCGAGGCCGCCGGGCTGCTGGACGGAGTGGGTCGCGTCGAACACCACGGGGTAGCCCGTCGCCGCCATCGTGGGCAGCGCGCGCATGTCGGACACGAGCGTGTTGTAGCCGAAGGAGGCGCCGCGCTCGGTGAGCAGGATGCTCTCGTTGCCCGTGCTCGCGACCTTGGCGGCGACCTGCGCCATGTCCCAAGGCGCCAGGAATTGGCCCTTCTTGACGTTCACGGCGCGGCCGGTCTCGCCAGCCGCGAGCAGGAGGTCCGTCTGGCGGCAGAGGAAGGCGGGGATCTGCAGAACGTCCACGGCCTCCGCCGCCGGGTCGCATTGCGCGGCCTCATGCACGTCGGTGAGCACGGGCACGCCGAGGCGCTCGCGCACGGCGGCGAGCGCCTGCAGGCCGCGCACGATGCCGACGCCGCGCGCGGCACCGGCGCTCGTGCGGTTCGCCTTGTCGAAGCTGCTCTTGTAGATGAGCGGAACGCCTGCCGCCCGCGCCATGTCGCGCAGGGCTTGCGCGCACTCCAGCGCGTGCGTCTCGGACTCGATCTGGCAGGGACCGGCGATGAGCACGAGCGGGCGCTGGTTGCCCACCTCCACGTCGAGCACCCGCACGACCCGCTGCTCTGGGCGCTGCTCCGGCGGCTGCTCAGACAAGGCGGGCCTGCTGGACGGCCGCGGCGACGAAGCCGGCGAAGAGCGGATGGGGCTGCAACGGCTTGCTCTTGAGTTCCGGATGATACTGCACGCCCACGAACCAGGGATGACCCGGCAGCTCGACCACCTCCGGCAGGATGCCGTCCGGCGACATGCCCGAGAAGCGCAGCCCCGCCTCCTCCAGCCGCTCGCGGTAGTGGACGTTGACCTCGTAGCGGTGGCGGTGCCGCTCGGCGATGCGGGTCGCGCCGCCATAGACGCGGCTCGCAAGCGACCCGGCGGCGAGGTCCGCGGGATAAGCGCCCACACGCATGGTCCCGCCCAGCTCGCCCCCCTCGGTCCGGCGCTCGATCTCGTTGCCCCGCGCCCACTCCGTCAGCAGCCCGACGACCGGCGTGCTGCTCGGCCCGAACTCGGTGCTGCTCGCGTCCGGCATGTCGGCGAGGTGCCGGGCGGCCTCGATCACGGCCATCTGCATGCCGAAGCAGATGCCGAGGAACGGCACCCGGCGCTCCCGCGCGAAGCGGACGGCCGCGATCTTGCCCTCCGTGCCGCGCTCGCCGAAGCCGCCCGGCACCAGGATCCCGTGCACCCCTTCGAGCCGGGCCACGGCGTCCCGCTTCTCGAACACCTCGCTGTCCATCCAGTCGAGATGGACCCGCACGTTGTTCGCGACCCCCCCGTGCGTGAGCGCCTCGGCGAGCGATTTGTAGCTGTCGAGCAAGCGTCGTGTACTTGCCGACGACCGCCACGCGAACCTCGCCCTCCGGGCCGCGGATGCGGTCCACCAGGCGCTGCCAGGGCTTGAGGTCCGGCTCCTGCTCGAACGGCAGCCCGAAATGGCGCAGCACCTCCCGGTCCATGCCCTCGCCGTGGTAGCTGATCGGCACCGCGTAGATCGTGTCCACGTCGAGCGCCGCGATCACCGCCTGCGGGCGGACGTTGCAGAAATTCGCGATCTTGCGCCGCTCGGCGTCCGGGATCGGCCGGTCGCAGCGGCAGATCAGCATGTCGGGCTGGATTCCGACGTTCTGCAGCTCCTTGACCGAGTGCTGCGTCGGCTTCGTCTTCAGCTCGCCCGCACTCGGGATGTAGGGCACGAGCGTGAGATGGACGAACATCGCGCGCTCCGTGCCGAGCTCGTTGCCGAGCTGGCGGATCGCTTCCAGGAACGGCAGGCTCTCGATGTCGCCGACCGTGCCGCCGATCTCGATAAGCGCGAAATCGACGCCGTCCAGCCCGGCCGTGATGTGCTCCTTGATGGCGTCGGTGATGTGCGGGATCACCTGCACGGTGGCGCCGAGGTAGTCGCCGCGGCGCTCGCGGGCGATGACCTCGCTGTAGATGCGGCCCGTGGTGGCGTTGTCGTCCTGCCGGGCGTGAACGCCGGTGAAGCGCTCGTAATGGCCGAGGTCGAGGTCGGTCTCGGCGCCGTCGTCGGTGACGAACACCTCGCCGTGCTGGTAGGGGCTCATCGTCCCCGGATCGACGTTGAGGTAAGGATCGAGCTTGCGCAGGCGCACGGTGTAGCCGCGCGCCTGCAGGAGCGCGCCGAGGGCGGCGGAGGCGATTCCCTTGCCGAGCGAGGAGACCACGCCCCCGGTGATGAACACGAACCGGGTCATGGGCGGCCGTGATACCACCCGTCCCGAGTCGTGGGGAGGCCCAAAACGCCCACCCGAGTCACAAGCGCTACTGCGTCGGCACGCGCGGGCCGGACGGCGTGGCGGGCGGAGTGGTCGTCGTGTTGGGGTGGCTCGTCGTCACCGGCGGCGGCGTGTGCGCCGGGGGCAGCGTCGCCGGCACGGGCTGGCCGGCGGGCGCTGGGATGCTCGAGGTCGGCGCCGTGTCCAGGATCGAGCGGCCGACGCCCGCGGTGCCGCGGTTCATCAGCGCGAGGGCGAGGGAGAGCACCATGAACGCCGTGGCGAGGATTGCGGTCGTGCGCGTGAGCAGGTTGGCCGTGCCGCGGCCGGACATGAAGGAGCCCATGCCCTGCGAGCTGCCGATGCCCAGGCCGCCGCCTTCGCTGCGTTGGATCAGCACGACGCCGATCATCGCGAGCGTCACGAACAAGTGGATGATGAGGAGGACGGTGGTCATCGAGGCGATCCTGGGGAAGCGGCGCGGGCGATAGCGAGGAAATCGGCGGCGTTCAAGCTCGCGCCGCCGACGAGCGCACCGTCCACGTTCGGCACGGCGAGGAGGGATTTGGCGTTGCCGGGCTTGACCGAGCCGCCGTAGAGGATCGGCAGGCCGGGTCCCGCCTGCTCGCGGATATAGGCGTGCATCGCCGCCACGTCAGCCTCGCCCGCCGTCTTTCCCGTGCCGATGGCCCAGACGGGCTCGTAGGCCAGCACGCCCGTGAAGCCCGGCGGCAGACTCTCCCCGACCTGCCTCCCGACAACAGCCTGCGCCCCTCCCACATCGCGCTCGCGCCTCCGTCTCGCCGACGCAGACGATCGGCGTCAGCCCGGCGCGCCGCGCGGCCTCGGCCTTGGCGCGGACCTGGGCGCTGGTCTCGCCGTGGCCGTGGCGGCGCTCGGAGTGGCCCAGGATGACGAAGTTGGCGCCCGCGTCGCGCAGCATGGGCGCCGAGATGTCGCCCGTGTAGGCGCCGCTCGGCTCGGGCGCGCAATCCTGCCCGCCGACGCCGACCGGCGTGTTGCCGAGCGCGCGCGCCACGTCGGCGAGGACGGTAGCCGGCGGGCAGACGAGCAGGTGGCAGGCGAGACCCTTCGCCCCTGCCCGCAGCGCGTCACACAGGGCGAGCGCCTCGGCGCGCAGGCCGTTCATCTTCCAGTTGCCGGCGATGAGTTGGGGCATGGCGGGAATCCTCTCGGTCCGGGCGCCTAGCCCAAGTTCCCTGCCCTGGCAAATCCCATCGCCCGCGCCTATGGTGCGGCGCTCCACAGGGACCACGCCACCCGATGCTCTCGACCTTCCGCCGCCTTGCCGACACGTGGCCCGCTCGCATCCTCTTCCTCATCCTGGTCGCCGCTTTCGCGCTCTGGGGCATCGGGGACGTCGTCCGCAACATCGGGCACGACACGGCGGTCGCGCGGGTCGGCGGCGAGCCGATCCAAGTGCCCCAGGTCGAGCAGGCCTACCGGCGCAACCTGTCGCAGATGCAGCAGCTCGCGGGCAACCAGGGCGAGGTGCCGGCGCCGCTGCGCCGCACCGCGCTCGACCAAGCCGTGAACACGCTCGTCACCCAGGCGGCCCTGCGCGAGCAAGTGCAGCGGGAAGGCCTGGCCACGCCCGACAGCGCGGTGCGGGACGCCATCTACGCCATGCCCGCCTTCAAGGGCACCAACGGCCAGTTCGACCGCGCGCGCTTCGAGTCCGTTCTGCAGAACAACGGCCTGACCGAGCCAGGCTTCATCGCCCTCATGCGCGGCGACCTTTCCCAGCAGCAGCTCCTGGGGTCGGTCGCGGCAGGCGCGGCGGCGCCGGCCCTGCTCGCGCGCCGGGTCTATGCGTTCCAGCACGAATCGCGCGTGGCTAGCTTCGTCACCCTGCCCTTTGCCGTGGCGCCTGCGCCGCCCGCGCCCACGGACGAGGACCTGCACCGTTTCTACGCCAACAACCCCGCCCAGTTCAGCGCGCCCGAGATGCGCCGGATCAGGGCCGTGGTCCTCTCGCCCGACACAATCGCGCGCGGCATCGAGGTCTCGGACGAGGACGCCCGCGCCTACTACGAGCAGCACAAGGCGAGCTTCGTGACCCCTGAGAAGCGCTCGGTCGAGGTCGTGGTCGCGCCGACGCAGCAGGAGGCCGAGGCGCTCGCGGCGCAGTGGAAGGCGGGAGCCGATTGGGCGGCGATCCAGGCCGCGGCGTCGGCCGCCGGCGCCTCCGCCGTAGCACTCACGGACGCCCCCGCCAGCGACTTCCCCGACCCGGCGCTCGCCACGGCCGTGTTCGCGGCCAAGCCGGACGAGGTCACCGGCCCCGATCAGGCGAGCCTCGGCTGGCAGGTGTTCCGTGTCTCGAAGGTAACGCCGGGCACGAACGCCTCCTTCGAGAGCGTCAAGGACCAGATGCGCACCGCGGTCGCCCGGCAGCGCGCCGCCGACCAGCTCGACGAGAAGGTAAGCAAGCTGCAGGACGCAGTCAGCGCCGTGAGCACGCTGAAGGACCTCCCGACGGGCCTCGGCGTCGCCGCGGTCGAGGGCACCCTCGACGCCAAGGGCAACACGCCGTCGGGCGAGCCTGCGCCAGTCCCCGGCGCACCCGCGCTGCGCCAGGCCATCGTCGCCGCGGCGTTTCAGGCGCATCAGGGCGACCCGCCGAACCTCGTCGAGGGACCGGATGGCGCGTGGTATGCGGTCGAGGTGGAGCACGTCACGCCGTCCGCGCCGAAGCCCTACGACCAGGTCGCCGCCCAGGTCCGCGCCGGGTGGACCGCGCAGCAGCAGCGGCACGAGCAGGACGTGGCCGCCGCCCGGCTGCTCTCGGCGGTGCGGTCCGGCGGCAGCCTCGCCGACGCGGCGATGGTCCAGGGCTTGCGCGCGGAGGATACGCCGCCGATCCCGCGCGGCGCTGCGCCGCCCGCGGGCGTGCCGCTGGAACTCGCGCGGGCCGTGTTCAGCACGCCCAAGGGCAAGGCGACCATGGTCGAGGCCGGCGACGCCTTCTACGTCGCCGTGACCAAGGACGTGGCCTCCCCTGACCCGGCGAGCGACCCGGCGGGCCTCGCCGCCGTGCAGGACGCGCTCACCCGGCAAATGAGCGGCGACGTGCAGGAAGCCTACGTCGCCGCCATCCGCGACCGCGCCCATCCGCGCATTAACCAGCCGCTGCTCGACAGCCTCGCCCAGCAGTAGTGGAATTGCCCGATGAGCGACGACAGCACGCGCATGATCCTCAACGCCATCTCGATGTTGACCGGCAAGGTTGACCGGGTGGAGCTGAAGATGGACCGCTTAAGCGCCGACATGCAGGACGTGAAGCTGCGGCTGCACGGGCTCGCGACGAGCTTCGCGGCTTGGATGCCTTCCCTCGTCAACCAGGCCCATCGCCTCGACGCGCTGGACGCGCGCGTGTCGCTGATCGAGCGGCGCCTCGACATCCGCGAGGCCGGCGAGTAGCGCGCCATGAACGCCGACGCCAACGCCCAGCGCACCGCCTTCATCGCCGCCTACGAGAGCGGGGCGGGCGCGCTCGCCTGGGACGTGGGCGTGTCGGACCTGGAGACGCCAGTCGCCGCGTTCCTCAAGCTCGCGGGCGGCAAGCCGCTCTCCTTCCTGCTGGAGAGCGTCGAGGGCGGCTCGGCGCGGGGGCGCTACTCGGTGATCGGCTTCGAGCCGGACCTCGTCTGGCGCTGCCGCGACGGCAAGCCCGAGGTGAACCGCGACGCGCGCTCGGCGCCCCACGCCTTCGTCCCCGAGGAGCGCCCGGCGCTGGAGAGCCTGCGCGCCCTCGTCGCCGAGACCCGGCTCGCGGTGCCCGACACCCTGCCCCCGATGACGGGCGGCCTCGTCGGCTATCTCGGCTACGACATGGTCCGGCTGATGGAGCGGCTGCCCAGCAAGAACCGGGACGAGCTGGGCCTGCCCGACGCCGTGCTGATCCGGCCCACGGTGTTCGCCATCTTCGACAACGTGCGCGACGAGCTGACGCTCGCAGCACCCGCCTACCCGCGGTCAGGCGTGAGCGCCGAGACGGCGTGGAACCGGGCGCAGACAGCGCTCGCGGCGGCCCGGGACGCACTCGTCCGCCCCCTGCCCCACCCGGCGCCGCCCGTCTCGCTCCCGCCCCAACCCGCGCCGCGCTCCAACATGCCGCGCGAGCAGTTCGAGGCGATGGTCGTCCGCATGAAGGAGTATATCGCCGCCGGCGACGCCTTCCAGATCGTGCCCAGCCAGCGCTTCTCCGTGCCGTTCGCGCTGCCGCCCTTCGCGCTCTACCGGGCGCTGCGGCGGATCAACCCGGCGCCCTTCCTGTTCTTCCTCGATTTCGGCGGCTACGCCATCGTCGGCAGCAGCCCGGAGATCCTGGTCCGACTGCGCGACGGCAAGGTGACGATCCGCCCCCTCGCCGGCACGCGCCCGCGCGGCGCCACGCACGCCGAGGATATGCGGCTGGAGGCGGAGCTTGCTCAGCGACCCCAAGGAGCGGGCCGAGCACCTGATGCTGCTCGACCTCGGCCGCAACGACGTGGGCCGGGTCGCTGCACCCGGCAGCGTGCGCGTGACCGAGAGCTTCACGGTCGAGCGGTTCAGCCACGTGATGCACATCAGCTCCAACGTCGAGGGCGACGCGCGGCCCGGCGTGGACGCGCTCGACGCGCTGATCGCGGGCTTCCCGGCCGGAACGCTGACAGGGGCGCCCAAGATCAGGGCCATGGAGATCATCGAGGAGCTGGAGCCGACGCGCCGCGGCATCTACGCCGGGTGCATCGGCTACTTCGCGGCGAACGGCACGCTCGACACCTGCATCGGGCTGCGCACGGCGCTGGTCAAGGACGGCACCATGTATGTGCAAGCGGGCGGCGGCGTGGTCGCGGACAGCGTGCCGGAGGCGGAGTATGAGGAGACCCGGCACAAGGCGCGCGCGCTCATCCGCGCCGCGGAGGAGGCGGTGCGCTTCGCGGCGCTCGCGCGATAGGGGAGGAGCTTCACGCAATGGCGTTGCGACAAGGGGCCTTGGAGGATGCTTTCCTCGCCGCGAACGTGCCGCCCGACAAGGCCGCCAAAGCTGACGGGGAATTGGCCGGCTACGACAGCCGCCTCGCCAGTGTGGACACGCGGCTGACCCTGCTTTCCTGGATGGTTACGTTCAACCTTGCCTTGAGCGTGGCTATCCTGTTCCGCGTGTTCACGCACTAGCCTTGAGAGCGGACAGAACCGAACGGAGGCAGGCATGATCCTGCTGGTGGACAACTACGACAGCTTCACCTTCAACCTCTTCCACCTGCTGGCCGATCTCGGCATGTCATGCGAGGTGCGCCGCAACGACCAGGTCACGGTCGCGGAGGCGCTCGGGATGCGCCCGGACGCGATCGTGCTCTCGCCCGGCCCCTGCACCCCGACCGAGGCGGGCATCTGCCTCGACCTGGTTCGCGCCGCGGGGCAGGTGCCGTTGCTCGGGGTGTGCCTCGGGCATCAGGCGATCGGGCAGGCATTCGGCGGCCGGGTGGTCCGCGCGCCCGTCCCGATGCACGGCAAGACGAGCAAGATCGTCCATGAAGGCACGGATTTGTTTCATGGCCTGCCCAGCCCGTTCAGCGTCGTGCGCTATCACAGCCTCACCGTCGAGCCGGAGACGCTGCCGGACGCGCTGGTGCCGACCGCCTGGACGGAAGACGGCGTCCTCATGGGGCTGCGGCACCGCGAGCTGCCCATCTACGGCGTGCAGTTCCACCCGGAGAGCATCCTGAGCGAGCAGGGCCATGCGCTGATGGGCAACTTCCTGCGGCTCGCCGGGCTGGAGCGGAAGCGGGCGGCGTGACACAGGCGCTCTCCGGACTGAAGCCCGTCCTCGCACGGCTCGCCCGCGGCGAGACGCTGACCGCAGAGGAGAGCGAGGCGGCGTTCGGCGTCATCATGGAGGGCGAGGCCACGCCCGCGCAGATCGCGGGCCTCCTCATGGCCATGCGCGTGCGCGGCGAGACGGTGGCGGAACTCGTGGGCGCGGTGCGAGCCATGCGGGCGCGCATGGTCGCGGTCGAGGCGCCGCCCGGCGCGCTGGACGTGTGCGGCACCGGGGGCGACGGGGCAGGCACGCTCAACGTGAGCACGGCCGTGACCTTCGTCGTCGCGGCCTGCGGCGTGCCGGTCGCCAAGCACGGGAACCGGGCGCTGTCCTCGCGCGCGGGCGGAGCCGACGTCCTGACGGCGCTCGGCGTGAACGTGGACATGGCTTTCGAGCGGCTGCCCTACCTGATGCAGGAGGCCGGCTGCGCGTTCCTGTTCGCCCCGCGGCACCACGCAGCACTTCGGCACGCGGCCGGGCCGCGCGTCGAGCTGGGGACAAGAACCATTTTCAACCTGCTCGGTCCCCTCGCCAACCCGGCGCGCGTGCGCCGCCAGCTCACCGGCACCTTTGACCCGGCCTGGGCGCGGCCGATGGCGGAGACGCTGGGCGAGCTGGGCACGGAACGCGCCTGGATCGTGCACGGCCAGGGCCTCGACGAGCTGACGCTCGCGGGCGAGAGCGAGGTCATCGAGCTGCACGGCGGGCAGGTGCGCCAGTTCCGGGTCGTGCCCGAGGACGCCGGGCTGGGCCGCGCGCCGGCCGAGGCGATCCGCGGCGGGGACGGCGCGGAGAACGCGGCCGCCATGGAGCGGCTGCTGCGGGGCGAGCGGGGCGCCTACCGGGACACCGTGCTCCTGAACGCGGCGGCGGCGCTCATCGTCGCGGGCCGGGCGTCCGATCTGCGGGACGGCGCCGGGCAGGCAGCGCGCGCGCTGGACGGGGGTGCGGCGCTCGCCCGGCTCGATGCGCTGCGGCAGGCGGCCTGATGGACGCGCCGATACCGGACGTGCTCGCGCGTATCTGCGCGGACACGCGCACCGAGACCGCCCGGCGCAAGGCAGCGCATGATGAGGCGACCCTGCGCGCCGCGGCCGAGGCGGCCGGGCCGGCGCGCGGCTTCGCGCACGCACTCCGCACGGCGAGCCGGGACGGCTACGGCCTGATCGCCGAGATGAAGCGCGCCTCGCCCTCCGGCGGCGCGATCCGGCCCGAGTTCGATCCCGGCGAGATCGCACGTGACTACTTGGACGGCGCCGCCGCATGCCTATCCGTGCTCACGGACGGGCCGCACTTCCAGGGATCGCTCGACGATTTGTGCCGGGCGCGGGAGGCGGTTCCCCTGCCGGCGCTACGCAAGGATTTCATGCTCGATCCGTGGCAGATCCTGGAGAGCCGGGCAGCGGGGGCAGATTGCGTGCTGCTCATCATGGCCTGCCTCACGGACGCGCAGGCCGCGGAGCTGGAATCCGTCTCCCTCGATCTCGGCATGGACGTGCTCGTGGAGGCGCACGACCGGGCGGAGCTGGACCGCGCCCTGCGGCTGCGCACGGAGCTGATCGGCGTCAACAACCGCGACCTGCGCACGCTGACGACCACGCTCGCGACGACCGAGGTCCTAGCGCCCCACGTGCCGGGCGACCGGCTGCTCGTCGCGGAGAGCGGCATCCGCACCTTCGCCGACGTGCGAAGGCTCGCAGATGCGGGCGCGCGGTGCTTCCTGGTTGGCGAGAGCCTGCTGCGGCAGGATGACCTCGCAACGGCGACACGCGCCCTGCTGGGGATTGCGGCATGACGGACCAGCTCACCCATTTCGACGCCGAGGGCCGGGCGGCGATGGTCGATGTGTCGGCCAAGCCAGAGACGGCACGGGAGGCGACGGCGCGGGTGCGCGTCGCCATGCAGGAGGCGACGGCGGCGCTGATCGCCTCCGGGGGTGCCGCCAAGGGCGACGTCCTCGGGGTCGCCCGGCTCGCCGGCATCATGGCGGCCAAGCGCACGGCGGAGCTGATCCCGCTGTGCCATCCTCTGCCCATCTCCTCCGTCGCGCTCGACCTCGCAGTTGAGGGCAGCGGGGTCGAGATCGCGGCCACGGTGCGCACGACCGGGCGCACGGGCGTGGAGATGGAGGCGCTGACCGCGGCCTCGGTCGCGGCGCTCACGGTCTATGACATGGTCAAGGCCGTGGACCGCGCCATGCGGATCGAAGGGCTGCGGGTCGTTCACAAGGCCGGCGGCAAGTCCGGCGAGTTCCGGCAGGCGTAGCGGTGCTCTCCATCGAGGAGGCCAGGGCGCGCGTGCTCGCGCCGCTGCGGCCCGTCCCGGTGGAGGTCGTGCCCCTCGCGGACGGCTGGGGGCGCGTTCTGGCGGAGCCCGTCGTCGCCCGGCTCAGCAACCCGCCCGCCGACGTGTCCGCGATGGATGGCTACGCGCTCCGCGCCACCGACGGCGCCCTCGGCGCACGGCTGCGCGTCATCGGCGAGGCGCCCGCCGGGCACCCGTTCGCGGGCCGCGCCGGGCCGGGCGAGGCCGTGCGGCTCTATACGGGAAGCGTGCTGCCGGAAGGCACGGATTCCGTGCTGCTGCAAGAAGATGCGGCGCGGAACGGCGATCATGTCGAGATACGCGAAGCGGTCGGCGCCGGCCGGCACGTCCGGCCGCGCGGACAGGATTTCGCCGCAGGCGACGTAGTGCTTCCCGCGGGGCGGCGGCTCGGAGCACGGGATCTGGGGCTGGCAGCGGCGACGAACCAGCCGTGGCTCGTGGTACGTCGCCGGCCGGTCGTGGCGCTGCTCGCGACGGGGGACGAGATCGCGCTGCCGGGCGCGACGGTGCCGCCCGGCAGCATCGTCAGCAGCAATACGCACGCGCTCGCGGCACTGGTCCGCGCAGGCGGGGGACAGCCCCTGCTGCTGCCGATCGCGCGGGACGACCGGGCAGCGCTCGCCGCCGCGGTCGGGGGCGCTCGCGGCGCCGATCTCCTGGTCACCACGGGCGGGGCAAGCGTCGGCGATTACGACTTGGTACAGGCGGCCCTCGGGGATGAAGGCTTCGAGCTCGACTTCTGGAAGGTGGCGATGCGGCCGGGCAAGCCGCTCGTGAGCGGGCGGCTCGGGGACATGCCGGTGCTGGGGCTGCCGGGGAACCCGGTGTCGGCGCTGGTCTGCGGCATGCTGTTCCTCGTCCCTGCCCTCGCCCGGCTCTCGGGGCTGCCGGGTGAGCCGCCCACCCCGGTCCGGGCGCGGCTCGGCGCGGCCGTCGCGGCGAATGATGGGCGCGCCGACCATCTGCGGGCGAGCCTGCACGAAGCGCCGGATGGAATGCCGGTCGCCACCCCCTTCCCGCGGCAAGATTCCGCGATGCTCCGCACCTTCGCCGAGGCGGATGCGCTCGTATTGCGGGCGCCGCACGCGCCAGCGCTGCCCGCAGGCGCAGCAGTGTCTGTCCTGCGGCTTGATACGTTCGGACTCTGAAATCTTAATACTGGACGGAATCGCTTGACGGACGACTGCGAACTAATATAGAACGTGGTTAGTTGCTAGTTTGTTCCGTTGTTGCGGCGCCGCTGCGCCCGACCGCCAGCGAGGAGCCTTGTCATGCTGACCCGCAAGCAGCACGAGCTGCTAATCTATATAGATCGGCACCTTCGCGAAACCGGCTTCTCGCCGAGCTTCGAGGAAATGAAGGAGGCGCTGCAGCTCCGCTCCAAGAGCGGCATCCACCGGCTCATCTCGGCGCTTGAGGAGCGCGGCTTCCTCAAGCGGCGGCACCACCGGGCAAGGGCGCTGGAGGTCGTGCGCATGCCGAACGAGATTGCCATGCAGCCGGCGGCGCGCGGCGGCGGGCACGCGGCGACCGCCTTCGCGCCGCCTGCGTCCGCGCCGCCCGCCTTCGCGCCGAACGTGATCCGGGGCGATTTCTCGGCGCGGCTGTCCGGCGTGCGGGCCGCGAACGAGGCCGCGGCAGTGCAGCTGCCGCTTTACGGCCGCATCGCCGCGGGCCTGCCTATCGAGGCACTGCGCGATCAAGGCACGCAGATCGACATGCCGGCCGCGCTGCTGAGCAATGGCGAGCACTACGCGCTCGAGGTCGCCGGCGACTCGATGGTTGATGCCGGCATCCTCGACGGGGACACAGTCGTCATCCGCAAGGGCGAGTCCGCCGAGAACGGGCAGATCGTCGTGGCGCTGGTGGACGACAGCGAGGTCACGCTCAAGCGCCTGCGCCGGCGCGGGCACAGCATCGCGCTGGAACCGGCGAACCCGCGCCACGAGATTCGCATCTTCCCGGCGGACCGGGTCAAGATTCAGGGACGGCTGATCGCGCTGCTGCGGCGCTACTAGGTAGCAAGTCCAATATAGCGTGACAGAGTGTTCATAGGGCATTATACGTTGCTTAAGCATTGCCGCGCTGGCTTAATCACGAGGTCAGCGCGGGACAGGGTGCGACGCAACGAGGACCAACATGCCCAACAACCAGACCATTACGATTGACGCGAGCAACAACGGACAGACCTTCGCGGGCAACAACAACCAGTATCTCATGTCAGCCGGCGCCTGGTCGATCGGCGTCTCCGGCCTAAGCAACACGATCTCCGGCGGAACCGGTCCCAACTCCTACGTGCTCTACAGCACGGCGTCGGCGTTCAGCCAGGCGAACTCGCTGACGACTGGCAGCGGGGGCGCAAGCATCAACGTCACGGGGGACTGGACGCAGATCACGGTGCCGAACGCGGAGACTGTTCATCTCGCGATCGCCGGCAATAGCAGCACCTTCCTGACCAGCGACGGCACGGCAACGGCCGTCATGTTCGGCAACGCTAACAACATCACCGGCGGCAGTGGCGCCGATACATTCCTGCTGTCAGGCACCGGCAGCGCCGTGTCTCTCGGCAGCGGGACCGACGCCGTCGGCCTGCAGGGCGACGGCCTCGTCACCGGCGGGGGCGGGACGGACACGTTCGCGTTCCTCGCTGGCAGTTCCGCGACGGGGCCGGTCATCAACAGCTTCAACCCGGCAACCGACCATCTCTCGGTCCTTCTCAGCACCGGCTTCTCGGCCGGGCTCACCGACACTGGACTGTCGCCGCAGGCCTTCCTGAACCCGGCGCTGTTCACGGAGGGGTCAGCCCCGGCGAGCACGAACACGCGCTTCCTCTACAACCCGTCCACGGGCGCGCTGAGCTTCACGCCCTACGGCTCGGCCTCCGCCGCGTCCCAGCAGATCGCGACCTTGCCCACGGGCCTCACGCTGAGCGGGTCCGACATCTTCATCAGCAACCGCTACGTCTTCGGCGCGCCGGTGCAGAACGCGCTCGACAGCCTGCCTTCGGCCTGGAACGTCACCGATCCGCTGCCGACGGCCCCGAACGCGGACTACTTCGGCGCGGCGGATGAATTCGACCGGTGTCACGTCCCAGGAGCCAGGGCAGCCGTATTCGGGTCCGGTGACGTACCTGCAGCAGCAGCTCACCTATACCGGAACGCACAACGTCAACTTCACCGCGAAGACGAACAACGTCTTCATCAAGTCAGGCTCCGGCGAGGATGCGCTGGCAGCGCTCGGCGGGTCGAACGTGCTCGACGGCGGCACGAGCAGCAACTTCCTGGTCGGCGGCAGCGGCACCGACACCTTCTTCACCGACGCGCGTGGCGCGGCGGGCGTCTTCAACACGGTCGTCAACTTTCATCCGGGCGACATGGTGACGATCTTCGGCTACACGTCGGGGTCCACGAATTCCTGGACACCGAGCGATGGCGCGCCGGGTTACACGGGCCTCACGCTGAACGCGAACATTCCAGGGAGCGCGTTCGCAAAGGTGACGCTCGCGGGGCTGACGACGGCGGACGAGAGTCATCTTCTGCTCCAAACGGGCGTCAGCGGCGGCATCCCATATCTCGCCATCACCAACACGTAGCCTCAGGCACATAACCTCGGGGGCGGTCAGCGTGCTCGGAGCAGCGGGCCGAGCACGTCCGTCACCCCGGTGATGAGCATCTGCACCCCGATGCAGAGCAGCAGGAAGGCAGACAGCCGCGTGACCGTGCGGCTGCCGCTCTTGCCAAGAAGGGCGCTGATCCGGTCGGCGTTGGCGTAGAGAAGCCAGATCAGCACTGCCATGGCGCAGGCGGCGAGTGAGACGCCGAGGAAGAATTCGGCCAGGCCCGCCTCTGGTGCCGGGCGCCCAGCGCCGAGTGCGACAGACACCGCGATCGTGCCCGGCCCCGTCGTGAAGGGCAACGTGAGCGGGAAGAAGGCCGGGTCGTCATCGTCCCCTGTCTCCACGGCACTCTCCGCGGCTTCCGCCTGCTTGCGCTCGTGCCTGCGCTCTGGAGCGTCGAGCAATCCCCAGGCGAAGAGCGCGAGCACGAGGCCGCCCGCGATGCGAAGTGCTGCGATGCTGACGCCGAAGACCGCGAGCACGTAAGACCCAGCCCAGAGCGCCGTAAGCATGACCAGCAGCGCATAGACGCCAATACGCCGGGCGAGCAGGACGCGCCCGGCGTGGGAGCGCGCCGCCGTGGCCTCGCGAAAGATGAAGCCGCCCGCGACCGGGTTCACGATGCTGAACAGGGCGGGAAAGGCGACCAGGAACGCTGCAAGCATCAGCGCTTGCGGCGGAGCGGCAAATTGGTGCGATAGGCGACGCGCTTGAGAGCGAAGCTGCTCTGCACGCCGCTGACGCCCGGCATCCGGGTCAGGCGGGTGCGCAGGAATTCCTCGTAGGCGGCAAGGTCGCTCGCGACCACCCGCAGCAGGTAATCGCTTGCCCCCGACATCACGTAAGCCTCCATGACCTCTGGACAGTCGGTGATGGCCCGCTCGAACAGACGTAGGCTCTCGTCTGTCTGCGCGGAAAGGCGCACGGAAACGAACACGTTGACGGGCAGGCCGACCCGCTCCTGGTCCAGCAGCGCCACATACTGGCGGATGATGCCGCCCTCCTCGAGAAGCTTCTGGCGGCGGTGCGCTGGCGAGGCGGAAAGCCCGGCCATCGCTCCAAGCTCCCCGCTGGTCGCGCGGCCGTCCCGCTGCAGGTGGTCGAGGATCGCGAGGTCCATCCTGTCGAGGCGCACGGGCAGACCTCCCATTCCGCGACGCAGCATTGGCAGAATTTGCCAAGTCAGGGCGGACCTTACCGCAACTATGGCAGCACCTGCTACCCATCCTTCGGCTATGCTGTGCGTTACAGAGGCATGACTCCGGCAAGGAGGAGAAGCCATGGACGTCGGCATCGTCACCGCGGCACGCACGCTTGAGAGCCGTTTCACCGACCTCGATCAGCCGGTCCTGCTGACCGGCGTTCAGGCGCTGGTGCGCGTGCTCCTGGAGCAGGCACGGCTCGACCGGACCGCGGGGCTGAGCACGGGCGGATTCGTCTCGGGCTATCGCGGCTCGCCGCTGGGCGGCCTGGACCAGGAGCTGTGGCGCCGGGCGGCGCTGCTGGACGCGGCCGGCGTGCGGTTCCAGCCGGGACTGAACGAGGACCTGGCGGCGACCATGGTCTGGGGCACCCAGCAGGTGGACACCTTTCCCGACCCGCGCGTCCAGGGCGTGTTCGGGATGTGGTATGGGAAGGGGCCGGGCGTGGACCGGAGCGCCGACGCGCTGCGCTGCGCGAACCACATCGGAACGTCCCGCCACGGTGGCGTTCTGGCGGTCTCGGGCGACGACCATGGGGCGCACAGCAGCGTGTTCCCGCATCAGACAGAAGGCATCTTCGAGTCAGTGATGATCCCCGTCCTGCAACCGGCCGACGTAGGCGAGATCCTGTCGCTGGGGTTAGCGGGGATCGCCATGTCGCGCTTCTCGGGACTGTGGACCGCGCTCAAGCTGACGGCGGAGACGGCGGAGCAGGGCGGCACCTGCGTCGTCCCGAGCGCGCGGGCCTGGCAGGTTCCCGAGTTCGCTGTCCCGCCTCACGGCCTGAACCTCGATACGAACCTGGCTTGGCCCGCGCGACGCTTCGAACTCGAGCGCCGGGTGCTGGAGGAGAGGCTTCCGGCCGCGCGCGCCTGGGCGCGGGCCAACCAGCTCGACCGGCTCGTCGCCGGCGACGCGCGCGCCGAGATCGGCATCGTCGCCGTCGGCAAGGCGTGGGAGGACGTGCGGCACGCGCTCCGGCGGCTCGGGATCGAGGGCGCGCCGTGGCTCGCCGCCTACAAGGTGGCCCTCACCTGGCCGATCGAGACCGAGGGGCTGCGCGCCTTCGCGCGCGGCAAGCGGGCGCTGATCGTGGTGGAGGAGAAGCGCTCTCGCGTCGAGGCGCAGCTCCGGGATGCGCTGTACAATCTCGCAGCCGGCGAACGCCCGCTGATCGTGGGCAAGCAGGACCTCGCCGGCGCGCCGCTGCTGCCAGCCACGATGGAGCTGATGCCGGAGACCGTGGCGCCCGCGCTCGCGCGGGTGCTCGGGTTGCTCGGTCACACCGTGGAAGCGCCGCCCTACCCTGCGCCGCTTCTGCGCCCGGAGGGCCTGATCGCGCGCGCACCGATGTTCTGCGCCGGGTGCCCGCACAACACGAGCACGGTGGTGCCCGCGGGCAGCCACGCCATGGCAGGCATCGGCTGCCATACTATGGCGATCACCACGTCCGACGTGACGCGCACATTCAGCCAAATGGGCGGCGAGGGCGTGCCCTGGCTCGGCTTGGCACCCTTCAGCGCCATGCCGCACATGTTCGCCAACATGGGCGACGGCACCTACCAGCACTCGGGGCTGCTCGCAATCCGGCAGGCCGTGGCGGCTAAGGGGCGGATCACCTACAAGCTGCTGTTCAACGACGCCGTCGCCATGACGGGCGGGCAGCCGGCCGAAGGCGGGCCGACGCCGACCGCGATGGCCTGGCAAGTGGCGGCAGAGGGCGTCGAACTGATCGCGCTCGTCGTGGACGAAGCCGGGCGCCTTCCCTCTGCGAGCGCGCTGCCGCCCGGCACGCTGCGCCACACGCGCGAGGACCTGGACGCGGTGCAGAAGCGGCTGCGCGAGTATCCAGGCGTCTCGGTGCTGATCTATGACCAGGTCTGCGCGACCGAGAAGCGGCGCCGGCGCAAGCGGGGCAAGATGGAAGCCGCGGACCGCGTCGTGACCATCAACGAGCGCGTCTGCGAGAATTGCGGCGACTGCACGGCCCAGAGCAACTGCATCGCCATCGAGCCGGTCGAGACGGAATACGGCCGCAAGCGCCGCATCTCGCCGACGAGCTGCAACACGGACCTGTCGTGCCTCAAGGGCTTCTGCCCCAGCTTCGTGACCGCGCCGGCGCATGCCGCGGCAGCGCCCGCCGAGAGTCCCTGGCTCGCGCGCGAGGTGGAGCTGGCGGCCGGGCTGCCCGACCCGGCGCTCCCGTCCGCGCACCGGCCCTGGCGCGGGCTGTTCGCCGGGATCGGCGGCGGCGGGATCGTGACGGCCGGCGCCGTGGTCGCCATGGCGGCGCACCTGGAAGGGCGGCAGGTCGCCACGCTCGACTTCACCGGACTCGCCCAGAAGAATGGCGCAGTGGTCAGCCACATCCAGGTCGCCGACCCTGACGCGGGCGGCGACGCGCTGGATGTCGTCCGTATTCCTACGGATGAGGCGGATTTCATGCTAGCGGCCGATCTCGCCGTCTCGGCGGGCGCGGACGTGCTGGAGCGGTGCCGGGCGAACGCCGCGGTCGTCGGCAACCTCGACCTCCAGGCCGGGGCGGGGTTCCTGACGAGCCGCGACGTGCGCTTGGACGCCGGGCTGCACCGGCGCATCATCGAGCGGCGGACGGGCGCGGCGCGGTCCCGCTACCTGCATGCGGCGGCGCTGAGCGAGCGTTTGTTCGGGAGCGCGCAGGTGCTGAACACGGTGCTGCTCGGGATGGCGTGGCAGATGGGATTGGTGCCCGTCGGGCAACCGGCGCTGATGCGTGCGTTCGAGCTGAACGGGACTGCCGTGGCGCTGAACCGGCGCGCATTCCTCTGGGGGCGGCTGCTCGCGAATGACCCGGCGCTCGCGCAGGCGATCCTGGGCGAAGAGCGCGAGGAGGAAGGGCTGGACACGCTCATCGAGCGCCGGGCGGCGGAGCTGGCCGCCTACCAGGACGAGCGGCTCGCGGGCCGCTACCGGGCGCTGGTGGCGCGCACTGCCGAGCGAGAGGCGGCGGTCGCCGGGCGGGACCCTGATGCTCGCAGCGGCGGCACGCTCGCGCGGGCGGTCGCGGAGGGCTACTTCCGCGTGCTCGCCTACAAGGACGAGTATGAGGTCGCGCGCCTGCACGCAGACGCGGGCTTCGCGCCCGGTGCAAAGGTCCACCTCTCCCCGCCCCTGCCCCTCGGGCGGGACCCGGCGACCGGGCGGCGGCGCAAGGTTGCCGTGCCGGGCTGGGCGGCGCTGCCGCTGTTCCGCGCGCTGCGCCACGGCAAGCGGCTGCGGGGAACGGCACTGGACCTGTTCGGCTGGCAGGCGGACCGCCGGGCGGAGCGCCAGATGATCGCCGACTACGAGGCGGACCTGGCGCGCGTTCTGGACGGATTGCGGGCAAGTCAGATCGCCGACGCGGTAGCGCTTGCGCGCCTGCCGCTCGACGTGCGCGGGTTCGGCCCGGTCAAGGCGGCGAGCGCGAAGGAGGGCGCGGCGAGGCGGCAGGCGCTGCTGTCAGAACTCGGCAAGCCGTCGGCGGGCGCCCTGGCCGCGGAGTAGCCTGAGCGCGCACTCGTGTGCGAAAGAGCAGAGTAGCGATGCAACTTCGCAGTCCCTCTCGATTTTGAGTGTCGCGGAGTGCATCCGCGGCAACCAACAAACTCGGAGGGGCGAAACGATGATCGGACGTAATACGGCAGTCTTTCTCCTTGTCGCTACGCTGAGTGCTGCTGGCTGCACCACCATGGAAGGTCAAATCAAGCAGGACGGACAACTGGGACAGGTCGATAAAGACTACATCAACATGGAAAACCGCCTTGCGAGCCTGGACGATCAGGAAGGTGCGCTCGCTAAGACAAAGGCGACCGACCCGCGCGTGGCCGCGACGGCGGGAGAGGTCATGGCGCAGGCCGGTACGCTGCATCCACGTCTGCAAGCTGCTCTGCAGGCGGAAGGTGCGGCACCGCCGGCGACACCGCATGTCTCGGAAGAGGTCGCGAGGCTTCGCGGCTTGAGCGGGAACGCCTTCGACCGTCAATACGTCGCCGACGAGCTCGACATGCACCAGCAGGCCGCCGACGTGTTCCAGAAAGAAGCGAATGAGACGAAGGACGACGCTCTCCGCACGCAAGTGCAAGCAGAGCTCCCCGTCGTTCAGGGAAACCGGGACAAGTTCAAGGTCCTCGCCGACGACATGAATAAGCCGCAGAGCAACTGACGCGAGCGCGGGCCGTTGCTCGCTGACGGGCGCGCGACAGCCGATCTCGGTTGAGTCTGGCGGCGCGGCCCAGCGAGCGCCCTGGCCCTCATCGACGCCCAGCGCGACACGCCCGCTACATCTCCTCCAGTTCCCGGCCGCGCGTCTCCCGCACCGCCCGCGCGACGAAGATGAGGGACAGGAACGCCATGCCGGCGTAGATGCCGTAGGCAAGGCCCAGGCCCGCGGAGGCCAGTATGGGGAAGGTCTGGGAGACGACGAAGTTCGCGACCCACTGGGCCGCGGCGGCGACCGCGAGCGCGTAGGCGCGGATGCGGTTGTTGAACATCTCGCCGAGCAGCACCCAAACCACCGGTCCCCAGCTCATGCCGAAGAACACGACGTAGAGGTTGGCCGCGATGATGGCGACTATGCCGGCCGTCGCGCCCAGGTCTGGAACCGCTGCGCCGTTGACGGCGTGCGTCGGGGCCGTGCCGAAGATGTAGGCCATCGTGCCCAGCGTCACCGCCATGCCGACCGAGCCGATGAGGAGCAGCGGCTTGCGCCCGATCCGGTCGATCAGGGCAATCGCCACCACGGTCGTCAGGATGTTCGTCACCGACGTGATGACGGTGATCGCCAGCGAGTTGGACTCGGTGAAGCCGACCGCCTGCCACAGCACGGACGAGTAGTAGAAGATGACGTTGATGCCGACGAACTGCTGGAACACGGAAAGCAGGATGCCAACCCAGACGATCGGCAGGAATCCCAGCGCTGGACCCCGGAGATCGCGGATCGACTGGGTGCTCTCCAGCCGCATGGTCTGCTGGATCTCGGCGATCTTGACCTCCGGCGGGGGGCTGCGGCTCACGAAGCGACGCAAGATGTCGGCAGCCTCCTTGAGGCGATGCTTCGAGACCAGGTAGCGCGGCGACTCCGGAATCATCCCGGCCAGCACGCCGTAGATGAGGGCCGGCAACGACTCGGAGATGAACATCCATCGCCACGCCCCGAACCCGAACCATAGCTTGCCGCTCGCCCCGCCGGCCGCCGCCGCGAGCGCGTAATCGACGAGGAGAGCGGCGAAGATGCCCACCACGATCGCCATCTGCTGCAAGGAGCCAAGCCGTCCCCGCAGGTGAGCTGGAGATACCTCGGCGATGTAGGCGGGAGCGATGACGCTCGCGGCGCCGACGGCGAGGCCACCGACGATCCGGAAGAAGGTCAGCGACCAGATGTCCCAGGGCAGCCCCGCTCCGATGCCGCTGATGAAGAAGAGGACTGCGGCGCCCTGCATCACCGGGATGCGCCCGAACCGGTTCGCGAGCGGCCCGGCGAACCACGCGCCCACGGCGGAGCCGAGCAGGGCACTTGCCACCGAGAAACCCAGCAGCGCGTCGCCCACGTGGGACCACGCCTTGATGGCACTCACCGCGCCGTTGATGACCGCGGTGTCATATCCGAACAGGAAGCCGCCCAAAGCCGCCGCGGCGGCGATCAGGACGACCCTCCCGACGGGAGGCGCGTCCGCGAGAGCACCGGCAGGGCCGCTGGTGGAGTCGAGATGTGCGCCTGACTCTCGGTCAGCCATGTCTCCCTCCTTCTGCGACTGCAGCCAGGATATTCTTCGTTCGGCCTCGGGCTCTATGCGCAACAACTAAGGTAACGGATAGCGGCCGAGCGACTCTACGCCTCGGCGCGAGCGCCGCAAAGCTCATACCGGCGGCAACTCAGCCTCGGTTTCAAATTCGTGATGAGGCCGGATTTCAAAGCGAGGCCCTGCCGATCGCGTGCGTCGTCGTGCCGCCTTCGTCCCCGACGATGCTTGCGCCGGCCGGCGCCCGGCATAAGTCTCGCCCCAACAAACACGGGAGACCCCCATGCTCGACGCCACGGACCCCAACGCCCTCGTCATCGAGGCCGCCCGGCGCTACGCGCAGGAGCGGCTCGCGCCCGGCGCCGCGGCGCGGGAGAAGGCCGGGCGGATCGAGCCGGAGATCGTCCGCGAGCTGGGCGAGATGGGATTCCTCGGCGCCACCAGCAGCGCCGAGTGGGGCGGCTCGGAGCTGCCTTACGAGACCTACGCCCAAGTCGTCGAGGAGATCGCGGCCGGCGACGGCAGCGTGTCCACCGTCGTATCCGTCCATAATGCGCCGACCTGCGACATCCTGCAGAAATTCGGCACCGAGGCGCAGAAGGAGCGATGGTTCCGCCCGCTCGCGAGCGGGGAGGCCGTCGGCAGCTTCGCGCTCACCGAGCCGGCCGCCGGCTCCGACGCCGCCGGCATCCGCACGCGCGCCGTGAAGCGCGGCGATCGCTACGTGATCAACGGCACCAAGCAGTTCATCTCCAACGCCACCATCGGCAAGACCACCATCCTGTTCGCGGTGACGGACCCGGACGCGGGCAAGCGGGGGATCAGTGCCTTCGTGGTCGCGAACGACACGCCGGGCTTCAAGGTCGCGCGCGTCGAGCACAAGCTCGGGCAATGGGCGAGCAATTCCTGCGCCCTCGCCTTCGACGACATGGAAGTCCCGGAGGATCAGCGCGTCGGCGCCGAGGGCGAGGGCCTTAAGATCGCGCTCTCCTCGCTCGAGAGCGGACGCATCGGCATCGCGGCGCAGAGCATCGGAATCGCGCGCGGGGCGCTCGACTACGCCGTGTCCTATGCCAAGGAACGCAAGCAGTTCGGCAGGCCGATCATCGAGCATCAGGCCGTCGCGTTCCGGCTCGTTGACGCCAAGACACGGCTGGCGGCGGCGCGGGAGCTGACGCTCAAGGCGGCGCGGCAGAAGGACGCGGGCCAGCCCGCGCTGGAAGCGGCGGCGATGGCCAAGCTGCTCGCCTCCGAGGTGGCCGAGGCGGTCTGCTCGGCGGCGATACAGACACTCGGCGGCTACGGTTACCTCGCCGACTACCCGGTGGAGCGCATGTACCGCGACGTTCGCGTCTGCCAGATCTACGAGGGCACGAGCGACGTGCAGAAGATCATCCTGAGCAGGATGCTTTGAGGTTCCCAGGCCGGCGCGCAGCCGCCACGCAAATCCTGCGCACCGGCCTGCTGCTGATCCTCCTCGCGGGGCCGGCGCTCTCGTGCCAAGTGGAGCGCCGGGCGGACGTGCTCGCGTCGCTCACGGACGGCTTCGTCGAGGTGCCGGTCACGGTGGATGGCAAACCGGCGCGCTTCCTGCTCGACACAGGCGCCGAGGACATGCTGGTCACGCCCGGGGCCGCCGCGCGCTTGGCACTCACGCTGGACCCGACGCACATGACGCGCCTGCTCGGGACGGGGGGCGAGGGTCGCGCGGCGAATGTGTGGCTTGCTGGGCTGCGCGTCGGAGATGCGAGCTTAGCCCGGCGCAGCGTGCCCGTCGTCCCGCTCCCCCCTCCCCTGGCAGCAGACGGCCTGCTGGGAGCGCCGCTGCTCTCCGACTACGACGTGGATCTCGACCTGGTGAACGGCCACGTCGAACTCTTCCGCGTCGAGGGCTGCGCCGCCGAGGCACCGCTGCTGCCACCGCCATTCACCATGGTGCCGCTGACCCTCAACGCGGACGGGGTGCCGTCCATTCCTGTCGTCGTGAACGGGGTGCGGCTCATCGCACTGCTCGACACCGGATCGCGGGCGACAGTGCTGACGCCGGCAGCGGCGGCCCGCGTCCGGGCGCTCCGCCTGCACGAGGGCGGCACGGCGCGCGGCGTGGACGGCGAGGTCGTCGCCGTCCACGCTGCGCGGGTGGCGAGCCTTGCGGTGGGCTGGGACGTGCAGCGCAACCTGCAGGTCGCGGTCGCTCCCTTGCAGATCGGCCGCGCCGACATGCTGCTCGGCGTGGACTGGCTGCGGCAGCGGCGGATCTGGGTCAGCTACGCGACGCGGCGCGTGCTGGTCGCGCTCGCGTATGAATGGCGGTGAGGAAGGAACGCGGCGAGGGCGGCCAGCAGGAGCATGGCCCGCGCCGCACCCTCCTCGCCGTCGCTGTGGCGAAGCTCGGCCGTGAGAACGGTTCCGCTCGTCGCCGTCAGGATGACCGCGCCGAGCCTGCGGGTTGCCGGAAGGGCGACGAGCACGCCGCCCGCGATCTCGGCGACGCCGACGAGCTGCATCTGCTGCGTGCTCCAACCCCAGCGCTGGAAGAGCTGCCGATAGCCTTGCTGGTCGGCGAGCTTGCTCGACCCGGCCGCCGCGAAGCCGAGGCCGAGAAGGGTGAAGAACAGGCGCATCGGGTGATCTCCGGGCAGGACCGCGTTCAGAGCGAACGCTGGCGCGCACGGCAAGTTGCCCGGGGCAAATCCCTAGGCCGGCCCGCCGCCGGGCCGGGGGTTGAAGAAGCGCCCGAACAGGTCAAACAACTGCTCTGGCCCTTGCGGCATCAGCGAGAGCCACGTGCGCAGCAGCGCGTCGGGCGACGAGAAGGCGCTGGCCGCCTCGAGCATCTGCTTCTCGATCTGGGCCATGACCGTGGCCTGCAACGGCCTCAGGTCGGGCAGGCCCAGGAACTCGCGCGCCTCCTCCGGCGTGCAGTCGATCTCTATTCGCATCTTCATGGCGTCCGTCCTTCGCTGGAACCGTTCCACGCACAGCGTGGTGAATGCCGCCTCACCCCGCAACGTCAGGGCGCTGGAAAGCATCGCGATGCTGCTCCGAAATGTCGTGATCGCCGCCGCGGTCGTGGTGCTCGTCGCCGTGCAGGCGCTCGAGGACGAGAGCCCAGACTATTAGAGCATGTTCCGTTCGCTTCGGCTCACTGCACATGCTCCAGCGGATTGTTTTGGCGAGCATCTTTACCGTTCAGACTCATTGAACGGATGATGTAGCCCCCGCTCGCCTGCCGGCAATAGCCGCATCCTTGGCTCGAGATCAGATCACACGCCATGATACGTCTTCTCCTGCTCGTCTTCCTGCCCCTCGCAGCCGTGCTGCACTATCTCGTGCATGCCGGTCCGGTCTGGGTCTTCCTCGCCGGGGCGGTCGCGGTCGCCATGCTGGCGGACTGGATGCGGCGAGCAACGGAGCAGGTCGCGGCCCATGCCGGACCCGCCATCGGCGGTCTGCTGACGGTCAGCTTCGGCAGCGTCGCCGAGCTGCTGCTCGCCTTCTTCGTGCTGACGAGAGCGGTGCCGGCATCGTCCGCGCCCAGATCACCGGCTCCATCATCGGCACCAGCCTTCTCGGGCTGGGGTTGGCGATGCTGGCAGGCGGCACGGTGCGCGAGCGCCAGACATTCAAGCGCGAGCGGGCGGGATTGCTGACCAGCATGTTCGCCCTGGTCATGATTGCCCTGCTGCTGCCGGCGATCTTCGACCTGGCGACCGGGGCGCGGCAGGGCAGCCAGCATGCGCTCAGGATCAGCGACGAGGCGCTGAGCCTGAGCGTCTCGGTCGTGCTGCTGCTGCTCTATGCCGGGAACCTGGTTTTCACGCTCGTCACGCATCGGGACGTCTTCTCCTCGGGCGAGGAGGAGGAAGGCGAGCCGAGCTGGAGCCTCACCAAGGCCCTGCTCGTCCTCGTCGCCGCAACGGTCGCTACCGCCTTCGGCGCCGAGATCGTCTCGAACGCCCTGCAAGCGACAGCTCAGACGCTCGGGATCCCGCTCCTGTTCATGGGCGTGATCCCGCTCGCACTGATCGGCACCTCGGCCGACCTGCTGGCGGCCGTAGTGTTCGGGCGGCAGGATCGGATGGGGCTGGTCATCAGCATCTGCGCCGGCTCCGCGATCCAGGTCGCTCTCGTGATCGCGCCGCTGCTCGTGCTCGGGTCATGGGTCATCGGCCGCCCGATGACGCTCGTGTTCTCGGACCCGCTCGATCTGTTCGCGATCGCCGGCACGGCTTTCATCGTCAACGCGATCGCGGGTGACGGCGAGACAACCTGGTTCGAGGGCGTGCTGCTGGTCGGCGTCTATGTCCTGCTCGCGCTCGCATTCTTCTTCACGGGACCGCCCTGACCCGGATGAACCTCGCGCAATCGGAGCGCTTTCCGCCTATGCTCGAAGCAAGCAAGAGGAGAAGAACGGCCATGACCAGCGCGCTGCCGAGCTACGTCCACGGGGCCATGAGCGTGCCGCTCCTGGGCGAGACCATCGGGAGCAACCTCGACCGCATCGCGGACCGACACGGCAACTGCCCGGCCCTCATCGTGCGCAGCCAGGGCGTCCGGCTCACCTATCGCGAGCTGCGCGAACGGGCGGACGGGTTCGCCGCCGGGCTGCTCGCGCTGGGCCTACGCAAGGGGGACCGGGTCGGCATCTGGTCGCTCAACAACGCCGAGTGGGTGATCACGCAGTTCGCCACCGCCAGGGCGGGCATCATCCTCGTCAACATCAACCCGGCGTACCGCACCACCGAGCTGGAGTATGCCCTGAACCTGGTCGGCTGCGCCGCGCTGATCACCGCGACCCAGTTCAAGAGCAGCGACTACATCGGGATGCTGCGCGAGCTGGCGCCGGAGCTGGCCCACAGCGCGCTGGGGCAGCTTCACGCGGCCCGGCTGCCCGCGCTTCGCACGGTCATCCAGATCGGCGGCAGCGGCCCCGGGACGCTGGCTTTCGAGAGCGTACCCGGCCTGGCGACGGCCGGGCACCGCGCCCGGCTCGCCGAGATCGGGCCGACCCTGCAGTTCGATGATCCGATCAACATCCAGTTCACCTCGGGCACGACCGGCTCCCCCAAGGGGGCGACGCTCACCCACCACAACATCCTGAACAACGGGTTCTTCATCGGCGAGGCCATGCGCCTCACCGAGCACGACCGGCTCTGCATCCCGGTGCCGCTCTACCACTGCTTCGGCATGGTGCTCGGCAACCTCGCCTGCACGACGCACGGGGCGGCGATGGTTCATCCCGGCGAGGGCTTCGATCCCTTGGCCGTCCTGGAGACCGTCGCGGCGGAGCGTTGCACGGGGCTGCACGGGGTGCCGACCATGTTCATCGCGGAGCTGGAGCACCCCCGCTTCAAGGAATTCGACCTGAGCAGCCTGCGAACCGGCATCATGGCGGGATCGCCCTGCCCGATCGAGGTGATGCGGCGTGCCGTGAGTTCCATGCACCTGAGCGAGATCACCATCGCCTACGGCATGACGGAAACGAGCCCGGTCAGCTTCCAGAGCTCGGTGGACGACCCGCTTGAGCGCCGGGTCTCGACGGTGGGGCGCGTGCACCCGCAGGTCGAGGTCAAGATCGTGGACGCGGAAGGCCGGATCGTGCCGCGCGGAACGCCCGGCGAGCTGTGCACGCGCGGCTATCCCGTGATGCTCGGCTACTGGGGCGACGAGGCGCGCACGCGCGAGGCCATCGACGCCGCGCGCTGGATGCACACCGGCGACCTCGCGACCCTGGACGAGGAAGGGTTCTGCAACATCGTCGGCCGCATCAAGGACGTGGTGATCCGCGGCGGCGAGAACGTGTATCCGCGCGAGGTCGAGGAATACCTCTACAAGCATCCCAAGATCCAGGACGTGCAGTGCTTCGGCGTGGCGGACGAGCGCTACGGCGAGGAGCTGTGCGCCTGGGTGAAGCTGCGCCCGGGTGAGACCATGACGGAGGACGAGGTGCGCGCCTTCTGCCAGGGGCGGATCGCGCACCAGAAAGTGCCGCGCTACGTGCGCTTCGTGGACGAGTTCCCGATGACGGTCACGGGCAAGATGCAGAAATACCTGATGCGGGAAGCCATGGAGCGGGAGCTGGGTGTCGCGGCGATGGCGACGGCCTAGCCTCAGCCGTCGGCTCTTGGCAACCAGGGGATGCGGGCGACGTTGATGCCCTCCTCGGCCAAGGCCTCGGCCTCGTCAGGCGTCGAACTCGCCGTAGATGCCGGTGCGCTCGCTCTCGCCGCGGTGGATGCGGCGCGCTTCCTCGGCGAACTCGCTGCCCACGTAGTCGCACTTCTTCTCAACGTCAGCGCGTAGGCGCTGAAGCGCGGCGCGCATCGCGTCCGGGAGCATCGCGGCCTTGGGCGGCTGCGCATGTTCTTGGCCGGATTGATCAAGGGTCTTGTGCGGGCGCGAGAGGGACGGCGCCATGAGGGCGCGGTTCACCGCGGTGTCCCCGCACGCGGGGCAGGCGACGAGGCCGCGCCCGGCCTGGGCGTCGAAGGCGGCGCTGTCCTTGAACCAGCCGTCGAAGCCGTGGTCCTGGCTGCACCGGAGCTGATAATGAATCATGCCTATGACATGGCCGATTTGAGCACTCGCTACAAGAGAGTGTCGCGGCCTGGCACAACCAGGAGCAGCGCAGCGACATCATTTCGGCTTGCGTCCGCTTCGACGATGCGCTTGCATCATTTCCTAAGTAGAAGCGCGTGCAGCGGAAGCCGATCCCGAGTCGCTGTCTACGTTGCAGGATGGCAGCGGGGAGTTGCTGGTGATGCCGCAGGGAACGTTCGCTCGCCTCGCTGCTCAGCTCAGCATCGCGGTGGCGCCGTCGCCGCGCTGCTCGAGTGGCTCGCTCGCGTGCTTCCTACCCGCTCCGGCCTCGGCGCAGTGGGACACGATGCTCAAGACGTTCATGCAAAATGTGGCGCCTCCGAGCAGTCAACCGCCGCCTTCATACTACCCGCCGCCAGCATATTACGGCCAGCCGCGGCCAACTTACAGCGCGCCGCCCTCGGGAGCTTACCAACAATACCCGCCACCCCCGCCCGCCTATTACGGCCAGCCGCGGCCGGTGGTGCCCACCGCTGCCGACCGGCAGAGGGCCGCCGAGATGCAGCGCATGCTCGACGACCTCGGCTACGATGCCGGTCCCGCGAGCGGCTCATGGGGTGAGCGCTCGCGCGAGGCGCTGCGCGGCTTTCTGCGCGACCACGGCCAGCCGGCGAGCGGCGAGGTGACACCGGTTTCCCAAGCGGCGGTGCGGAGCGCCTGGCATGAGCGAGGGCAGGCGGTCATGCCGTCAATGCCGGCCGCGGCGAACGGCGCTCCGAGCTTCGATTGCAGGCGCGCCGCCGCTCCTGCGGAGATCGCGATCTGCCGTGATCCAGGCCTCGCGGGGCTGGACCGCGAGTTGGCCGAGGCTTTCCAGCAGGCCCAAGCCGCCGCGGCCAGTGGTGACACGGCCGACCTGTCTGCCCAGCAGCGCGCCTGGATGCGGCGGCGGGACGCATGCGGGACGAATGTCCTCTGCCTTCGCCAAACGATGGCTGGACGGGTCGCGGAATTGCGTCAAATGCCGCAGGCGACGGAGTCAGCTACGGCGGTGCCCACCGCAGACACGCCGCTGGCAACGGCCCCAGCCGGCGCTGCCGCGGCGCAAGCAGCGCAGCAGGATGCAACGCAGGGTGGCGATCCGCTAGAAGCGCTGGTCCATCCTCCGGCGGGCCTTCGGCCGTGGTCGTTTGAAACCTGGGACGGGCGCCCCGCCGTGACATACCTGGCCCATCGGCCAGGCAGGGACGACCGTCCCGACGTCGATGTCGCCAACGACCTCTTCCACCTGCTCGCGGCTGGTACGCTGCCCGGCTATCTGGACGATCCGGCAAACGTTGCCTCCGTTCGCGGCTTCCTCTCCGATGACGCCGCCAAGATGCTGTTCGGCGGAGGTGCCGGCGGCAGCACCATGGACGGCTGGACGGGCGCCAATGAGTTCGAGGCCAGCAGGTCTCGGCAAGCGTTCTACAGCAAGTATGTGCCGCTGCTGAAGGCGGTCGCGCCCAAGCCGCCCTTCGAGCTGCGCTGGATCGAGCCGGCAATCATCGAGCCGTATGATGCAACGCGCGGCGGTTTCCAGGTCCAGCCGTTGTTCCGGAGCTCCCTGCCGTCCAGCAACCCGCTCCAGGTTCTTCGCCTCATCAAGGACGCGGGCTTCAATCCCACGCCCGGCTTCACCGCGCCGGACCTGTTCTGGCCTACTGACGCGGCGACGGCGGAGGCGGCGCTCCGGCGCGTGCCGGACCGGAGAGGCGAGCTCGCAGCCGTAATCGAAGTGGCATCGGTTGACCCTGACGCGAAGGAGATCATGCTGCAGCTGCGCCGGCTAAGCCTCTACGCCCCGAACCGCAGCGCGAAGCTCTACGATTTCCCGCTCGGGCCAGAGGGCGCCGCCACCGCCGGCTCGGCGCAAGGGTCGGACCAGCCCTCGGTGATCCCGGCACCGGCGGCAGCGCCGGGCGCGGATCCGGCGTCCAGCAACGGAGCGGACGCGGCGCGCCGCTGGGACCTCCCGACGTTGCGCGGTCTTCCCTTGCTCGCCCCGGACCTGCAAGGCGCGAACTTGGACAGTTACGGCCGCAACAACACCGTGGAATTCGGGCTGCTCCCGGCCGGGAAGATACCGCCGTATGAGCTCTGGACGCGGGCGATCGAGGCGCTGACCCTCGCCGTCACGCCCGATCCAGCACGGGCCTATTCCGACAGCGATATGGCCGGATTCGCCTGCTTCTTCCTTCCCAAAACGACGCGGATGCAAATGTTCCAGCAGGACAGCTGCCATTTCCAGCCGTTCCTGACCGGGGCAGAGTTCGCTCTCAAGGATGGTGCCGCCGCGTTCAGGGCGCGGGAACTGCCGAAGATCATCGCCGCCGCCCCGCGGCTGCCGCTGCGCATGCTGCTCGTGCTCAAGATAGAGGCCGAGCATTACGACAGCCAGCGCGCCGGCTTCCCCCTCAAGGACTTGCTGCCCGGCCACTCGGAGCCGCCCTGGCTGTTCCGCTCCAAGCTCGATGTCTCGCTGCCCGACTTCTGGCCGGCTTCGGAAGCAGACGCGCGCACCTTCCTTGCATCGCAAACGCTGCCGTTCGCTTCCTTTGCATGGCTCGCCCTCAATGTCTCGATCGTCGGCACGATGCCTAGCCAAGGATCATGGCCGATTGGAGCGTGGCGCTTCCGAACGGAAGATATGGCGCTCTACGCCGATCCCGGACTCCGTCGGCCGCTGTATCGCTTCGCCAAGCCGCTGCGCCTGCCGCAGCCGATTCTCGACACGCAGGAGGAGCAGGCGCCGCGCCCGCTTGGCCCGATGCCGCTCAGCGGCGAGGCGGCGCTGCTGGCCCTGCATAACACGAGCGTACCGGCCGGCCTCCAGCTCGATTGGTGGGTCGCCGCGGCCGAGCGCGCCCGGTTCGAGGACACGTTCCGGGATCGGCCCGACTGGCAGGACTTCGATCCCTGGGGCGTGTTCTTCCCGCGCGGTGCCGACCTGACCGATCCGAGCAAGCCTGACGCGAAGGCGAAAGCCGAGCGCTACCGGGCCTGGAGCGCCCGGCGCAGCGCCGTGCTGCCGAAGACCTTCACGTTCTGGCGGCAACTGCAAGGGCAAGGCGCGGATGGCTCGCCCCAGACCATCGCCGTGCTCGGCGACGATTGGAGGCATGTTGGCCCCTTCGACAATAATCCTAGTTATAACGCGCCGAGCCCAGACCTTGCGCGGCAGTTGCAGTCGCGCGGGATCGAGACCTCGCAGATGCTGCCGATCCAGATGCTGTTTCCAGGCAACCAATTCATCTCGGTCTATGCGGCGGTGCCGCAGCCGCGGCAGAACTACACGGTTACGATCGGGGATACGGGCGCGACCGCGTCGCAGCAGGGCGGGGCGCCGGCGCGGCTTGTTATACAGAGCGAACTCGCCGGGGTGGACGTCCTGCCCAACGGCGGCAATGGCAACGCCTTCGCCATCGTGCTGCGCCTGGTCCCGAAAACGGTCGAGCTTCGCAATGGCACGGCCGTCGTCTCGACCATGGCCCTGCCGGACGTCGGATGGACTGCCGTCGCACCGCCGCCACGGTTGCTAAGCCCGGCGGAGCAGCTGGCCGCCGGACCTTACGGCCCCGATATGGTTGGCCTTCGCCTGGGCATGACGACTCAGGAGGCCGAGGCAGCGATCCGGGGCGAGATGCAGGTCGGTCAGGTTCTGGAGACGCCCGAGCCAGCAGCGGGCCAGGAGAAGCCGCCCGCCTGGCTGCACGGCCGCCTCTTCATTGCCAAGGACGGCAAGGAGCGCATCGCCATCTTCGAGGGGCGCGGCCCGGCGGCAGGCCGCGTCGCAGGGGTGTGGCGGCAAATGCTGGTGAAGCGCTCCAACGAACTCCAAAATCAGGTGATCGCGGCGATGCAGGCGAAATACGGGCCGCCATCCGTCCGCGGCAGCGAGACTGCCTGGAGCGCGCGGCCGGCCACCGAGATGCAGTGCTGGAACGGAAGCTTCGCTGCCTGGGAGAATTGGACCGAGAACGACAGCAAGCCCTTCCATGTAGGATACGCCGCCTCTAACGAGGCGCCGGAGCTGGTGGTGCCCTATACGGATGAAGGGAGCCGGCGCTTGAGCTACAGCCAGTGCGGCCCGTCGCTGCACGTCAAGGTCGGCAACGGCGGCCCCGGCTTCGCGTCCAGCGTGACCGAGATACCCGTCTATGTCTTCCTGCAGGACATGGGGATCATGGCCTGGCTCGCTGCACAGCCCGGCGCCGTGCCGCCTCCACCACCGCCGCCCCCGATGAAATTCTAAGGTAAGGTTCAGGCCGCGCCCATCGTCCAAGAGCAGCCAGCATCATGGCAGCGATGGCCCGCACTTGCCTGAGGCACCGCGGGCGCCCACAAGGGACTACACACCCCTGCGGAGCGCCGCCCTTGCAGACCATCGCCCCCTTCCAGATCACCGTCTGCGGCATCGAGGAGCTGGAGGGACACTGCGCGACCGGTGTAAGCCACGTCCTGTCCATCCTCGACCCCGGCTGGCCGGTGCCGCCCGCGTTCGGCGCGTTCGGCGAGCACGAGCGGCTGGAATTGCGCTTCAAGGACGTGATCGAGGAGATGCCTGGCGAGGAGCCGCCGCAACCGGAGCACGTCGCGGCGCTGCTCGCGTTCGGGCGCGACCTCATGGCCGAGCCGCGCGCCGACGCGCACCTGCTGGTCCACTGTCACGCCGGCATCTCGCGCTCGACGGCCTCGATGACGCTCATGCTCGCCCAGGCGCTGCCCGACCGCCCGGCGGCGGAGATCGTCGAGGAGGTCATGCGCATCCGGTCGAAGGCATGGCCGAACCTGCGGATCGTCGAGATCGGGGACGCCATGCTGGGCCGCGGCGGGACGCTCGTTGCGGCCGTTCCTGAATCGTATCGCCGGCAGCTCGCCCGGCGGCCAGAGCTCGCCGCGATGATGACCGGGGCCGGCCGCGGGCGGGAGGTCGCGATGGCGGGCGGCTAATAGCGCGTCGTCACGTCCGTGAGGAAGGCCGGCGAACCGTTGACCAGCATGGCCTCCAGCCGGTGGTCCATGCCGGTAAGAATCAGGACCGCGACGGTTATCGCGCTCGCACCTAGGACCAGCTTTCCCGCCCTGCCAGCCTGCACCATGCGCCCGCGCCAGCGCAGCATCGCCTGACGCGACAGCACGCCGATCAGAAGCAGCGGCAGCGCGGCACCGAGACCGAAGGCCAGCATCACCGCCGCCACGGCCGTGAGATCCCGCCCTTGCGCCGCGAGCGTGGACGCGACCCCCAGCGTTGGGCCGACGCACGGACTCCAGGCGGCCCCGAGCACCAGCCCGACCAGGAGCTGCCCGCCAGCTCCCGACGGCGCGAGCCGCTGCAGCAGCGCGTTCCCGGCGTCCGCGACGCCGCCCGCCGCGAGCGCGAAGCGCTGCTGCAGCGCGCCGCTCAGCAGCACGAGGCCCATCGCGCCGAGCAGCACGGCGGAGGCTGCACGGAACACGGTGTCGTCCAATCCAGCCGCGAAACCCACGGTCGCGACGAACAAGCCGATGCCCGTGAACGACGCGGCGATCCCCGCCGCCAGCAGGAGCGGCCCCGTCCGGTGCGCCGACACCGCGCCGCCGACCACAAGCGGCAGCAACGGCAGCACGCAGGGCGAGAGGGTCGAGAGCACGCCGGCGAGGAATCCGAAGCCGACACTCCCAAACCCCATATCCGCCTCAGCTCCCCGTCTTGTGGAGCACGGCCTTGTCGAGCACGGCGCGGATCGCGTCCTCGCTCGTCTCGCCCGTGGACCGGGCCTTCTCGGTCGCGCCGTGGAACGCAATCAGCGTGCTCTGCCTCTGCACGCCCATGGCGCGCAGCACGGCCTTCTGCGAATCGAAGTCCACGTTGAACACTTCCAGCGTGCTGAACTTCGGATCGCTCTCCAGCTTGGCAAGTATGGGGCGCTGCTTCGCGCAAGTCGGGCACCAGGGCGCGGTTACGTGCACCAGGATGGGCTTGCCCTGCTGCTGCGCGGCGGCGAAGGCCGCTGACGTGTAGGGCTGCACGGTCGCGGCAAACGCCGGGGCGCCAGCGAGCGCCGCCAGCAGGGCGAAGGTAGGAACGATACGACGCACGGGCTGCTCCTTGATCCGGGCGCGGATGCCGCGCACGCAATTTTCTTCGCCCCGGGCGGCTGGGAGTTACGCTGCTCGCAACAGCGGGTCGAGCTTGCCGGCGGCATCGAGCGCCGCAAGCCTGTCGGAATCGCCGACGTAGCGGCCGTCAATGAACACCTGCGGCACGCTCGTCCGGCCGCCGCTGCGCTCAATGCTCTCCTCGCGCTCGGGCGAACCGTGCGGCGCGTTGATCTCGTGGAATCCGACGCCCTTGCGCTTGAGCAGGTTCCTGGCGCGGGCGCAGTACGGGCACCAGGGCTGGGTGTAGATCACGACCTCGGGCATACGACCTCCTGATCCGATGTAGGTCGGGAAGCGAGGGTGCGCGCGCAAGGGGTTGTCTGTCCGTCCAGGCCAAGCCATGACAGTCAGAGAGCAAGACGTCACTGCCCAACATGGTCGGGATCTTTTTTGTCCCGAACTCAAGACGAGCCGGCCGCGCGCTTCCACGTGGCGGCGAGCGCTCCCGCCCCGATCAGCAGCGTGCCGCCGGCCCGGTTGACCGCGCGCTGGACCCTCGGCTTGCGTATGGTGCGCCGGGCAGCCGAGGCCAGCTTCGCGTAGGCGAGCGCATTGCAGGTGGCGAGAGTCAGGAAGGTCGCCTCGAAGATAACGAACTGCGGCAGGACCGGCCGGCCGGGATCGAGGAACTGCGGCAGGAAGGCCACGAAGAACACGATGCTCTTCGGATTCAGCGCCGTGACGGCGTAAGCGTGCAGGAGAAGGCGGCTGCGACGGCTCTCCGCCGGCACGATGGCCTCCGCGTCGCCCGACACTGGAGCGCGCCAGAGCTTGACGCCGAGGTAGATCAGATACGCCGCGCCGATCCATTTCAGCACCGCGAACAACTCCGCCGACGCGGCAAGCAGCGCCCCGAGCCCCAGGATGGAGGCCGTCATGGCGGTGAAATCCCCGAGCGCCACGCCCACAACCGTCGAGGCCGCGGCGCGGCGCCCGTGCCCGAGCGTGTGGGAGATCACGAGCAGCACGGTCGGACCCGGTATCGCGAGCAAGATGCCCGCGGCGGCGGCGAAGGCGAGCCAGTGGTGAAGCGGCATGGACTGATACCACGTGGCAATCGGGTCAGCGGTCAAGCGGTTCCGTGGAGAAGACTCGCTAGAGCATCATCCGTTCGAATGGGATCATTCGAACGGATAAAGATGCTCGTGAACACAAGGGACTAGAGCATGTGCCGTGAGCCAAAGCGAACGGAGCATGCTCTAAGTAGTCGAGGTTCCAGGCACCGACCTTGCGTTCCGGACCTTCGGGCCTGATAGCCTTGACGCGACAGCCCGGCAGAGAACAAAGCTCATTCATCCGCTGTTCTTCGAGCGCCAGTGCAGCAAGCTCCAATCATCAGTGCTGAACCGTCACGATCACCGCGAAGCGCGGGAGAGCCATCACAGCAGCGGAACTTCACCGTCCTGTGTATAGGGTCGCGCCCCGCGTTCACCACCGGCGGCCCGGTCGCAGAAGGTGTCCGCCAGCTTACTCAGTCATCTTGGCAAGTATATCTTCTGTGCTGTTCACCGCCTCGGCCGCTTCCGTCGCCAGCTTTGATAGATTGCCGCCTTGGCAGAGGGTCAACTTCTCGACCGTTTGTATTGCTTTGACCGTCTGCGTTCCCGTTGCACGTGCGAGGTTAACTGCGTTCTGAAGCATCGGGCGAATGAGATCATTATCCTGTGAACTGCGAGCTATCTTGCTGCCAAGAGCGAGGTTTGCCACATTGCCAATAATCATCGCGAACTGCCCAAGAGCACCGACATCAACCTGATAGCAAGAAGTGAAAAAGAAGCTTTGAGAGTTGGGTTGCTCAAGCATCATATCCGCTCCCAACGCAATGTATTCGCTTCTGATCTTAAGCAACGCGGTCTGCTTGGCTTGAAGCTCCGCTAAGTAATCCGCTGGTGCAGCCCTGGCGACGGTTGCTAGGCTCAACGCTAAAGCTGCCCCGACAAGAGTGTTTGCTGCAATCTTCACGAACCCGTCCTCCCCATATGGGCTGCAGTGAGGCTCGCAGAGCCGTCAAGCCTCACCCGCTCCTAGCGATCAGGGCGATTATGCAACAGCCCTGCCAAGAATCACAAAAGCAATCCCGTTTCTCAACTCGCCGACGGGAGAACTCGCGTGAACCCGTGCCTGCTCTCCGCCGGTCATCGGGGCGTTCCGGTCCCGCCGGCGCTGAAGCGGCCGTGCCGCCCTGTGCCACCGACGAAGCTTTCGGCGCCGTCGAGCGTCTCGCCGCTCGCGATCGTCGCCAGGCCGAGGCGGACCTCATTCAGCATCGCGTCCTCCTCACTCAGGTTCCATTGGCGCAGCACCGAGGCGCGGTCGTTACGCAAACATGCCTGGGGAAAGGCGGCGATCTCGCGCGCGAGCCTGAGCGCGGCCTCGAGCGCCTCGCCCTGCGGCGCCAGGCGGTTGGCCAGGCCGATGGCGAGCGCCTCCTGCGCCTTCACCGGCCGGCCCGTGAGGATGAGATCGAGCGCTCGGCTCTGCCCGATGAGGCGCGGCAGGCGCACCGTGCCGAGATCGACCAGCGGCACCCCGAAGCGGCGGCAGAAGATACCGAACACCGCGTCCTCGGCCATGACGCGCAGGTCGCACCAGAGCGCCAGTTCCATGCCGCCGGCCACCGCGTGCCCCTCGACCGCTGCGATCACCGGCTTGGACAGCCTCATCCGCGTCGGCCCCATCGGCCCATCGCCGTCCTCGGTAACGCGCCCGCGCTCGCCGGCCGACAGCGCCTTGAGGTCCGCGCCGGCGCAGAAGTAGCCGCCGGCGCCCTGCAGCACCGCGACCGAGGCCGCCGCGTCCGTTTCGAAGCGGCGGAATGCCTCGGCCAGCGCCGACGCAGTCGCGGCGTCAACCGCGTTGCGCCGTTCAGGCCGCTGTATCGTCACGATGACGGCTGATTCGGCGCGTTCGTAGCTCACGAGCATGGATGCCTCCTTCTCCGTGTCGCGCGGCCAAGCCGCAGAAAGGAAATCGAGATACGGAGATCGACGTTCTCCTCGGCCAGGGTCTCGGCCTATCGCAGGAACGTCGGAGCTCGGCGTCCTCTCGGTGACATGCCACGCCTGAAACGTGGGCTGATGCAGGCCCGCTTGCACGTGCCAAGATACCCGAAGCAGCCTTCGGGTTCCTGTGCCGTTCGGCAGGCGCGCCCGCGCGGCGAGCTGAATAAGCTCGGAGGGCTACAGCACCTCCACCCCCACGCTCTTGAACAGCGCCACCGCCTCCACCCCCGGTGCCAGCCCTAGCCGCATTACCGCGTCCGGCGTCACGCGCGCGAGCAGCGCCGTGCCGCCCGCCTCCAACTCGACCAGCGCCGCGCGCGGACCCGCCGACGACCCGCCGCACCCGGCCCGGCACCACATTCTGGAAGCTGATCGCCGCCGGGCACCGCTCCCCGCGCGAGCGCCACCTCCCGCGCCGGCACCCGCACCCGCACCGCCGAGCCCACGGGCTGATCCAGCAAGGGCACCAGCACGGCCATGCCGTCCGCCTGCAGCCGCGTCAGGCCCCGCGCCGGGTCGTGCTCGGAGACCTGGGTGAGCAGGATCGCCGCAGCGTCGTCGCGGAGCGCCAGCGGCAGGTCCGCCCGCACCGCCACCTCGGCGACCGGCCCGGCCGCCACCACGCGTCCCGAGTCGAGCAGCACGACCGTATCCGCGAGCCGCGCCAACTCGTCCAGCGCGTGCGTCACGTAGAGAATGGGAAGGCGCAGCGCGTCGCGGAGGCGCGCGAGGTAGGGCAGGATCTCGGCGCGCCGCGCAGCGTCGAGGCTCGCCAGCGGCTCGTCCATCACCAGCAGGCGCGGCTGCGCGAGCAGCGCCCGGCCGATCGCGACCCGCTGCCGCTCGCCGCCCGAGAGCGTGTGCGGCCGCCGCCGCAGCAGCGCCCCGATGCCGAGCAGGTCCACGACCGTATCGAAGCGTATTGGCCCCGCTCGCGCCCGCCGCATCCCATACCGCAGGTTCGCTTCCACGCCGAGGTGCGGGAACAGGCGCGCGTCCTGGAACACCACGCCGAGCCGCCGCCGCTCGGCCGGGACCCAGACGCCCGCCCGCGTGTCCGCGAGCACGGTCCCGTCCACCGCGACCCGGCACCACGCCGGGCGCCACAGCCCGGCCGCCGCCAGCGCCGTACGGCTCTTGCCGCTCCCGGATGGGCCGAACAACGTGACCACACCCGGCGTCGGCGCCTCGAACGCGATGTCGAGTGCCGCATCCCCCCAGCTGTGCCGCAGCGCGACCTCCAGGCTCAACGGCCGACCCAGCGGTTCAGCCGCCGTCCCAGCAGCTCCGCCGCCCCGAGGCCCATCGCCGCTAGCACCAGGCTCGCGAGGGCGAGCCGCGCCGCCTGCGCCTCCCCGCCCGGCGCCTGCAACGCCGCGAAGATCGCGAGCGGCAGGGTCTGCGTCTGGCCGGGGATGCTCGCGGCGAAGGTGATGACGGCGCCGAACTCGCCCAGGCTCGTCGCATAGGCCAGCGCCACCCCTGCGAACACGCCGGGTGCTGCGAGCGGCAGCGTCACCGTCAACAGCCGGTCGAGCCGTCCCGCGCCTAGGCTGCGCGCCGCCGCCTCCAGCCCTGGGTCCGCCGCCTCGAAGGCGATCCGCGCCGCCCGCACGAGCAGCGGGAACACCATCGTCCCGCATGCCACCGCCGCCCCCGCCGTGGTGAAGGGAAGCCGTATCCCGAACCACTGGTCGAGCAGCGCGCCCACCGGCCCGCGCCGCCCGAGCACGATCAGGAGCAGCCAGCCCGTCACCACGGGCGGCAGCACGAGCGGCAGGCTCAGCACGAGCGCCAGCAGCCCGCGCCCTGGGAAGCGCAGCCGCGCCAGCACCCAGGCGCCGAGCAGCGCCAGCGGCAGCGCTCCGCTTACGGCCAGAAGCGAGACCCAGAGCGAGAGCCGGACCGCCTCCCACTCGCCCGGCGCGAGCGGCAGGGCCTACTCCACCCCGAAGCCGAACCGCTTGAAGGCTGCGGCTGACTCGGGACCTTCAATGAACGCGAGCACCGCCCGCGCCTCTGGCGTGTCGCCGCCGTGCACGAGTGCGACGGGATAGGTGATCGGGTCGTGGCTGCTCGCCGGGAAGGTGCCGGCGACGGCGACCTTCTCGCTCGCCGCGGCATCCGTCGCATAGACGATCCCCGCCGCGGCCTCGCCGCGCTCCACGAGCAGCAGCGCCGCACGCACGTTCTCGGCCGGCGCGATTCGTGATGCTGCCTTGTCCCACAGCCCGAGCTTGCGCAGCGCCTGCTCCGCGTAGATCCCGACCGGGACGCTCTTCGGGTCGCCCGTCGCGATCCGGCCGTCCGCACCGAGCAACGCGCTCAAGTCGAGGTCAGGCCCAACCGCAATCCGGTCCCTCTGCGCGCGCGATCCTTGGGCACGATCAGCACGAGTTCGTTGCTCAACAGATTGCGCCGCGTGCCAGGCACGAGAAGCTTGCGGTCCTGCAGCCAGTTCATCCACCGCTCGTCGGCCGAGAGGAAGACGTTGGCGGGCGCACCCTGGTCGATCTGCCGCGCCAGCGCGGACGAGGCGCCGAAGCTGACGCGCGGCGCCGGGTGCCCGGCCGTGTGCGTAGAGGGCAGCGATGGCGCCGATCGCGTCGGTGAGGCTCGATGCGGCGAACACCGTCGCAGGCTGCTGCGCCCGCGCCGTCCAGAGGGACATGCCAAGCAGCAGCATTATGACAGGCGCGATCCGGCGCATGGGGCTATCCTCGCGGCAGGGAAGAGGCACGATATGTCCTGATGACTACAGCGCACAAGCCGATGCAACGAATCGCCGCCTGGCGCCTTCTCGTGGATGGGCACCTGCGCGGCCCCGGCGTCGTCGAATTGCAGGACGGACGGATCGCCGCGGTGCTGGACACCACGTCGCCTGGGGCGCCCGGCGCGGCCGAGGGTATGCTGACGCCCGGCCTCGTGGACATCCACACCAACGGCGCGTTCGGCGTGGATTTCGCAAACGCTGACATCCCCGCGTATCGCCGCGCGCTCGGCGCCATGGCACGGCACGGCACCACGAGCGTGCAGCCTACGAGCATCACGGCACCCATCCCGGACCTGCTCGCCAGCCTCGACCGTTGCCGCGCCGCGCAAGAGGCGCTCGCGGACGAGCCTGTGGCCCGAATCCTTGGCGCGCACCTCGAAGGCCCCTTCCTCAGCCCGGCCCGGCGTGGCGCACACCGCGCCGACTGGATGAGCGATCCGATGCCTGATCGGCTCGACCCGCTGCTCGCCCATCGGGCGCTGACCATGATGACCCTCGCTCCCGAGCGCGACGGTGCACTCGACGCCATCCGCCGCCTCGTCGCGCGCGGCGTCCGCGCCTCGCTCGGCCACACGGACGCGACGGCCGAGCAGGTCGCCGCCGGCGTGGGGGCGGGCGCCACGCTGGTCACGCATCTCTTCACCGCCATGCGCCCCTTCCATCATCGCGATCCCAGCGTGCCTGGCGCCGCGCTCACCGACCCGCGCCTGGTCTGCGGCCTGATCGGTGATGCCCGGCACGCGCACCCGCTCGCCTGCCGCCTCGCGTTCCAGGCCGCACCCGGCCGGATCGCGCTCGTCTCGGACAGCGTGCTGCTCGCGGGCCTGCCGGAAGGCACGACGCTGCCCTTCGGCGGCCTGCCCGCGACCCTGGACGCGAACGGCCTCGGCCGCCGCGAGGACGGCACGATCAGCGGCGCCGGCACCCTGCTCGACGAGGATGTGCGCCGGATGATCGCGGCCGGGCTCGACCCGGCGCTCGTGCTCGACGCCGCGACGAGGGTGCCCGCGCAGGCGCTCGGCCGCGACGATATCGGCCAGATCGTGCCCGGCGCACACGCGGACCTGGTACTCTGGGACGAGGGCTGGCAACCGCGCCGAGTCTGGGTTGGCGGCATGGAGGTGGATCTTGGCTGAGACCGTGCTGGCGCTCGATTTGGGCAAGACTGGCTGCCGCGCCGCGCTGTGGGTCGAGGGCAGGCGCTTGGAAGCCGAGGGCGCCGGGGCGCCGGGCTTGGCGACGCCGGGCGGGGTCATGCTGGCGGAGGCGGCCGTGCTCGCCGCGGCGCGTCCGCTGCTCGCGACGGCAGGGATCGCGCGCGTGGATCGCGCATGCGTCGGTGCCGCCGGGGCGACCGCCGCGCCCGCAATGGCCGCCCAGCTCGCCGAGCGCCTGGCCGTGATGCTGCCCGCGGCCGAGGTGGTGGCGACCAGCGATGCCGTGACCTCGCACGCGGGCGCGTTCGGCGGCGGCGAGGGCATCGTGCTCGCCATCGGCACGGGCACGGTAGCGCTGGCGCTGGGCCGCGGCGCTATGCGCCAGGCGGACGGCTGGGGGCCGCTGCTCGGCGACGAGGGCAGCGGCGCCTGGATCGGCGAGCGCGGGCTGCGCGCGGCGCTGTGGGCCGAGGATGGTAGAGGACCGGAGACGGTGCTGCGCGGGTCGGCGGAGCGCGTCTTCGGCGATATCGCGAGCTTGCCCGCCGCCGTGACTGATGCCGCAACGGCCGCCCGCTTCGCGCCCGAGGTCGCGCGGGCGGCGGACACCGGGGACGCGACCGCCGCCGCGATCCTGCGCGACGCGGCCGAGCACCTCGCCGCCACGGCGCGGGCTGCCGCGTCCGTGCTCCCGCCCGGCACCGCCTGCGCCGTCATCGGCGGCCTCACCAGGCTCAGCGCGCTGCTCATGGACCGGCTGGAAGACCTGCTCGTCGAGGCCGGACTCAAGCCCGCTCCCGCCCAAGGCACTGCGCTCGACGGCGCGCGCCTGCTCGCCACGCGAGCCGACCTGCCGCACGAGGCGCAAATCGTCCGCTGCGCCGCCCAGCCGGGCGATACGCTCGAACGGCTCGCGACCGAAGCCGTACGCCCCGGCCTCGGCGACCTCGATCAGCGTCCGCCTGGCGAGATCGCCGGCCTCGTTGTGCGGATGGAATTGGAAGCCCGCTCCGCGCTCGCGCACGCCATGCCTCAAATCACCGCCGCGGCGGAGGCGGTCGCGGCGCGGATGCGCGTGGGCGGGCGCCTGTTCTACCTCGGCGCCGGCACGCCCGGCCGCCTCGCCGTTTTGGACGCGGCGGAGCTTGGCCCGACCTACTCCGCACCGGACGGACTCGTGATCCCGATCATGGCAGGCGGCGAGGCGGCGCTGCGCCACGCGGTCGAGGGCGCGGAGGATGACCCTGACTTTGCCGGGCGGGCGCTCGACGCGCACAGGCTCGCGCCCGGCGACGCCGTGGTCGGCATCGCGGCGTCGGGGCGCACGCCCTTCGTCGTCGGCGGCCTCCGCCAAGCCCGCGCGCGCGGCGCGCTCACGGTCGCGGTCGTCAACAATCCCGCCAGCCCGGCGGCAGAGGCGGCGGAGATGAGGATCGAGGTGCTGACCGGTCCCGAGCCGGTCGCAGGCAGCACCCGGATGCTGGCCGGCACGAGCCAGAAGATCGTGCTCAACGCACTCAGCACGAGCGCCATGGTTGCGCTCGGGAAGACCTACGGCAATCGCATGGTGGACCTGCGCGCCACGAACGAGAAGCTGCGGCGCCGGGCGGTGCGCATGGTGCGCGAGATCACGGGGGCGGGCGAGGCCGAGGCCGCCGCGGCGTTCGCCCAGGTAAGCGGACGCGTGAAGCCTGCCGTCGTCATGCTGCTGGCCGGCGTCGGCGCGGCTGAGGCGGACCAGCGGCTGGACGCGGCAGGCGGTCGCGTTCGGGAGGCGCTGCGATGATCGTGCTCGGCCTGATCTCGGGAACCTCCGTGGACGCGGTGGACGTGGCGGCGGCCGAGCTGGGCTGGGACGGCGACGTGATCGTGCTGCGCCCCCTGGGCCACGCCGAGCGCCCCTGGCCCGAGTCCGTGCGGGCTCGCCTCGTCGCCGCACTGCCGCCCGCACCGTGCTCGGCGGAGGAGCTATGCCAGCTCGACGTGCTCGCGGGAGAGGTGTTCGCGGACGCCGCCGCCTGGGGCAACGCGCAGTTCGCGGGTGGCCGGGCGGCGCTGGTCGCCTCGCACGGGCAGACCGTGTTCCACTGGGTCGAGGGTGGCCAGGCGCGCGGCACCTTGCAGCTCGGCCAGCCCGCCATCATCGCCGAGCGCACGGGACTGCCCGTGGTGAGCGACTTCCGCGCCCGCGACATCGCTGCCGGCGGCCACGGGGCACCGCTCGCGAGCACGCTCGACGCGCTCTGGCTCGCCGGAGACGGCGGCGCCGCGCGCCGCGCTCAACCTGGGCGGCATCGCGAACGTCACACTCGTCGGCCGCGCGGGCGAGCGCGTCCTCGCCTTCGACACCGGTCCGGCGAACTGCCTGATGGACGCCGAGATGCTGGCCGCGACCGGGCAGCCCCGCGACGAGGGCGGCAAGCTCGCCCTGACCGGGACCGTGCGCGAAGCCCTGCTCGCGCGGCTGCTCGCCGACCCCTACTACGCGCTGCCGCCGCCGAAGAGCACGGGGCGGGAGCGGTTCCGCACCGGCTACGTCGCCGAGCACCTCATGGGGCTGCCGGCCATCGCGCTCCCCGACCTTCTCGCCACGCTCGCGGAGCTGACGGCCGTGACGATCGCCGATGCCTGCCGGGCCTACGGCGTCGCCGAGGTGGTCGCCTCCGGCGGCGGCACCCGCAACCCGGCGCTCATGGCCCGCCTCGCCGCCCGTCTCGACCCGATCCCGCTGGAGACCAGCGAAGAGCGCGGACTGCCCGCGGACGGCAAGGAAGCCTACCTGTTCGCCCTGCTCGGCTTCCTGACCTGGCACGGGGTGCCGGGCGTCGTGCCGGGCGCCACCGGCTCGCTTGTGCCGCGGGTGCTCGGCCGGATCAGCCCGGGCGATGGACCGCTCGTGCTGCCCACACCATATGGAGCGCCGAGGGGGCTGCGAATTGTGGCCGAAAAGTAATGGAAACGGGGGTATCGTAGCGCGTTCCCTATCTTGGACGGCCTTGGCAGCCGAGTTGGAAGACGGAGGGGGATGAACATGCAGATCTCTGATGTCCTGCGGATGAAGGGTTCGGATGTCCTGCGCGTGGTCGCGACCGACAGCGTGAAGTCTGCCGTCCAGAAGCTGTCCGAGCGCCGAATCGGCGCGGTCGTCGTCGAGGACCGGTGGATGAAGCTAGTCGGGATCTTCTCCGAGCGCGACGTGCTCAACGCGCTTGCCCGCCGCGGCCCCCAGATCCTCGACAGCCAGGTGCAGGAGCTGATGACCTCGCCGGTCGTCACCTGCCGCTCGTCCGACCGGATCGAGGCCGCGCTCGCGATGATGACCATGAAAAGGATCCGCCACCTCCCCGTCGTCAACGACGGCGAGCTGAAGGGCATCGTCAGCATCGGCGACCTCGTGAAGTATCGGCTTGACGAGAAGGAGCTGGAGGCCAGCGTGCTGCTCCAGATCTCGCGGATGCGGGCCGAGTGACCGGCATCGTGCAGCTCCACGGCATCCACCATCTCACGGCGGTCTCCGCCGACGCGCGTGGCAATCACGATTTCTACACGCGCGTGATGGGGATGCGGCTGGTCAAGAAGACGGTGAACCAGGACGACACCAGCGCCTACCACCTGTTCTACGCCGATGGCCTGGCCAGCCCTGGCAGCGACCTCACCTTCTTCGATTGGCCGGTCCGGCGCGAGCGGCGCGGCACCAACGCCATCGTGCGCACGGCGCTGCGCGTCGCGGGCGAGGCGGCGCTTTCCTACTGGGCCGGCCGCCTCGACGAGGCCGGCGCGCCGCACGGGGCCGTGCAGGAGGTGGACGGCCGGCTCTGCCTCGAGTTCGAGGACCCGGAGGGCCAGCGCCTCGCGCTCGTGGACGACGGCGGCGCCGGCCCGTCGCACCCGTGGGCGCGCAGCACCGTGCCGGAGGCGCATCAGGTCCGCGGCCTCGGGCCGATCACCATCAGCGTGCCCGACCTCAGGCCATCCGACCGCTTCCTGACCGACGTGCTGGCGATGCGCCAGGCGCGCAGCTTCCCCGCGCCGAACACGACCGGGGTGATGACCCACGTCTATGCGATGGGCGACGGCGGCCCGGCGGCCGAGCTCCACCTCCGCGTCGAGCCGAGCCTGCCCCGCGCAGAGCCCGGCGCCGGCAGCGTCCACCACGTCGCCTTCCGGGTACGCGACGACGAGGAATACGCGCAGTGGATCGAGCGCTATCAGCACTTGGGCGTGCGCTCGAGCGGGCCGGTGGACCGCTTCTACTTCAAGAGCCTCTACGCGCGCGAGCCGAACGGCATCCTCTACGAGATCGCCACCGATGGCCCTGGCTTCGCGACGGACGAGCCGCTCGACGCCCTGGGGGAGAAGCTCTCGCTGCCACCCTTCCTGGAGCCGCAGCGGGCCGCCATCGAGCGCAACCTCAAGCCGCTCTGACGGGCGATCGCCGCCGCCTTGAGGGAACCGGGGATTGCCGGCCAGGTTGTAGCAGCGGCTCACCGCGACGGAAGCGGCGCCGGTCCCCTGCCGGGACATCCCCAGCCACGAGGAGGCAAGGCATGGCGCGATCCTTCGTTCCTCTCACGTTCGAGATAGGCCACTCGGCGGCGCGCCCCGACACCGCGGCGGCGACCGCCGCGACGGCGACGCCGTGCATGAACGTGGGCGAGACCGGCCAGGAGCTTCGCATCGAGGTGGAGCTGCCGGGCGTCCTGGAGGAAGACGTGCACGTGGAGCTCGCCGGCGACGTGCTGACCATCCGCGGCGAGAAGCGGGTCGAGCGCGAGGATTTGCAGCACCACATCGCCGAGCGCTCCTTCGGCACGTTCGCACGCTCGCTGCGGCTGCCCTTCCCCGCCGAGCCGGACCGCGCGCACGCCACGTTCCACAACGGCGTGCTGACGATCACCCTGCCCAAGCCCACGGCGCAGGACCGGGTGCATCGCATCCCCGTGCGGTCAGCCGGCGGTGCCGCCGCCCGCGGCTGCGACGGCCCGGCGGCTGCGGTCGCCGGCCATCCCACGCCGGACACCACGCGCGAGGGTTCGGCCTAGTGCCCGATCGCAGAGTTCTGTGATCCGAGATGGATCACAGAACGGCGCGTGAATCGGGCACTCAACGACTCTGCGACGGCGCCAGCCGCCCACGAACGGAACAAAGGACTGCACCCATGAACGCGAACGAGCATTCAGACCCGGCGCCGCATCGGCGCGCGAACGACGCCGCCACGCAATCCGCGCTGGACGAAGCGGTGGCGGAGAGCTTCCCGGCCAGCGACCCGCCGTCCATGACGGACCCGACGCACGGAATCGGCTTGCCGTCCGAAGACACCGGCGCTGACTCGGCGGCCAGCAGCGACCTGTTCCAGCCCGTTCGGCTGGGTCCGCTGACGCTTCCCAACCGCATCGTCATGGCCCCGCTCACCCGCAGCCGCGCCGGCTCGGGCGACGTGCCGCGCGAGCTGAACGCGACCTACTACGCCCAGCGCGCCAGCGCCGGGCTGATCATCAGCGAGGCGACCCAGATCACCCAGCAAGGCAAGGGCTACGCCTTCACGCCCGGCATCTACACGGAGGAGCAAGTCGCGGGCTGGCGCCTCGTCACCGACGCGGTGCATGCGCGCGGCGGCCACATCGTCTGCCAGCTCTGGCACGTCGGCCGCATCAGCCATCCCGACCTGCAACTCTGGGGCCGTCTTCCGGTCGCCCCTTCAGCGATCAGGCCGGAGGGCCAGGCGTTCACCGAAATCCGGGTTCAAGCCGCACGTGACGCCCCGCGCGCTCGACACGGATGAGGTTCCGGGTATCGTCCGCGACTACGCCCACGCCGCCGAGTGCGCCAAGCGCGCCGGGTTCGACGGCGTGGAGATCCACGCTGCCAACAGCTACCTCCTCGACCAGTTCCTCCGCGACAGCGTCAACAAGCGGACCGACCGCTACGGCGGCAGCGTCGAGAACCGCACGCGCTTCCCCCTGGAGGTCGTGGCGGCCGTGACCGACGTGTGGGGCGGCGACCGCGTCGGCATCCGCCTCTCGCCGCTGACGCCCACAGCCCGGCAACACGCCGCTCGACAGCGACCCGATGGGCACCTACGGCTACCTGGTCGAGCGCCTGAACTATTTCGGCGTCGTTTACATCCACGTCATCGAAGGAGCGACGCAGGGCTCGCGGGAGGAGCCGCCGGGCTTCAGCCTCCAGCGTCTGCGCCGCATGTTCCGCGGCCTCTACATGGCGAACAACGGCTACGACCTGGACCTCGCGCTGCGGGCGCGGCGGGAGGACCTGGCGGACCTGATCTGCTTCGGCCGTCCCTTCATCGCCAACCCCGACCTGGTCGAGCGCCTGCGCACCGGGGCGCCACTGGCCGAGGCGCCGAAGGAGACCTGGTACGGCGGCGGCGCGCACGGATACACGGACTACCCGACGCTAGCCGAGACCCGCGCGCGGGCCGCCGAGTAGCCCGCCGTCGCGCGACAAGGATCACGAGACATGGCACAGAACGAGTCCCCGGTGTGGTTCATCACCGGATGTTCCACTGGCTTCGGCCGAGACCTCGCGGCAGCGATCCTGGGCCGGGGCTGGCGGGCGGTCGTGACGGCGCGCGACGCGGACCGGGTGCGGGACCTCGTCGCCGGCCACGAGGAGAACGCCCTCGCGCTCTCGCTCGACGTGACCGACGCGCGCCAGATCGCCGCGGCCGTGAAGGCGGCCGAGGACCGCTTCGGCGCCATAGACGTACTGGTGAACAACGCCGGCTACGGCTACCAGGCCTCGGTCGAGGAGGGCGAGGACGCCGAGATCCGCGCGGTGTTCGAGGCGAACGTCTTCGGCCTGGCCGCGATGACCCGCGCCGTGCTGCCCGGAATGCGGTCCCGCCGGCGCGGCCACATCGTCAACATCTCCTCGGTCGCGGGCTTCATCGGCTTCCCCGGCTCGGGCTACTACGCCGCGACCAAGCACGCCGTGGAGGGCCTGTCGGACGCGCTGGCGAAGGAGGTGGCGCCGCTCGGGATCAAAATTCTCTGCGTCGAGCCGGGACCGTTCCGCACCGACTTCTCCGGGCGCTCCCTGCGCCAGACACCGAGCCGGATACCCGATTACGCCGAAACCGTCGCGGCACGGATGCGCACCATGAAGGAACGGAGCGGAGCAGCAAGCAGGCGACCCGGCCCGCGCCGCCGAAGTGATCATCTCCGCCGTCCAGTCCGCCGACACGCCGCAGCACCTCGTGCTCGGCCGCATCGGCATCGAGGGCGTGACGAAGAAACTCCGGGCCACGCTCGACGAGATCGAGGCCTGGAAGCAGGCCGGGCTGGAGGCGGATTTTCCGGAGTAGCGCGGCGACTGACGCCATCACCGGCCGGCTGCGCCATAGTGTAGCGCGAGCGCCCGGGTAGTTCCGCAGCGGCTGCAGCAGACGTGCTCCGGTTTGAATCCGATCAGGCCAGCGTTCGGCCCTAAACTGAAAACTGACTTCCGCACGACTCGCAGGAAAAGCCGAGCCCGATCAAGGACGACGCTCTGGTGCGAAAATCTTGACTTCCGCCGGCGACGAGTCCGCCAGAGGACCGACTCGCAGAGCGAGATCGAGTGCCTCCTAAGTGAGATCGACTCGCCGGTTAGAGCAGATCGCAGGACGCTTGGGACAAGCGTCCTGCGTGAAGATGCTCGCCAAAATGAAGGCTACAGCGTTTCGCGTCCCAGTTGGGACGCGAAACGCTGTAGAGAGTTCCACCACGCATCCTGCCCGAGGATGCCGGCTGAGGAACCCGGTCCCTATCGAGGGCAGCAGGGGTGAGCGCAGACTGCCGTTCTCCCGGCGACGCGCCGTCGGCATTCAGCCGGCTTCGCGCGGTCGGGTCGCCTGTTTCTTAAGTTCAGTGGCGATGACTTCGGTGAAGGCGCGCACCTTGGCAGGAACGAACCGGCCGCTCGGATATATGGCGAACACGGTGCGCTGCAGCGGCTCGTAGCCCTCGAGGATCTGCACCAGGTTGCCCGATGCGATCTCGTCGCCGAGGACGAATCCGGGCTGGAAGACGATGCCTTGACCTGCCACCGCCAGCGCCCGCAGCAGTTCCCCGTTGTTCGTCTGCACCGACCCGCGCACCCGCTGCACGATCCGTTCGCCGGCGTGTTCGAATGCCCACTCGTCCGGCGGATCGTTGCCCGAGTAGATCAGGCATTCGTGCGCAGCGAGATCGCTCGGCGTCCGGGGCGCTCCATGTCGGGACAGGTAGGCCGGCGCGGCGCAGACAGTGACCGGCATCGCGGCGATGCGGCGGGCGATCGTCGACGCACTGAGCGCGGGCGCGATCCGGATGCTGAGATCGAAGCCTTCCCGGATCAGGTCGGTCGGCGCGTCGTCGAGCCGCACTTCCAGCTCGACCAGAGGATGTTCCGCGCGGAACCGGCAGATCGCCGAATCGAGCCATCTCGTGGCGAACGTGTTGGGCAGCGCCACCCGCAATCGGCCGGACAGGGACCCGGCCGCTCCGGCAGCCTCGGCCTCGGCCGCCTCGAGATCCTCCACGACCTGGCTGTAGAACGCGAACAGCTTCTCCCCCGCGTCGGTCAGGCTGAGACTACGGGTGGAACGGTTCAGCAGGCGCGTGCCGACCGCTTGCTCCAGATCGCGCACCATGCGCGAGGCGCTGGTCGGAGAGAGACTGGCCTGCTCCGCCGCCCGCGTGAACGCGCCCGCGCGCACGACTTGCAGGAAAAGCTTGATCGACGTGAGCTTATCCAACGTTTCCCCCGATTGTGGCGTCTTGCGGCACAAAGTCTGCCGAAAAGAAGCTGTTATCGCCGCCGCCCTGCACCGCTAAGTGAGAGCCGTCATATGTTCGGGGATGTGTCCAGTGAAGTCCAGCATTCGAATCTTTGGTGCAGCCATAATCGCTGCGGCGCTCGCATCGAACGCAGCGCAAGCAGAGACAGTTCAGGAGGCCAATAGACGGCTTGTCAGCAACGCCATGCGTGAGCTCTTCATCACGAAGGACGCGCAGAAGGCGGTGAGGCTATACTTCGGCAAACCCTATCTTCAGCACAACCCCACCATTGCCGATGGCGCGGATGACCTACCGAAGGTGATCGCCTCGCTTCCCGCGAACTTCAAATATGAGCCCGGGATCATTGTCGCCGACGGCGACATAGTGATGATCCACGGCCTCTATACCGGCTGGGGACCCAAGCCGCTGGTCACCGTCGACATCTTTCGGGTCAAGGACGGCAAGCTGGTCGAGCATTGGGATGTGATGCAGGAGGAGGTCCCGGCGTCCCAGACCAAAAGCGGCCGGCCGATGTTCCCGATCACCGATGCCCACATTCCCAACGGCTGATCGACACGGACGCCACCTTTGATCGGGAGGATCGCGTGACCGCTCGTCAGCCCGCTTTGTTCATACCGCATGGCGGCGGTCCGTGCTTCTTCATGCCTGATCCCGCCAATCACTGGGGCGGCATGGCGGCGTTCCTGCGCTCCTTGCCGACCCGGTTGCCCGAGACGCCGGTGGCGATCCTCGTCGTCTCGGCGCACTGGGAGACCGACGGGTTTCGGCTCACGGCAGGCGAGACGCCTTCGTTGGTCTATGATTATTACGGTTTCCCGCCCGAAACCTACGCGCTGCGCTATGCCGCTCCCGGGGCGCCGACCATCGCAGCGCAAGCGGTCGCGCTGCTGCGAGAGCACGGCATCGCCGTCGAGCCCGATACGGAGCGCGGTTTCGATCATGGCGTGTTCGTGCCACTCAAGGTGGCGTTCCCCAATGCCGACATTCCGGTTATCGAGTTGTCAGTGGAGCGGGGTCTAGACCCTGCTCTACACCTTGCGGCCGGCCGCGCGCTCGCACCACTGCGGGACCTGGGTGTGCTCGTCATCGGCTCGGGGATGAGCTTTCACGACCTGAAGGGCTTCGGCAAGGCGGGTTCGACTGGTCCCTCGCAGGCGTTCGACGACTGGCTGACCTCGGCGGTATTGCTGCGTGGCGACTTGCGCGCTCACCAGCTTGTCTCTTGGGCCGCAGCGCCCGGGGCGGCGGCATCGCACCCGACGGCCGAGCATCTGATCCCGCTGATGGTCGCAGCTGGCGCTTCTGACGAGCCGGGCCAGAAGATCTATGGGGAGCTCGTGCTTCAGACCGCCGTCTCGGCATTTGTATTCGACTGATGAACCTGGGTGACGCTCGGCGGCGTGCGGAAGCGATGACCAGCAGGAGCGCTCTTGAAACGCCGGGCGAGTTCGGACCCCGCTCAGCATGACGGTGACGCAACGCTTCGGGTTCGCTTTGCTTCTGATCGCCGCCTGCGTGGCGCTCACGGTGGTCGCGCGGCGTTTGAAATAGCCCCAAGCTGGCGCGCTGATCGCCGGCGGCCTCGTGCTGGCCGTCGTGCCGGGGATGCCCGCAGTCGAGCTCGATCCGGACCTCGTTCCGGTCGTCTTTCTGCCGCCACTCCTGCTTCTCAGCGCTTACATGACGGATTGGAGAGCATTTCGCGCGGATCTCCGGATCATCCTGCAGCTCGCGATCGGAGCGGTGATATTCACGACCTTTGCCGTGGGTTGGGCGACCCATCTCGTGCTGCCCAGCTTGCCGCTCGCCGCTTGCTTCGTGCTCGGCGCCATCGTCTCTCCGCCGGATGCGGTGGCAGCCAAGACGGTGTTGAGCGGTCTCGACCTTCCCGCGCGCATTGTGACGCTTCTGGAAGGCGAAAGCCTGCTGAACGACGCGACCGGGCTGGTCCTGTATCGCATGGCTGCCGTTGCCGCGTTGACCGGGGCGTTTAGCGGCGCCGATGCGGCGGGAAGCTTCGTTCTGCTGATCGCGGGCGGTGGGGAAGACGGCCGCGATCCACAACCGGCGCACCGCATCCCACTAAGCGCTTGACCCCGCGCGCGAGAAACCCCTTTATCCTCCCCGATGTCCTCCACCCCCGCCCTCCTCGAGCCTGCCGACCGCGCCCGCCAGCGCGACGAGGACGCCCAATACTACCGCCAGGTCCTGCACAAGCTCATCGCCATGGGCACCGACCTCGCCGAGGCCGTCCACCGCCAAGCGCTGGCAGAACCCGCCGCCGCCCAGAGCCAGCCCGAGGACGCGCCCGCAGCACCCAGCCCCAGCCCGAGCCAAGCGACCAGCTTCGACCGCCTCGCCCGCACCGTCCGCCGCACCATCGCGCTTGCCCGCAAGCTCTCCGAGCCTGCCCGCGAGGCGCCCGGCCCGAAGCTGCGCCTCAACGAGTGCCCACACGAGCGCCGCCCCGACTGCGCCGAGACCGACGCCCTCCAATGCCGAGCTGTGGGCCGAGCCGTGCGAGCGCCCCGAGGGAGCCGATTGCGACGCCGACGAGGACTTTGACGACGACCTCGACGACCAGTCCTTCGCCGACCTCATCGCGAGCATCGGCCACAACACCGCTCTCGCCACCCTGACCGACGCCGAGCTACGGCAGCACCGCACGCCCCCAAGCGAGGATATGCGACCTCTGCGCCGGCGCAGCAGGGCGAACGAGCGCGCCGCCCAGGATCACTCGATCAACCCAGGGCACCCCGCGACCCGGCACCGGCCCACCCCGACCCTGACCCGGCTTCCCGGCCACGCGAGACCCGGCACAAATCGTAGATGACGGATTCAGACCCTACGAACGCGTCCTATAGGGGCGATACACCGGCTCCCACACCGCCGCCGCGATAGCCCGCTCCAGCGCCTCGTCGTCCGCCTGCTCCGCCAAGCCCTCCCGCATCGCTTGCCGCCCCACGGCGCGCGCGATGTGCCGGGAGAGATGGCGCATCGCCGTGACCGGCGGCAGCAGCGTGTCGTCCGGGTTCTGCCGCGACGGCGAGGCGTCGGCCAGCGCGCGCGCCGCGGCGAGGAACATCGTGTCGGAGACCCGGCGCGCCCGGCTCGCCAGGATGCCGAGGCCCATGCCGGGGAACACGTAGGAGTTGTTGGTCTGGTCTATGTGGATCTCGCGGCCCCGGACCTTGACCGGCGGGAACGGGCTGCCGGTGCCGATCACCGCGCGGCCGTCGGTCCAGGCCATGATGTCCGAGGGCGTCGCCTCGCTGTCCTGCGTCGGGTTGGACAGCGGCAGCACGACCGGGCGCTTCGCGTGCCGGGCCATCTCGCGCACCGCGTCCTCGGTGAACGCGCCGCCCTGGCCGCTGACGCCGATCAGGATGGCGGGCTTCGCACCCCGCACCACGTCCAGCAGCCCGATATGCGCCGGGTCGTCGAGCGTCCAGCCGGACACCGCGTCGCGCGGCTGCAGGAACGGGCGCTGGTAGTCCAGCGCCTTGCCGCCCTCGATCAGCAGCCCGTCGCGGTCGATCAGGTAGAAGCGGCGCCGCGCCTCGGCCTCGTCGAAGCCCGCCTCGACCATGGCGCGCACCAGCAGGCCGGAGATGCCGACCCCGGCCGAGCCGGCGCCGACCACGGCGATGCGCTGGTCCTCGAGCTTCTGGCCGCTGACGTTCAGCGCCGCCATGATGGTGCCGGTGACCACCGCGGCGGTGCCCTGGATGTCGTCGTTGAACGTGCACAGCCTGTCGCGGTAGCGGTCGAGCAATCGCCCGGCGTTGCGGCCCGCGAAATCCTCCCATTGCAGCAGCACGTGCGACCAGCGCCGGGACACCGCCTCCACGAACGCCTCGATGAAATCGTCATACGCCTGGCCGCGCACGCGCTCGTGCCGCCAGCCGATATAGACCGGGTCGCTGCGCAGCGCCTCGTTGTCGGTGCCCGTATCGAGCAGGATCGGCAGGGTGGTGGACGGATGAATGCCGCCGCACGCGGTGTAGAGCGACAGCTTGCCGATCGGGATGCCCATGCCGCCCGCGCCTTGGTCGCCCAGCCCGAGGATGCGCTCGCCGTCGGAGACGACGATGACCTGCGTGCCGTCGAAATGCGAATGGCCCAGGATCTCGTCCAGGCGGTCACGGTGCGGCGGGCTGAGGAACAGGCCGCGCGGCTTGCGATACAGGCGGCTGAACTGCTGGCAGCCGGCGCCGACCGTGGGCGTATAGACGATGGGCAACATGCGCTCGATGTTGCGGGTCAGCAGCGCGTAGAACAGCGTCTCGTTGTTGTCCTGCAGCTCGCGCAGGAGGGCGTAGCGCGCGAGGTTGTCCGGCTCGCGCTCGAACACCGCAAGCCGCCGCGCAATCTGCTCGTCGAGCGTGCCGACATGGGGCGGCAGCAGGCCGTGCAGGTGGAACTCGTCGCGCTCGGCCTCGCTGAACGCGGTGCCCTTGTTCATGATCGGGTCGGCAAGCAGCTCGTAGCTGGAGCGGTCAGGGGCAACGGCGGAGACTTGGTCGCGCTCAGCCACGGTCGGACCTCCGTTATTGTGCGGGCGGGGGGGTGTTACCCCAGCTCCGCAAGGAAGCTGGTCAGGGCCGCGTTCACCTCCTGCGGCCGTTCCTGCTGAATCCAGTGCCCGGCGCCCTCGATCATCACGGTGCGGCGCAGCCCGGGCACGGTCTGGGGCAGGGCTTCGAGGGCCTTCCGCCCCATCGGCGTCCTGATCACGACGTCCCGCGTGCCCGCAATGAACAGCGCCGGCTGGCGGATGGCGGCGCCCTGCCAAGGCGCCAGAAGCTCCCAGTTGCGGTCGAGGTTGCGATAGTAGTTCAGGCCGCCGCGGAAGCCGGTGCGCCGGAAGGCGTCCGCCATCACGGCGAGGTCCGCCTCGCCCAGCCAGGGCGGCACGGGCACCGGCTCGGGCACGAGCTCCAGGAAGCCGCCTTCGGGCACCATCAGCGCCTGGCCTGGGTCGCGCGTCCGCACCGATCCCACGGCGCCCAGAATGCGGCGCAGGGTCGCGGCGGGGTCGCGCTCGAACTCGGCCTCGGCGACGCCGGGAGGCTGGAAGTAGAGCCAGTAGAACCGGTCCAGCCCCGCCGCGCGCAGCATCGCCAGCGGCGCCGCCGGGCCGCGCGGCCGGTAGGGAACGCTCATCGCGGCTACCGCGCGGAACAGGTCGGGCCGCAAGAGGGCGCTGTTCCAAGCGACCGTAGCACCCCAGTCATGGCCGACGATCACCGCCTCGCGCTCGCCCAGCGCCGCCACCAGCCCGACCATGTCGCCGGCGAGGTGCAGCAAGGAGTAGGCTTGCACATCCTCTGGCGCGTCGCTGCCGCCGTAGCCGCGCATGTCGGGCGCCACGGCGCGGTAGCCGGCCTCGGCCAGCGCCGGAAGCTGGTGGCGCCAGGAATGGGCGAGCTCGGGCCAGCCATGGCAGAGCAGCACGAGCCTGCCCTCGCCCTGCTCCGTCACCCGCAGCCGGATGCCGTTCACGACGATGTCGCGCTGCACCGCTCCTGCCATCGCCGCAACTCCTACTGGACCGTTCTGAGCCTGCATCCCGGTACTGCCGCGTGGCAAGCACCTTGGGCAGGACGGACGTGCCCGCCCGGAATGGCGCCCCGCCGCCGGGGCGTCTAGGCTGCCGGCGCGGGTGATCAACCAGGGAGGATGCCGCATATGGCCAAGGAGATCTTCTGCTCGTTCGGGGTGGACGTGGACGCGGTGGCGGGCTGGCTCGGCTCGTATGGCGGCGAGGACAGCCCGGACGACATCTCGCGCGGCCTGTTCGCCGGCGAGGTCGGCAGCCCGCGCCTCCTGAAGCTGTTCGAGCGCTTCGGCATCAAGACCACCTGGTTCATCCCCGGCCACTCGATCGAGACCTTCCCCGAGCAGATGCAGGCCGTGGCCGCGGCCGGGCACGAGATCGGCATCCACGGCTACAGCCATGAGAACCCGATCGAGATGACGCCCGAGCAGGAGGAGGCCGTCCTCGACAAGTGCATCGAGCTGGTCACCAAGCTCGCCGGCCGCCGCCCGACCGGCTACGTCGCCCCCTGGTGGGAGTTCAGCCCGGTCAGCAACGAGCTGCTGCTCAAGAAGGGCATCAAGTATGACCACAGCCTGATGCACAAGGACTACGAGCCCTACTACGTGCGCGTGGGCGACCGCTGGACCAAGATCAACTACACGAAGCAGCCGCACGAGTGGATGAAGCCCTTGGTGCGCGGCCAGGAGACCGACCTGATCGAGATCCCGGCGAGCTGGTATCTCGACGACCTGCCGCCGATGATGTTCATCAAGAAGGCGCCGAACAGCCACGGCTTCGTCAACCCGTACGACATCGAGGCGATCTGGCGCGAGCAGTTCGACTGGGTCTATCGGGAATACGACTACGCGGTGTTCCCGATCACCATCCATCCTGACGTCTCGGGGCGGCCGCAGGTCCTGATGATGCTGGAGCGGCTCTACAGCCACATCATCCGCCACCCCGGCGTCAAGTTCGTCACCATGGACGCGATCGCCGACGACTTCGCCCGGCGCCAGCCGCGCAAGCGCTAGCATGTGCGGGCTGTGCGGCATTCTGGGCGACGGAACGCACTGGGCGGACGGCCTCGTCCGCCCCGGCGAGCCTCTGCCAGCCTCGGCGGTGCCGTGGCTTCGCCGCCAAGCCCGCCGCCAGCGTGTGGCGCTCGGCAACCTTGTGCTGCGCCATTACGGGCTGTCGCTGGCCGACTGGCAGGGGTCGAGCTTCGTGCTGCGGAGCCGGACGGGAGGGAGCGAGATGGTCACCGGCCTCGGCGACCTCTGGGCGAAGGCGGAACGCCTCGGGGCAGAGACGCTCGACCCGCTCGACCCGGCGTTGCTGGACACACTCGATGCCGCCTGCCCAGAGTGACTAGGTCGTGACGCCAGGATCCCGGTAAACGTGCTCACCGGGTTCCTCGGCAGCGGCAAGACGACCGTGCTCCGCCACCTCCTGCGCGACCCCGCTTTCGCCGACACGGCCGTGCTCATCAACGAGTTCGCTCACGCCGAGGATTTTGCACAGGCGCTGGACGGGGAACTCCTTCTTCGCCGCATCGACGAGCTGGAACCTCACCGACTTCCCTCCTTGGCGAAAAAAGTGGTGGCCCGCTTCAGGATCTCGCGTTCCTGCCGCGGCACCTCGTTCTCGCGCCGCAGCCGCTTCAACTCGGCGGCTATGTCCTCCTGGCGATCGGGAGGGGATTCATCCATAGCTCGACCGCGCCGCGCGTTAATCCAATTCGGCAGTGTCGACAACCCGATCCCGAGATCCTTAGCGATCTCGCGCCGCGAGCGACCGCTGATCTAGGCCAAGCGCACCGCCTCGTCGCGGAACGCCTGGGTGAAGTACCTCTTCGGTTCTGCCATCGGAGACCTCATCCCTCACGGAAGAACTCTCCACTTCTCCGACGCAAGTCCACTCGACCCAGGCTTCAATTCCGTTGACCAGGACGACGCGCCCGGTAGGCGGCGTGGTCGTGGACAGCAGCAGGGCGTGGTAGCGCCGAGTGCCGGTGCCGCCGACCGTTCCGGACGCGAAGCCGCCGAGGCCATCCGCCTCCAGCCACTCGGCGTTCAGGTCCACCCCGCTCAACGAGGCCTGCTCACGCCGGGTCGAGGGCAAGCCAATGGTGGCCGTCGCGGGCGAGCAGGGCGTCAGCCCCTTCCGGCCCGGCGCTGCCCGCGGCGTAGCCTTCGACGGTGCCTTCGCCGCGGCCCCAAGCGTCGAGGAGCGGCTGCACGGCGGCCCAGCCCGCTTCGATGTTATCGGCGCGCTGGAACAAGGTCGCATCACCCATCATGCAGTCGTAGATCAGCGTCTCGTAGCCGACATTCGGCTTTTCCTCGAAGAAATCCTGGTAGCGGAATGCGGTTGCGACCCGGCCGAGATGCATCTCGGGACCCGGCACCTTGGCGTTGAACTGCGTCATCGATCCCTGGTTCGGGTCGATCTGCAGGCGCAGGATGTTCGGGGTCAGCCGGTCCACCGGCGTGTCGCGGAACATCTGGTAGGGCGGCGCCTTGAAGTGGATCGCGATCTCGGTCAGCCGCCCGGTCATGCGCTTGCCGGTGCGGATGTAGAACGGCACCCCCGCCCAGCGCCAGTTCTCGACCGAGAGCCGGAGGGCGACGTAGGTCTCAGTGTTCGACTGCGGCGAGACGTGCGGCTCGGCGCGGTAGGCGGCGACGTCGTACCCGACCTCCTGGCCGGCCGTGTATTGGCCGCGCACGGCGTCGCCGGGCTGGATCGGCCGCACCGCCTCAATCACCAGCGCCTTCTGGGTGCGTACCGCCTCTGCGTCGAACGAGTTGGGCGGCTCCATCGTGACTACGCTGAGGAGCTGGAACATGTGGTTCGGCACCATGTCCCGGAGCGCCCCGGTCGGCTCGTAGAAGCCGCCCCGCTCCTCCACGCCCACCGTCTCGGCCGCGGTGATCTCGACGTAGTCAACATGCTCGCGCCGCCACAGCGGCTCGAAGATGCCGTTGGCGAAGCAAATCGCCATGATGCTCTGGACCGTCTCCTTCCCGAGGAAATGGTCGATGCGGTAGTATTGGCTCTCATCGGCCACTTTGAGGATGCGCGCGTTGAGCGCCTTCGCGGAGGGTAGGTCTGAGCCGAACGGCTTCTCGATTACCACCCGGCGAAAGGCGTCCTCCGCCTGTTCGAGCAGCTTCGCCCGGCCGAGACCCTCGACGACCGTGCCGAAGAAGCGGGCCGCGACGGCGAGGTAGAAGACGGCGTTGCCCTTGATCTGCTCCGCCAGGTGCTCATAGGTTTCCGGCTTCTCGAAGTCGCCCTGCACGTAGCGCAGGCGCTCGGCCACCCAGCCCCAGGTCGTCTCGTCGATGTGGTCGGCGTGGAACTCCGCAGTCTTGTCCTTCGTGAAGGACTGCATCGTGTCGGTGAGGGACTGGCGCCAGCCCGAATCCGTGTTGGCGGTGTGATCGATGCCGATGATCGTGAGCGCGGGATCGAGGAGGCCACTGCCGGCGAGATTGTAGAGGGCCGGCATGATCAACCGCTTGGTCAGGTCGCCGCCTGCCCCGAAAATCACGAGCGTGCAGGACGGGGCCGGCCGCGTGCCCGAGGGTGAGCGCGTATCCGTGCCGATCTGAGCTTGCTGTGACATGCTGGGCTCCTGCTTGCCGTTTCACCGTCGAAGCCTCCCGGGCTGGTCTGGGCGTCTCTGCCGCGCCTCAGTCCGCAGCGACGCGCAGCGGGACCCATCTCGGGCCTGGCCGGGTCTGCACCTTAGGCAAGACCAGCAGCAGCGCGAAGCTTCGTTTGGCATCGCGGATGGCATCAAGCTTCTTTTGGATCTCCTCGGACGAGGTAACCGAGGCGTCCTGCACGCGCAGGATCACGTCACCCGGCGCCAGCCCGTGCTGCGCCGCGTCGGTGTCCGAGGCGACGCCGGTGACCAGGACGCCAGTCTGCTGCGTGTCCAGGCCGTAATGCGCGCGGTTCTTGTCGGTGAGATCGGCCAGCGTCAGGCCGAAATCGGGCGGCAGCGTCCAGTGCAGCGGCACCGGCTTGGAGATCATCTCGAACTTGTCCCACTGCTGGCGCGGCCACTCGCGAACCGTAACCGGGATCGTCAGCTCCTTGGCCGCCCGCCAGATGGTCAAGCTGCTGGCCTCATCTTCCGGCGCTTCCGCGATCATGCGCAGCAGCGCGCGCTCGTCGGACGGGGTCTTGTCGCCGAAGCGCAGCACCACATCGCCGACCTGCAGCCCAGCTTTCTCCGCCGGGCTGCCAGGGGCCATCATCGCCACGATCGAGCCCTCGGGCCGCGCCATGCCGAGGGCTTGCGCCATCTCCGGTGTCACCTGCTGGACGATCAGCCCGAGCCAGCTCGGCCGCACCCAGCCGTATTTCAGCATCCGGCCGATCACGAACTGCGCGTTGCTCGCCGGAATGGCGAAGCCCAGGCCGGCCGAGCCGGTGGTCGGCGAGACCAGAGCCGTGTCGATCCCGATCACCTCGCCCTTCATGTTGAACAGCGGGCCGCCGGAGTTGCCGTGGTTGATCGCCGCGTCGGTCTGGATGAAGTCGTCGTAGGGCGTTTCCATGATGTTGCGGTTGAGCGCGCTGACGATGCCCGAGCTGACGGACATCCCAAGGCCGAGCGGGTTGCCGATGGCCACCACCGGATCGCCGATCTGGACCTTGTCGCTGTCGCCCCAATGCGCCACGGCGAGCGGATGGCCCACGTCCACCTTCAGCAAGGCGACGTCGCCCACGCGGGTCGCGCTGAGTACGGTGGCAGAGCTGCTGGACCCGTCCGAGAAGTTGACGACGATCTCGTAGGCACCGGCCACGACGTGCCAGTTTGTAGCGATGATCCCGGAACGATCGATCACGAACCCCGATCCCACGACCGTCTTGATCTGCCCCGCGGGGGGCTCCTCGGTGCCCGCCACCATGGCGGACGCCGGCGCTTCCATCTCGCCGCGCGCCGTGATGTTGACCACCGTCGGCAGCAGGCTGCGGAATAGGTTCGTCATGTTCATCATGGCGCCGGGTGCCGGCTCCTGCGCGAGCGCGCGAGGCGTCCCGAGCGGCCCTGCCAGGGCGCAAGCCGCTGCGACGAGCACATAACCTGCCCTGCCACGCCAGGTGGTGGTCACGATTTGCCTCCGCCAACCGGGGCAGACGGAGCGCCGCGATGACGCCCCGCCTGCTCTGTTCCAGTGCTGATCGACGTCACATTACTCGCAGGCCGTGCCACCGGCCGGCTGCCCGCGTGCTGGGAGGCTCGCGCCGCCGGCCGGCTGACCCAGCGCCGCGCGTTGCCGACGCCCGCGCCGCCGGCCGGCTGCCCGCGTGCCGGGGCGTTGCCGACGCCGGCGCCGCCGGCCGGCTGGCCCAGCGCCGCGTTGTTCCCAACGCCCGCGCCGCCAGCCGGCTGGCCCATTGCCGGAGCGTTGCCGACGCCCGCGCCGCCGGCCGGCTGCCCGCGTGCCGGGGCGTTGCCGACGCCGGCGCCGCCAGCCTGCTGCGGGGTGCAGCCCGGCGAGGTGGTGATTGGGCGTTGACGTGGGTGGTCGTCATCGCGAGGACCGCCGCGAGGACCGCTACGTATTTAAGCATTGCTCTTTCTCCTCCATGCACGCGCAGCGGCCGGTATGGCTGCTGCTCCAGTGGTGCTCTCGGTCTGGTGCTCTAGTTCGATACGGAAGCTGCCTCGGTTACCTCGGACGGCAAAGCGAACCTTCTTACGCCCCAATCACGGCTGGTAAGTCGGCGCGCCTGGCGTGTCGTGGTAGCCGGACGTGACCGGACGCCTAAGGTGATTATTGACCCTCGTCGATGACGACCTGGATCTTGCTGAACCCTGTCTTGGTGCGAAGAGCTCTATGGCGGCGCTGGTCTCAAGCGCAGTGCCCTTTTTCGATGGTGCTGATCCAGCATAGAATATTATATGGTCACTGTGCTCAGCGCGCTAAAGACACCGAATAGCTCGGTGCCGCTAATACCTTTAGGCTATCAACGCGATGCCCTAGAAATTGACACTGCGACGTTACGGGCACCGCCTGCGGATGCGCAGTAAGTTCCATGCGGCCGTTGGCCGGAGCGCCTGTCTCCGGCCTGCCAGTTAGGCCGGCGTTGCCGCATAATCCGCCGTCTACCGGCTTGGGCGCGGCGACGGCGGGGCATATAGGGCCGCTCCCTTGTTCTCTGGATGCTTGATGCCCTGCTTCAGGGTCGCCGATATCGACCTATAGCTCACCAAGGCCGGAGGATACCTATACGCCGCGGTGCGGCTCAGCCTGCAGCTGACAATTCGCCCAGCACGGTAGGGATCAGCTCCGAGACTGTCGGATGGATCGGCATGATGCGCGTCAGCGCCACGGACGGCAGCTTGGCCGCGATCATGTCGAGCACGCCGTGAATTGCCTCATCGCCGCCCGGCCCGAGGATTGCCGCGCCGAGGATCGCGTCGGTATCGGCATCGACAACAAAGCTCATCAATCCCTGCAACTCGCCTTTTTCGACGGCGCGGGCGACCTGCGTCATAGGACGCACGCCCACGCGGACGCGGAGGCCCGTCGCACGTGCCTGCGCCTCCGTCATTCCGGCGCGGCCGAGGGGCGGGTCGATGTAGAGCGCGTAAGCCGGAACCCGATCGGCAATAGAGCGCGATGCCCCGTCCAACTCGTTGGCGGCGACGATCTCGTAGTCGTTCCAGGCGGTATGGGTAAAGGTTCCGCGTCCGTTGCAATCCCCCAACGCCCAAATCCCGGCAACGTTCGTGCGCAACTGGTCGTCGACCTGGATAAAGCCGCACGCGTCCGTGGCGATGCCGGCGTGCTCCAGGCCCAAATCATCCGTATTTGGGCGACGCCCGACCGCGAGGAGCACGTGGCTCGCCACGATCTCCTTAGCGCCGCCCTGGTGCGCAGCGGTGATCACGGCGCCGTGCGGATGGGCGGCAAATCGCACGCAGTCGGACCCCAAGCGGAGGCGCACGCCTTCGTTCTCCAGGATCGAGCGGATTTCCCTGCTGATGCGCTCGTCTTCGCGTGGAAGCAGGCATGCGCTCCGCTCAATCACCGTGACCTCGGCGCCAAACCGGCGGAACATCTGCGCGAATTCAAGGCCAATGTAGCTGCCACCGATGATCACAAGATGGCGCGGCAACTCAGTCAGGGCGACGATGTCCGTGTTTGTCATCGTCCGGATCGCGGTAACCCCCGGCATGTCCGGCACGATCGCGCGACCGCCGACATTAATGAAGATGGACGGCGCCGTCAGAAGATGTGTACCGGCTCGTCCGAGATGCGGCCCCTCGAACCGCGCGTGGTCACGCAGCACCGTGCAGCCGTCCATGCCCATCAGCCGGCGCTCCACCCCGGCGCGGTGACTTTCAGCAATGCTGGAGGCCCGCGCGACGACGGCTGGCAGGTCGACACGAAAAGGCCGCTCCAGCACCACACCGAACTCCGCCGCGCGCGTCAGCAGCCGGGCCACGTAGGCGCTGGCGACCATCGTCTTTGTGGGTGTGCAGCCGGTGTTGACGCAGGTTCCGCCGAAACGGCCACGTTCGATGATCGCCACCCGGCGGCCGGCGGCCGTCAAGCGGCCGGCGAGCGCCGGGCCGGCCTGGCCGGTACCGATGATGATCGCATCGAACGCGCCGCCGCCGACCGCCACGTTCATCGGGCGATGGTCCGGGCGGCCGCGCTACTCGGATCGCCGGCGCGGACGGTCATTGGCCGCCTTTCAGTTGCGCGGCTAGTTGGGTCAGGTTCTCGATCTGGATCAGATCGACGAGCTTACCCTCTCGATCAAAAGTGAAGAACTCGGCTCCATCGACATGAATTTTCCGGTGTGTCGCATGCAGGACGCCGTTCGGTGTCTGCAGATCGCCTTCGTGTGTCCCGGTGATCACGAAGCGAATCGCCGCTCGGTTGCCGTCGACGATCGTGATTTGATCATCGATCTTCACGTCTGGGAACGGGCCGACGAAACGCGCGATCTGTTTGACGAAGGCGTCGCGACCGTGCAGCTCGACCCCGTTTCCGTTGACATGCACGTCGTCGCTGACGAGAGCGCCATTCTTGGCGAAGTCGTGCTGACTGAAGGCGACGTGGAACGCATGAACATTATGGCGGATCAGCGCCTCATAAGCATCGTCCTTTGGCGGCGCGTCGGCGGCCAGCGCCAACGAGCCACTCCCGCAAGGAGGATCACCATTGCAACGAGCGGCGCGCGCGAATTCGACATGTGTTTTTTCCTTGCCCGGTTGAAGCGCTGGGGCGGACGCTATTCCGCGAAGCAGCCAGTGCCTAATAGCTTTCTTGCATCGACATTCCCGAATTTGGGTATCGCCGCCAGCGCGGCATCGTGCGGCTCAGTTGTTGAGCCGGCTCAGGAAGCCGCGTAGCCGCGCCAGCAAAAACTCTGGCTTTGTCGCCATGGTCGCATGCTCGTCGGCCGCCAGTTCACAACGCAGCCATGCCTCGCCGCGCCGCGCCTCCGTCTCGAGACCGGCGGTCAGTTCCGGATGCTCCCGCAGCAGGGCAGCAAGGGACGTTCCCGCGAGGCGATAGGCGGATACCGCCGTGAGCGTTTGCGCGGCGACGAGGGACGGCAGGCCAGTGATCAGGCCCAGCATGCCGACGGTATCACCGGGACTGGCGTGCAGCAGCACGCGCCGACTGTCACCATGCGCCTGGCAGATTTCCACCGTGCCGGCGGTGGAATACACCGCATCCGAACATTCGCCTTCGCGGACCAGCATCTGTTCTGGCGCAAAACTGGTCAGCGCAAAATGCTCGGCCAGCGTCTCGCGCTGCGGCGGTGCGAGCGCGCCGAAGGCGTCGGATGCGGCCAGCATGTCGTGCAGCGTTGGCGGCCGCGCGGGGGGTAGCGGCTCCACCCCGCTAACTCCTAAGCCGATCCCTGCGTGGCGGAAATGGCGGTGGATCTGCGCGAGGATATCCGTGCGCGCCGGGCGCACATCGTCCGAGGACATCACGACAAAGCGGACTTCGTAGGAGTTGCCGTCGCCAGACAGACCGACGCACTCCACCGAGAATGCGGGAGCGGGCAGCGGATGGCGGCTGGCGAGCGCGGCTGCCCGCAGTGCCGCAAGTACGCGCCGCGGGTCCATCGACGCGTCGG
>CAWIUA010000008.1:0-73071 GCA_963839135.1 uncultured Alphaproteobacteria bacterium
TAGAGCTCGAACGGCAGCATGAGCTGGGACGCGGTGAACGCCGCCGGCCGGAGGGCGGCGTCGAGCATGACGCGCACCGCCTTCTCGGCGAGCGCCCGTGTCGGCGTGGCGATGATGAGGTCAACGATGCCGTCGATCAGGGCGGACTGCGTGCTCGGCGTCAGCTCGTTGGCGACCAGCACGACGCCGCTGCTGCGGCCCAACTCGGCCACGGCGCGGATCACCCCGTCGATGCTGCCGCCGCTCGTGACGTAGAGGCCGGCCAGATCCGGGTGGCGGCCGAGCAGCGTCAGCGCCGCGTCGTAGGCGACCTCCGGCTGCTCGAGGTCTATGACCGGCTCGAGCAGCCGGAAGCCGGGCGCCAGCTCCCGCAGGTAGGAGCGCATGCTGATCTCGCGCGTGTCGTGGTCGAGGTAGCGGTGGCTGCCGACGACGATGCCGACCGGGCCAGGCTTCCTCGCGAGCCGGGTGATCGCCCAGGCGGCCGTCCGCCCGGCCTTGCGGGCGTCGAGGCCGATGTAGCCGCCGCGCTCGGGCGCGCTGAGGTCGGAGAGCAGCGCGAAGGTCGGGACGCCGTCGGCTCGCAGCAGGGCGATCTGCTGGCTGATGCGCGGGTGATCGACCGCGACGACGGCGAGCGCGTCGCCTGGCTGGCGAGGCGGCGCATCCGCTCGACGATGACGGCGCGTCCAGCTCGCCGCGGACTCAGCGTGACCGAGCTGCCGTCAGCGAGATCCCGCCGCATGGTCGAGGTCGGCCCCGAGCTGCGGAGAACGCGCTGCCCTCCTTCTGCAGGAGGGGTGCCGAGCGGCAGGGCTTGTAACGCTTCCTGCAAGCGCGCGCGCAGCGACGGCGTGCCGTGATAGCCGAGGCTCTCGGCAGCCTCGATCACCCGCGCGCCGTGGCGGGCGCACCGGATGCCGCTTGTTCAGCACGCGGTCGATGGTGGCGACGCTGACGCCGGCGTGCGCCGCGAGGTCGCGAGGGTCGGCGCCGGACGCCCTGCCTCGGCCGCTGCCCCTGCAGCTCTCGTCATTCATCGGCCACCGTCGTGATGGGTTTGATAGAAACTATCATGGACAGATGCACCTGTGTCAAACCCGCGTAGCTTGCCTGCGAAGGACGCGGCAATGACGGGACGCCGCCTCAGGAGGACCTCGTCGGCATGAAGCGCTACGCGAGACTACAGCCTCACCGGGCCGATGGTCGCTCGCGCAGGCGCGCGGCCTCGCCTCGGCGCAGTGGTACGCCTGCCCGATCCCGCGCAAGCGGATGAAGGAGCTGATGCAGCGCAAGGACGGGCCGGCGATCCGCGACACGCGATCTGGTTCGGCGCCATGGCCGTGCTCGGCGGCCTCGGCGCCTATTTCTGGGGAAGCTGGCTCGGCGTGCCGTTCTTCCTCGTCTATGGCGTGCTCTACGGCTCGGCGTCGGACTGGCGCTGGCACGAATGCGGCCACGGCACGGCGTTCAAGACGCACTGGATGAACGACGCGGTCTATCAGATCGCCTGCTTCATGATCATCCGCGAGCCGACGGTCTGGCGCTGGAGCCATACGCGCCACCACACCGACACGATCATCGTCGGCCGCGATCCGCGAGATCACCGCCATGCGGCCGCCGAAGCTCGCCAAGGTCTGCGCGAACTTCTTCGGCCTGGTCGATGTGCCGACGGCGTTCCGCGACATGGTGCTGCACGCCGGGGCCGGCTGACCGCCGACGAGGGAACCTTCATCCCCGAGACGGAACGGCCGCAAGGTGTTCCGCACGGCGCGCATCTGGCTCGCTGATCTACGCCGCCGCGTCGTCGCCTGCATCGCTCGGGCAGCATCCTGCCGGCGATGCTCATCGGCCTGCCGCGGCTCTACGGCGCCTGGCAGCATCTGATGTTCGGTCTGACCCAGCACATCGGGCTCGCCGAGGACGTGCTCGACCATCGGCTCAACTGCCGCACCGTGTACATGAACCCGTGTTCCGCTTCCTCTACTGGAACATGAACTACCACGTCGAGCACCACATGTTCCCGATGGTGCCCTATCACGCGCTGCCGGAACTGCACGCGGAGATGAAGCGCGATTGCCCCGCGCCCTATCCGAGCACGCTTGCGGCCTACCGGGAGATCGTTCCGGCCCTGCTGCGCCAGGTCAAGGACCCGACCTATTTCGTCCGCCGCAGCTGCCGCCCGAGATCGCGGCCAGCGGCCCGTGCTCGCCGCCGCCTAGTGGTGCGAGGCAGAAGTTCCGTGACAGCTCTAGGCGCATAAAGGCCAACCTCATCAAGCCGCTGCGGCTATCTAGCTGTAGGCGAACTAGCGTTTCGCACCACTAGCCGAAGGGAGATCTGCGATGAGCTGGGTCACGCCTGCGCTGCCGACGACATCGAGGCGGAGGACGTCATCCGCTTCGACCACGGCGGCGCACCTACGCGGTCTACCGCTAGCCGGACGACGAATACTTCGCCACCGACGGCCTCTGCACCCACGAGAAGGTCCATCTCGCGGACGGCCTCGTGATGGACACCATCATCGAGTGCCCCAAGCACAACGGCCGCTTCGATTACCGCACCGGCGAAGCCAAGGGCGCGCCCGTCTGCGTCAACTTGAAAACCTATCCGGTCAAGGTCGAGGGCGGGATGGTGCTGATTGACGTCGGCGCCTGATCAAGCGACGAGGCGCGCTGAGCCATGGCTGAGCCGAGCCATGGTGATCGTCGGCGCCGGGCAGGCCGGCGGCCGCGCGGCGATGGCGCTCCGCGCGCGGGCTACGAGGGTCCGGTCATGCTGATCGGCGCCGAGCCGGAGCCGCCCTACGAGCGGCCGCCGCTCTCGAAGGCGCGCCTCGAGGGCGAGCGGCGGGCGCCGAGTTCACCTTCGCCCCAGCCGAGGCGCTCGCCGCCGCCGGGATCGAGTCCGCGCTGGCATCGCGGTCGAGGCGATCGACCGGCAGCGCAAAAGGGTGCAGCTCAGCGACGGCAGCGGATCGGCTACGCGAAGCTGCTGCTCGCCACGGCCGCGAGCCGCGCCGGCTGCCGCTTCCGGACGGCCTGGCCGAGCGGGTGCATGTGCTGCGCGACCTCAGGGACGCGCGCGCGCTGCGGCAGGTGCTGGTCAAGGGCGCGCGGCTCGCCATCGTCGGCGGCGGCTTCATCGGCCTCGAGGTCGCGGCGAGCGCGGCGGCCCTGGGGGCCGACATGACCGTCCTCGAGATGGCGCCGCGCCTCCTGAGCCGCGGCGTGCCGGTGCCGGTCGCCGCCCTTCTGCTGGCACGCCACGTCGAGGGGGGGGTCGTCGTCCTCGTCGCCGGCAGCTCGAGGACATCTCCGTCTCGCGGCGGCGTCGTGCTGCGCATCGCCGACGGCGGGCCAGATCGAGGCCAATTCGGTGCTCGTGAGCATCGGCGCCGAGCCTCGGACGGCGCTGGCCGAGCGCGCCGGGCTCGCGTCGATCGCGGCATCCTGGTCGATGCGATGCTGGCCACCAGCGATGCCGATATCTTCGCGGCCGGCGACGTCTGCGCCTTCCCGCACCCGCTCGCGCCGGAATTGCTGCGGCTGGGGTCCTGGAAGAACGCGGACGCGCGGCACTCGCCGCGCGAACATGCTGGGCGCGGCGGAGATGTATCGCGAGCTACCCTGGATCTGGTCGGACCAGATGAGCTGACGCTGCAGATCGCCGGCTTCCGGAGCAGGCCGAGCGCGTCGTCGAGCGGACGCGGGCAGCGGTGCGAGGCTGCTGTTCCACATCGACGGCACGGGCCGGCTGGTCGCGGTCAGGGCGGAGGGCCCGCGTCCCTCGCCGCGACTTGCGCATCGGCCAGCTCATGGTCGAGCGCGGCCTCTCGCCGACCCGGCAGCGTCGCCGACCCCGCCACGAAGCTGAAGTTCTGCTGTCGCCGAGCAGCGCCGCGATGGTGGAAACGTGAACCCGCGCTGATTGCAGACTTGTATCTTTTTCTCCATGAATGGCACGCTGGAGATAGGCTCATGTCCGACCTTGGGTTACGTCAGCGTCGCGCCAGCGCCTCGGCGAGGCGAACTGGCCCGGGTATAGCGCCGCCCCTCACGGCAGGGCGGACGGAAAGGCGGCTACCGGCTGCGGTCAGCGGCAGTGACGAGCGGCCTGAGCGCACCGCCGGGCACAGGCGCTTCGCTGCCGTGCTGTGGCAAGACCGCATGTCCGCTCTGTTGAGGCGGTTCGTCCCACCTATGCCGGGCTGAGCAGGGCTCCCCGGCGTGGCCGGACCGTGCTCGACGCAGGAGGACGAGCTATGAAGAGGCAAGGGGAAGCATTCGTCGGGATCGACCCCGCCAAAGCGCGGAACACGGTCGCGGTGGCAGAGGGCGACCGGAACGGCGAGGTCGCTGCCTCGGCGATTCGACAATGCGCCCGATGCGATGGGCAAGCTGGTGCGGCGGCTGGCCGAGCGCTACGCAGTGGTGCACTACTCCTACGAAGCCGGCCCGACGGGATACGGGTTGTACAGGCAGATCCGAGCGCTGGGGAAGACTGCGATGTCGTCGCGCCCTCGCTGATCCCGCGCCGGCCGGGCGACTGGTTCAAGACCAACCGGCGGGATTCGACCGCGCTGCGCGGCTGCTGCGGGCCGGCGAGTTGGCGAGGTCGGTACCGGAAGAGACGCACGAGGCGGTGCGGGACTTGGTGCGTATCCGCGCGATGGCGATAAAGGACTACGCCGCAAGCGCCAGCACGTCTCTTCCTTCCTGCTGCGGCACCGGCGCAGTTACAGGGCAGCCCGACTGGAAAGGTCGGAGCCTGCGCTGCTGGACGGCAAGCCTTCGCCCATCCGGCCAGCGACTGGCATTCCAAGAGGGCGTGATGGTGTGGACGCCCCCGACGGCATCTACGTGCCAGGGTGGCGGTGTGAACCAACCACATGAGGAGGCGTCCGTGACAGGCTAGCGCCATTGGGCTGGACATAGCGAAGCACATCTTTCAAGCGCACGGAGCGGATGCGACGGGCCGGGTGGTGTCCGAAGCGGCTGACGCGAACCAAGCTGCTGGCGTTCTTCGCCGCCCGGGAGCCGTGCCTGGTAGCGCTGGAGGCGTGCGCCGGGGCTCATCACTGGGCGCGCGAACTCGGCAAGCTCGGCCACACGGTGCGGCTGATCCCGCCGGCTTACGTGAAGCCGTTCGTCAAACGGCAGAAGAACGACATGGCCGACGCCGAAGCGATCTGTGAGACCGCCCAGCGGCCGAGCATGCGCTTCGTGCCGGTCAAGAGCGAGGAGCAGCAGGCGAACGGGGTGGTGTTCCGCGTGCGAGACTTGCTGGTGCGCCAGCGCACGCAGTGCCTCAACGCCCTGCGCGGGCACCTCGCTGAGTACGGCTACGTCGTCGCGCAAGGCATCGCGCACGCCGAGGCCGTGATCGCCCACGTCGAGGACCCGAACACCGCCTTGCCCGGGAGCGCGCGGGTGATCCTGGCGGTGCTGGTCGGCACATTCCGGGCGCTGGAGGCGCAGATCCAGGCGCTGGATGCCGAGATCACCCGGCGAGCGAAGGCTGACCCGGTCGCGCGTCGGCTGCTGACGATCCCCGGTGTCGGCCCGATCGCGGCGACTGCGATCACGGCACTCGTGCCGGCACCGGAAGGCTTCCGCGCCGGACGGGACTTCGCGGCCTGGCTCGGGCTGACGCCGTTGCAGAAGTCAAGCGGCGGCAAGCAGAAGCTCGGCGCGGTGTCGAAGCAGGGCGAGCGGACCATCCGGCGCCTGCTCATCCTCGGCGCGAGCGCGGTGGTCCGCTGGGCCAGTCAGCGCGGCGCGCCAGAGGGCTCATGGCTGGCGCGGATGCTGGCGCGCAAGCCGAAGATGCTGGTCACCGTGGCCTTGGCCAACAAGATGGCCCGCGTCGTGTGGGCCCTGCTGGTCAAAGGCGGCGTGTATCGGGCTCCGGCCGCGGCGGCGTAAGCGCGCCGCGGCCGCGAGGGCGTGGGGCGAACGGAAGGAGGGCATGGCGCAACGGTCGGCGAGACGGGATCGGGAGAAACGCCCCGCGCCTGCAGCGCACCGCCTTGGGATGAAAATGGGTCGGTGCTGGAACGGCGGGCGGTTCTGCCCAACGTGTCGAGCGGCGGACGCGCGGAGGCCGGATTTGGATAGGTGGAGTCCTACCCCGTGGGAGAAACCGGTCCGCGCCGTGTCCAGGGACCACCGAATGTCGCGACCGGCTCGTCCGGCCAGCACGTGGGCCAACCTCTGTCTTCCACCCTGCGGCGCCGCGTCCGCCACCCCTGTTGGAGGTGGCCATGGAAGCAATCATTGAACGCGCCGCCGGGCTCGACGTGCATCAGGGCTCGGTGGTGGCCTGCGTCATCGTGGGCGCGGCAGGGCGCCGGGCAACGCGGGAGACGCGAACCTTCGGCGCCATGAGGCGGGACCTGGCAGCCCTGCGCGACTGGCTGCGCGAGATGGGCGTGACCCACGTCGGCATGGAGGCGACCGGCGTCTACTGGCAGCCCATCCACGCCGCCCTGGAGGGCGCCTTCACGGTTGTCGTCGGCAACGCCTCGCACATGCGCAACGTGCCCGGGCGCAAGACGGACGTGAAGGACGCCGAGTGGATCGCCGAGCTGGTCCGCCACGGGCTGGTGCGCGCCAGCTTCGTGCCGGCCCCGGAGATCAGGGCGCTGCGCGAGCTGGTGCGCCACCGCAAGGCGGTGGTCGGCACCCTGGCAGCCGAGCGCAACCGCACGCTGCAGCTGCTCGAGAGCGCGGGCATCAAGCTCGCGGGCGTGATGAGCGACGTGTTCGGCGTCTCGGGCATGCTGATGCTGCACGCCCTGGCCGAGGGCACCGCTGACGCCGCCGACGATCGCCGACCTGGCCAAGCGGCGGCTGCGGCGCAAGGTCGATCAGCTTGCCTTGGCGCTCGACGGGCACCTTGCCGAGCACCAGCGCTTGCTGCTCGGCCTGCACATCCGGCGCCTGGGGGAGATCGACCGCGACCTGGCCGAGATCGAGGCCGCGATCAGCGCGGCCATGCGCCCGTTTGCTGCCCAGCAAGCCTTGCTGGTGACCATCCCCGGCGTGGACGCGCTGCTCGCAGCGACCATCATCGCCGAGATCGGGGCCGACATGGCGGCGTTCGGGACAGCACAGCGCCTTGCCGCCTGGGCCGGCGTCTGCCCGGCCAGTCACGAGAGCGCGGGCAGGCAAAAGCGGCGCGGCACGCGCAAGGGCAACACGTTCCTGAAAGCGGCGCTGGTGACGGCGGCCGTCTCGGCGGCGCAGGCCAAGGGCAGCTACCTGCGCGACAAGTTCCACCGCCTCAAGGCGCGCATGGGCGCGAAGAAGGCCGCCATGGCGGTGGCGCACAAGATCCTGGTCGTCGCCTTCCACATGCTCCAGCGCGGCGTCGGCTTTGCCGATCTCGGAGCCGACTACCTCGACCGCGTCAACAAGCACCGCACGGCCAAGCGCCTGGTGCGCCGCCTCGACGCGCTCGGCTACGACGTCATGCTCCGTCCCAAGGCCACGGCCTGATCTAGCCATGGTCCGCCACCCGCCCGCTCCAGGACCGCCGATCGAATTTTCGGGCCAACCAGGCTGAACCAACGTGCTTCGAGCACGCCGTGCGTGATGTGGACCCGGTCCGCGAACTCCCATGCAGGCCCAAGGCGGCGCGCTGCCGCATCGGAGGCCGGACAGATGGCAGCATCCGACCACGCGCCACAGCAATCCCGAAGTTTCCCCTTGCCAGGACGGGGGCGTCCACAGATGGTTCAGATTAGGGTAACACTCCAGGTAGGGTGGCCCTTTGCCAGCGCGGCTTTGGCGCCTTTCAGTGTAACCCGAGCCAGCACTTCTTGAACCACGCCGGTCGCGAAGACCATGTTCGTGATCGGCTCCGTGGACTTCACGACCGTCGAGGACGCGGACCAGGCGCTGGACGGCGTGCGCGACCAGCTCGCGTCCGCCGAGGCCGACCGCGCCACCCAGCTCGTCCTGCTCTACAAAGCGCTGGGTGGCGGCTGGGCGGTGCTGCGGTAACGGATCAGATGCGGAGTGCTGCGTCGAGGTCGGCCTCGTGGACCGGATTGCCGAACATCAGAACCTTCGTGCGGTCGCCCGTGTACGGCACCCAGCGCCGCTCCCTCTGGTGCCATATCTCGTTCGGGCCGCCGACCGCTCCCGCGAGCTTGCGGAAGGTGGCGCCCTCGCGCTCGTAGTATTCGTGCGTGCCGGTCATCGCGATCCTCCTCGCTGCCTTGTCGATTCCCTTGGCGGGCGGTTGCAGTCGGAGCCAAGCCTTGCCGTAGATCGCGCAGCTCTGCTGGAACGCCTTTCCCCACGCCGCTTGGTCCTCCGGCGACCAGGCAGGTTCCGGCCGGGTCCGCATCGAGGCGGATTGCCCGTGCTTCGCCTCGATCGCGCGCATCGTCTCGTAAGGGGTGTGGCCCTCGGCCTTCGCGGCCAGCATCGCCTTGACGTGGATTTGCAGCTCGCCGACCACCCCATTCGGCAACGTCACGTTCAGTATGAGGTCGCGGTAGCCGACCGCCGTGGGGGCATGAAGCAAATGGTGCGGAGTGGGGTTACAGGTCCCGCTCAGGTCGAGTGCGGTTACCCCTCCGGAATCTCTCGGTTCGTGTTGTCCGGCAGCAGCGCGGTCGCGACCAGGCTGACGATCGCGCACGCGAGGACGAAACCAGCGATGACCCACCCCGATCCGTACCGGGCCAGCAGCCACGCCACGATGAGCGGTGCCGGGCCGCCGGCGATGACGGAGGCGAGCTGATACCCGATCGAGGCACCGCTGTAGCGCAGCCGGCCGGGAAAGCACTCCGCGATCTCCGAACACCAGGCCGGTGGCGGTGCCGTAGAGGAAGAAGTCATGCCACTCGATCGTGGTGCCGATCGTGGCGGCAAGCGCCGCCCGGACGAGCATTCGACGGTGTTCCGCCGCAGACATGGCCGGGACCTGAGCGCTCGACGACATGGCCGTTGCCTCCCGATCTCGTCGCCCTCGCCGAGAGGGCGTGCGGCTTTCCCGCGCTTCGTATTCGCGTCCGAGGCATCGGCGATGAAGAGCAGCATCGGGGCTACCAGGAAGCCTGTCCAGGATGCTAACGCGAGGTCAGCGGGGAACGCGGTCGCGAACCATCCTCGTCCCCAGCACCGGACGCTAAATCGCGTCCAGTTTGGAAACCGTAGCTCCATCTCATTGATGAACGGCACCGTACAGAGGCATCCCCTGGTCGGGAACGCTCAGGACCACGGGTCTCAAACTGCACGCGGTCTAGCGAGCTTCAGGGAATCCCCTCCCGGGCGATGCCATCGAGAGGAGGGAGAGGATGCGCCCGGTTGCAGCTGGCACTTGCAGGATGAGCCCACGGCCTGATGTTCGAAAAGGGGAATCCGGGACGGAAAACGGAACCGATAGGACCTCCGGGGCGCGATGGTCAGCTGCCGGGGCCACTGCATTCCGTCCTGGCCGCGACCGTGCCGCGATCGCCCACGCTCGTGCCGCCAGCGATCCCGCCCACGCCCGCTCCAGCGGCTCGTCCTCGTCCGCCGTCATCGGCACGCCAGGTCGGCCTGCCGCAGCGAGGACGGGTAGAGGTGGCCCCGCTTCGGGTCGCTCGCCTCCTCGACCAGGACGCTGGCCAGAGCGGCAAGGCCCTTCACGGCATGCGTCCTGCCTCCCTTCCGCCGCACCCGGCCCGACGCGGGATTGGTAGACCCGCCGGCAGATCAGTATCGCCCTGGGCCCAGTTGCTCGCAGCTGAGGTCGTGCTCCGCCAGGAAGGCGTGCATCCGATCAATCGCCCGCTCCGCCCGTCTGCCCTTCAGTCGGCGCGGCGCGGCGCGGGGCAGCCTACGCCAGGAGCAACCCCGCTTCCTGTCACGCGTGCCGGAGGCGGGCTGCTTGGGTGCCTCCGGGATCAGCCGGACCTGCCGCAGCGCGGTGACGAAGCTCTCCACGCCACGGCCGAGGTGAGCGAGATCCAGCCCACGAACCCGGCCATTGAGGGAGACTTCGCCGCACGCGCACAGGCACAGCTTGCCAGCCCAGAGGCCGTCCTCGGCGACGCGGCATTTCACCCCCGTCGCACGCACACGGCCGGCTAGCCTCCTCCAGGTCGAGAGCGACGGGGTCACAGGCTTCGCCGCGGACCTCAGCTGGCCCGGCGCGCATCCTAGCTGTGCCGCGTACCGGGCAGTCGTGGTGTCCATCAGCGCGCTCCGGGCAGCTCATGGGGGGCCACGGCGTAAGCTCCGCATCACGCCGTTCCGTGCGATTGCTGGCGGGATAATGAGCGTTCTGCCCAAGAGGCGTTTGGAACCTCCGCTTGCTCGGCAGCAGACCCGGTCACGGCACCCGCAGCTCACGAGGTTTGGGGCAGACATTCGCAGCGACCTGGCGAGGGCTCCACCAGCGGGGCCTTCGGCGGACCGGCTCTTGCATTTGCATTGCGCTTCACACGCGCGAGCACGCCATCATGGATGGGGCGGCGCACGTCCGAACGTCGCCCCATCCTCTCCGATCCAGATCACCTTCGGCACCCTGGCGTGCTTGCCGCTGCGCGTACGTCAGCGCAAGCCCACCAGCATCTGCTGGCTGCCCGTGTCGGGGCGGTGCAGGAGCGCCGGGTTGAACCCCAGGAAGCGCCCGATCGTGCCGTTGGCGCCCGCCCCCTGGGTCGAGGGGTAAGCCTGCGAGCCGGTGTCCACGGTAGGGATGCTCACGACGAAACGCGACGGCACGGTCATGCCGTCGTTGGGGCTCTCCGTGCCCATGGCGCTGGCGGTCCCCAGCATCGCGAGCGAGGCGGCGGAAAGGAGGATGGTGCTCCGGGCGGCGTTGGTCATCTGCGTCACTCCTCATTCAGGCCGGCCCTTGCCGGCGCGAAGGAGCTACGTGGAGCACCGAGCGTCGTCGATTACGCCGCAGGTCATGGGGCGGCCGCTCCTTCTCCCAACCCGCCGCCGCAACCGCGACCGGATGGGCGCGGCTTCGGCACCGAGGTGCACCTGCGCGATGCTGCTGCAGTCACGGTAGAGGCGCGGTCGGTGCGGACCGCTCGCCGGCACCGCGAAGAGGTCATGGCGCTATCCCGGGTGGTAGCACCGGGAGGCTCAAGGTTGATGGGAATGAGGAGGACGGAGCTGGGTGAGTGCCCGATGATCGGTCGCCGCTCGGCTGAGATCCTGCAGCCCTTGGCGGTCTGCGGTCCGGCAGTAGCGCTGGATGCGGCAATTCCGGTTCGGCTGAGGGTGGGGTCGGCCTACGGCATCTGCGCCGACACGATGCTGGAGACGATCCCGTAAGCAACACCGTTACCCTCTCGGCGTCTGCCCTGTCGGGGCCCGTTCCTTTCTCCTATGCCGACCTCGACCCCGAGACGGCACGCGCCGTCCGGGACGCGGCAGTGGACATCAGGACGCGCACGTGTGCGGTCTCCCTTGACGTGGGCCGCCAGCTCGCGATGGTGAAGAAGTTGCTGCCGCATGGGCAGTTCACGGCGTGGGCCGAGGCCGAGCTGGGCATGACGGCCCGCACGGCGCAGAACCTAATGGTCGCGGCGGCCTTCGTGGAGGGCAAACCCGATAGCGTTTCGCATCTCCCCGTGACCGTCCTCTACAGGCTCGGCGCAGCCAGCGCCCCTGAACTGATCGAGGAGGTCGTCACGACGGCAGAGGCCGGAGCGCCTCTGGATGTCCGCCTCATCAAAGAGCGGCTTGAGACCGCGCGGCTGGAGAGGGTGGAGCGCAAGCGCGACCTGGATCACGCCCGGCGACGTTACCCCAGGCTGACGCCGAGCAGCTGCAAGCGCAGCAGGAGAAGCAGCACCGGCACGAGATCGCCGCGCGCGAGAAGCGCGAGCGCGAGCGTCAGGAACGGGCTGCCCGCTGGCGACCCGTTGCGGAACGAATAGGGAACACCGTCGGCGATGAGGCGGCAGCGGTGCGAGCTGCGCTGGACACGGCAAACTGGGAGGACCAGCAGGCCCTGCTGGCCGAGCTGCGTGCCGCGCTGGAGAGCGTGCCACCGAGACTGCCGTCACAGCCAGTGTAGCGGTACCTGCTCGACGGGCGCCGGCGCGCCCAGCGCGATGCACGGCGAAATCGAAGGCGTAGCCCGACCGCATCAACTCCTTGCGGGCAGTAAGCGCGTCGGGGTTTGCGGCCCGCAAGCTTCGCCGGCGGGCGACACCGACGGATTTCGTCGTACACATGGACACGCGCAGCGATGCAGCCGGGCAGCGATTCGCGTTTCACGTCGTCGTCCACGCCGTGCGCCCGGGTCGGCTCAGGCACGAGAGGCGCTCGTTGGTGGCCTTGCAGTGAGGAGAAGATCCAACGCTCTTGCAGCGTCGCGTCCCGCTCGCCGCCTCACGCACCTACTTCGGCACGATCCGTGGGTTGCCGCCCGAGGCACCTGGAGGCCGGATCACCGGCATGGCGTCGCTCCCAGCCCTGGGCGTGCCCTTGTCGATGCCGCGGTCACTCGCAGCGGGCGGGGGCGCAATCACGCCGCCACGCGCGCTGCCGCCCGGCGTGTCCGCCCCGGCGCCGGGCGGGAGTGGGGCTGGCGCGGCCGTTTGCGGGCCGCTCTCCCCCTTGCTCGGCGCCACGATCGTGGGTCGCCCGCCGGCGGGGTGCCCGGGTTGGATCTCGGCCGGCGCAGTCGGGGCGGTGGCGGGCGGTGCAGCGTCGGAGGCGGTCGGACCACTCTGACCGTGTACCGTCATGATCGAACCGGTGACGCAAGCGTGCCGACCGCCGCCGCCATGACTGCCGTGATCGCACGCATGCACGCCTCCTGGCGAATGCGCCGGTGCTCTCGCACCAACTCTGAGAGACAACGCCGCGATTGCGGCGAGACTGCGACGGCGCAGGCGGATCAGGGATTGCTCTACCCAGAGGCGAAGAGGCGGGCGTGCCGCCGTGCGGAAGCCGGCTGGTGCCCTGCGCGCAGGGGACCGCTTCCGTCACCTCCGGGACGCGGCGGCAGCGGTGCAAACTGGGAGGGGCTGTTCGCGGCCGCCAACTTGTTCGCCGCTGTCGTGGTAGGCTCAGGTAGCGATCTCGCGCAGCAGCTTAAACGATCTCGGCTCGCTGCAGCTATATCTCCACCTCCAACCCGATCTCCACGACCCGGGCCGGCGGCACACCGTAGTAGGCCGCGTTGCGGTTGGCGTTGAGGTGCATCGCCGAGAACAGCGCCTTGCGCCAGTATGCCATCCCGGGAGCTTGTCGGAGGGAAGGATCGTCTCCCGTCGGAAGTAGTAGGTCAGCGCTTCCGGGTCGGCATCGCACAAGTGCGGCTCCTGGCAGGCCAGGCGTAGCCCCGCGGTCACATCTGGCTTCTCCATGAAGCCGAAGAACAGGACCACCCGGGTCAGCCCGTTGCCCATCTCGACCAGCTTCATCCGCTGCTCGGGCGCGACGTAAGGCGCGTCGATGGTGAGGCCCGAGATCAGCAGGATGCGCTCGTGCAGCACGCGGTTGTGGCGGAGATTGTGCGTGAGCGCGAGCGGGATGCCGGTCGTCGCCGCCGTGAAGACCGCGGCCGTTCCCGGCAAGCGCAGTGGCGGCTCGGTCAGCAGCGCCTTGACGAACTCGTCCTCGGGCTGCCGCAGCTGGGCGTGCGCCTGGTCGAGGAGCGCGGCACCGCGCCGCCAGGTCAGCATCAGGAAGACAACCAGGCCGGCGAGGAGCAGCGGGAACCAGCCACCCTCGATCAGCTTGACGCAGTTCGAGGCGAAGAAGATCAGGTCGATAACAAGGAAGAAGCCGTTCACGGCGACGACCGCGAGCGGATTGTAGCCCCATTGCAGCGCCACCAGGGCGGCGAGCACGGTGGTGATCGCCATGAGCAGCGAGACCGCGATGCCGTAGGCGCCGCCGAGCGCGTCGGACGAGCCGAAGGTGATCACCGCGCCGATCGTGCCGGCCGCGAGCAGCCAGTTCACCGCTGGCATGTAGACTTGCCCCTTCGAGTGACTCGCCGTCTGCAGCACGCGCATGCGCGGCAGGAAGCCGAGCTGGATGGATTGCTGCGTCAGGGAGAACGCCCCCGAGATGATCGCCTGCGACGCGATGATGGTGGCGAGCGTGGCAAAGACGACCAAGGGGTAGTGCGCCCAGCCCGGCGCCAGTAAGTAGAACGGGTTCTCGATCTTCGCCGCGTCGGTGAGCAGCAGCGCGCCCTGCCCGAAGTAGTTGAGCACGAGGCAGGGCAGCGCCACGCAGAACCAGCCGAGCCGGATCGGCATGCAGCCGAAATGCCCCATGTCGGCGTACATCGCCTCACCGCCGGTGACCGCGAGGAAGGCAGCCCCGAGCACGGCGAAGCTGATCGCAGGCCCAGCATGGACGAGGTAGCTCACCGCGTGCCACGGGCTGAGCGCGGCGAGGACGCCGGGCGCGCGCGCGATCTCGGCGAGGCCAAGCAGGCCGATCGCGAGGAACCAGAGCAGCATGACCGGGCCGAAGATCCTGCCGATCGCCTCGGTCCCGCGGCGCTGCACGAGGAAAAGGCCGATCAGGATCGCGAGCGTCAGCGGCACGACGTAGGGCGTGATATGGGGCGCATCGAGCTTGAGGCCCTCGACGGCGCTCAGTACCGAGATCGCAGGGGTGATCACGCCGTCGCCGTAGAGCAAGGCGGCGCCGACCAAGCCAACGACGAGGAGCGAGGCGCGCCAGCTGCCAGCGGGAGCGTGCCGGGCGTCGAGCAGCGCCAGCAGCGCGACGATGCCGCCCTCGCCGCGGTTGTCGGCGCGCAGGATGAGAATGGCGTACTTGGCCGAGACGATGAGGATGAGCGCCCAGAAGATCAGGGAGAGCACGCCGAGGATCGTCTCGGGTATCGGCGCCCCGCCGGCCTGGGCGGCCTGTTTGAGGGCGTAGAGTGGGCTGGTGCCGATGTCGCCGTAGACGATCCCGAGCGCCGCAAGCGCAAGCGCCACCGGCCGGCGCCGGCCGTGGTGCATGGCAGGCAGCGCCTGGGTGCCAGGGTCCGCAACCCTCGCCGGAAGCTCAAGCCCGTTGGTGGTATCCATGCCCCTGACCCCCCACGGCCGGGGACGGAGCGTCGTCCCGGAACCACAACGGTGCAACTCATTTCCGAACTCGTGGTTCCGCCACTTGGAACCGGCCTGACCAACCTGGACGGGGGCTTGGAACCCTCGCGGCCTCGTTCAGTGCTGACCGACCGCATGGGCGTGAACGCGCTCGCGCGCTTCGACGACGACGTAGCCGCGCAGCCGCACGCGAGCGTGGTGGTGCTCATGATGGGCATCAACGACATCGGCTGGCCCGGCAGCCCGCTGGCGCCGCAGGAGGCCGAGCCCTCGGCGCAGGCGATCATCGAGGGCTACAAGCAGCTGATCGCGCGGGCGCACCTGCACGGCCTGCGCATTGTCGGCGCCACGCTCACGCCGTTCGCGGTCGCGTTCCAGGGCAAGCCCTTCGAGGGCTACTACAACGAGCAGAAGGAGAAGGAGCGCGAGGCGGTGAACGCTTTCATCCGCTCCGGCGCGTTCGATGGCGTGATCGACTTCGACACGGTGGTGCGCGACCCCGCCGACCCGAAGCGCATCCAGGCCAAGTTCGACTCGGGCGACCACCTGCACCCGAACGACGCCGGCTACGCTGCCATGGCCGACGCTATCGACCTCGGGATGCTCAGTGCCGCGCGGCACTGAGCCGAGCCGGACCGGGGACCGCGTCATCGTGCTGGGGTCGCAATACGACCGACCTACTGGCCACGCTCAGGAGGAGGCTGGGATATCGTAGCACCGGAACCGACATCCGGCACAGCGCGGCAGCGCACCATGGCAGCGCACCGCGACGGTGCTTGTGGCGAACTGCCTGACCGGCATTAGCGAACCCCCGATGATTGCAGACCTGTGAGACTCGGACGATGGTGGGCGGCATCGTCGTACCGCGATGCTCGCCGAGGGCAGTGCTCGCGAACAACTGCCCTGGCGCATTGCGCGAGTTCCTCGTGCGCTCGTCCAGCGCACGCCGATCCATGGAGGATGCGCGTGGCATTGCTCTCTTCCCGCAGCGCTTGGCCCGAGTTGTCCTACGCCGCTCTCCGGCCCACGCTGGAGACCCTCCATCTTTGGACGCAGGTCGTCGGCAAGGCGCGCTTGGCGAAAACGCCCTGGATTAATCATTCCTGGCACGCGACGCTGTACGTGTCCGCGCGGGGACTGACGACCAGCTTGATCCCTCACGGCGGGCTCGGATTCGAGCTGAAGTTCGACTTGGTCTCGCACGCGCTGCTCGTTCGCGTCAGCGACGGCGGCCAAGGTCGAATCGCCCTTGCGCCGAGGAGCGTGGCCGATTTTCACGCCGAACTGCAGGAGACCATGGCGAGGCTCGGGATCCCGGTCGAGATCGACGTTCATCCGAACGAGTTGCCGAACCCGACACCGTTCCCGCAGGACACAGCGATGCGGGCGTACGACGCCGACTCTGCGCACCGCTTCTGGCTGGCGCTGGTCCAGTGCGACCGCGTCTTCAAGCGCTTTCGCACGCGCTTCGTCGGCAAATGCAGTCCTGTCCACTTCTTCTGGGGCAGCTTCGACCTGGCGGTGACGCGCTTCTCGGGCCGACCCGCGCCCCTTCACCCCGGCGGTGTGCCGCATCTACCCGACGCCGTGACGCGCGAAGCCTATTCGCACGAGGTCTCCAGCGCGGGCTTCTGGCCGGGCAGCGGCAACATCGAGCACGCTGCCTTCTACTCCTACTGCTATCCTGTGCCCGCCGGCTTCGCGGACGCGGCGATCGCAACAGATGAGGTGCGTTTCGATCCGCAGCTTGGTGAGTTCCTCTTGCCCTACGACGCGGTCCGAAACGCAGGCGAGCCGGACGCGGCGCTGCTGAGCTTCTTGCAAACGACCTATGAAGCTGCTGCGAACGCCGGGCACTGGGACAGTGGAGCGCTTGAGATCGATGAGGGTCGGCTCGGTCGGCCGCGGCTCGTCGGCTGAGTGCGAAGCTCGGCCTTCATCTACGGACCGCGTTCTGGAGCGCCGGGCTGACGATGTCAGGGCCGACGCGAGGAGGGATACGTGAGCAAGGTGGCGGTACTGGATGACTGGCAAGGCGTCGCGCGCAGCAGCACGGACTGGTCGGCACTGAATGCCAGGGCAGAGATCACCTTCTTCGCCGAGGCATTCGCCGGCGAGGACAACGCCGCGGCCAAGCTCGCGGACTTCGAGATCGTGCTGTCAATGCGCGAGCGCACGCCGCTGCCGGGATCGCTGATCGCACGGCTGATCCGGCTGCGCATGCTGGGGATCACGGGAGCGCGCAACCCCTCGCTCGACCTGGGTGCCTGCACCGCGCGCGGCGTGGTCGTCTGCAACACCTCTGGCTACGCCGGCAGCGAGTCCGCAACCGCGGAGCTGGCGCTCGGTCTGCTCCTGTCGGTCGCGCGCGCGATCCCGTCCGGCGACGCCGCGATCCGCGCCGGGCGGTTCCAAGAGGGCGTGCCTGTCGGGATCACGCTCGCGGGCAAGACGCTCGGGATCATCGGGGTTGGCCGCCTCGGATTGTTCATGGCGAGGTATGGCGGCTCCCTCGGCATGGCCGTGCTGGGCTGGAGCCAGAACCTCACCAGCGAGGCCGCCGCCGCTGCCGAGGTCGAGCGTGTCACGAAGGACGACTTGCTCGCCCGTTCCGATGCGATCAGCCTGCACCTGGTGCTGTCACCGCGAAGCCGAGACACCATCGGCGCCGCCGAGATCGCCCGGATGAAGCCGGGGGCGATCCTCATCAACACGTCCCGCGGTCCGCTGGTCAACGAGGACGCTCTGGTCGCGGCGCTGCAGGCCGGGCGCATCTACGCAGGGTTGGACGTTTACGACCGCGAGCCTCTGCCGGCCGGCCATCCGTTGCGCCGGCTGCCGAACACTGTGCTGATGCCGCATCTCGGCTACGGTGTCGCCGAGACCTGGCGGCACTTCTACGCGCAGAGCGTGGAAAACGCGCTCGCCTTCCTCGACGGCAAGCCCGTTCGGGTCGTGAACCCGGAGGCGCTGACCGGTGTGCCCGCATCGTAGTTTGGGCCGTTTGGTCGCGAGGCAGTGAGAGTGTGCGACGGTACGGGCCAGCCATCGTGAGCTGCGAGCAGCGGCCCACCTCGGAACCAAGACAGGGGTCGGAAAAGAGCAGCCAGGCTTCTGGGGCGCGCGGTCTCGGGTTGCGCGGCGGCGGCGTCGGCCGTTTAACCTCGACGCATGTTGCAGCGCACCTCTCGCCCGTTCACCTTGCTTCTTGGCGCGCAGTCCGCGTTGCCGCCGCTGTCCATCGACGTGAGCCTGCCGGCCCTGCCCGCCCTCGGCGCGGCGCTCGGCACGACTGCAGGAGCGGCGCAGTGGACGCTCTCCGCCTTCCTGCTCGGCTTTGGCTTCGGCCAGTTGGTCCTGGGGCCGGCATCGGACCGGCTCGGGCGCCGGCCGGCCCTGATCGCGGGCCTGGTCGGCTACGCCCTTGCGGGAGCTGCCACTACTGCCGCGCCGTCTATCGCCGTGTTGATCCTGCTGCGGCTGCTGCAGGGTTTCGGCGCGTGCGCAGGCGTCGTGATCAGCCGCGCTGTCGCCCGCGACGTGTTCGAGGGTGCGGAGGCCGTCTCGCGCCAGTCGCTCCTGAGCGCGACCGCTACCCTGGCGATGCTCTTGGCGCCGATGCTCGGCGCCGTGCTGCTCGGCAGTCTCGGCTGGCGCGCGGTCTATGGCGCTCTGGCGGTAGCGGGTGTGGTCCTGCTGACCGCGACGGCCGTGCTGCAGCCGGAGACCCTGCCCGTAAGCCGGCGCAGTACGGGCAGCCTCTGGGGCGGCTACGCCCGGGTGCTGCACGCGCCGCGCACGCTCGGCTACGCCGCTGTGAGTGCGCTCACCTTCGGCGGCATGTTCGCCTACATCTCCGGCTCACCTTCGGTGTTCATCGGCACGCTCGGGGTGACGCCGGGCGTGTTCAGTCTCTTGTTCGCCCTGGCGGCACTCGCGCTGCTGGCCGGCTCCGTCCTCAACGGCCTGCTCGCCCGCCGTCTCGCCTCGGCATCGCTGCTGCGCCTCGGGCCCGCGCTCCTGGGCGTGGCTGTCGTTCTCGTCTGCGCGATCGGACCGGCGATCCCGCGTGTGCCGGTGCTGATCGGCGTGCTCGCCACCTACACCTTCGCGACCGGTCTCGTGATGCCGAACGCCATCGCTGCTGGCCTCGTGCCCTTGCCGGAGGCAGCGGGGGCGGCCGCCGCGTTCATCGGCTTCTCGCAGATGGTCGCAGGCGCGCTGTCGGCGGCCCTCGTCGGGGTGGTGCGCCCGGGCACGGTCGCGGGCATGGTGGGCGTCTTGGGCGTGTTCGGGCTGACGGCACTCGGCGTGGTCCTCTGGATGGAACTCAGCCGGCTGAACCGGCGACCGCAAGCGGCCTCGTCTCCGTGATGGTCGTAGGCCGTGCCGTCACACCGCCCCAACGTCCGCCACCGCATGCGTCCGAGTGGCCACCACGGACCTGTCGTGTCTTCGGATCGGAATGCGCGTCGGAAGAACACGGCATCGCGCACGGGCGCCATCACCCTTGCAGTTCGCGTGAGTGCGACCGTGCGGGGCGCGGTCGTTCCAGTGCGGGCAGGTGCAGCCTCGGGCGATGGCTGGGCCAAAGCCACGAGTGCGCCGAGCGCGAGAACGACGGCGACTGCCAATCCTGGACGGATCAGGTGCGACAGGAACGACGGCATGGCGACTCCCCTCGGATCGGAGGCAGCTTACATAGCGCTCTGAACAAATCAAGAACAGGCGAGCTGCCGTGCATGATGCGAGGCTGATTGCCGAGGCCGGAGCCCGACTGCTCCCGTGTATCGCCTCATGCGGCAGTGTGGCGCAGATCAGCGCCGTCACACGCGCGCCGGGTTCGGCTGGGATCGATGCTTTACAGGGCAGCCGGGTTTTCACTTTGAGGACCGCCGACATCTACCTTGGTGAAGTCCTGCTGTTAGCGCCAGGCCAGCAATTGGCTGACGCCGATCAACATGGCCAGCGACCACGGTCTGACTCGCACTGCACGGTGCCGCTGCGGACGATGCGGACGCAAAAATCCGGCCCTAACCGGTCTCAAAAGAGGGAACGTCGGACTGCAGTTACACGAGACTCATGGTGATCGGGCCTGGCGGCCACCATCCGTCCGCTGCTAGCAAGAATCAAAATGGGGGCAAGACTGGGGATCGAAGCGGCCAGCTTAGGCTTTTCTATCGCTAAATCAGCATATTATCGGGAAGCGATGGCGGAGGGGGTGGGATTCGAACCCACGGTACGCTTGCACGTACAACGGTTTTCGAGACCGTCACAATCGGCCACTCTGTCACCCCTCCGGCGCGGGCGCAGGGTATAGGGCCCGCTAGGCCAGGGCGCAACGGTGGTCGGGCATCCCGGGCCGCTGCCGACGTTCGGCCGGACTAAGGGCGGCGAAGGTTTCGGCTACTTGCCCAAAAGCGAAGCCTACCGCAAAAAGCGTCGTGCAAGAGGCCCGACCCAATGGCAGCGAAGATCGCCTCGTGGCTGTCCAGCCGCGCATCGCACTCTTCGTTACCTGCCTCGTGGACCTTTACCGGCCCACCGTCGCCTTCGCCGCGATCCGTCTGCTGGAGCAGGCCGGCTGTCGGGTCGAGGTTCCGCGCGCCCAGACCTGCTGCGGCCAGCCAGCCTACAACAGCGGCGACCGCGCCACGGCTCGCGCTATCGCTGAGGGCGTGCTCGTGGCGTTTGGCGGCTACGACTACGTCGTCGTGCCATCTGGCTCCTGCGGCGGCATGCTGCGCCACCATCTGCCCGCGCTGTTCGATGACGATCCGAACCTGCGCGCCCGCGCCGATGCGCTCGCGGGCCGCACCTACGAGCTGGTGCAATTCCTGCGCGACGTGCGCGGCGTCGAGCATGCCGCAGCGCATTATCCGGCGCTCGTAACCTATCATGACAGCTGCTCAGGCCTGCGTGAGCTGGGCATCAAGCAGCAGCCGCGCGACTTGTTGCGCGGCGTGGACGGGCTGGAGCTGCGGGAGCTTCCGGATGCCGAGGTGTGCTGCGGCTTCGGCGGTACGTTCTGCGTGAAGTATCCCGAGATCTCGACCCGCATGGTGCGCGACAAGGTGGCCGACATCATCGCCACAGGCGCGGACACGGTGCTCGCCGGCGACATGGGCTGCCTGCTCAACATCGCCGGACGCCTCAAGCGCGAGGGCAATCCAGTGCGCGTCCGTCACATCGCCGAGGTGCTCGCCGGCATGGCCGATACTGTGCCGCCCATCGGCGAGGGGCGTCAGCCATCACGGAGTCGTCACGAAACCAAACCTCGTCCAACCTGATTGATGCAGTGCGCGGTGCTTGCCGCGCGTAACCCATTCCCCGGAGCGCGCCATGAAGGGCATGAACGAACTGCTTCTGCATTTCCCGCAGGAGATCGGCTACGCGGGAAAGCAGAGCCTGCGAGCGCTCGCCAGCGTTCGCAGGAGCGCCGACGATGAGGAGCTGACGACGGTTGACGAGATCGCCGACGAGGAAGCGGCCATCAGGGCATCTGGAACCAACGAAGACGACGAGGAGGATTACGACGAAGAGGAGGACGACGATGAGGCTGCCGCCGACGAGGAGATGGAGGAAGAGGACGAAGACGAGGAGGCGGATGAGGAGGCCGACGAGAACCTGAAACCCATGACGCCGCGAGCGATTGCGCAGGCGGCGACCGCACGCGCCGCGGGCGACCGTTACCCGCCGGGCTGAGACGAGAGCTTGGGCCGGCGGGGTTGCCGACATGGCCCGGCGTGCTGGGCCTGTCTATAAGGGGCCTGAAAGGACGCCGCCATGCTCGCCACCTCGCACGCTTTCAAGGAGAACGCCCACGAGGCGCTGCGCAACCAGAGCTTGCAGCGCAGCCTCGCCCGCAGCAAATCGAGCTTCCAGGCACGCCGGGCGGCGGCGGTGATGAACCTGCCCGAGTTCGAGCAGCTTCGCGACGAGGGCCGCGCTATCAAGGACCATACCCTCGCCAACCTGGATTTCTACCTGGAGCAGTTCGCCGCCAGCGTGGAGCGGGCGGGCGGGCACGTCCACTGGTGCAGCACCGCCGACGATGCGCGGGCGGCCGTGCTCGGCATCTGCCGCGACGCAGGAGCCCGGACGGTGACCAAGGGAAAGAGCATGATCAGCGAGGAGCTGGCCCTCAACGATCACCTCGACCGCCATGGCATCGAGCCGATTGAGACCGATCTCGGTGAATACATCATTCAGCTCCGCAAGGAGCACCCGAGCCACATCATCGCTCCCGCGTTCCATCTCAACCGCGAGGATTGGGAAGCGCAGTTCCGGCTGAGTCACACGGACCTTCCTGCCGACCGCCCCTTCGCCGAGCGACGCGACATCCTGACCGAAGCGCGGAGCCGGCTGCGCGAGCGGTTCCTCGCGGCCGACGTCGGAATCACCGGCGCGAATTTCCTGATCGCAGAGACCGGCAGCAGCGTCATCGTTACCAATGAAGGCAACGGTGATCTTACGCAGACGCTGCCGCGGGTCCACGTCGCCATCGCCAGCATCGAGAAGATCGTGCCCACGCTGGAGGATGCAACCAGCCTGCTCCGCTTCCTCGCCCGCAGCGCCACGGGCCAGGACTTCTCCGTCTATACGACGTTCAGCACCGGCGGCCGCCGGCCCGGCGACCTCGACGGCCCGGAGCAATACCACGTCGTGCTCGTGGACAACGGGCGCAGCGCCATGGTGGGAACCGAGTTCCAGGAGATGCTGCGCTGCATCCGCTGCGCCGCCTGCATGAACCACTGCCCGGTTTATGGCGCCATCGGCGGCCACGCCTACGGCTGGGTCTATCCCGGGCCGATGGGCAGCGTGCTCACCCCTGCGCTGATCGGCGTGGACGAGGCCGGGAACCTGCCGAACGCAACGACCTTCTGCGGCAAGTGCGAGAGCGTGTGCCCCGTGAAGATCCCACTGCCGAAGATGATGCGGCACTGGCGCGAGCGCGAGTTCGAGCGACACCTGCAACCAGCGGCCCAGCGCAAGAACCTCGCGCTTTGGGCCTGGTTCGCCCGGCGCCCGGCGGCCTACCGCGCCATGACCCGTGCCGCCGTGGCCGCGCTCGGCTTCGCCGGGCGCAAACGGGGCCGCTTCGCCAGCCTGCCCCTCGCCAGCGGCTGGACCGCCACGCGCGACATGCCTGCGCCGGAGGGCGAGACCTTCTTCGCCCGCTATGCCCGCGAGCAGCGGTCGAGACCATGACGAAGGAGGCGATCCTCGGCGCTATCCGCCGCGGGCTGCGCCGCGGCCCGCTTCCGCCTGACCAGCAGGCCATGCTGCTCGGGCGGCTTGCCCAGCACCCGCGCCACGCGATCCCGGCGCGCAGTCAGGTCGGACGCGCGGCGCAGGTCGTGCTGCTCGTGCACAACGTGGAGAAGGAGTTCGGCACGGTTGAGCGCGTGGGGGGCCCGGAGTCGGTACCGGGCGCCGTCGCTGCGTTCTTGGCCGCCCAGAACCTGCCGAGCGAGTTGATCATGGCGCCCCGTCCGGAGCTGCGCGCGATGCCATGGGGCGAACGGCCTCTACTCCGCGTGCGCGAGGGTCGAGCGGAGGCTAGCGATCAGGTAAGCGTGCAGCACGCCTTCGCGGGCATCGCCGAGACGGGAACGCTTATGCTGCCCTCCGCCCCCGAGCGGCCTACCACGCTGAACCTGCTCGCCGATACCGCGATCGTGGTGCTTCGCGCCTCGCGCGTCGTCGGTCCGTATGAGGACGCTTGGGACCTTCTCCGGCAAGAGCGGCGGGACCCGGCCCAGAGGGGCGATGCCTGCGGCTTCATGCCGCGCAACGTGATGCTCGTGACCGGCCCGTCGCGGTCCGCCGACATCGAGCAGACTCTGGAGCTGGGTGCACACGGGCCGCGTCAACTCCATCTCATCCTGATCGACGACGACCCGGAGAGCCTTGCCGCATGAAAAGGGACCACCTGCACGTCACCTTCTCGCCCTGGACGGCGCCGCCCGATCTCACGGCCGGCTTCATAGGCGTCATCCTGCAGATCCAGCTCGACTTCGCTCGGGCTACAGCCGACGCCGCGGTTGCCGCCCAGGTCGGTTTCGCCCGTGCGGTCGCGGCGGCGGCTCTCGACGCACAGCAGTCGATCGTGCGTCACGTGCTGGCCGGCGCCTTTCCGTAGTGAGGAGCTATGGCGCGCGGGCTTAGCGAGGCCGACCGCCTGACCTGGGCCGGCTACGTGCTGAACGTCCGCGCCCTGCGCGACGCTCCCTCGCTGCCGCAGCCTTCGGAGGCGCCGCAGCCATCGTCGCAGCGAGCAGCGACACGTCCGGCCCACGCCACGCCGCGTCGGCCAGCGCCGCCTGTCCAGGTCGGCGCCGCCCCGGCAGGACTAGACCGGGGAACGTGGACCCGGTTCCGCACCGGTAGGCTTGCCCCCAGCCGCACGCTCGACTTGCACGGTCACACGGTGCAGCGCGCCCACGACGCATTGCACGCGTTCCTCCGTACGGCGCACGCCGAGGGCTTACGATGCGTCGAGATCGTCACGGGACGCGGACAGAGGGAAGACGGCGCGCTGCGCCGTGAGCTGCCGCACTGGCTGAACGGCCCCGCCTAGCACTACAGTTGCATTTGCAGTTGACGCTTCAGATGTGAGCGCTTTGCGGCGGCTTGGTGCGCTCGTCGCCAGACTGACCAGGCGATCACGTGGGCAGGGCGGATGCGTCGCTGGGCCAGGCGCATCGCTATGCGGCGGATCTCCTGGACCGACCAGCGGATGAGGGCACACGCGTCCGCGGCAGGCGTGGCAGCGTTTTTGGGGGTGCCTGGTTCGCCTGCTGGCGCACCCGTGCCAGCACGGCAAAGGCCAGCATGACCAGGCTCGCGTGGCGGTGCCAGCCGTGCCAACTCCTGGTCTCGTTGTGGTCGAGGCCGAGTTCGTTCTTGGCGGTCTCGAACGCGTCCTCGATGGTCCAGCGGCTGCCCTCGACGGTGACTAGGGTCTCGATGCCGGTCCCGGCTGGGCACCAGGTGCTGAAGTAGGCGAGTGCGCCGTCGGCGAGGTTGCGCCGGATCAGCAGGCCGCGTGTCCAGGTGCCGCTGAGGGTCGGGTTGAACTCATCGGCCTCAAGGTCGGCCAGCTCCAGATACGCCCAGTCGTAGAGCCGCGCGCCCTTGGTGCCCTCGCCCGCGGACAGGCGCTGCCAGGCGGAGGCGTCGAGGTCCTGGGCGATCTCCTCGGCGGTGCCGGACACCAAGGGCTTGTTGATCCATGAGTTGAAGGGCTGTGTGGCAGCGGTGCCGAGCACGTAGCCCTTGCCTGCGCGCCGCAGTGCCATCTCCACCTCGCCCGTGCCGTAGACCGTATCGCCGACCACCCAGGAGAAGGGCACGCCCGCCGCGATGGCGCGCTCGGTCATGTCCAGCGCGAGCCGGGGCTTGGTCGCAAACTCGACCTCCTCCGGCACATGGGCCGCGCACATCCGGGCCGGGTCACGGGTCCAGTCCTTGGGCAGGTAGAGGGTGCGGTCGATGAAGGCATGGCCATGTCGGGACACATAGGCCATGAACACCCCGATCTGGCAGTTCGTGATCTTGCCTGCCGAGCCCGTGTATTGCCGCCCCACACCGCAACTCGCTTTGCCCTGCTTGAGGAACCCGGTTTCATCGATCACCAGCACCCCATCCGCGTCCGCCAGCGTCTCCAGCGCGTAGTCGCGCACGATGTCGCGCAGCGCATCCGCCTCCCAGCGGCCGCGCCCCAGAATGGCCTGCTGACGCCAGGGACCAGGGTCGCCTGCCGCCTCGGCGCGCATCCAGCCCGTCTTGCGCCGCTCCGGCCCGAGCAGCCCATCCAGGAACAGCCCTGCCGAGGCCGCTACGCGTGCTTGCGTGAACAAGGGGCGCATCCGTGCCTTCGCCTCTCGCAACTCTGACGCCCACAGCTCCAGCGTCGTCTCGATCGATGCACCGCTCATTCGCGCCCTCCCGCCCATGCGGGAGAGATCAGGTGTCCACGTCAGATAGCAACTGTAGTGCTAGGGGCGGCGAAGGTTTCGGCTACTTGCCCAAAAGCGAAGCCTACCGCAAAAAGCGTCGTGCAAGAGGCCCGACCCAATGGCAGCGAAGATCGCCTCATGACTGACCAGCCGCGCGTCGCACTCTTCGCTACCTGCCTCGTGGACCTTTACCGGCCCACCGTCGCCTTCGCCGCGATCCGTCTGCTGGAGCAGGCCGGCTGTCGGGTCGAGGTTCCGCGCGCCCAGACCTGCTGCGGCCAGCCAGCCTACAACAGCGGCGACCGCGCCACGGCTCGCGCTATCGCCGCGGGCGTGCTCGTGGCGTTTGGCGGCTACGACTACGTCGTCGTGCCATCTGGCTCCTGCGGCGGCATGCTGCGCCACCATCTGCCCGCGCTGTTCGATGACGATCCGAACCTGCGCGCCCGCGCCGATGCGCTCGCGGGCCGCACCTACGAGCTGGTGCAGTTCCTGCGCGACGTGCGCGGCGTCGAGCATGCCGCAGCGCATTATCCGGCACTCGTAACCTATCATGACAGCTGCTCGGGCCTGCGTGAGCTGGGCATCAAGCAGCAGCCGCGCGACTTGCTGCGCGGCGTGGACGGGCTGGAGCTGCGGGAGCTTCCAGATGCCGAGGTGTGCTGCGGCTTCGGGGGTACGTTCTGCGTGAAGTATCCCGAGATCTCGACCCGCATGGTGAGTGACAAGGTGGCCGACATCATCGCCACGGGCGCGGACACGGTGCTCGCCGGCGACATGGGCTGTCTGCTAAACATCGCCGGACGCCTCAAGCGCGAGGGCAGCCCGGTGCGCGTCCGTCACATCGCCGAGGTGCTCGCCGGCATGGCAGATACTGTGCCGCCCATCGGCGAGGGGCGTCAGCCATCACGGAGTCGTCACGAAACCAAACCTCGGCCAACCTGATTGATGCAGTGCGCGGTGCTTGCCGCGCGTAACCCATTCCCCGGAGCGCGCCATGAAGGGCATGAACGAACTGCTTCTGCATTTCCCGCGGGAGATCGGCTACGCGGGAAAGCAGAGCCTGCGAGCGCTCGCCAGCGTTCGCAGGGGCGCCGACGATGAGGAGCTGACGACGATTGACGAGATCGCCGACGAGGAAGCGGCCATCTGGGCATCCGGAACCAACGAAGATGACGAGGACGATTACGACGAAGAGCAGGACGACGACGAGGCTGCCGCCGACGAGGAGACGGAGGAAGAGGACGAAGACGAGGAGGCGGATGAGGAGGCCGACGAGAACTTGAAGCCCATGACGTCGCGAACGATTGCGCAGGCAGCGACCGCACGCGCCGCAGGCGACCGTCACCCGCCGGGCTGAGACGAGAGCTTGGGTCGGCCGGGTTGCCGACATGGCCCGGCGTGCTGGGCCTGTCTATAAGGGGCCTGAAAGGACGCCGCCATGCTCGCCACCTCGCACGCTTTCAAGGAGAACGCCCACGAGGCGCTGCGCAACCAGAGCTTGCAGCGCAGCCTCGCCCGCAGCAAATCGAGCTTCCAGGCACGCCGGGCGGCGGCGGTGATGAACCTGCCCGAGTTCGAGCAGCTTCGCGACGAGGGCCGCGCCATCAAGGACCATACCCTCGCCAACCTGGATTTCTACCTGGAGCAGTTCGCCGCCAGCGTGGAGCGGGCGGGCGGGCACGTCCACTGGTGCAGCACCGCCGACGACGCGCGGGCGGCCGTGCTCGGCATCTGCCGCGACGCGGGAGCCCGGACGGTGACCAAGGGCAAGAGCATGATCAGCGAGGAGCTGGCCCTCAACGATCACCTCGAGCGCCATGGCATCGAGCCGATTGAGACCGATCTCGGTGAATACATCATTCAGCTCCGCAAGGAACACCCGAGCCACATCATCGCTCCCGCGTTCCATCTCAACCGCGAGGATTGGGAAGCGCAGTTCCGGCTGAGTCACACGGACCTTCCTGCCGACCGCCCCTTCGCCGAGCGACGCGACATCCTGACCGAAGCGCGGAGCCGGCTGCGCGAGCGGTTCCTCGCGGCCAACGTCGGCATCACCGGCGCGAATTTCCTGATCGCCGAGACCGGCAGCAGCGTCATCGTTACCAATGAAGGCAACGGTGATCTTACGCAGACGCTGCCGCGGGTCCACGTCGCCATCGCCAGCATCGAGAAGATCGTGCCCACGCTGGAGGATGCAACCAGCCTGCTCCGCATCCTCGCCCGCAGCGCCACGGGCCAGGACTTCTCCGTCTATACGACGTTCAGCACCGGCGGCCGCCGGCCCGGCGACCTCGACGGCCCCGAGGAATATCACGTCGTGCTCGTGGACAACGGGCGCAGCGCCATGGTGGGAACCGAGTTCCAGGAGATGCTGCGCTGCATCCGCTGCGCCGCCTGCATGAACCACTGCCCGGTTTATGGCGCCATCGGCGGCCACGCCTACGGCTGGGTCTATCCCGGGCCGATGGGCAGCGTGCTCACCCCTGCGCTGATCGGCGTGGACGAGGCCGGGAACCTGCCGAACGCAACGACCTTCTGCGGCAAGTGCGAGAGCGTGTGCCCCGTGAAGATCCCACTGCCCAAGATGATGCGGCACTGGCGCGAGCGCGAGTTCGAGCGGCACCTGCAACCAGCGGCCCAGCGCAAGAACCTCGCGCTCTGGGCCTGGTTCGCCCGGCGCCCGGCCGCCTACCGCGCCATGACCCGTGCCGCCGTGGCCGCGCTCGGCTTCGCCGGGCGCAAACGGGGCCGCTTCGCCAGCCTGCCCCTCGCCAGCGGCTGGACCGCCACGCGCGACATGCCTGCGCCGGAGGGCGAGACCTTCTTCGCCCGCTATGCCCGCGAGCAGCGGTCGAGACCATGACGAAGGAGGCGATCCTCGGCGCTATCCGCCGCGGGCTGCGCCGCGGCCCGCTTCCGCCCGACCAGCAGGCCATGCTGCTTGGGCGGCTTGCCCAGCACCCGCGCCACGCGATCCCGGCGCGCAGCCAGGTCGGACGCGCGGCGCAGGTCGCACTGCTCCTGCACAACGTGGAGAAGGAGTTCGGCACGGTCGAGCGCGTGGCCGACCCGGAGTCGGTACCGGGCGCCGTCGCCGCGTTTCTGGCCGCTCAGAACCTGCCGAGCGAGTTGATCATGGCGCCCCATCCGGAGCTGCGCGCGATGCCGTGGGGCGAACGGCCGCTGCTCCGCGTGCGGGAGGGCCGGGCGGAGGCAAGCGATCAGGTGAGCGTGCAGCACGCCTTCGCGGGCATTGCCGAGACGGGCACGCTTATGCTGCCCTCCGCCCCCGAGCGGCCTACTACGCTGAACCTGCTCGCCGATACCGCGATCGTGGTGCTTCTCGCCTCGCGCGTCGTCGGCCCGTATGAGGACGCTTGGGACCTTCTCCGGCAGGAGCGGGGAGAGCCCAGTAGGGCGATGCGCGGCTTCATGCCGCGGAACGTGATGCTCGTGACCGGCCCGTCGCGGTCCGCCGACATCGAGCAGACTCTAGAGCTGGGTGCGCATGGGCCGCGCCAGCTCCATCTCATCCTGATCGACGACGACCCGGAGAGCCTTGCCGCATGAAAAGCGACCACCTGCACGTCACCTTCTCGCCCTGGACGGCGCCGCCGGATCTCACGGCCGGCTTCATGGGCGTCATCCTGCAGATCCAGCTTAACTTCGCCCGCGCTACGGCCGACGCCGCGGTTGCCGCCCAGTTCGGCTTCGCCCGCGCGGTCGCGGCGGCGGCGCTCGACGCACAGCAGTCGATCGTGCGTCACGTGCTGGCCGGCGCGTTCCCGTCTTGAGGAGCTATGGCGCGCGGGCTCACCGAGGCCGACCGCCTGGCCTGGGCCGGCTACGTGCTGAACGTCCGCGCCCTGCGCGACGCTCCCTCGCTGCCGCAGCCTTCGGAGGCGCCGCAGCCATCGCCGCAGCGAGCAGCGACACGTCCGGCCCACGCCACGCCGCGTCGGCCAGCGCCGCCTGTCCAGGTCGGCGCCGCGCCGGCAGGACTAGACCGGGGAACGTGGACCCGGTTCCGCACCGGTAAGCTTGCCCCCAGCCGCACGCTCGACTTGCACGGCCACACGGTGCAACGCGCCCACGACGCGCTGCACGCGTTCCTCCGCGCAGCGCACGCGGAGGGGCTGCGCTGCGTGGAGATCGTCACAGGGCGCGGGCCGAGGGAAGACGGCGCGCTGCGCCGCGAGTTGCCGCACTGGCTGAACGGCCCCGAGCTGCGTCCTCTCGTTCTCGCGGCGAGTCATCCGCACCCGGCGAACCCTGGAAGCGTGCGCGTGCTGCTGCGCCGCGCGCGGGAGCGGCGCTGATCGCGCTGTTCGCCTCTACGATCATCCAACATTCATCTCCAAGCCAAGGGTTCCCCGCTAATCCGCGACTCGTCACGATCACGGGAGGACTCACATGGCTCTTTGGAAACGGCACCTGCTTGCGACGGCGGCGCTAGCGATATCCGTGGCGGCTGCGCCCGCGATGGCTCAGGACGATGGGAACAGCGACGATCTCGGGAGCTATGCTCGCCGCTATTCCCACGTCCTGCTGATCAGCGTGGACGGTCTGCATGCCATTGACCTGCAGAACTGGATCGCCAACCCGGCCCATGCCAGCGGGGCGCTCGCCCAACTTGCCCAGCACGGGGTGGTCTATCCAAACGCCTACACGACGGCGCCGTCCAACTCCTTCCCAGGCATGATCGCCCAGGTCACGGGAGGCACGCCGCGCTCAGCCGGCGTGTTCTACGACGACAGCTACGATCGCGTGCTGTTCGCGCCTGGCTCACAGTGCCAGGGATTGCCGGGAACCGAGACGCAGTATGCGGAGAACATTGACAAGGACCAGAATGAACTCAACGCCGGCGGGACGCTGGGCGATCCGCTGTCCCAGATAGACGTGGCGAAGCTGCCTATGTCCAATGCCTCGGGGACCTGCGAGCCGGTGCTCCCGCACCAGTTCATCCGGGTCAACACATTGTTCGAGGTGATCCGCGCGCACGGCGGTTACACGGCGTGGGCCGACAAGCACCCGGCCTACGAGATCCTGGACGGCCCGTCCGGCAAGGGCATCAACGACCTGTTCACGCCCGAGATCAACTCCCTGATCCCGGTGCCGGGCAACACCACCGACGACAACACCACGAGCTTCACCGCGACCCGCAACAACGACGAATACAAGGTCCAGGCGGTGCTGAACGAGATTGATGGACGCGACAGCACGGGCACGAAGCGAGCGCCGGTACCGGCGATCTTGGGGATGAACTTCCAGGCCGTGAGCGTCGGCCAGAAGCTCGCCAGTTCCGGCCTGCTCGACCCGGCAGGACTGATCGGCGGCTACACCGACGCCAACGCGACGCCGGGCAACGCGCTCACCATCCAGCTCAATTACGTGGACGACGCGCTGGGGCGGATGATGACGGCGCTGCAGCAGCGCGGGCTGCTCGATTTCACCCTGGTCATCGTCAGCGCGAAGCACGGGCAGTCGCCGATCGACCGCTCGCTGCGCGAGGCGGTTTCGGACGCGCCTTACGCGCAGACGCCGGGTTACGGGTTCCACATCGCCGACGACGAGGCGCTCATCTGGCTCGCGCCGCAGACGCGTGACGCGAACCTCGCCGCGGCGGATGCTTACCTGCAAAGTGAGGCAGGGCCGCTGAAGATCGCGGCGCTGGCAGGGCGCGACCTGCTCCGTCTGTTCTACCAGGACCCGGCGACCGACAGCCGCACGCCGGACTTCATCGCGATCTCCCAGCACGGGGTGATCTACACCACGGGCAGCAAGCTCGCCGAGCACGGCGGCTTCTCGAACGACGACCGGAACGTGGCTCTCGTCGTGGGCGCTCCGCGTATCCAGGGGCGTGTCGTGCAAGACGTGGTGGAAACGCGGCAGATCGCGCCGACCATCCTGCGCGCGCTCGGCCTCAATCCACGCGAGCTGCAGGCGGTCGTGCTGGAGGGGACACAGGCACTCCCCGGCGCGCTTCGCTGAGGCGCCCGGCCCGGCCAGGGCTTTCCGCCCTGGCCGGGTATCAGCCTAGGCACTCAGTCCCGCCGTGCTTGCGGCCGCGGACGAGAGGCGTTCCCGGCCATGGGGAATCGTGAGATCGACGGTCGGGCCCAGCGGGATGATGCCGGTCGGGTTCACCCAGCGCTGGCTGCCGTAGTAGTGGCGCTTGATCTGGGCGAGATCCACCGTGTCGGCGATGCCGGGCCACTGGTATAGGTCTCGCAGCCAGCCCTGCAGGTTGGCGTAATCGCGAAGCTGGCAGACGTTGCACTTGAAATGGCCGTGATAGACTAGGTCGAAGCGAACGGCGGTCGTGAACAGCCTGATGTCCGCCTCGGTGAGCTCGGGGCCGAACAGGAAGCGCCGCGTGGCCAGGCGCTCTTCGAGCTCGTCCAGCATAGCGAAGAGGGGCACGACGGCTTCCTCGTAGGCGGCCTGGGTCGTCGCGAACCCGGCCTTATAGACGCCGTTGTTCACGGCGCCGTAGAGCCGGGCGTTGAGGGCGTCGATCTCGGGCGCGAGCCGTGCCGGGTAGAGGTCAACGCCCGCGTCGCCCCAGGCGTCGAACGCGCGGTTGAGCATGCGGATGATCTCGCTCGAACTCGTTGTTCACGATGGTTCGGGTCCGCGTGTCCCAGAGCACGGGCACGGTCGCCGGGCCATTATAGGCCGGGTCGGCGGCGGCGTAGAGCTCGTAGAGGTAGCGGAAGCCGGTCAGTGGATCGGGGTCGCCCTCGAAGGTCCAGCCGTTCTCCAGCATGTCGGGGCTGACCACGGTCATGCCGATCACGTGTTCCAGGCGCTTGAGCTTGCGCAGGATCACGGTTCGGCTGGCCCACGGGCAGGCGAGCGAGACGTAAAGATGATAGCGGCTCGAACTCAGCCAGGTAGCCCGAACTGCCGTCTGCCGTCACGAAGCTGCGGAAGGAGCTGTCGCGGCGGACGAACGCGCCCTTGCGCGCCATGCGGTCCACGTCCCGCCACTGCCCCTCGACCAACATGCCCATGCGCGTTCTCCCCGGCCGTGCTCGGGCACACTTACGCGAGGAGGGGATGGGGCGCCACTTGCGTTGCCCACGCCGCGTCCCGGCCTTTGGCCGTAGTGGCCGGGGAGGCGGATCAGCGTCCCGGCGGGCCGGTGCTGGGCCGGGTGGGCCGGGGCGGCGCGGGGAGCGGGCGCGGGTCCTAGGTCCGGACCGGCGCTCGCTCTGGCGCGCGCTCCCCTGCTCGGGGCTGGGCAGCACGGTCGCAGTGCCGCCGCCACCCAGTTCCAGTGACCGCGCCTACAACCCGTCCAAGCAGCAACTGGTACTCTCACGCGATCGTGCGTGAAAACTGTTGACCCCGCTTCACAACCCCGGTTACTCTGCAATAAATTACAAACCTGAATATATATTCAGGCATCGCAGGGGAGGAGAAAGAGCGTGGCGCATAGCTCCGTAGGATCGGCGCGGGTGGGTGCCAGCGCACTGCGCGCGCGAGTGGCCGAGACCAGCGTGAACGATCGCCCGGCCCTGCTGCGCGGCATCGCCAACGACATGCGCGCTCTCATCGTCCGCACCATCGCCAAGCCGCGCATGGGGCACATCGGCGGTGACTTCTCCGTCACCGACATCCTGACTACCCTGTTCTTCGGCGTGCTCAGGCTCGATCCGGCAAACCCGACTTGGCCGGATCGAGACCGCTTCATCCTCAGCAAGGGGCACTGCTCTGCGGCGCTCTATGCCGTGCTCGCCGAGTCCGGGTTCATCGCCAAGAGCGACCTGCCGACTTTCATGGCGCCGCTCTCCTCGCTCAACGGCCACCCGAACCGGCGCAAGGTGCCGGGCGTCGAGGCGAACACGGGGCCGCTCGGCCACGGCCTGCCAATCGGCGTCGGCTGCGCTGTCGCCGCCAGGCTCGCCGGCAAGGACTGGCGCACCTTCGTCGTGCTCGGTGACGGCGAGCTGCAGGAGGGAAGCAACTGGGAAGCGGCAATGACGGCCGCCCACCACGGCCTCGCGAACCTGACCGCGATCGTGGACCGCAACCGGCTGCAGCAGGGCGCGCGGACCGAGGACACCAGTCGCCTCGAGCCACTCGCCGATAAGTGGCGCGCGTTCGGCTGGGAGGTGCAGCAGGTGGACGGCCACGACCACACCGCTCTGCTCGACGCCTTCACGGCGCCCCCGAGTGATCAGCCACGCTGCGTCATCGCGCACACGATCAAGGGCAAGGGTGCTTCGTTCATGGAGGATCGCGTCGAGTGGCACCACAAGGTGCCGTCCCCGGAGCAGGTCGAGGTGATCCTCGCGGAGCTGGCCGCCCGATGACCGACGCCCCTGCCGCTCCACTGTTCGACTGCCGCGTCGCCTTCGCCGAGACGCTCATCGCGTTGGCGGAGAGCGATCCGCGCATCGTCGCCGTGTGCAACGACAGCGTGGGGTCGAGTAACCTCGCCGGCTTCCGCGAGCGCTTCCCGGATCGCCTCATCAACGTCGGCATCGCCGAGCAATGCATGGTGGGCGTCGCGGCAGGGCTGGCGAACGGCGGCTTCGTCCCGTTCGTCTCCGCGGCAGCGCCGTTCCTGACCGGACGCGCGCTGGAGCAGATCAAGGCGGATGTCGCCTACGGCGGCTATCCCGTCGTGCTGTGCGGCCAAAGCCCCGGCCTCTCCTACGGAGAGCTAGGGCCCACGCACCACTCCGTCGAGGATTTCTCCTGGTTGCGGGCGCTCACCGACCTCGTCGTGCTCGCCCCAGCCGACCCGGCGCAGACGCGCGACGCCTTGCGCTGGGCGGCCAGTGCCGGGCGGCCCTGCTACATGCGCATCGGCCGCTTCAAGGTGCCCGCGGTGACGCCCGAGGACGCACCCTTCGAGGTCGGGCGCGCGCTCACGCTGCGCGAGGGCGGCGATGTGACCCTGATCGCCGCCGGCGTCATGGTCTCGCGCGCGCTGGCGGCGGCGGACCAGCTCGCGGCGGCGGGCGTGCAGGCGCGCGTGCTCAACATGGCGACCATCGCGCCACTGGACGAGGCTGCGGTGATCGCGGCCGCGGCCGAGACCGGGCGCATCGTCACGGCGGAGGAAGCCGTCGTCACCGGGGGGTTAGGCGCGGCCGTTGCCGAGGTCGTGGTGCGGCACCGGCCGGTGCCGATGCGCATCTTGGGAGTGCCGGGCTTCGCGCCGACCGGCAGCGCCGGGTTCCTGCTCGACCATTTCGGGCTGAACGCCGAGGGCATCGCCCAGGCGGCGCGCGAGCTGGTGGGTTAGCACGGTGACCGCCCCCCTGATCCTCGCGGTGGACCAGGGGACGAGCGCCACGAAGTGCGCGCTGGTGGACCGGACGGGCGCCATCGTTGCGCGCGGCCGGGCGAAGCTCGGCGAGCAGCATCCGCGGCCGGGCTGGGTGGAGCAGGACGCGGGCGAGATCTGGGACAGCGTGCGCCGGGCGGTGGCCGAGTGCCTCGACGGCCAGGACCCTGGGCGCGTGGCCGGCGTAGGATTCAGCACCCAGCGCGAGTCGCTCGTGCTCTGGGACCGGCGCACCGGCGAGCCGCTGGCACCGCTCATCAGTTGGCAGGACCAGCGCACGGGCGGCATCTGTGACCGGCTGCGCTCCGCCGAGACGGAAGGGCTGGTGCGCGAGCGGAGCGGGCTGCCGCTCGACCCGATGTTCTCCGCGGCGAAGGCGACCTGGCTGCTCGATGCCTATGATGCCGACCGGCGGCGCGCGCGGGCTGGGGAGATTTGTCTCGGCACGGTGGACAGTTGGCTGCTCTGGCGGCTCTCCGGCGAGCACCTGATCGAGGCGGGGAACGCCTCGCGCACGCAACTGCTCGACGTGCGCCGGGCGGCGTGGGACGAGACGTTGTCGGAATTGTTCGGGGTGCCTGCCGGCGCGCTGCCGCGCGTGCTGCCGTCGAACGGCCCGTTCCCCGCCGCGCGGGGTCTTGCGCCACTGGCGGACGGCACGCCGGTGCTCGCGGTCATGGGGGATTCGCACGCCGCCCTGTTCGCCCACGGCGCGTTCGAGCCTGGGCTGGTCAAGGCGACTTACGGCACCGGGTCCTCGGTGATGGGCCTGGCCGCCGATCCGGACCGGCTCGCGCGCGGCCTGTGCCTGACCATAGCGTGGCAACTGGATCGGATCGCCTTCGCCGCGGAGGGCAACATCCGCTCGGCCGGCTCGGCGCTGGTGTGGATGGCGGCGCTGCTCGACATGGAGGTCAGCGCGCTGGTGGACCTCGGCGCGCGGTCGGAGAGCCGCGGCGTGGTGCTGGTGCCGGGCTTCGGCGGCCTAGGGGCGCCGTGGTGGGACCGGGGCGCAGTAGGGCTGCTCAGCAACCTCACGCTCGGCACCGGCCGCGCGGAGCTGGCGCGCGCCGGGCTGGAGGCCATCGTCCAGCAGGTCGCCGACGTGGCTGAGGCGATCAAGGCCAGTGCCGGCACGCGGGAGCTGCGCGCCGACGGCGGCCCGAGCGGCAACGACGCGCTCATGCAGATGCAGGCGGACCTGCTCGGCCTGCCCGTCGCCCGCGCGCGCAATGCGGAGCTGTCAGCGCTCGGAGTCGCGCACATGGCGGGGCTGGGCGCCGGGCTCTGGTCCTGGGACGAGCTGCGGCGGCTACCGCGGCCGTGCGACCGCTTCGAACCCGCCGCCGACCCTGCATCGCGCGACGCCGCCCGGCGGCACTGGCGAGGCGCCGTAGCGCGGGCCATGGCGACGCGCAAGCAAGGAGGATGTCCAATGAGCACAACGCAGACGCAACTGCCTCCCGGTATGCGGGTGGAGACACCGGCGCGCCTGTCCTGGCTGCGCGTGCTGGGCGGGACGCAGGGGCCGCTGATCGGGCTGATCCTCCTCTGCGTCGCTTTCTCACTGGCTTCGGACGTCTTCCTCTCGGCCCGCAACGCGCTCAACATCCTGGACCAAGTCACGGTGCTGGGCATCCTCTCGCTCGGCATGACGGCCGTGATCATCATCGGCGGCATAGATCTTTCCGTGGGGTCCGTGCTCGCCCTCTCGATCATGGTGCTCGGCTGGCTGCCCCAGGACTACGGCGTGCCCTTCGCCCTCTCGCTCGTCCTCGCGATCGCGGCAGGCGGGCTGTGCGGCCTCGTCAACGGGCTGCTGGTGACGCGGGCGAAGCTGCCGGCCTTCATCGCCACGCTGACCATGATGTCGGTCGCGCGCGGCCTGGCCAACATCACCACGAACGGCGAGCAGGTCGTCGGCTACCCGGACTGGTTCACGAGCCTGGCCACGGTTCGCCACTTTGGGTTCCTCTCGGCCACGGTGGCGCTGTTCATCGTGCTCTCGGCCGCAGGCTGGGTGTTCCTGCGCTACCGCGCGACCGGGCGAAGCCTCTACGCCATCGGCGGCAGCGCCGAGGTCGCGCGCCTGGCCGGCATCCGAGTCCGGCCGCTGACGGTCTGGGTCTATATCGCGTCCGGCGTGCTGTCCGGCGTCGCCGCAGCCGCGCTGGCCAGCCGCCTCGACAGCTCGCAGCCGAGCGCCGGGCTTGGCTACGAGCTGGACGCTATCGCGGCCGTGGTGATCGGCGGGGCCAGCCTCAGCGGCGGCATCGGCGGCATCGGTGGCACCGTCGTCGGCGTGCTCATCATCGGCGTGCTGCACAACGGCCTCAACCTGGTCGGCGTCTCCCCCTTCATCCAGCAGGTCGTGATCGGCTGCGTCATCGCCGTCGCGGTCACCTTCGACACGCTCCGCCGCAAGGAGGGCTGATCCAGCCCGCATACCCCTCACCGCTCCCGGTGACACCAAGAAGGCGGCAACGCCCGATCCCGCAACCAAGGCAGAGGAAGCAGCATGTCCAAGCTCACCAACACAGCGGCCGCGCTCGCCGCGCTCGCCACGTTCGCCGCCCCCGCCGCGCAAGCGCAAGGCAACGCGACGATCGGCCTCGCCGTCGCCAACCTGCAGGCCGACTTCTTCAACCAGATCAAGCAGTCGGTCGAGGCAGCGGCGAAGCAGAAGGGTGTCAAGGTCGTCACCGTGGACGCGCACGGCGACAGCGCTACGCAGGTGAACCAGATCCAGGACCTGATCACCCGCGGCGTCAAGGCGATCATCTACATCCCGGCGGGCGCGACCGCGGCGGGCGTGCCGGTGCGCGCGGCCGAGCAGGCCCACATCCCCGTCGTCGCCGTGGACCGCAACCCGCCCGACGCGCCGGCGAACACCTTCATCGCCACTAACAGCGTCCAGGCTGCACACACGCTCGGCGACTACGCCTGCAAGGAGACGGGCGGCAAGGGCGAGGTCGCGATCATCCAGGGCCAGATCGGCACGACGCCGGAGCAGGACCGCAACAAGGGCTGGAACGAGGCGATGGCCAACTGCCCCGGCCTGAAGCAGGTCGCGAAGCAGGCGAGCCAGATGTGGTCGCAGAACGAGGGCTTCAACATCGCCCAGGACATGCTGCAGCGGAACCCGAACATCACCGTGTTCTTCGGCCGCGCCGACGCGTTGGCACTTGGGGCGGCGCAGGCGGTCAAGGTCGCGCATCCCGACCACAAGGTCTGGGTCTTCGGCTTCGACGGCGACGTGGCCGGCCTCAAGGCGGTGCAGGACGGCGTGCTGGACGCCACGATGACGCAGAAGACGCAGCTTATGGGCCGGCTCGCGCTCGACTCCGCGCTGGAGCTGGCGGCCGGCAAGAGCGTGCCCAAGGAGCAGCTCCAGGAGGCGGTGCTGACGACCAAGGCCAATGTCGGGCCGTTCCTCGAGCAGCACCCGTGAAGACGATGGCTGCGGCGCAAGGTGCGGCGGCGCGGCCCGTGCAGGAGGGCCGCCCCGTGCGGCTCTCCCTCAGGGGCATCAGCAAGGCGTTCTCGGGCAACCAGGTCCTGCACGGTGTGGACATGGAGGTGCGCGAGGGCGAGGTGGTCGCGCTATTGGGCGAGAACGGGGCCGGCAAGTCCACGCTCTCATCCATCGTCGCCGGGCTGATCCGTCCCGACGAGGGCGTGATGCTCTGGGAGGGCCAGCCTTACGCGCCCGGCAGTCCCGGCGAGGCCATCGCCGCCGGCGTAGGCTTGATCCACCAGGAGATGCGCCTGCTGCCCGATCTCACGATCGCCGAGAACGTGTTCGTGGGGCGGCTGCCGATGCGCGGCGGCCGCGTGGACCGCGAGCAGATGAACCGCCGCGCCGCCGAGCAGATCCACCGGCTCGGCCTCGACGTGCCGCCGACGCGGCTCGTGCGCACCCTGCGCGTCGCCGCCCAGCAACAGGTGGAGATCGCCAAGGCGCTGACGCTGCGGGCGCGGCTGCTGATCCTCGACGAGCCGACGGCGGCGCTCGGGGGTGCTGAGACGGACCACCTCTTCGCCCAAGTCGAGCAGCTCAAGCGGGAAGGCGTGTCCTTCATCTACATCAGCCATCGGCTGGAAGAGATCGCGCGCATCGCCGACCGCGTGGCCGTGCTGCGCGACGGCCATCTGGTCGCTATCCACGATACGGCGCAGGTGCCCGTGGGCACCTTGCTGCGCGACATGGTCGGGCGCAGCCTGGATCGTATCTTCCCGCAGGCAGCGCCGCCGCAGCCGCGCGAGGTGCTGCGCGTGGAAGGCCTGACCTCGGCGGAGGGCGCGTTCCAGGGCGTGAGCTTCACCGTGCAGGCGGGCGAGATCTTCGGCGTCGCAGGCATCGTAGGTGCCGGGCGGACGGAGCTGGTGCGCGCCATCGCTGGCGCCGACCCGCTCGCCGGCGGCACCGTGTCCGTGGACGGGAAGCGTCTCGCGCTCCGCGGACCGGACGAGGCGATCCGGGCCGGAATCGTGCTGGTCCCGGAAGATCGCAAGCGGCAAGGCGTGCTGCTGGATCACACGGTCGCCGACAACCTGGCGCTCGGCAACATGGACCGGCTCGCGCCGTCGGGCTGGCTGTCGCCGGCCGGCGTGCTCGGTTTTGCCAGGGGCCTCATCGAGCGGCTCGGCGTGAAGGGACGGGCGGGCCAGCTCGCGCGGTTCCTCTCCGGCGGCAACCAGCAGAAGGTGGTGATCGCCCGCTGGGTCGCCCGGCAGCCCAAGGTGTTCATCCTCGACGAGCCGACGCGCGGCATCGACATGGGCGCGCGGGCGGCGATCTACGAGGTGATCGCGGAGCTGGCCCGCGCCGGCATGGCCGTGGTGGTGGTCAGCTCGGACCTCGAGGAGGTGCTCGGCCTCGCGCACCGCGTCATGGTGCTCGCCCGCGGCCGGCAGATGGGCGTGCTCGACCGCGAGCGGGCGAGCAACGTCGCGGTCATGGAACTGGCAACGGCATAGGGGGAAGCGGCGTGACGGACCTGTTCAGCTTGGATGGCACGACCGCCTTCGTGACTGGCGCGGGCAGCGGCATCGGCCAGCGCGTCGCGGTCGGACTCGGAGAGGCGGGCGCCGCGGTCGGCTGCTTCGACCTCGCCGGCGCCACCGGCCTCGCGGATACCGTGGCCAGGATCGAGGCGCTGGGGCGCCGGGCGCTCGCGCTCACCGGCGACGTGACCCGGCGCGAGGACCTGGACCGGGCCATCGCCGCGGTCGAGGCGGCGCTCGGTCCGCTCGGCGCGGCCGTCAACTGCGCCGGCATCGCCAACGCGGCGCCTGCGGAGGAGATGCCGCTCGAACAGTGGCAGCGCGTGTTCGACGTGAACGTCACCGGCGTGTTCCTCTCCTGCCAGGCCGAGGCGCAAGCGATGCTGGCGCGCAAGCGAGGCGCGATCGTCAACATCGCCTCCATGTCCGGCGTGATCGTCAATCGCGGGCTGCTGCAGGCGCATTACAACAGCTCCAAGGCGGCGGTGATCCACCTCTCCAAGAGCCTGGCGATGGAGTGGAGCGGCCGGGGCGTTCGGGTCAACTCCGTCAGCCCCGGCTACACGGCGACGCCGATGAACCTGCGCCCTGAGGTGGCGGACCAGGTCAAGCAATTCGAGTCGGACACGCCGCTCGGCCGCATGGCGAGCGTGGACGAGATGGTCGGTCCCGTTGTATTCCTGTGTAGCAAGGCAGCCTCGTTCTGCACCGGCGTGGACCTGCTCGTGGATGGCGGCTTTGTGTGCTGGTAAGGAGCAAGGGATGGCGCGGTCCGACGAGCGCAGGCTGCTCGCCCGCGTCGCCCGCATGTATTACGCAGAGGACCGGCGCCAGGCCGACATCGCCGCCAGGCTGCTCGTCTCCCAGGCCACTGTGTCGCGCCTGATCCGTCGCGCTCGCGACGAAGGGATCGTGCGCATCAGCGTGAAGGCGCCTCTCGGCACTTTTGCCGAGCTGGAGTCGCGGCTGGAAGCCCGCTTCGGCCTGAGCGAGATGGTCGTGGCAGACTGCGACGAGGACCGCGACGAGCAGGTGCTCTCGCGCATCGGCGAAGCAGCCGCGACCTACCTGGAGACGACCCTGCAGCCCGGCGAATGCATCGGCATCTCGTCCTGGAGCGAGTCCCTGCTTCGCATGGTGGACAACATCCATCCCATGAGGCGGCCCGGTGCCGAGCTGGTCGTGCAGATCCTGGGCGGCATGGGCAACCCGGCGGTGCAGCGGCACGCGACCAACCTGACGGCCCAGCTCGCCCGGCTGACCGGGGCGCGGGCGATGCCGCTAGCGACGCAGGGCGTCGCGGGATCGCTGGAGGCGCGCCGGGTGCTGGCCAGCGATCCCTATGTACAGGAAACGATGCGGCAGTTCGGGCGGGTGACGATGGCGCTCGTCGGCGTCGGCGCCGTTGAGCCGTCCAGGCTGCTCGCCGACAGCGGCAACGTGTTCACGGAGGACGAGCTGGCGGAACTGCGGCGGCTGGGCGCGGCCGGCGACATCTGCCTCAACTTCTTCGACGGCGAAGGCCGCCCGGTTCGCTCGCCGTTCCAGGGGCGGGTGATCGGCATCACGCTGGATGAGCTGCGCACGGTGCGCCGCGTGGTGGCCGTCGCCGGCGGCCGGCGCAAGCTGCCCGCCCTATTCGGCGCCCTGCGCGGCCGGCTGGTGGATGTGCTCATCACCGACCGCTTCACGGCGGAGCGGCTCGACGCGGCCGCAGCGGCGTTGGCGGCATAACCAGGGGAGCGGCTCATGACGCTCGAAGGCAAGGTTGCCGTCATCACCGGGGCGAGCCGAGGCATCGGCGCCGCGATCGCAGAGCGCCTAGCTCGCGACGGCGCTGCCGTGGTCGCCAGCGCGAACGAGGACAAGGTCGAGGAGGTCGCCCGGCGCATCGATGCAGCCGGAGGGCGGGCGGCGGCCGTCGTCGCTGACGTTACCAGCGCCGCCGACGTGACCCGGCTCTACGACGAGGCCGAGGCCCGGTTCGGCCGCGTGGACATCTCCGTGCAGAACGCTGGCGTCATCACCATCGCCCGCGTCGAGGACATGACCGAGGCGGAGTGGGACAAGGTGCTGGCGGTGAACACCAAGGGGGTGTTCCTGTGCTGCCGGGAGGCGATCTCCCGCATGCGCCGGCACGGCGTGGGGGGCCGCCTGATCAACACCGCGTCCGGACAGGCGCGCCAGGGCTTCATCTTCACGCCGCACTACGCCGCGAGCAAGTTCGGGGTCGTGGGCCTGACCCAGAGCCTGGCCAAGGAGGTCGCGAAGGAGGGGATCACGGTCAACGCCTTCTGCCCCGGCATCATCGAGACCGACATGTGGGCGTATAACGACGCGGCATGGGGCAAGCTGCTGGGCGACTACGCGCCGGGCGAGCTGATGGCGGAGTGGGTGCGAAACATTCCGATGGGCCGCGCGGGAACCGGCAAGGACGTGGCAGGCTTAGTCGCTTTCCTCGCCGGCCCGGACGCCGCCTACATTACCGGCCAGACGATCAATGTGGATGGCGGCCTCATCATGTCCTGATGCAGGCAGTCGGGCCGAATTGCGCGACAGGATCAAGCCTGAAACAGACTTTCTGCTCCTTTGCTACCCGAGGTCCTTAAGGACCTCGCAGTAGTACCTGAGTGTCCTCGTCGCGCTGGCTCACGCGGTCGGCCGGGTCGGCGAGGGAGGGCGTGGAGAACAAACGGGTTTGTCGCCAGCGGGGTCAAGCGCTGAGTGGTTACGTGATTTCCAATTCCTCTTTCGGCGAGGCGGCCTCGATACGATGCACTTACGTTTCGCAGCGGAACCGAGTAGCTTGAGCTTGTAAGCAGGCGCGCGTGGACAGCCTGTGCGTAGGACACGGGGGGAGCGGTGCAATGGAGCGGAGGACGTTCATCGCGACCGCAGCGGCGGCGGCACTCGCGGCGCCGACCGTGGTACGGGCGCAGCCCAACCAGGTGCTCAGGTTCATCCCGAACGCGGACCTGGCCGTGCTCGATCCGGTCTGGAGCACGGTCTACGTCGCCCGCACCCACGGCTACCTCGTGTTCGACACGCTCTACGGCCAGACCGGCCCGAAGGGAGGGTTTAAGGCCACGCCGCAGATGGTGGCCGGCCACACAGTCTAGGACGACGGCCGGACCTCGACGCTGATGCTCCGCTCCGATGAGCGGGTGCAAGGGGCGCGCTTCTTCTATGAGCGCTTCCCAGGCTACAAGCCACGCGAGGATGGCACGCCTGACTCGACCTCAGGGCCGAAGGTCGCGCACTTCGAGCGGATCGAGTGGCAGGTCATCCCCGACGCAGCCACGGCAGCAGCGGCCCTGCAAGCGGGCGAGGTGGACGGGTGGGAGCGGCCGACCGGCGACCTGCTGCCCGTGCTCGCAGCCGACCGCACGCTCAAGCTGGAACTCGTCTATGAAATGGGCACTTGCATGCTGCTCCGGCCCAATCATCTCTTCGCACCCTTTGACAGCCCGGCGGTGCGGCGCGCCCTCCTCGGCGTTGTCGATCAGACCGAGGCCATGATCGCGGTGATCGGCACCGACCCCGAGCTGCGCAAGGTGCCGTGCGGCTTCTTCCCGCCGGGCGCACCGATGGCCAGCGACGCGGGGATGGCGGTGCTGGACGGCAAGCGCGACTACGACCGGGCCAGGCGGGCGCTGCGGGCGGCCGGCTACAAGGGCGAGACGGTCGTGTTCATGGTTCCTCAGGATCACCCGATCATGAAGGCCGCCGGCGACATTGCGGCTGATATGATGCAGCGGGCTGGCATGACCGTGGACTACCAGGCGCTCGACTGGGGCACGATCGTGCAGCGGCGCGCGAGCAAGAGGCCTCCGGGGCGCGGCGGCTGGAACGCGTTCTGCACCGCCTTCTCTGGGGACGACGCCGCCACCCCGGCCACCCATCCTCCGCTGCGCTGCAACGGCGGGCAGGCCTGGTTCGGGTGGCCGACCAGCCCGCGGATCGAGGCGCTGCGGGACGAGTGGCTCGACACGCCCGACCTCGCCGCGCAGAAGCGGATCGCGGCCGAGATCCAGGCGCAGGCCTTCGAGGATGTGCCCTACCTGCCACTCGGGCTCTTCTACAACCCCAGCGCCTACCGCGCCGACCTGACTGGCATCCTGCACGGGCTCCCGATCTTCTGGAACGTGCGGCGGGCCTGACGAACGCGCAGGGCGCTGGCGGTGCCTGGGCCTACACGGGCCGATCTGTCAGCTCAGCGCGCCGCCTCGACTTCCGCTGGCTTCGGCGTTGCAACCCGCGCCTCGATCCGGTCCCAGATCGCAGCCGCCAGATTCGTGCCATCGAAGCGCCGCACCTCCTGGATGCCCGTGGGCGAGGTCACGTTGATCTCGGTGAGCCAGTCGCCGATCACGTCTATGCCGACGAAGAGAAGGCCGTGGTCGCGAAGGTACGGGCCGATGCGGGCGCAGATCTCGCGGTCCCGCGCGGAGAGCACAGCCTTCTCGGCACGGCCGCCGACGTGCATGTTGCTCCGCGCCTCGCCCTGGGCGGGGACGCGGTTGATCGCGCCCATCGGCTCGCCATCGACTAGGATCACGCGCTTGTCGCCCTGGCGCACGGCCGGCTCGTAGCGCTGGATCATAAGCGGCTCGCGCGAGCGGGCGAAGTGCATCTCCAGAAGCGCCCCCAGGTTCTCGTCGTCCTCGCGGATGCGGAACACGCCGGCGCCGCCGTTGCCGAAGAGCGGCTTGACGACTATGTCGCGGTGCTTCGCCCGGAACGCGCGGATCGCGTCGAGGTCCCAGGTGACGAGGGTAGGGGACATCAGCTCGGGGAAGTGCGTGACCAGCAGCTTCTCCGGGCTGTCCCGCACCCAGCGGGGGTCGTTGACCACCAACGTGTGCGGGTGGACGTGCTCAAGCATGTGGGTAGCCGTGATGTAGGCCATGTCAAAGGGCGGGTCCTGGCGCATGAGGATCACGTCCATGGCGCTGAGTTCGAGGCGTTCCGCCGGGCCGAAGCTGTGGTGACCGCCGCCGTCCTCGTATGGGCCACGCAGCACGGTGACGGGGCGCGCGGACGTGGTGAGCCGTTCCACCCGGCCGCCCTCTGGCGTCTCCTTGCCTTCGCGCAGGCTCATGTGACGCACGTCATAGTGCCAGAGAAGGTGGCCCCGCGACTGTGCCTCCATCATGAGCGCGAAAGTGCTGTCCGCGTCTGGGTTCACGCCTTCGATCGGGTCCATCTGGACCGCGACGCGCAAGGGTTTCGACATACTCGGCCTCGATTGCTGGGTCAGCCCTTCTAGCAGAGCGGTCAGGAGGGCGGCGAGGCGTGGCGCGAAAGTGACAGTCACCGGCTTAATTCCCGGTTGTGTGAGCATTTTGGCCCAACTTATGCCACAATTGCCTGAGTGGCGATTTCCGGAGTGCCTCGGCATGATCGTTGACCTACGTATCTACACCTGCCGGCCGAACCGCGCAGGCGAATTCGTGGCGATCTACAAGGAGCTGGCCTGGGCGTTGCAGCAGAAGTATCTCGGCCGCTGCCTGGGCTGGTTCACGACGCAAGAGGGGCAGCTCAACCAGGTTGTCCACCTCTGGGCCTACGAAAGCCAGGCGGACCGCGAGACAAGGCGCGCGGCGCTCGCCGCCGATCCGGCCTGGGGTGCCTATCTTGCCCGCGTCGCGCAGGCCGACGTGCTGCTTGCCATGGAGAACCGCCTCCTCCGCCCCACCGACTTCTCGCCGGTCGCGTGAGCCCGTTCACGGCACTTCCGGCCGTCAGCTTCTTCATGGCTGACGTGGGCGGCGGCATCGGGCCGTATCTCTCCATCTGGCTGCAGGATCACGCCGGGTTCGACGCCGAGCGCGTGGGCACGGTGCTTACCGTCGGCAGCATCGCCAGCGCCCTGGTGGCAACACCGGCGGGGCTGGCCGTGGATCGGCTCGGCCGGCCGCGGCTCATGCTCGGCCTGGCCTGCTTCCTGATCGTCGCCGGCACGCTCGCGCTCATCCCAGCCCATGCGTTCTGGGCCGTGGCGCTCGCGCAATGCGTGGTCAGCGCGGGCGGGGGCCTCGCCAGCCCGAGCGTCGCCGGATTGGCGCTCGCCGTCGTCGGCAGGGACCGCTTCCCGCGCCAGCAGGGCATCAACGACGCGGCGAACCACGCCGGGAACGTGGCCTCCAACGTGGTCATCGGCGGCTTTTCCATGCTGATCGGCATCTCGGCCGCGTTCGCCGTGCTCGCCGCAACGGCAGCGGCGACGGTGGGCGCCCTGATGCTTATCCCTGCCCGCGCGGTCGATGAGACCCGGATGCGCGGGAGCGAGCTGCACGCCAAGGCCGGGCGGCGCGATACCTCGCCCGGATTGCTGCGCAACCAGCAATTCCTGACGCTGCTCGTGGCGGTAAGCCTCTTCAACGTCGGCAACGTCGCCATGCTGCCGATGCTCGTGCTGCGCATCGAGGCGCTGGGCGGAGGGAATCCCACACGCTGGGTGTCGATCGCCATCATCGTGCTCTACCTCACGATGATTCCCGTGGCCGTCCTCGGCGGGCGCGCGGCCGAGCGGTTTGGGCGCCGCACCGTGCTCGCGGCGGCGTTCTTGGTGCTGTCGATCCGCGGGCTGCTATGCGCGTTCGCCAACGACGTCTCCTGGCTGATCCCGATCGAGATGCTGGACGCGCTCAGCGCCGGGATCATCAGCGTGGCGACCCCGGCGGCGATCGTGGACTGCACCTACGGCAGCGGGCGCACGCAGACCGCCATGGGCACGATGCAGACGGCGTGCGCCATTGCCGCGTCCGTCTCGACGCTCATCGCTGGCGTGGTCGCGACGAAAATCGGCTGGCCCGCGATGTTCGCCACGCTCGCCGTCTTCCCAGTCCTTGGCTTCTTGGTCCTGCGCCTCGACCTTACCCGGGGCGGAGCGCGCGCTCAGGCGGCGGCGGCGGCGACCAGTGCTGCGGTGTATGGGTCGCGCGGCGTGTGGAACACGGCGTCCGCCTCGCCTTCCTCGACGATGTGACCGGCGCGCATGACCGCGACGCGGTGACTCATGGCGCGCACCACGGCGAGGTCGTGGCTGATGAACACGTAGGCGAGGCTGCGCCGCGCCTGCAGCTTGCGCAGCAGCTCGATCACCTGCGACTGGACCGACCGGTCCAGCGCGCTGGTCGGCTCGTCGAGCACCAGCAGGTGCGGCTCCAGGACCAGCGCGCGGGCGATGGCGATGCGCTGCCGCTGCCCGCCGCTGAACTCGTGCGGGTAGCGCTCGGCCATGGCGGGATCGAGGCCCACCTCGCTCAGCGCCGCCATAACCTTCGCTTCCCGCTCGCGCGCGCTGAGGTTGGGAGTGTGGACGCGGAGACCCTCGGCGACGATCTCGCCGACGGAGAGCCGCGGCGACAGGCTGCCATACGGGTCCTGGAACACGACCTGCATACGCGCCCGCAGCCCGCACATCCGTGCCGTGCCGGCGTCCTTGAGGTCGCCTCCCTCGAAGGTGACCCGCCCTGACGCGGGCAGCAGGCGCAGCAGCGCGAAGCCGAGCGTCGTCTTGCCCGACCCGCTCTCGCCGACGATCCCCAGGGTCTCGCCTCTTCGGACGGCGAGGTTCGCGCCATCCACTGCGAGCACCTCGCCGATTTTGCGGCGCAGGATGCCGCGGCGGATCGCGAAGGCGACGCGCACGGCCTCTCCCCGCAGGATCTCAGGGGCCTCGGACGGCACCGGTGCCGGGCGGCCCCGCGGCTCGGCGTCGAGCAGCATTCGCGTGTAGGAGTGCTCGGGCTCGGCGAATACCTGCGCCACCGGGCCGTGCTCCACGATCTTGCCCCCCTTCATGACGCAGACCCGGTCGGCGTGCCGCCGCACGAGATTGAGGTCGTGGCTGACGAGGAGGAGCGCCAGGCCGCGCGCCGCCTTCTCACGATCCAGGAGCGCCAGGATCGCCGCTTGCGTGGTCACGTCCAGCGCCGTCGTCGGCTCGTCCGCGATGAGGAGCGCCGGGTCGTTCGCGAGCGCCATGGCGATCATCACGCGCTGCCGCTGGCCGCCGGAGAGCTGGTGCGGAAAGGCGGTGAGCCGCGACTCAGCGTTCTTGAACCCGACTTCCGCGAGAAGGGCGATGACCTGCTCGCGGGAGAGCTTGCGCCCGTGCAGCGCGCCGGCTTCCGCCACCTGCCGTCCGACCCGGTGCAGCGGGTTGAGGCTCGTCATGGGTTCTTGGAACACGATGCCGGCGACGCCGCCCCGGAGCCGCCGCAGCGCCCTCGGCCCGGCGCGCGGCACATCCACGCCGTCGAGCGTAACCCCGCCCTGGACCGCGGCGCCGGGCGGCAGCAATCCGAGCACGGAGAGCGCCGTCAGCGACTTCCCCGACCCGCTCTCGCCGACGAGTGCCAGCGTCTCCCCCCGGTTCAGCGTGAAACTCACCCCGTCCACGACGGGGCGTCCCGCGCCGAAGCGGACAGTGAGGTCCTCGATGGCGAGCAGGCTCGCGGTGGAGAGTGCCGCCGGGTCAGGCGGAACGCTCGGAGCCTTGGCTTGCGCCGTCATGGCTTGCATTACACCGGCATCTTGCGCGGATCAAAGGCGTCGCGCACCGCCTCGCCGATGAACACCAGGAGCACCAGGATGCCGCCCAGCACCACGAACGCGGTGAAGGCGAGCCAGGGGGCGCCGAGGTTGTTTTTGCCCTGCGCCACCATCTCGCCGAGCGACGGCGAGCCCGGCGGCAAGCCGAAGCCGAGGAAATCGAGGCTGGCGAGCACCGTCACGGACCCGCTCAGGATGAACGGCAGGAAGCTCAAGGTCGAGATCAGCGCGTTCGGAAGGATGTGCCGCGCCATGATCGCGCCGTCCCGCACGCCCAGCGCCCGCGCGGCGCGCACGTAGTCGAGGTTCCGGCCGCGCAGGAATTCCGCCCGCACGACGCCGGTGAGCTGCATCCAGGAGAACGCCAGCAGGAACCAGAGCAGGACCCAGAAGCCCGGCACGATCACGCTCCCCAGGATGATGAGCATGTAGAGCTGCGGCATCCCGGACCACACCTCGATGAACCGCTGGAAGAACAGGTCCACGAAGCCGCCATAATAGCCCTGAACCGCGCCCGCGGCGATACCGATGGCCGAGGAGAGCAAGGTAAGTGCCAACCCGAACAGGGTCGAGATGCGGAAGCCGTAGATCGCCCGCGCCAGCACGTCGCGCGCTTGGTCGTCGGTGCCCAGCCAGTTGCGCCGCGAAGGCGGAGTCGGTGCGGGCGAGGGCAGGTCGGGGATCACCGTGTCGTAGCTGAAGGGAATCAGCGGCCAGACCATCCAGCCGTGCGCGTTGATCGCGGCGCGCAGCTCGGGGTCGGTGTAGTCGGCCTCGGTGGGCATGAAGTCCGGTCCGAAGCGGTCGCCGCTCAAATCCTGGAACACGGGGAAGAAGAGGCGCCCCTTGTAGTCCACGACCAAGGGCCGGTCGTTCGCGACGAACTCGGCGAACAAGCTGATGATGAACAGGGTGCTGAACAGGATCGCCGACCACCAGCCCCGCTTGTGCGAGCGGAAAATCGCGAAGCGCCGCCGCGAGACCGGCGACAGCTTAACCATTGGGCTCATCGCCGAGCCTCGAAGTCTATCCGCGGATCCACCACGGTGTAGAGCATGTCGCCAATGATCTGCAGCACCAGGGCGAACAAGGTGAAAATGTAGAGCGTTCCGAACATCACCGGGTAGTCGCGCCGGATCGCGCTCTCGAAGCCGAGCAATCCAAGCCCGTCGAGGCTGAACACGATCTCGATCAGCAGCGCCGAGCTGAACAGGATGCTCAGGAAGGCGGAGGGGAAACCGGCCACGATCAGCAGCATCGCGTTGCGGAACACGTGGCCGTAGAGCACCCGCTGCTTGCCCGCTCCCTTCGCCTGCGCGGTGACCACGTAGTGCTTGCGGATTTCCTCGAGGAAGCTGTTCTTGGTCAGGATCGTGAGCGAGGCGAACCCGCCCGCGACCATCGCCGTGACCGGCAGCACCATGTGCCAGAGATAATCGCCGACCCGCGCCGGCCAGGGCCAGGCGGCAGAGCCCGAGGTGGTCAGGCCGCGCAAGGGAAACCACTGCACGAAGCTGCCGCCGGCGAACAGCACCGCGAGCAGGATCGCGAACAGGAAGCTCGGCACCGCGTAGCCCACGAGCACCGCAGCACTCGTCGCGACGTCGAAGCGCGACCCGTCCCGCACCGCCTTCGCGATGCCGAGCGGGATGCTCACGAGATAGACGAGCAGCGTGCTCCACAGCCCCAGGCTGATGCTGACCGGCATGCGCGTGAGCACCAGGTGCAGCACCGATTGCCCGCGGAAGAAGCTCTGCCCGAAGTCGAAGCGGAGATACGCCCCCAGCATGATCAGGAACCGCCGCCACGCCGGCTTGTCGAAGCCGAACTGCCGCTTGAGGTCGGCGACGAGCTTGGGGTCCAGCCCGGCGGCGCCGCGGTACCCGTTGCTGGTGCCCTGCAGGTCGCTCGCCGGTCCCGACATGCGCGCCGTGGCGCTCGTGCCCCGTCCTTTCAACTCCGCCAGCGCCTGCTCGACCGGGCCCCCCGGCGCCAGCTGCACGATGGCGAAGTTGATCGCGACGATGCCGACCAGCGTCGGCAGGAGCAGCAGCAGGCGTCGGAGGAGGTAGGCGCCCACCTTCGACGCCCTAGTGCGCCGGACCCATCCGGGCCGCATCCACCTTCGCGGCGCGGGCGGGATCCACCCACCAGCTGTCCAGCACGAACCCGTCGCGCACGGGCTTGTCGGGCCGCCCAAAACGATCCCAGCTCGCGATCCTGAAATCCTGGGAATGCCAGTCCGGCACCATGATACCAGCGCCACATCAGCACCCGGTCGAGCGCACGGCCGGCGGCGCGCAGCTTGGGGCGGCTGTCGGCACGGATCACCTGCTCGACGAGCGAGTCCACCGCCGGGTCGCACACGGCCATGACGTTGCTGCTGCCCTTCACCTTCGCGGCCTGGCAGGTGAGCTCGTCGCGCAGCTCGGTGCCGGGCAGGTCGCTGCCGGGATAGATGATCGGCGACATGTCGAAGTCGAAGTCGTCGGTGAGGCGCTCGTATTGCGCCGGGTCCACCGGTACGCACCTGCACCGCCATTCCAAGCTTCTCAAGCTGCTGCACGTAGGGCAGCGTCACGCGCTCCATGCTCGGATCGTTGAGCAGGATGGTGAACGCCATCTGCGTGCCTTCCGCGTCCACCAGCTTGCGGTTCTGCACCTTCCAGCCCGCCTGCTCCAGGAGCTGCAGCGCATGGCGCAGCCCCTCGCGGTTGTAGCCGGAGCCGTCCGTCACCGGCATCTTGAACGGCGCGGTGAACAGCTCGGGCGGCAGCTCGCCGCGGAACGGCTCCAGGAGCTTCAGCTCGTCCGGCTCGGGCAGGCCGGTCTGTTCCTCGTCCGTGCCGCCGAAGTAGCTCCTCGTGCGCGTGTAGGCGTCGTAGAATAGCGCCTTGTTCATCCATTGGAAGTCGAGCGCCAGGCCGAGCGCCTGGCGCACGCGCGGGTCCTGGAATTGCGGGCGGCGCGTGTTCATGGCGAAGCCCTGGACGCCGACGGGGAGATGGTGCGGGATGGGGTCCTTGCGCACGAGGCCGTCGCGTGCGGCGGGGAAGTCGTAGCCGGTGGCCCATTGCCGGGCGATGTTCTCTTCCCGCCAGTCCACGCGCCCGGCCTTGAACGCCTCGAATGCGACGGTCGGGTCACGGTAATACTCGATACGGACACGGTCGAAGTTGTCGAGACCGCGGCCGGTGGGCCGGTCCTTCGCCCACCAGTCGTCTCGCCTCGCATAGGTCACGGTGCGGCCCATCTCGAAGCTCTCGACCTTGTAGGGACCTGACCCCATCGGGGCCTCGGTGAGCGGCTTGGTGAAGTCGCGCGTGGCCCACCAGTGCTTGGGCAGCACGGGCAACCCGCCCACGAGGAGCGGCAGCTCGCGGTTCTCGTTCGATTTGAAGTGGAACACCACCCGGCGCGGCCCCTGCACCTCGACCCCTGCCACATCGGCGAAGGTGACGCGGAAGCTGGGCCGGCCCTTCTCCCGGAGCGTATCGTAGGTCCAGGCAACGTCCTCCGCCGTGACGGGGGTGCCGTCCGCGAAGCGTGCCTCGGGGCGGATCTCGAAGGCGGCCCACATCCGGTCGGGCGGGATCTCGATGGACTGCGCGAGATGGCCGTAGGCGGTCGCGACCTCGTCCGCGGAGGGGACGAGCAAACTCTCCCAGACATGGCCGACCGCCGTGCCGGACTCGGTGCCGCCGACGCCGGGCTGCCACTCGGCGCCGGTGCCGATGGCGGCGTTGCCGCCGAGGATGAACGGGTTGAAGCCATCGAAGCTGCCGACCATGGCGAACACAGTCTCGCCCCCCTTCGGCGCGTTCGGGTTGACGTAAGGGAAATATGGGAAGTCGGCGGGCAGGGCAGGGGTGCCCAAGATGGCGATGGCGTGGCTGCGGGTCGCCTTGGGCTGGGGTTCCTGCGCGGAGGCGGCCCACGGCGCTGCGAGCAGGATGGCGAGGAGGAGAGATGTTGAGCGCATCGGAAGCCTCGGAGCCTGGTGGCTGCGCATTGGCGATGGCGGAAGCGAATAGGTCAAGCGGCGTCAAGCCGCTCGTGCGCGGAGCCCCGAAATCAATGCGCGAGCAGCGCCACCGCCTCCGCCACCAATCGCGGATCGCCGACCGCGAGCGCACGCCCGTCGCCGCCGGGGCGAAGCCTAGCGCCGTCCCAGCCGACCATGCGGCCGCCCGCACCCTCGACGATGGGGACGAGCGCGGCCCAGTCCCATACCTTCAGGTCGGCCTCCGCCACCACGTCCAGCAGACCGAGCGCCACGAGGCCGTAGCCGTAGCAATCCCCGCCCCAGGTGGTTCGCAAGCACCGAGCGTTGCAGCCGCGCGAAGGCAAGCGCCGCTCGCGCCGCCGAACATCGCTGGCGTGGTGCAGCCCAGCTCCGCGTCCGCGAGCCGAGCGCACGGGCGGCAGCCTGCGCGCCCGTAGGCGCCGCGGAACCGGGTCGGCTGGCCGCGCACCCCGACCCATCGCTCGCCCAGGATCGGCTGGTCGAGAATGCCGAGCAGCGGCTCATCGCCGTCCATCAGCGCGACGAGGGTGCCGAACAACGGCCGTCCGGTAATGAACGCGCGCGTGCCGTCGATCGGGTCGAGCACCCAGCGAAGCCGGGCTTCTGGGCGAATCAGCCCGGCTTCCTCGCCGAGGATTCCGTGCTCGGGAAAGCGCTCGCTCAGCAGGGCGCGCATGGCTTGCTCGGCCGCCCAGTCCGCCTCCGTCACGGGCGAGAGGTCGCTCTTCGCCTCGGCGTCGAGCCGGGTGCGATACCAGGGGCGGATCGCGGCACCGGCCGCGTCGGCTGCGGCCTCGGCGGCTGCGACCAGCGCCTCGAGCGTCAACGCCGGGCGATCAGTGCTTGACGGCGCTGTCGTTGGTAGCGCCCTTCGGCGACTGCTCGCTCTGGCTCTGCTGCGCTTGCGGCGTGTTCTGAGTTGGTCCGGGCTGGCTCATCTGACCGGCCGCGGCCGCAGAGGCGGGCGCGGGCGTGCTGCCGGCGGGCTTCACCACGGCGGGCTGCGGCGCTGCGGCGTTCGAGTTGGCGGCAGGAGCGGCGGGCGCCTTTGCTCCCGGCGCGGCCGCGTTGGCCGGGGCGGCGGGCAGCGGCTCCGGGTTATGCGACAGGCTGCGCAGGTAGTCTATGACGTCAGCCCGCTCCTTCTCGTTCCCGATGCCGGCGAAGGCCATCTTGGTGCCCGGCGCGTAGGTGCGCGGGCTGGTCAGCCACTGGTTCAACTCGTCGAAGGTCCACGGACCCTTCTTGTCCTTGAGCGCGGCCGAGTAGTCGAAGCCCGCCATGTGGGCGTGCGGGCCGCCGACGACGCCGTAGAGGTTCGGGCCGACCTTGGCCGGCTGGCCCTCGTCGAAGGTGTGGCAGGCGACGCAAAGCTTGTGCACGTCCGCGTCGCCGGCCTTCACGTCCGCTGTCTGGAGCGCGACGGCGATCGGCACTTCCGGCGGCCCGGCGGGCGCTGCCGCCTGAGGCGCCTCTTCCGCCTGCACGCCCTCGACCGTGATCGCGAGCTTCTTCGGAATCTCGGGATTGATCACCCAGTCGGAGACGACTGTCGCCACCATGAAGGCGACTCCGGCAGCCAGTACGGCTCCCAGCGCCTTGTTGACTTCCAAGCTTTCCATGAACGCTGACCCCGATCCTCTGCCGTTGCGTCGGCGCGCGGCGGCACCTAAAACCGGCGGCACTCTATGAGAACCATCCTGGCGCATCAACCCGGCCGGCGGCCGTTGGACCACGCGTGAACCCGATCATCGTGATCCCGGCCCGCATGGCGAGCACGCGCCTGCCGGGCAAGCCGCTGGCGCTGATCGCCGGCCGGCCCATGATCCTCCACGTCGTCGAGCGCGCGCAGGAGGCGGCCATCGGCCCCGTTGCCGTGGCCTGCGCGGAGGCCGAGCTTGCCGAAATCGTCCGCGCGGCCGGCGCACTCGCGGTGCTGACCGACCCGGCGCTTCCCTCCGGCTCCGACCGGGTCAACGCCGCGCTCGCCATGTTAGACCCTGACGGTCAGCACGATGTCGTCGTCAACCTGCAAGGCGACCTGCCGCTCATCCCGCCCGCCGTGCTTCGTTCCGTTCTCCTCCCGCTTAAAGATCCCAGCGTCGATATCGCAACCCTCGTGGCGCCGATCCTGAGCGTGGAGGAGGCTTCGGCGCCGAGCGTCGTAAAGGCTGCCTGCGCGTTCGAAGAGGGCAGGGCGGTCGCGCCGGCGCTCTACTTCTCGCGCTTGCCGGTGCCGTGGGGCGAGGGGCCGCTCTGGCACCATATCGGCGTTTATGCCTACCGGCGCGAGGCGCTCGCCCGCTTCGTGGCGCTCCCGGCCAGTCCGCTGGAGCGCCGCGAGAGCCTTGAGCAGCTGCGCGCCTTGGAGGCCGGGCTGCGTATCGCCTGCGCCCAGGTTGAGACCGCGCCTTTCGGCGTGGACACGCCGGCTGATCTCGACCGTGCCCGCGCAGCGCTAGAGAGGCATCCAGGATGATGACGGCCGCCACAACCCCAATCGCCTTCCAAGGGCGTCCAGGCGCCTACTCGGATCTTGCCTGCCGCCGGGCTTTTCCGGGCCGGCCCACGCTGCCCTGCGACACATTCGAGGCCGCAATCGAAGCGGTGCGCAAGGGGCGCGCGGACCTCGCCATGCTGCCCTGCGAGAACTCACTTGCCGGGCGCGTGCCGGACATCCACGCGCTGCTCCCGGAGAGCGGGCTGCATATCGTGGGCGAGCATTTTCAGCGCGTCGAGCACTGCCTGCTCGGCGTGCCCGGCGCGCGGGTCGAGGATATCCGGCGAGTCCACAGCCACGCGGTCGCGCTTGGCCAGGTTCGCCGCCTCCTGCGAGATCTTGGGGCCGAGGCGGTGGTCGAGGCGGACACGGCGGGTGCGGCGGGGTTGGTGGCGGGGTGGGGCAGGGTGGAGAGTGCGGCCATCGCGTCCGCGCTCGCCGCCGAGACGTACGGCCTCGCGATCCTCCGAGCGAACGTTGAGGACGCGGCCCACAATACAACTCGGTTCTATATCGCCGCCCGCGAGCCGCGCGTGCCCTCGCCGGAGACGCCGGACCTGATGACGACGTTCGTCTTCCGCGTCCGCAACGTGCCGGCGGCGCTTTACAAGGCGCTCGGGGGCTTCGCGACGAATGGCGTGAACATGACCAAGCTGGAGAGCTACATGCTGGGCGGCCAGTTCACGGCGACGCAGTTCCTCTGCGACGTGGACGGGCACCCGGAGCAGCCGCCGCTGCGCCGGGCGCTGGAGGAACTGGGGTTCTTCTCGCGGGAAGCGCACATCTTGGGCGTCTATCCGAAATCGGCAGCTCGCGCCGGGGCTGCGGAGGGAGATTAGCCCCGGCGGGAGGGCCTGATGGCAGCCCTTCCGGGCTGCCATGAGCTGGCTAGAGCTTACGCGGCCGCTAGCTTGCGGCGGCGGATGAGGCCGGCCCCGACGAGGCCCGTGCCGAGCAGCGCCATGGAGGCCGGCTCGGGAACAGGATCCTGGCAATCAACGACCTTCACCTCGACGTCGCCGCTGCGCGTGCTGCCGCTGCCCGAGAGGTCGGTGTCGTAGATGTCCACCTGGGCCTGGGCTCCGTCCGCGAACGTCACTTCCTGGACCGCATAGTAGGTGCCATTGCTCGCGTCGAAGTGGTCATCGTTGGCCCACTTCACCGATCCGTCATAGGAGCTGTAGACTCCTAGCCAGCCGAAGTTGAGGGAGGCCGTGCCGCTGCCTTGGCCATTCTGGCTGGTCGTCCCGGAGCCGGGCTGCGTGAAGGTCAGCGTCAGATTGATGTTGTCTGTCGCCGTGTTCCCGAACCATTCGGGTCTGTTGCTATCCGTGCCCTGGATCGTGAGGAAGTCCAGGTTGGTGTAGGTGTCGTTGTGCGTTCCAGCGGTCAGGTCCTGCGTCGCGAACGGGCTGTCGATATAGGTCTGAGCGAAGCTGACGCCGTTTCCGCCCGGGCCGTTGTCGGTGAAGGCCGCGGTGCCGCCGAAGACGGTGGCGTGACCCTGGGTGGCGCCAAGGAGCGTGCCGAGCGCTAGCGTGGCAGAGGCGAGAAGGAACTTGTTCATCGTAGTTTCCCACTGTTGGTTGCGGTCCAGGTGCTGTCCCGCTGTGGGATACGAGAGTGCAACACGTGTGCCAAACGCATAGGTTGTGAGAATAGCCAAGCTTTACAGCCATTCAGACGTATTCAACGTTCAGAAGAAGGGGGAAGTGGCAAATTCTCTGACATGCCCCTTGGCCGGAGGCCGTGAACCGAGAAGATGAGCTACATATGGATGTCGTCGCAAATCGCACATACAAACTCACCAGTAGAGAGTTGTTAATACTTCTGACAAGCGTATCGGGACACCGTTCCTGGCAAGTCGGATTGTGCTCAAGCTGACATGCCGACCATAGGCGCGCGGCGCCGCTACATCGCCGCGCGGCGATGGAGGACACGGAGCCGTGATTCAGCAAAGAATGGCCGGCCTCGATTGGGGCTCATCATACGCGATGCCGTTCGCGTCGCGGCAGCGATCCCAAGCCCGGCGGCCAGGGCACGCAGTCCTGGGCTGCCGGGCTGTCTCGCGACGTTTCTACACGGGTCCGCTCGACCCTGGGCCCGACCTGCTGTCGGTTTCGGGCGGAAGCGGGTCCTGGAAGCCGGGCGAAGGCTGACCTGACGACGATCCCGGCCCGGATGTCGACTGGTCGCTCGACTTGCTCATTGCCTGCGGCATCGCAGCCGCACGCCCGGCGCTGCTGCCCTGACCAACGCTGGCTCCGCTGCCGTCCTGCCTCTGCGATCCTTGCACTTGGATGCGCCGGGTCTTCTCCTCTGGCTGCGCCTTTGGCAGCGTCACGGTGAGCACGCCGTTCTCGAAGCCAGCCTTGACCTGGTCGGCGTTCACCGGGAAGGGGAGCCGGACGGAGCGCTGGAACGTGCCAAAGGCGCGCTCGCTCACGTGAACGCCCTCCCGCTCCTCGCGCCGCTCCTGCCGCTTCTCGGCCCGGATCGTCAGGACGTCGTCGTCGAGCGAGACCTCGATGTCCTTGTCGGCGACGCCGGGCAGCTCGGCCTTGATCCGCACCTCCCTATCTGTCTCGCTAATGTCCATGTGCGGCGCCAGCATAACTCCGCCCTGTCCGCGTTCTTGACTGCCGGGAGAACCGCCGCGCAGCAGGTCGTCGAACATCCGGTTCATCTCGCGGTGCAGCGCGGGGATTGGATCTCCTCCGGCCATCCCGACCAAGCTGCCGGGCGAGAAGATCGTGGGATAGCGAGCCATGGGTCAGTCTCCTCCTGCTCGTGCGCACCAGACTCGGAACGCGCGAGATGAACCTGGACGGAAGAGAGTGGTTGCGTTCACGCCATGCAAAATCGGCGCGGCGAGAGTGCTATCAGAATACGCCCTCGAACAGGTTGGGATAGCGCTTCGGCTTCTCCACACCGCCTGGCGGCGCGAGCCCGCGCGCGCGTAAGCAGCGCAGCATGGCCTGTTGCCGCGCATCCCGGAGCTCATACTGGTGATTGAGCGCGAACGGCGCGGTTCCGGCACCGATAGAGACCAGCAGCCGAACCTCGGGATCGTCGTTCGCTTGCGCCCGGCAGGCCTGAACCGCGGGCGGGTCGTTGCTATGGGCACACGCGGCGAGCAGCAGGCTGGCCGCAACGAGACGCTTCACCCGGTTGCCTCCAACCAAGCTTCGATCAGCTGCCGGGCGATGCTGTCCCGTGGCGGGATCGTGAATCCGAGCGACTCCCGGTCGCGGAGCTCCGCGCGAGTGAACCAGCGGGCATCGCGCAGCTCGGCAGGGTCCACTGTCACGGCCTCGGTCAGCGCCTCGGCGTGGAAGCCAAGCATGATGTTGGCCGGGAAGGGCCAAGGCTGGCTCGAATGGTAGCCGATCCGACCCACGATAACGCCGCTCTCCTCGCGCACCTCGCGCGCGACCGCTTCCTCAAGGCTCTCGCCAGGCTCAACGAAGCCGGCCAGCGTCGAGTACATCGTCGTTATGGGGAACCGCTGCGAGTGTCCAAGCAGGCAGCGGTCGCCACGATGGACGAGCATGATGACGGCCGGATCCGTCCGCGGGAAGTGCTGGGTGCCGCAGCCCGTGCAATGCAGCACGTGACCGGCGCTGCGCGGCTCGCAGGGCGATCCGCAGACGCCGCAGAACCGGTGGCGCGTGCGCCAGTGCATCAGAGCACGCGCATGGGCGAGCACGCTCGCATCGGCTGCCGGGAGCGCGCCGCGCGCCGCGCGAAGGTCCTCGAACCGTCCGAGCGCCGGCGGGAGCAGCGGCGCCGGGTCGTCCGCCGCGCTGCAATCCACGCCGAACACCGCGGCCTCGCCGAGCAAGCCCAGGAACGCCCACGGGCCGCCCGCGAGCCTGACCGCCGCGGCGGCGGCGCCGCTCACGTAAGCTGCCTGCGGCCGACCTTCATCGAATCCGTGGAACAGACTGCGCGAGCGCCAGACCGGCACGAACAGGCTCGCTGGATCGGCGAGGCGCGCGGTGATCCAGGCATCGTCCTCACGGAAGGCTACGGCTCGGTCGAGGGGACTGCCAGCATAGGTATTCGGCTGGCGGGCGGGCAGGGCAAGCATGGGCAGCGGACATTCGCACGCGGGCACCGGGGCAGCAACGGGCGCAGTAAGACGAGAGGAGTCTCGCGCTGGTTGCAACTGGATTGAGATGTCTTTTGGGCTGGTCCTTGCCGAAGACCGTGCAGGGCAGCGACCAACCTCGCCAGCGCATGTCCAACCGGTCGTCGGCGTGGTGAGAGAGCTCGACATACTGCGCGGCGACCGCCTCGGTGGCCTCGCTGCGAGCGAGCAGGAGCAGGATGCTCGTTCAGCGCGGACTCCTGCAGCCGGGGCAGGGCTGCCGGGCTAGCCCTGGAAACACGTAGAGGACGTTGGAAGCCAGTGCGTAGACGCTACCGGACGGCCCGATCGCCGGGCCAGAGAGGCCGCCGCCGGTCCAGTCGAAATGGGCGATCTCGTTCATCCTTTGAACGTCGAAGGTGCGCAACGAACTCGCGGTCGAGACGAACACGTGGCTGCGTGAGACTGCCGGCGACGCAATGGTTTGCCCCGGCAGTTGCGTCGTCGCGACCGCGCTCGAACCGCTGAGGAAAATGACCGCCCCGCCCTGGCCTGTGACGACCAATCTTCCGTCCAGGATGCGCGCCGGGGTGTCGAGAAGCGGGCTGAACGGGCCCGCGTTCGGCAGCCCCGTGCCATTCGGTCCGGTAAAGACCAAGTGCCCGCTACTGAAGCTGCTCCCGGAACCGTCGGACGCGGCAGTTACGCTGTGGCCGTCCGGTAGCAGCAACGGCGAAGCCGCATAGCTGCGAGCGGAGTCGGTATTGCGGAACATTTCACGAAAGCCGCTCGTGGGTGAGAACGTGTAGCCAATCGTCTGCTGCCAGGGATCGTTCACGATCACCCAAGGCAAGCCGCCCCCGGCGAAGGTGAAAATCCCGACTCCCGGCAGGAGAGAATATCCCCACTCCCGGCAGGAGAGCAGGCAGGTGTCTGGGAAGCAGGTCGTTCGGATTGGGCGGAACCTGCGTCGGGTGGAAGCTGGGGCAGAAAGCACAGTGTCACATAACAGCCAATGGCGCCGAGCAAATCGCTGCCGCCGCTGATCGTCTGGCCCTGGTAGGTAACGCTCTGCTCGCGCGGGGGACCGCCGTTCGGCGAAAAGGTCAGCAGATGAAGTTCCGAGCCGCCGCCCAGCACTTTGTAAACGGCTGGAACGATGATGGCGGCCTGCGATCCGTTTCGCCAGATATTGGGCGCAGCCCTGGTCGTGCCGCCGCTCGTGGCGTCGGGGATGTTTGCGAAATGCTCGGGGAATGGCACCGTCCACAGGATTGCGCCGGTGGCCGCGATGTGAGTGAGCGTTGAAATCGATGTGCGCCGCCGCCGGGGAACCAGGGGTAGTGGGTCAGTTTGAAATCCGGCCCCATCCGTCATGGCCGGCGGAGGCCGGCCATCCATGACTTTGCTACCCGTTCGAAGACGTGGATGCCCGGCCTTCGCCGGGCATGACGAGTTTAGAACTCAAACTGACCCACTACCGAACCAGGGGGAGCGTTGACGGCGTGTTCGCCCACAACATAGATCGAGCCGTCGGTGTCCACGACGGGAGAGGCTTGGATCGACTGCCCAGGGCCGAGTTGCTGCTTCCAGGCGATGCTGCCATCGGCGTGCAGAGCGAAGAGCACGCCCTGCTCGTCGCCGAGATAAACCGTGCCGTCCGGCCCGAAGACCGGCGCAACTCCCGGCGCGAACACGCCGAGGTCCTTCACCGACGCAGACGGCTTGACTGCCGGCTGAGTGTAGACATCGGCGAAACTAGAATTGGCGGCATCGCTGTGAACGTGATCCCAGGTCGCGGCGAAAGGCGCCGATGCGGTCGAGAGAGCGCCCGCCAGGATGCCGGCCAGGACGGCGAGGCGGGGAGATCGGTGAACGAGGGAGCGGTCGACAGATGCGGCATTGGGGTCTCCTCAGGAGGACCGGCCGGTATAAACCTCGTTCGTGCCCGCACGACAAGAAACGCTATCGGCTGGAGACTCTACGGGCTGGCGTTGCGGCCGGGCTCGGCTTGGCGGATACGTGCCCGCTCACGCCCGGGTCCCGGCATCCTTCGAAAATGGTTCGGCATGGCGGCTTGCCTCGCTCCAGCCGAATTCCCGCAGCCTGCGTGGGCTCCTCATTTGCGATAGAGATTCCACGACTTGTTCATCATCGCGAAGCGCGCCAGCTGCCGCCTTCGGCGTGCCCAGCTCCGCCAGCGGTCTTCGGTGCGTGTTCCCCGTAAGCCCCAATACTGTTCACTTTATCAGCTGGATTGCGACGGAGAAATCGACACGGGTCGTCGGCTGTGGTCCGCGAGGCCGTAGCGGATAGCTGCTCATCTTGCGCTTGACCCCGCGCGGCACCTGCCGACCGCGTGAGCTCGAGACGCGCTCCTCCAGGATCTCGTCCAGCACCGCCTCATGCAGGGTAAGCCTGGCCCGAGGGGGGAAGCGCCGCGAACAGCGGCAGCTTGCGCCGGACGACGCGTACCGCGTGCGAGAAGGAAAGCCGGTCCGGGTCCTCGTCTGCCGTCAGGGCCGCTTCGTGCATGAGCCCACGCACGGCGAAGTGCGCCAGCAGCAGGCCCCAGAACTCCTGGCGCACCAGGTCCGGGGTCTTGCTGCGCAGCACCACCTGCGCCCCGCGGAGCTGTGTCTTCAGCTCGGCGAGCGCGCCCTCGACCTCCCAGCGTTCGTGGTAGAGGGCGGCCAGTTCCGCAGCGGCCGCCTGCGCCGGATCCAGGATCGTGGTGATCAGCCGGTAGAACGGCTCGGCCTCGACGATGCCCTCCAGCCAATACTCGACCACGCGCACCTGGATGCCGCCGCTGCGGTGTCGCCGGTCCTTGTCGCTGGGATAGACCGTCGTCAAGTAGGAGCCGTCGGCTAGCACCGCTTCGCGCGGCAGTCGCAGGTTGTGCTTGCCGCGCCAGAGCAGGTCAGCGCCGGTGGCCGTCGCCGCCAGCCAGAGCGCGTAGCCGAAGAACTGCCGGTCGGCCAGGCACAGCATGCCAGGCCGCAGCGCCGCGAGCACGTCATGGGCCAGCGTCGTCTCGCCGTCCGCGTAGCGGCCCAACTGGGCGCCGAACAGCACGTGCGTGCCGTTCTCCGCCAGCGCCACGAAGCGCAATTGTGGGAACGCACTCTCGCCACGGCTGGCTCCCGGCAAGCCGAACTCGGCGCGGTTCGCCTCGGTGTCGGCCACATCCAGGCACGAGCCGTCCAAGCTGACCAGGCGCCAGTCCCGATACCACGCGCCCTTGCTGGCGCGCGTGGCAATCGGCCGCACCAGGGCCTCGTAGAGCCGGCGCAGCGGCGCCTCACCGAGGCGGCTGCGCGCCTGCGAGATGCCGCTCTTGCCCGCCACCTTGACCGCGTCCGCGCCCCAGAGCCAGCGCAGGCCCTCCAGCAGACAGCGCAACACCTCGCGGGTGCTGGATCCCATGTAGAGCGCCAGGGCGATGGCGTAGTAGACCATGACCTGGGCCGGCAGGTCGCGCTCGCGCTCGCTCGCCTTGCCGGTCTCGGCCAGCACCTGACGCACCCGCTCGGGCGGCACTGCCCGGGCGATCACGCCGAGGCTGATGTGGTCGCTGAGACGCACGCCGGCCGGAAGGCCGGCAGGAACACCGGCCATCGCTGCCGCTCCCACGTCACCAAGCAGGCAGGCTACAACCCTTTTCAGACAAAGTGAACAGCATTGCCGTAAGCCCCGCTACTCCGGGGAGGCTGACATTTCTGCTTTGCGGACAGAGGACAGTCTAGCTTTGCGCCTACAGCGTCCAGTCGCAGAACGCATATTATGGAAAGTCTCGGTGCCGGATAGAGTCGGCTTATGCCGGGCGGGACGATCAAGCTCGTGCCCGCCCGGCCTCGTCCGCTACGAGTGCGCCGACACGATAGAGCCGTCGCTCACAAGACTACTCAGGGTCAACGTGCCCGTGTTCAGCAACGTGATGGAGGCGCTCGCGGTCGTGCCTTTGACGCTGAGCACGGTATCGGTCGCGGCGCGTTGCCAGCCATCCTGCTGCTGCGTGAGCGTCACGAAGCTGGCGAGGTTGGAGCCGTCCACGGCGACGTCCGTGCCCGCCAGGAGTTGGCTCAGGTCGAGCTTGTCGCCGTTCGTGGGCGTGAAGCCCAGGATCGTCTCGGTACCGCCTGCAGCGTTCGTGACGAAGGTGTGGTTGCCCACGCGGTTGCCGATGATCGTGTCGTTGCCGCTGCCGTCATCGACCGTGTTGCCGCTGCCGCCGAGGAAGACGAGGTTCGTGCCGCCGCCCAGGGTGATCGTGTCCTTGGTGACCAGGTTCGACGGGTCGAGCGCCTCGACGATGTGCACGATCCGAACGCAATCGACGCGATCGGCTTCACGATGTCGGTCGCGTTCGTCTGGCCCGCCATCGCCAAGTCGCGGAGGCGGCGCTCGCAGCCTTCGTGATGGGCGGCTCGCCCGTTGGGCGAGGCACCCGACCGCGAGGTGCCGTCCCATGCCGCGCACGCGCCAAGCCCCAGCACACCCGAGCTGGAGCATCTGCTCGGTTTTCGTCCGCACCCGAGACGGCCCGGACCGTTTGACGGACGCCTACCGCCTGCTCGCCGCCCCCTCCGGTACCTCGCCTGCCCAGGGAGACGCACCATGCGCGCCGCCATCTATGCCAGGGTCTCGACCGAGCGCCAGGAACGTCAGCAGACCATCGACAGCCAGCTCGCAGCCCTGCGCGCCTGGGCCGAGGCCGGTGGTCACGAGCTGAACGACCGCCACGTGTTCCGCGACGAGGGCCATAGCGGTGCGCGCCTCGACCGGCCCGGCCTGGACGCGCTACGCGACGCCGTGCGCGACGGCGAGGTCGAAATCCTCGGCGTCCTCGCGCCCGACCGCCTGGCCTGCAAGTATGCCTACCAGGTCCTGCTGCTGGAGGAGTTCCGCCGCGCCGGCTGCGCGGTCGCGTTCCTCAGCCGCGCCATCTCGGACGACCCTGGCGACCAACTCTTATTGCAGATCCAAGGGGCGGTCGCCGAGTATGAGCGGGCGCTGCTGAGCGAGCGGTTCCGCCGCGGCAAGCTGCAGAAGGCCCGCGCCGGCCAGTTCATCGGCGTGCACGCCCCCTACGGCTACCGTCGCCTGCTGCACCGCGACGGGATGGCTGGCCGGCTGGTCGTCGACGAGACCGAGGCCGGGGTCGTACGCATGCTCTACGGCTGGCTGATCGAGGAGCGGCTGACGGTGCGCCAGATCCTCAAGTGCCTGAACGCCGGTCCCTGGCTCCCGCGTTGCGGCCGCCGGCCCTGGGCGGCTGGAACCGTCCACCACATCCTTTCCGACCCGGTCTACGCCGGCACCGCCTACGCGAACCGTTACGAGTATCTGGCGAGCGAGCCGGGCCGCGGCGGCAAGGGTCGCTGCCGGCTGCGGCCGCCGGAGCAGTGGATCCCGATTGCGGTCCCGGCCCTCGTCGACCGGGCAACAGCGGAGCGGGCGACAGCACAGCTGGCCCGTAACGCCGCCCTCGCGTCGCGCAACAGCAAGCGGCACGACTACCTGCTGCGCTGCTTGCTGACCTGCGGCGGCTGTGGGCTCGCCATGGCCGGCACGACCAAGCTGACGCCGCGTGGCGTGCGGCGCTACTACCGGTGCGGCGGCAAAGACTGCGTCAGGACCGGCCGGGCGCAGCCTTGCCTGCGAGCCAACGTCGACGGCGAGGCCCTGGAGCAGGCGGTCTGGGGCCATGTCCACGACTTGCTCGCCGATCCCGACCGGCTGGTCGCCCAGTTCCGGCACTTCGCCGCAGACGCGGACCGGAACGCATCCCGCAAGCAGGGGCCCGAGCGGCGGCTGATGGCGCGCCTGGACGGGCTGCGCCGCGCCGATGCCCGGCTGCTCGACGCCTACCAGGCCGAGGTGATCAGCCTGGAGGAGCTGACCGAGCGGCGGCGGCAGCTCGCGGCACAGCGCTGCGGGCTGGAGCGCCAGCTCGAGCGGCAGCGCGACCTACGCCGCCAGCGCGCCGAGGCGCAAGAGGTCCTGCTCGACCTGGCCGCGTTCTGCGAACGCGTGCGCGGCCGGTTGGACGAGGCCTCGTTTGCCGAGAAGCAGGCGGTCTTGCAGCTCGTCGTCGAGCGCGTCATCGTTCACGAGGAACAGCCTGGAGATCCGCCACGTCATCCCACTGCGCAGCCCGCCGCCGGGGCGCGAGAGCCCTTCGCAGGCGAATGGTCGATTGCGTTCGGATCGTGTGCGTCCCGGAGCCGGTCGAGACCGTGTTGGCGATGCCGCTCACGGCGACCGCGCCGAGACCGTTGCCGAGCGTCACTGTGTTGCCGCCGCCCCAGGCACTGACGGCGTAGTTGCCGGCCCCGCCCGTCACCGAGTCGTTGCCCTGGCCCGCGCCGATGGCCGTCAGGTCGAACGCACCGCCGGCGTTTCCACCGACTTTTACTTTGTTCCCCGTGCCGCCGAGACTGATACGCTGATCGCCGGTGCCGGTCGTAACCGTGGCGGTGCCCGCAGTGTCGGTGATCCGATCATTGCCGTTGCCTGCTGTGATCGTGGCGCCGGCTGCGGTCTCCAAGATCACGCTGTTGCCGTTGCCGACGGTGATCGAGGCGTTGGCGTCCCCGTTGCTGAGGTCGAAGTTGCCGTCACCGTCGTTTATCGGGCTTGGGGTGGGCGTGAGTGCGGCATGGGCGGACGAATGGTGCTGGACGGGGTTAGGCATCTCAGGAACTTTCCTCGCGGGCTGTATCCGTATTTACTATCATAGATACGGAAACCGCGGTCGTCAACTTTACCGGCGCTCGCGCGGCAGACGCCGGGAACCTGGTCAGGCCGTCAGGCGCGGCGCCGTAGATACTCCTCCTCCACGTCCCGCAGCTGGTCCTTGCCGAAGAAGATTTCGTCCCCGACGAAGAACGTCGGCGAGCCGAAGGTGCCGCGGGCCACGGAAGCCTCCGTGCTGCGCATCAGCTCCTGCTTCACTTCGGGGGACTGGGCACGCTCGAGCAGCCGCCCGGCATCGAGGCCGCTCTCATCGAGGACCGACCGGATGATCTCCGGCTCGTCCATCTTCTTCGGCTCGGACCACATGTTGCGGAAGACGATCCCGACGTAGCGCTCGAAGCACCCCTCATGCTGGGCCGCAACGGCGCCGCGCATGAGGGTGAGCGTGTTCACCGGGAAGAACGGGTTGTGGCGGAAGTCGGTGATGGCGTGCCGGGCGAGAAAGCGCCGCGTCTCCAGCTCCATGAAGGCCCGCTTGCTCGGGATGTTCTGGAAAGCTTCGACTGGCGAGCGATTGCCTGTTGCCTTGAAGACGCCGCCGAGCAGGATCGGCACGTAACGGAACCGCGCCCCGGTCCTCTGCTCGATCTCCGGGATCACCCGGTGGGCAAGGTAGGCATTCGGGCTGCCGAAATCGAAGTGAAACTCGATCGCGTCCATCTCACCACGTCTCCCCATAGGGCCGGAGGTCCAGCTCATGCGTCCAGCCATCGCGCGGCTGGAGATGCAGCTGCCAGTAGGTCTCGGCGATGGACGCAGGGTTCACCAGCTCGTCAGGCTCGACGCTGTCCTGGCCGAGGCGCTCGCGCCGCCGCTCGCGTACCCAGGCCGTGTCCACGCCGGCGTCGATAACGAGGTGGGCGACGTGGATGTTCTTCGGGCCAAGCTCCCGCGCCATGCTTTGCGCCACGGCCCTGAGGCCGAACTTGGCGCTGGCGAAGGCGGCATACCCCGGGCCGCCGCGCAGGCTGGCAGTAGCGCCGGTGAAGATGATCGAGCCGCGGCCACGGGGCAGCATCAGGCGGGCCGCCTCGCGCCCCGCGAGAAAGCCGGAGTAGCAAGCCATCTCCCAAACTTTGCGGAACACGCGCTCCGTGGTGTCGAGGACGGGGAAGTTGACGTTGGCGCCGATGTTGAAAATGCAGACCTCAAGCGGCGCGGCACGGTCGGCCTCGGCCAGGAACGCGGCGACCGCGTCCTCATTGCGGGCGTCGAGCGTACGGCCGCTGCACCGTCCACCAGCCGCCTCGATCTGGGCAACCAGCGGCGCGAGCTTCTCGCCGTTCCGGCGCCCGGCGAAGGCGGCATAGCCGCCCGCCGCGAAGCGGCGCGTGATGGCGGCGCCGATGAAGTCGCCGGCGCCGATCACTGCGACTGAGGCGTTGCGTGGAGTGTCCATCATGGTCGGCTCCTCGTTCTTGCCTGGCTCTGCGCGGCGCGCTGGCCCACATGTGACCTGGGGGCGCGATTTGCTTTAAGATCTTGCCTTTGGAGGATGTTGCGGCGAGATCGTGTAACCCTCTTCGGGCAGAAGACGATACACCATTGTCCGCCGCATCGTTCGATCTTCCAGGTCCAGGCTCGTCGGCACGTCATACGCCGCGAGCGGCTCGAGACCGGTGGCGGGCAAGTAAGCTCGGCCTGGGATCGGCGACCCAGATTTCCGTCTCGACCGCAAGCCTGCGCAGCCAGGGCAGCACGCGCCGGGCCATACGGCGCCTCGTAGAAGACGTCGCCGCACAGCACGAGATCCCAGGCGCCGGGCTGCCCTACGAGATCGCCGAGGCACACCTCGACCGACACCTCGTTCAGCGCCGCGTTGAGCCGGATCGCAGCCGTGGCGAGCGGGTCCACCTCTGCCGCCACGACGGCCGCGGCGCCTGCCAATGCGCACGCTAGCCCGGCAACGCCGCAGCCGGCCGCGAAATCCAGCACGCGGCGGCCCCGGACCGGTGCCGGGTCGTCCAGCACGCGGCGCGCAAGCGCCTGGCCGCCGGGCCATGCAAAGGCCCAGTAAGGAGGTGCAACGTTCACCTCCGCGAGCCACGCTTCCGTTGCCTGCCATAGCGGCGTGACCTCGTCGGCGAGATGGAGCAGCAGTTCCGGCACCAGCGGCGCGCGGCCGGGCCGTGTGTTGGCCTCGATGAACGCTTCGGGCGTCAAGCCCAACCGAGCAGGATCGCGAGCCCCGCGGCCAGTCCTGCCTCCCGGTTGAGCTTGAACAGGCGCAGGCAGCCCGCCGGGTCGTTCACGTCAAGGCGCCAGACCTGCCACGCGAGCAGCACGCCCGGCAGCAGCAGCGCCGGGTAGAGCAGCGGCCCGAGTCCGGCGAGCCACCCGGCAAGCGCGAGCAGCGCGAGAGTGGCCGCATAGCAGGCGGCGAGGAACGGCCGCGTGCGCTCCCCGAACAGGCGCGCGGTCGAGCGTATCCCGACGATCGCATCGTCCTCGCGGTCCTGGTGGGCATAGACCGTGTCGAAACCCAGGTCCCAGAAGATCGCGGCGGCGTAGATGGCGGCCCAGGCCGCGTCGAGCCGACCGGCGCCGGCAGCATAGCCGAGCGGCGCCCCGAAGCCGAAGGTGAAGCCCATGACGAGCTGCGGCCACCATGTCACGCGCTTGGCGAGCGGATAGAGCGCGACGAGGATCAGCGACGACGCGCCCAGTATCCAGGACAGCGGATTGAGCTGCAGCAGGATCGCCAGTCCCACCACGAGCAGCGAGAGCAGGAAGAGCAGCGCCTGGCGCGGGTGCAGCGCGCCGGACGCGAGCGGCCGGGCCGCGGTGCGCGCAACTTTCCGGTCGAGATCGCGATCCCAGAGGTCGTTGACGGTGCACCCGGCGGCGCGCATCACCACGCTGCCGACCGCGAAGAGCGCGAGGAGGCGCACTGTCTCTGCATCTGGTCGCCGCGAGAGCAGGATGCTCCAGAGTCCTGGAAGGAACAGCAGCCAGATTCCGATGGGCCGGTCGAGCCGGGCGAGGAGGATGTAGGGTCGCCAGGGCTGGGGCAGCCGCGCGACCCAACCACCCGCCCGGATGTCGGTCCAGGCTGTCACGGCGGCACCTCTAGCCTAAGGGGACACGAGCGCGCCATGTGAGAGACGATCCGTCAAGCCGCCATCTCGGTCAGCAGTTCGACCGAGATGAGCGTCTCGGGAGAGTCGGGCGTCGCCTCGAACAGCGTCTTCCACTCCGGATTCGCGTTCTCGAACGCCGTTCTCGCGCCGTAGGCTGCCATGTCGTCATACTCGATCATCATGATGACGGGTCCGGTGTCCGGCCCGGGCACGGTGCTCCGGAACAGGCGGAACGATTTCGGCATCGGGTTGCTGGCGAATTTCGGCGAGGCCGCCTCGCGCAGCTTGGCCATGAATTCGTTCATCCGTCCTGGTTTGACTTGATATTTGAACACCGCGATCACTGCCATATTGGTGCTCTCCGACCTGGAGTTCCCAAGCCTTAGTTGCCGCGCCGCACCACGAAGCCAGCCAGCGCACGGAGGCAGTCGGCCCGCTCGCCGAAGCCGTCGAGGTGAGCCCTGGCCTGCTCGGCGAGCATCTCCGCCTGGGCGCGCGCCCGCTCTTCCCCGTGCAAGGCGACGAGCGTTGCCTTACCGGCCGCCTTATCCTTGCCAGCGGTCTTGCCGAGATCCTCGGTGGAAGCGGTGAGATCCAGGAGGTCGTCGGCGATCTGGAATGCCGCCCCGAGGTCCCGCCCGAAACCCGCGATCTGCGTGCGCACCGGCGCAGGTGCTCGGCCCAGGATCGCGCCGGCCTCGGCGCTGTATTGGATGAGCCGGCCCGTCTTGAGCGCCTGCATCCGCACGACCTCGGGCGCCGTGAGCTCCGTTCCCTCCGCCTCCATATCTATCATCTGTCCACCCGCCATGCCGCGCGCGCCGGAGGCGAGGCCGAGGGCCTGGACCAGCTCGCAGCGCGCCTGCGGATCGCTGTGCGTATCCGGCTCGGCAAGGACCTCGAACGCGCGGGCCTGCAAGGCATCGCCGGCCAGGATGGCGGTCGCCTCGTCGTAGGCGCGGTGCGTGCTCGGACGGCCGCGGCGCAAATCGTCGTCGTCCATCGCCGGCAGATCGTCGTGGACCAGCGAGTAGGCATGCATCATCTCGACGCTGGCCGCGACCCGTGCGGCGCAGGCCGTCGCGACGCCGAACAGTGCTGCGACCTCTAGAACGAGGAACCCGCGCATCCGCTTGCCGCCGCCGAGGGCTGCGTAGCGCATGGCCTCGACGAGCCGCCGCTCCCGCCCCTCCGGGATCGGCAGCAGCGCGTCCAGCGCCTCCTCTATGGTGCTCGCCGCCTCGGCCATGGCCTCGGATAGAATGCGCGGCTGCACCGCAACACCGTCGCCCGGCACCGCCTACTCCACGGGCTTGAGGCTGAGCGAGCCGTCGCCTCGCTCGACGATGGCCTGCACGCGCGCCTCGGCCTCGGCGAGCTTGGCCTCGCAATGGCGGCGCAGCGCAGCACCCCGCTCGTAGCTCTGGATCGCATCCTCCAGACGCTGCTGCCCGCCCTCAAGCCCGCGCACGATACGCTCCAACTCGGCCAAGGCTTCCTCGAAGGACAGGCCGGACACGGCGTCGCTCAATTCTCGGCTCCCCTTGGACCCTCGACCCAAACCTCGCCCGTGCTACAGGCTGCCGCCGCTTGCGCCAAGCCCTATGCGCGCATCAGGCGCCGCACGTGCACGGCGGCGGAAGCCGCGAGCGCGTCGAGGTCGTAGCCGCCTTCGAGCACGGAGACGAGCCGGCCGTCGGCTACCTCCATGAGTTGGTCCGTGATCCAGCCGAAATCCTCGGTGCCGAGGCGCAACTCGGCGAGCGGGTCCGCACGATGAGCGTCGAATCCGGCTGAGACGATGACCAGGTCTGGCCCGAATGCCGCGAGCGCGGGCAAGCCCTCGCGCTCCCAGGCGCGGCGGAAACCGACGCCGTCGGTGCCGGGCGGCAGCGGCACGTTCAGCACGTTGCCGGCGACGCCGCGCTCGGAGGCCGCGCCGGTGCCTGGATAGCAGGGATGCTGGTGGCTGCTTGCATAGAACAGCGCCGGGTCGCGCTCGAAGATCGCCTGCGTGCCGTTGCCGTGATGGACGTCGAAATCCACGACGCCGACGCGCTCGACGCCCCACCGCGCGCGGGCGTGCAGCGCCGCGATGGCGGCGTTGGCGAACAGGCAGAAGCCCATTGCGCGCCCCGGCTCGGCATGGTGGCCCGGCGGGCGGACGGCGGCAAAGGCCGTGTCCGCCTCGCCCCGCATCACCACGTCCACGGCGGCGCAGGCGCCCCCCGCCGCGCGCAAGGCAGCCTCGGCGCTGCCGGCGCTCAGCAGCGTGTCCGGGTCGAGCCGGACGTGACGACCCGGCGCCGGGTGCTGGGCGAGGATCGCGTCCACGTAAGCGTCGGGATGGGCGAGCAGTAGCTGCGCGCGCGCGGCCTCGGGCGCCTCGGCGCGGCGCAGCGTCGCGAAGTCGGGGTGCTCAAGTGCTGCGAGCACGGCGCGCAAACGGTCGGGGCGCTCGGGATGCCACGGCCCGGTATCGTGATCGAGGCAGGCGGGGTGCGTAAGGAGAACGGTTGTCACGACTCCTCCGGCGCCGGGTCCTCGGCGCGGCGGCGAATGGTAAAGCTCAGCACCCCGCCCTCTTCGCCGAACGCCAGCAAGGCGTGCCCGGTCTCGCGGCAGAATGCCTGGAAATCGGCGACCGATGCGCGGTCGGTCGCGAGCACCCGCAGCCGCTCGCCAGGCTGCAGGCCGCGCAGCGCACGATTGGCCCGCAATACGGGCAGCGGGCAGGAGAGTCCCCGCACGTCGAGAAGATGCTCGCTCATTCGCTCTTATCCCGCGCTAGAGTAGTCTTGAGCAAGCGGGCCTGACAGGACTAAGCGGGAACATGACCTGGCGCATCGGCGTGGACCTGGGCGGCACCAAGACGGAGGTGGCGGCGCTCGACAACTTAGGGGAGATCAGGTGGCGGCGCCGGGCGCCGACAGCGGGCGAGTATGGCGAGATCGTGACCAACATAGGCGACCTGGTCCGGGCCGCCGAGGCCGAGCTGGGCGTGCGCGCGACCGTAGGCGTCGGCATCCCCGGCGTCGTCAGCCCGGTGACGGGGCTTGTCAAGAACGCGAACAGCCTGGTCCTGATCGGGCACCCGCTCGACAAGGATATCGGCGCCATGCTGGGCCGCGAGGTCCGCGTCGAGAACGACGCCAACTGCTTTGCCTTGAGCGAGGCGGTGGACGGGGCAGGCGCCGGGTGCCGGACCGTGTTCGGCGTCATCATCGGGACAGGATGCGGCGGGGGCATTATCGTGGACGGCAGCGTCGTCGAGGGGCGCAACCGGATCGCGGGCGAGTGGGGCCATACCCCCCTGCCCTGGCCGGAGCCGGACGAGCTGCCGCTCCCGCGCTGCTGGTGCGGGCAGGTCGGGTGCCTTGAACTCTACCTCTCCGGGACCGGCCTCGCCCGGAGCTGCGACGGGCCGGGCGCGCGGGATGCGAGCACGATCCCAGCGCGCGCCGCCGCCGGCGACGCCCGCGCGCAGGCGGCGCTGGACCGGCACACAGACCGTCTCGCGCGGGGTCTCGCCGTGATCTGCAACATCCTGGACCCGGACGTGATCGTGCTGGGCGGCGGCCTGTCCAACATGGCGCACCTCTACACGCAGGTACAGCCGCTGATGATCAAGCGCATGTTCAGCGACGTGGCGGATACGCCGATCCGGCCCAACGTGCACGGCGACAGCGGCGGCGTGCGCGGTGCGGCCTGGCTTTG
>CAWIUA010000009.1:0-18056 GCA_963839135.1 uncultured Alphaproteobacteria bacterium
CGTCCATCCCGGTCGTTGCCAGGCTGGACCTGCGGGTCCTGAGACGTTACCATGACGATCGTTACGTACCTACAAACATAACGATGCGGCCCGTGTAGGGCAAGGAGGAGGCGATGCGCGACACTGACGAAGCGCGGCGGTCGATCCTGCGATCGGCTGTCTTGGGCGCTGCCATGCTTGCGGGACTCTGTGCCGGGAGAGCCGTTCGCGCGGCGGACGTCGTCGTGCCTGGCACGACGGACTTTCCGGAGAGCATGACCGCGGCGGCCGATGGAACTCTGTACTTCAGCAGCCTGGCGGGCGGCCGGATCTTCCGTGCTGCACCGGGCGCCTCACAGGCCAGCGAGTGGGTCAAGCAGGGCAACAACGGCCTATCGTCCGTGCTCGGCGTGCTGGCGGATGCCCGCTCGAACACGCTCTATGCCTGCTCGGATGACATGACGTGGGCCGGCATCAAGATACCGACCGGCAACACGCCGACCGCGCTCAAGACGTTCGATCTCAAGAGCGGCGCGCCGAAGGCCAGCATGGTGCTGCCAGCCTCTACCTTGCCCGGCCAGACGGCGCTGTGCAACGACATCGCGGTCGCCCCGGACGGCACGGCGTATGTGACCAACTCGCTGTCCGGGCACATCCTGCGCCTCAAGCCGGGCGCGTCGGCGCTGGAAGTCTGGGCGCATGATCCGCGATGGGACGTCAAGATGCCGCAGCTCGACGGCATCGCGGTCGTGCCGGACGGGACCGTCTACGCCAACATCTTCCAAGGCGATGGGCTCTACCGCATCGCGGTGAACCCGGACGGCAGCGCCGGCACGATCACCAAGCTTCAGACCTCCCGCCCGCTCTTCCACTCGGACGGGCTACGGGCCCTCGGTCCGAACACGCTGCTCATGGTGGAGGGCGAGACGAAGGGAACCCTGGACCTGATCACCGTCACGGGCGACAGCGCGAAGGTGGAGACGGTGAAGGGCGGCTTTGAGGGGCCGGTGTCGCTCGCGCAGGTCAACGACATCGTCTTCGTGCTGGACGTGCCCCTCAAATACCTGTTCGATCCGGATAAGAAGGGCCAGACCCCGCCGCCGTACAAGGCCGTTGCGGTCAAGATCACGCAGTGAGAGACGGCATGCAGCTTGTGCCTACGGCTTGTGCAGCTTGCAAGCCGCGTGCAGAGACGGCCAGGGCGCCTCGCCCTGGCCGTCTCGCTTGCGGTCTTTCCGCCGGCTGAACCTCCGGCCCAACTCCGCTCAATGGGTTGCGGCGGCGCTCACTCGGCGCGTCGCTGCCCGAGCCGGACCCGCGGCGCGGACGCATCTTGCAGGCCGCGGAGGCGCACCTGGTGGCAAGCCTGCCCTATGTCGCCGGCGACTACATAGGGGAGCACTGGCTCGCGACTTACACCGCGCTCGCCCTGGCCGCAGCGCCGCCCGGCGAGTAGTGAGGGCGAGTATCTCAGGAGATCCCGAGCCGTGCCGCTCCATTTCAGCCGCGAGGAGTTCAACGACCGCCGCGAGCGCGCCTGCGCAGCGCTCGCCGACGCCGGGCTGGACGGGCTAGTGATGTTCCGCCAGGAAAGCCTCTACTGGCTCACCGGCTACGACAGCTTTGGCTACGTCTATTTCCAATGCGGCTGGCTGGGTGCTGACGGGCGGATGACGCTGCTCGTGCGCGTGCCCGACCTGCGCCAGGCGCGCTACACGAGTCTCGTGGACGATGTGCGCGCGTGGACCGATGGCGAGGGTGCGCGGCCCGAGGAGGTGCTGCGCGACCTGCTCGCCGAGTATGGCGCCCAGGGTGACCGGATCGGCGTTGAGTATGACGCCTACGGGCTGACCGCAGCGGGCGGCCGCCGGCTCGACGCGGCGCTGGACGGGTTCTGCCAGGCGCAGGACGCCTCGCGCCTGATCACCCGCCTGCGCCTCGTGAAGAGCCCCGCCGAGATCGCCTACGCGCGCGAGGCCGCCGGGCACGCCGACGCGGCGCTCGCGGCGGCGCAGCCGCTACTCCGGCCCGGCACGTTCGAGGGCGACCTGTTCGCCGCCATGCACGGCGCGATCTACGCCCGCGGCGGCGACGACCCGGCCAACGAGTTCATCATCGGCTCCGGCCCGGCAGCGCTCCTCAGCCGGTACCAGACCGGCCGCCGCACGCTGGGCGAGGACGACCAGGTGACGCTCGAGTTCGCCGGCGTCGCCCGGCACTACCACGCCTGCCTGATGCGCACGATCAAGGTCGGCGCCCCGCCCAGCGCCCGGCAGCGCAGCCTCCATGCCGCAGCCCTCGACGCGCTCGCCGCCTGCGAGGAGAGGGCACGGCCGGGCCGGAGCTTCGGCGACGTCTTCGAGGCGTATCGCGCGGCCTGCGACGCCGCCGGGCTGGCTGAGCACCGCTACGCGGCCTGCGGCTACAGCCTCGGTGCCACGTTCGCGCCGAACTGGATGGACTGGCCCATGCTCTACGCGGGCAACCCGGTCCTGCTCGCGCCGGGCATGGTGATCTTCCTGCACATGATCCTCATGGACAGCGACGCTGGCGTGGCAGCTTGCCCAGGGCGCACAGTGCTGATCACCGGGACGGGCTGCGAGCCGCTCTCCGCGGCGCCGCTCGAACTGGTGCCGCCCAACTAGTTCGGGTGCGATGCGTTGGTCGCGCGAACGGAAGTGCATCGAGCCATGAAACGCGATCCAGTTACCCTGCTCCTCACCGCCCTCGCCGTTGCCAGCCTCTCGGTCAGGACCGTAACCGGCCGGCCGGATTTGCGCGCAGTGCCGCGCGCGAGCCTTGGCAGGGTCCCTGCTCCAGCGCGCCCGTCCAGGGCTGGCACCGGGACGGAGGCCGGCCACGACGCCGCGACGCCGTCAGAGATCCCAGCCCGCGGCTGGTGGGCCATCGCCAAGCGCGTCGCTGCGAACGTCTCCGCGGACGGGCTGATGACCCAGGCCGCTGCCATCACCTTCTACGCCCTGCTTTCCCTATTTCCTGCTCTCGCCGCTCTGGTCTCGATCTACGGCCTGTTCGCCAACCCCACGACGATCGAGGGCCAGCTCAAGGCTCTCGCCGGCGTCGTTCCCAGCGGTGGGATGCAGCTCGTCACCGACCAGGTCCACAGCCTCACCTCGCACAGCAGCGCCCTCAGCGTCGGCGCCGTGATCGGCCTCGCGACCTCCCTGTGGACCGCGAACCAGGGCACCAAGGCGATGTTCGAGGGCCTGAACGTCGCTTACCAGGAGAAGGAGAAGCGGGGCTTCGTCCGCCTCACCGCGATCACGCTCGCCTTCACCCTGGGCGGCATCTTCTTCGTCGTGATCGCCCTCGCCGCGGTCGTCGCGGTGCCCATCGTGCTCAACGTCATGGGCTTGGGCGGTATCACGGGCGTGCTGCTCCGTGCCCTGCGCTGGCCGGCGCTGCTCGTGGTCATCGCCGTCCTGCTCGCGTGCCTCTACCGCATCGGGCCGAGCCGTGAGCACGCGCGCTGGCGCTGGCTCACCTGGGGGAGCGCGTTCGCGGCCCTTGCTTGGGTAATCGTCTCCCTCGCCTTCTCCTGGTATGTCGCCAGTTTCGGCAGCTACAACAAGACCTATGGCTCGCTCGGGGCCGTGGTCGGCTTCATGACCTGGATCTGGCTCTCTGCGACGGTCGTGCTCGTGGGCGCGGAGCTGAACGCGGAGACGGAGCACCAGACCGCGCGCGACACCACGACCGGACCCGAGAAGCCGCGCGGCGCGCGCGGCGCGACCAAGGCCGACCGGGTCGCATCGGCGTAGGATCACCAGGCGCCTGCGGCAGCGAAGTGATCGACCAACAGAGGCCTGCGATGCCGAATGATGAGGCTGGACAAGAGATGATATGAGGTTAATGCGAAATGTATCACAAAAGAATCTACAATATGTAGAATTACAAAGAGAGATACGTCAGAGAATTTTACATTATTGATGAGATCAGTATTTGTATATATGACTAAGTGACGTTTCGGAAACACATTTCTGTTCTGGCATATCAGTTGCATATCATGGAGCGAGAGGCGGCAATCGCTGCTGCCTGTTAACTGGAGTCCAATATGCTGAGTTCTCTCATGAAATGGGGTGTTGCGGCGGCGGCCCTGGTGTGGGCTGGGGCGGCTGGCGCGGTGCCGCTCGACGGTTCGCTGACCCTGGGCTCGGGGGGTGTGTCGCCCGATCCCGGTGCGCTCGACGCGGTGACCAGCTTCAGCGCGCCGAGCAACGGCTTCTACGGCATGGGCTCCGGCAGCTTCCTCGGCCTTACTAGCGGCGGCTCAGCCCCGACCCAGCTGCTCACCTTCAGCCCCAGCCCGATCACCATCCCCGGTGGCACGGGCAGTTCCTCGTCGAACCTGACCGTGACCGGTTCGGGGGCGGCGTCCGGGTTCGGCACGTTCTCGGCGAGCACGGTGCAGGTGATCACCCGCACGACCGGGTTCCTGGACCTCTACTTCCTCGGCACCTACACGCCGGATTTCGGGTCCTACGACCCGAACGAGGCAGCGAGCCTGCGCATCGACCTGACGCGCAACGGCAACGGCTCGGGCGGCTACTCGGTGTCGCTGGGCGGCACGCTCGCGGTGCCGCCGGGCGGTGGTCCGTCGCCTGTGCCTGAGCCGGCCAGCATGGCCGTCCTCGGCGCCGGGCTGCTCGGCCTCGGCCTCGCCCGCCGTCGCAAGGCGGACTGATCGCAACTGTAGCTGCTTCGATGAGGGCGATTCGCGGCTAGTGGAACGGGGCGCTCCTTCGGGGGCGTCCCTTCTTCACGTGCACGCTCGCGGCGACGCCTGCGCGAAGCGGCCTGGTTGGCGCGACACGTTCGAGGGCGACAATCGCCGCTCAGGAGGATGCCTGCCGGCTGTGCGCCGCGGAGAAGCCGGGTGCATTCGAAGCGCTGCCCACGACCAAGTCGACAGCCGCGGCCCGCGCCGACGCTAGCTCGCTGCGCCACGCGGCACCAGCAGGGTCATCGCCGGCCAGCCCCAGGGCGCCCTCGACCCGGCGCACGTCCTCCGGCGTCGGTACGGCGCCGCCCGGCGACCAGGGGCCAGCATAGAGTACGAGACGCCGCACCTCAGGCACCCACGAGAGCTGGCGCTCGCCGCAGCGCCAGAGCCGGACCGCCATCCCTCGTGCGCGATCGTGCCGCCAGTCCAGCACGGCCGCGACGACCGCGCAGAAAGCGGGCAGCTCATCGATGGACAATCCGGTGGCGGCGAGCAGGGCGGGAGGGGGCGGCTCGGAAGAAAGGGCCGTGCCGGCGACGGTCGGCGGTCCTGCGCGGCGGTGAGTGGTCTCACTATGCATGGCACCTCCTCGCCGCAGGTCAACACGTCCTGGCCCGGCCTGCATGATCGATCGCGGTGCATACCGCTAATGCGGCGGCGATCACAATCGTATCTTTGATCGATGCACGGCCTGTGTCAGCCAAAGGAAAATCGATAGGCCGATGCCGGCGCTTAAGCACGGTCAAGGGATGTAATAGAACGGGTTCGGCAGCTTGAAGGTTTTCTCGGCGTAGCCGCCTTCGAGGTCGGAATACTGATCTCCCATGTTGGCGATGATCAAGTAGCCCATGGCGGCGATCTTCGCCCGCACCGGGGCCTTGAAATCCGCGAGCGCTGTATAGTGCTCGCCGTTCGGCGTGAAGAACGCATGGACATAGCCCGCGTAGCCGGCCGCGCGGAGATTCCGCTCTGTGGCCGGGCGTTCGCTCTCCGGCCGCCCCGAGATGAAGAAGATCGCGACTCCCAGAGACCGGGCGGTGCGGAACACCTCGAGTGTCGGCGCGAGCGCCGCGTCGCGCCCGAGGAGGTCCCATTCGTGCCAGCCGCACGGCCCGTCGGGGATCAGGCACGGACCGGGCGCGAAGCGGCCGAAATCGTTAGCGATGATCACGGGCCAGTTGGTCAGCGCCGTATCGTCGATGTCGAACACCATTGCCGGGCGCGTTGCTTGCGGCGCCCGCTGCCGGAGCCACGCGTTGGCTGGCGCGGCAGCGCGCGCGAAGTCGCGCATGTAAGCGCCGGAGTCGTGATACGCCGTCGCGTCGAGCTTCGCCCTGCCAACATTGACGAGCTCATCGGCCGTGCCTGACCGGACCATGGCTGGCTGCGGCGCCGTAGCCATGGGCGCGACGGCGACAGGCTGCGCGCAGCCTGCAAGCTCCATGACGAGCGCCGCGACGGTCAGGCGCTGCGGCCACCGGCGTGCGCCTAGAGAAGATTGAGCCGGCAACGCTTTCATCCTGTTAGGAACCTCCATTCCGTATCGTTCGGTCAACACACCGAGCAGCCGCATCTGGCAGAAATCGGCGGCTTCGTTCCGGGTGCCGCACGACACGCCGCGGAGCAGCACAGCGAGGCGCGAGTGACGGGAGGCAAGGCAGCGGCGTCAGGCCACGCGGACATTATACCCCGGCGGCCACGTGCGCTCGAACGCTGCCGCGGCGCCGATCACGTCGCACTCCGCATGCGCACGGCCGATGATCTGCAGCCCCACCGGCATTCCATCCCCGTCCAGGCCGGCACAGACCGAGGCGGCCGGATGGCCGGTGAGATTGAATGGATACGTGTACTGCACCCAGGTCACCAGCCCGAGGTCCTGGAGATGCGCCGGGCTGTTCTCGCCGGCAGCCAATGCCGCTACGGGCAGGACGGGACTGAGCAGCAAATCGTATTGTTCAAAGAACAGCCGCAGCCGCTCGCGCAGGGCGTAGCGCGCGAAGACGCTTTCGTAGTAGTCGCGCATCTCCTGCCGCAGCGCCCGGTCCAGTACGGTGGCGACTGCCGGGTCCAGCAAGTCGCGCCGTGTCTCCACGACGCTGCGCAAGCGGGTTCCAACGCCGGCGTAGAACTCGGCGGTCCAGAGCGGGGCCGGGTCCTCCTCGAACACGCGGTCCACGCGCTCGACGCTGCAGCCCAGCGCTTCGAGCCGACTGGCTGCCGCTTCGGCAACCGCGACCACTCCGGCATCCGGGCGCGCGTAGCCCAGCGTCGGACTCCAAGCAACTCGCAGGCCTGCGACCGCAGCATCGCAAGCGCCGAGGAAGTCCGGGACGGGACCGGCGACCGAGAACGGGTCGCGGCGGTCGTAGCCAGCGATCGCGGTGAGCAGCAGCGCGGCGTCGCGAACCGTTCGCGCGATCGGGCAGACATGCGCCAGCGTCGGCGTGGCCGAGACCGGCCAGACCGGCACGCGGCCGAACTGCGCCTTGATGCCCACCAGCCCGGTGAAGGCGGCCGGGATGCGTATGGAGCCGCCGCCGTCGGTGCCGAGCGCGAAGGGCGTGATCCCGGCCGCGACCGACGCCGCGGCGCCGGCGCTCGACCCGCCGGGTGTCTTGCCCAGGTCCCAGGGATGCCGGGTGATGCCGGTCAGCGGGCTGTCGCCGACCGGCTTGCAGCCGAACTCGCTGGTCGCGGTCTTGCCGATCACGATCGCGCCTGCCGCGCGCACGCGCTCGACAGCCGGCGCGTCCACGGTGCCGAGCGTGCCCGCCATCGCGCGCGACCCCGACGCATACGGCACGCCGGCGATGGAGATCAGGTCCTTCACCGAGATCGGCACGCCGTGCAGCAACCCGAGCGGCGCACCGGCCATTACGGCGTCCTCGGCGCGGCGCGCCTCCGTCAACGCCTGCTCCGGCATCAGGTGTGCGAAGCAGTTCAGCGTCGCCTGAGTCGCCTCCGCCCTGTCGAGCGCCCGGCGCGTGACCTCGACGGGCGAGATTTCCCGCGCCGCGATCAGCCGGCGCATCTCCGTCGCGCCAAGCCAGTCCAGCGCGTCCGGCATTCCCAGCTATTCGGCGACGACGGCGAAGGCGCGCACCGGCGAGCCGGACCCGCCCTTGACCTTCAGCGGCACGCCAAAGAACTGGAACTCGCCCTTGCCGAGAAGCTGCTCCAGGTTCACCAGCCATTCCCAATGACTCATGCCAAGCTCGCGGCAGAGGCGATGGTTGCCGAAGACGTTGTCGGTCGGCTTGTCCGTCGAGGGACCTTCGACGCCGTGCATGCGCGAGCCGCGCTCGTGCAGCCAGCGCGTCGCCTCCACGGTCAACAGCGGGTTCTTCCAGACCGAGTCGAGCGTCGGGTAGGTGCGGGCGTGGAAGCCGGTGCAGAGCAGCACGATGTGGCCGTCCACCTTGACGCCCGCCGTCTCCTCACCCCGTTCCATGTCGGCGACCGTGATCTCGCCGAGGTCGGGGATGTGGCGCAGGTCGAAGCAGACCGCCTTGCCCATGAACAGGTCGAGCGGCATCTCGTCTATCGGGGCGCCCGTGGGCGACACGTGCCGGAACGCGTCCACGTGCGTGCCGACGTGGTCCAGCATGCCGAGGAAGTTGGTCTGGAACGTCATCGGGTCGCCCGGCACGCCGAGGCCGAGCTTGGCGGACGATTCGTGCGTCATGTGCGTGACCACGACCGGGCGCTGGAACAGCTTGTGCGAGGGCATGTTGTCCTCGATCGCCAGGCTGAGATCGATGATCCGTTGCGGCATTGATGCCTCCTCTCAGGATGCTCTGCGCAGTGTCGAGCGCCGGGCCGCTGTCGCCGCCTCGTCGAGCGCCCAGCCGAAGCCGTCGTCCACCGGTTTGACGATGACGCCGTAGGACTCGCGCGCCTGCTCGGCGCTGATGTAGCCGTCGAGGATGTCGTCCAGCACCTTCTGCGGGTCGCGCTCCACTGGGTCGCCATAGCCGCCGCCGCATGGGGACAGGTAGGACATCACGTCCCCTGCCTCGGTCCGCAGGCCGGAGAACTTCGCCGGGTGCTGCTTGACCTTCGCCGGGTCGGCGATGTTGTAGGTCTCCACCCGGCCGCCGTAGCCGTCATGGCCGCCGAAGACGCCCCAGGGCGGGTCGTCGTGGCGGTCCGCCTCGTGCGTGATGAAGCCCGGTCCCAGGAAGCGCTGCGACTTGATGACGCCCATGCCGCCCCGGAACTTGCCGGCTCCGGGCGGCACGTCGTCGCGGATCTCGTAGCGGTCGCAGAGCAGGGGCAGATGCATGCCAAGATCCTCGAGCGGGTTGTTGCGCGTGTTGCGCATCAGCTCCTCGACCGTGTCCGGCCCGTCCGAGCGCGGACGGCCGCCCATGGCCGCCTCGTTCACCTCTAGGAACACCCAGTAGTCGCCCGAGGGGCGCACCCCGGAGAAGGCGGCGAAGGACAGCGTCGCCGCGTTGCCGGCGGTGCAGCGGTCCGGCAGCACCGGGGCGAGCGCCTTGATGATGAGGTCCACTACGCGCTGGATCTGGGAGAACCGCGCCTCCGCCGCAGCGGGCGCGACCGGGTTGAAGATCGAGCCGGACGGCGCCGTCACCTTGACCGGGCGGAACGACCCCTCGTTCGCCGGGATCGGGTCCGGGTTGGTGTAGGTGTCGAGCAGCAGGGCGCGGAAGGCGAAGAAGCACGCGACCTTGGTCGAGCCCTCGAACGGCACGTTGAACGCGGTCGGGACCTGCGGCGACGACCCGGTGAGGTCAACCTCGACGCCGTCACCCTGGATGCGCACCGTGACTTTCACGGGCAGGCGCTTGCCGCGATTGCGGCCGTCATCGTCCATGAAGCCTTCCGCGACGTATTCGCCGTCGGGGATCTTCGCGAGTTCCCGGCGCAGCATGGCCTCGGAGTAGTCCATGAGTTGCCGGGTCGCTTGGATCACCTGGTCGCGGCCGTAGGTGCCTAGCAACTCCTGGAAGCGGCGCACGCCCAGCTCCGCCGAGGCGATCTGCGCGGCGAGGTCGCCCATGACCAGGCTCGGCACGCGCGTGTTGCCGCGGATGTAGCTCCAGAGCGACTCGTTGCGCCGCCCTTCCTCGTAGAGCTTCACGCCGTTGAACAGCATGCCCTCGGCAAACATGTCGGGCACGTCGATGATCAGGCCCGGCGTCGCGGCGCCGATGTCCACGTGGTGCGCGGTGTTGGCGGAGAAGCCGACCAGCTCGCCCTCGTGGAACACCGGCATGACGATGGCGATGTCGGGCGAGTGGCTGGCGCCGTAGTAGGGGTGGTTATGGATCACCAGGTCGCCGGGCTTCCAGGCGTCGAGCGGCACCGTCTTCTCGATGCCGCGGAGATACCCCGGCAGCGAGCCGATGTGCATCGGCGTGGAATCGCTCTCGGCCAGCGTGTTGAACGCGCGGTCGAACAGCCCGGCGCCAAGGTCCTGGCTCTCGCGGATGATCGAGGAATACGACATGCGGTAGAGCACGTTGCCCATCTGCTCGGCGATGGAGTGCAGCGCGCCGCCGATGACCTGCAGCGTGATGGGATCAACCGGCTCGGTCATGCGCTGGCTCCTTCGCGGCGGATGAGGATGTCGCCGTGCGACAGCACGCGGGCGAGATAGCCCAGCGGAAGGACGGTCGTGCTGTTGTGCTGGGTGATGATCGCGGGCCCGCGGACCGTATCCTCGGCGAGCAGCTTGTCGCGGGCGTAGCGCGGCGTCGGCAGGCGGCTGCCGTCGTCGAAGACCGTGTCGCGCACGCCGAGGTACGCCTCCGCCGGGTCGCTGCGGCCGCCATGCGCCAGATCTGGCAAGCGCAGCGAGGCGGCGGCGCCCCGCGCGATCAGCCGCAGTGTTACCGCCTCAACGAGCTGGTCTTCGAAGACGTGGCCGTAGGTTTCATTGTGCGCGCCGTAGAAGCTGCGGATGATCGCCTGCACGCTCTCCTGCCTCAGCGCGCCGTCCGGCACGGCGGCGCGCAGCTCGAAGCCCTGACCGACGTAGCGGCATTCCAGCACGCGCTCGAAGGTGCGGCCCGCCTCGGGCACTCCGTCGCTCGCGAGCTGCGCCGCGCCTTCCGCGGCGAGGTCCAGGAATGCCTCATCCAGTCGCGCGAGGTCGGGCAGCGCCGCGGTGCTGAGGACGATTGGCACCGAGCGCGTGTATTCGTATTGCAGGTCGGTCATCAGCAGGCCGATCGCCGCGGTGATGCCGGGGTGGAGCGGGGAGATCACGTCCCGGCGGCGATCATCTCGCCGAGAGCCACCCCGTGCAGCGGCCCGGCGCCCCCGAACGCCATGAGCGAGAACGAGCGCGGGTCTATGCCCTTGGCGACCGAGTTCGCGTTGATCGCCAAGGCCATGGTGTTGTTGATGATGCGCAGCACCCCAAGCGCCGCCTCGGTCACGGACATGCCGAGCGGCTCGGCGAGGCGCGTCGCGATGGCCCGGTGCGCGAGGTCGGGATCAATGGTGAGGTCGCCGCCGAGGAAGCGGTCGGGGTCGAGCCGGCCGAGCACGACTTGCGCGTCGGTCACGGTCGGCTCGGCGCCGCCGCGGCCGTAGCAGGCGGGTCCGGGGTCGGCCCCGGCCGAGCGCGGCCCGACCCGGAACGCCCCGCCAGCGTCCACGTAGGCGATGGAGCCGCCGCCCGCGCCGATCGCGTCAATGTCGAGCATCGGCACGAGAACCGGCAGCAGCGCGACCTGGGTGTCGCGCGGGTTCTTGATAGTGAGGCTGCCGCCGCGGATCACGCTGATGTCCGCGGACGTGCCGCCGATGTCTATGGTGATGACGTTCTGCGCCCCGCACGCCTCCCCAGTCGCGCGCCCGCCGATCACCCCGCCCGCAGGTCCCGAGAGCAGCAGGCCGACCGGGCGCACGATGGAGTTCTCCACCGTGGAGATGCCGCCGTTCGACTGCATGATGCGCACGGGGGCGTTCATGCCCGCCTCGCGCAGCCGCGCCTGGAGCTGCTTGAGGTAGGACGAGGTGCGCGGGCCGATATAGGCGTTCATCGCCACCGTCGAGAAGCGCTCATACTCGCGTATGGCGTTGACCACCTCGGACGAGGCGCAGACGTAGGCGTCCGGCATCGCGTCCTGCACGATCTCCTTGGCCCGGCGCTCGTGCCGGTCGTCGAGGAACGAGAACAGGAAAGCGACGATCACGGCGTCCAGCCCGCGCTTCCTGAACAGCGCCGCCGCCTCGCGCACCTCGGCCTCGTCGAGCGGCGTGCCGACCCTGCCGTCGGGCGGCAGGATGCGCTCGGTGACGGGGATGCGGTTGCGCCGCTTGACCAAAGGGGCACTCTGCCAGGGCACGTCGAACTGCAACGAGAAGTTGTGGGGCCGCTTGTGCCGGGCCATGTGCAGGATGTCGCGGAAGCCGCTTGTGGTGATCATTCCCACCTCGGCGCCCTTGCGCTCGATTACCATGTTGGTGGCGACCGTGGTGCCGTGGAACAGCACGCCGATGTCCGCCGGCCGCACGCCGGCCATGCGGCACAGCTCGACGATGCCGTCCACTACGCCGACCGACTGGTCCTCGGGCGTGCTCGGGACCTTGTGCACCACCACGCGCTGCGTCTCGCCGCGCGCGTCCTCCAGCACGAGGTCGGTGAAGGTGCCGCCCACGTCCACGCCGACCCGGATCGGCCCGGCCTCGCCCATCGCATCCAGCAACGCGTCGTCCTCCTTGTTGTCTTGTCGCGCGGTCAGTCGCGCCAGTGCGCGGCCGTCCGCTTCTGGAACATCTCGCGGAACTGCCGGGTCGAGTTGGGCAGCACCGCTCCGCTGCTCCAGTCCAGCACCACCGCATGGCGGCGCACCACGTCCAGGGCATCGAGCTCGCCGCGCCGGAAGCGGTCGGCGACGTTTTCCGGATCCTCGGCAATCCAGCCGCGCCGGGCCGCGCGGATGCGGGACCGTTCCTGCTCCGTCGCCACCTCGTCCACCTCGTATTCGGCCAGGTCTGCGTCCACGACGCGCAGCACGACGCCGTAATCCGCCCGCGCCCGCTCAAGGGACACGTAATCGTCGGCCACGTCCTCGCGCACGGCTGCGGGGTCGCGCTCCAGCGGGTCGCCGTAGCCGCCGCCTCCCGCCGTGGGGCGGCTGAACACGTCGCCCGAGCGGATCGGCACGTCGGAGAACACGGAGCCGAGCCACTCCTCCCGCCCGTCTTCCGCCCGCGTGAGGCTGAGGCCGTGCGGCATGGAGGGCAGGCCGCCGTTGATGCCCCACACCACGGCGCGCTCGCGGTCGCAGATGTAGGAGATGACGGCCCGGTCGGCCTCGCGCAGCGTGCTCGTCTTGCGCACGCCGACGCCGCCGCGCCAGCGCCCCGGCCCGGCGGAGTTGGTCAGGATCTGATACTCGCCGGTCAGGATCGGGGAGTTCCGCTCCTGCCCCTCCACGGGCTGGGACTGCAAGCCGGTGCCGAAGCAGGCCGTCGTCACGTTGCAGCCGTCGCGGCCGTTGCGCCCGCCCCAGCCGCCGGGCAGCCAGTCGTAGAACATGAAGAGCGGCTTGGCGGGCGAGCGCAGGTCGCGCCCGCCGGTCAGCAGGTATTCGAGGTTGAACGCGCAGGCGATGGCGCGCTCGGGCATGATGCCGGACCAGATCTCGTAGATCGAGTTCATGATCTTCTCGAACGGCATCAGGAAACCCGTGACCGCGACCGGCCAGCGGGCGTTCACCACCGTGTCCTCGGGCGCGATCACCTCGAAGCAGCGGTAGAACCCGGAGTTGAGCGGCAGGTCCGGGAAGAACGTCTTCATGCCCGCGGCCACCGCCGAGAAGGTCGCCCCAAAGGCCGAGTTGTAGAGCGAGCCGATGCACGGATGGCTGCCGGTGAAGTCGTAGATCGCCCGGTCGCCGCGCTTGGTGAGCTTCACCCGGATCGGGATCATGCCCTCGCCGCCCGCCGAGGGATCGCGGTCTATGAAGTCCTGCGTCTCCCACTCGCCGTCCGGGAGCGCTGCGAGGCGCTGGCGCATGGCGCGCTCGACGTAGTCCTGCACGTCCGCGAAGCCGGTGATGACGGTGTCCTTGCCGTATTTGGCGACGAGCCGGAGGATCTCGCGCTCGGCCACGCGCGTCGCCTCGGCCTGGGCCTGCATGTCGCCGATGATGGAGGCAGGGTCGCGGCAGTTGGCGGCGATGAGGTTGGCGACGTCGTTGCAGAAGCGGCCCCCATCACGCCCGCCATCCCAGAGCCGCACGGGCGTGATGCGGATGCCCTCGCGGAACATCTCGCGGGCCATCACGTCGAAGGAGCCCGGCACGCTGCCGCCCACGTCCGACCAGTGGCCGTTCGACTGCATGTAGGCGATCGGCTCGCCGTCCACGAACACCGGGCGGATCAGGCGCACGTCCGGGAAGTGCGTGCCGCCGGCGTAAGGGTCGTTGATGGCGTACACGTCGCCCTCGCGCATGTCGCCCGCGAAGGCGCGGATCACGTCTTTGCAGGTCCAGTGCAGCGTGCCGACGTGGACCGCGATGTCCTGGTTGCCCTGGGCGATGGAGTCCCCGTTCGCGTCGTTGAGCGCGTTGGAGAAGTCGCGGTTATAGATCACGAAGGAGTAGCAGGTCCGCAGGATCTGCTCGGCCATCTGATCCACGGTGGTGATGAAGGCGTTCTTCAGCACCTCGAATGTGACCGGGTCGAGCGCGAATCCCTGCCTGCTGCTAATGTCCGCCATAGGTCAGCCCTCCACCCGGATGATGAGGTTGAGGAAACGGTCCACCTCGGCGCGTGCGCCGGGAGGCACGACGGTGGTGGCGTCGAGCTGCTCCACGATCGCCGGGCCGGCGAAGCGCGCTCCGGACGGCAGGGCGTCCCGCCGATAGACCGGCGTGTCATGCGGTTCCGTGCCGCCGAACCAGACGGGGCGGCGCTCAGCCGGCTCCGGCATCGCGCCGCTCGCGTCGTGCTCGGCCAGCGCCGCCTTGGGGACGACGCCGACGGCGCGGAGGTTGAGGCGGTAAATGTCAACCGGCGCGTCGTCGCGGCGGAAATTGTATTCGTGCTCGTGCAGGGCGTGGAACGCGGCGACCAGGCCAGGGATGGAGACAACCGGGCTGCCGGCGGGCACGGCAAGCGACCGCCACTGGCCCTGATACATCATGTCCACCGTGCGCTCGACGGCAATGCGCTCGGGCGGGACGCCCTCGCGCCGCAGCCGCTCGCCCGCCTCCGCCTCCAGCCGGGCGAACTCGGCCTCGATCGCGGCGGGGTCGGCGCTCGCGGCCGGCCGGATGTAGCTCTCGGCGAGGTCGTGCTGCACATCCACGAGCAGGCAGCCGAGCGCGGAGGTGACGCCCGGATTGGGCGGTACAATCACCACCGGGATGGCCAGCTCGCGCGCCAGCGCCGCGCCGTGCAGCGCGCCCGCGCCGCCGAAGGCGACGAACGCGAAATCGCGCGGGTCGTAGCCGCGGCTGATCGAGATCAAGCGCACGGCGTCCGCCATGTTGGCGTTGGCGACCTGCACGATCGCCTCCGCGGCCTCGTGCAACTCCAGGCCCAGCTTCTCCGCCACGCCGCGGCGCACGGCCGCCTCAGCGAGCGCCGGGTCGAGCCGCACCCTGCCGCCGGCGAGGCCCTGGCCGAGCCGGCCCAGCACCAGGTTCGCGTCCGTGTTGGTCGGCGTCTCGCCGCCCCGGCCGTAGCAGGCGGGTCCGGGGTCGGCGCCGGCCGATTGCGGGCCGTTGCGCAGCGATCCCGCGTCGTCGATCCAGGCGAGCGATCCCCCACCCGCGCCGATGGTCAGCACCTCGATGCTGGGGAAGCGGATCGGGTAACCGAACTCGATGTGCCAATCCTTGGTGACGCGCGACCGCCCCTCGTAGGCGAGCGAGACGTCGCAGCTCGTGCCGCCCATGTCGAGGCCGATGGAGTTGGGGAAGCCGCACTGCACGGCGATGTGCCGGCTCGCGATGGCGCCCGCCGCGATGCCGGAGCCGGCGAGCCGGGCGGCGAATTGCCGGACCCCCTTGGCCGTCATCACGCCGCCGCCGCTGTGCAGCAGCAGGAGGTCGCTGCCGTAGCCGCCGTCAGCGAGCCGCTCACCGAGGCGCGCGCAGTAATCGCCCGCGACGGGCGCCAGGATCGCGTTGACGACCGTCGTCGAGAAGCGCTCGTGCTCGAAGATCTCGGGGAGCACCTCCGACGAGGCCGTGACCGGCACGCCCGGCAGCTCCTCGCTCGAGGATCTCCTTCATCCGGCGCTCGTTGGCGCCGTTGGCGAAGGCGTTCATGAAGCAGATCGCGACGGCCGCGACGCCGCGCTTGCGAAGGATTCGCGCGGCCTCCCGCGCCTCCGCCTCATCGAGCGGCGTCACCACCCAGCCCGCCGCGTCCACGCGCTCACGCACGGTGAGCCGGTCGCGGCGCGGCACGTAGGGGCGGGCCACGTCCTTGTAGGTGTCCCAGAGGTCCTCCTTGTTGGCCCGGCGAATCTCTATGACGTCGCGGAAGCCTTCGGTGCACACCATCGCCGCCCGCGGCAGGCGCCGGGTGATGAGCGCGTTGGTGGCCACCGTCGTGCCATGGGAGAGCAGGGCCACGTCGCGCAGGTCCACGCCCCCCTGCTCAAGCCCGGCCAGGAAGCCGTCGATCGGGTCCGGCGTCGAGGCGGTCTTGGCGACGCGGATGGCGCCGCTGCCCTCGTCCAGGACGCAGATGTCCGTGAAGGTGCCCCCGATGTCCACGGCGACGCGCAGATTGGCCATCCGTTGCTCCTCCTCGGCCATGCTCATGACGTGAAGGCACGCCAGCGGCGGACGAGGTAGTTGTGCTCGTCCATCGTCGTGTTCCAAACCGCGATCCGGCTTGCCCGCTGCTGGTAGGAGCCACCGCTCCGCACCTGGCCGCGCCGCACGGCGATTCCGCCACCGACGCCCGGCAGATCGCAGGCCGCCGGCTTGCCCTCGTACCAGTAGGCCCATTCTGCCTCGGCGAGGTGCGCGCGGACGCGGCCGGCCACGGACATGTAGTAGCCCTGGCGTGCCACGGCTGCGCCTGCGGCGCCGGTCAGCCACCAATTCAGGTAGGCGTAGGCGGCCTCGCGCGTCCGCCCGTCGAGGCGGCTCGACAGGGCGAGGCCGCCGTGCCATGCGCGGTAGCCTTCCACGGGGTCTGCCTGTTCAATTCGGGCGCCGTCTGCCGCGAGCGCCACGGCGGTAGGCGACCATATGCTCTGAAGCGCGGCCTGGCCGCTCCGCGCGAGCGAGGCGCAGTCCGCACCGGTGCGCCAAGTGCCGCAGAAATGACGTGCCCGCTTGCGCTCCAGCAGCAGGCCGAAGAGTTGGTCGAGCTCGGCCAACGTCATGTTGCCCAGGTCGGCGAAGCGCATGTGGCCGCCGGCTTGCGCCGCGAGCGCCGCGTCGAAGATGCCGATCGCCGGCTCGTCCACGAGCGCGACGCGGCCAGCAAACCGCGGGTCGAGCAGCCAGCTCCAGCTTGGTGCCTCGTCGGGCGGCAGCGCGAGGGCGGCGGGGTCGTAAGCGAAGCTGTCCAGATTGTGCACCGTCGGCAACATGCTGATGCCGCGCGCCGGGTGCGGACCAAGCAAGCCGTCGCCCTGAACGTGGAGCTTGCGCCCCGGCGCGTCGCCGCGTGCGGCCTGCGCCTGCGGCCTGACCCGGCCCATGCGGGAGAGCTCGCCCACCTCGTCCCACAGCGCGATGCGCCGGGTATCGATCGGCTGTAGCGCTTGCCAGAACCAGACGATGTCGAGGCTGTGGAAGCACTGGTCGTAGATGTCGAACGACGCCGGGTCGGTCGCCGCCTTGCGCTGGGCGCCGAGGAAGTCGAGCGTCTCGAAGGCGATGGCGAGGCCGAGGTCAGCCTCGGCCTGCGCGCGAATCTCGCGCAGCAGCGTGATCTCTGTGCCGAGCACGCGTAGCACCGGCCACGCCCGATGCACGGCGGGGCTGGCCAGGGGTGCTTCGGGCGGCGGGGTCACGGTGCTGCGATCACGGTCGCGTCAGCGGGGTCCCACGCGAGCGTCACCGCTCCTGTCTCGCGGCCCGGCGGATACTTGCTCGCGTGACTCTCGATCGTGATCTCCTGCCCGTCCGTGAGCACTACCTCGACCTGCACCGCGGTGCCGATCAGGAGCCGCCCGGTGAGCTGTCCGGCGAGGCTATCGCGGCCCGGCGGCGGCGCGTCCACCACGTCCATCGCCTCCGAAGGCACCGAGAGGACGGCCTCGGTGCCGGTCGCGGGCGGATTGCCGCTCGGCCGGCCGCGCAGGGTCCCATGCACCGTCTCCAGCGCCGCGATCCCGCCGGCGTAGCCAAGGACTCGCCCGCGCAGAATGGTG